>JAUXTN010000239.1 GCA_030684355.1 Pseudomonadota bacterium
CGTCGCCGCCGTCGCCGCCGTCGCCGCCATCGTCCGCCGCGCCCCGAGCGCGGCGCGGCGGACGGCATCCGCGGAGGCGCCGCTCGCGACCCGGCGTCGTGACGCAGATGTATTGGATATGCGGGGAACGCCCACCCCTACGCATCCCCGGGGGCGTTGCGGGGGCGGGAGCCCCCGCACAAGGGGCCCCGCGCGAAGCGCGGGGCCCCGCCCACCTACTTCGGCAGCTGCTCCAGGAAGAACGCCGGGAGCGGCACCGCCTTGCGCGTCGCGAGGTCGAGCATCACGAACGCCATCTCCGCGTCGCAGACGCGCTCGTCGGTGCGGCGGTCGACGATGTCCTGGTGGAGCCGGCCGATGCCGCGGCGGGCGGAGAGCGCGCGGACAGTGACGACGAGCTCGTCGCCGAGGCGGCACTCGCGACGGAACGAGAGCTGCGCGCGGATGATGGCGGGGCCGATGCCCTGGTCGCGGACGAGCTCGGGGAGCGGCACGCCGAGGGCCGCAGCCCACGCGAACCGCGCCCACTCCATGTACTCGAGGTACCGCGTGTGGTTGACGTGGCCGAACATGTCGATGTGGGTCGACATCACGGTGATCGGCAGGCCGGGCCAGGCGTTCATGCGGCGCGACTAACGTCGGCGGGGGCCGGGGTGGGGGCGCGCGCGCGGCGGGCCGAGTGTTGCCCGCCTCCGGCGACCTCCGCGGTCGGGGGACCGCCCGAGAAACACCCCCCCGCCACAACCGCCCCCCCGCCACAACCGCCCCCCGATCCCGCCGCCCTCCGACCCCGCCCCCCCCAACCGAACCCCGACCCGATGCGATAGACCCCCGGCCCGGAGGTTCCCTTGCTCGGACGATCCCGCGGTGCTGCGAGCCGGCGGCGCCGCCTCCCCCTGGTTCCGCTGCTCCTCTGCGCGCTCCCCGCCATCGCCGTCGCGAGCGACGGGCACGCGGGGCTCGGCGGCACCCTCCTCGCGCTTACGATCATCCTCCTCGCGGCCAAGCTCGGCGCCGACGTCGCCCAGCGCCTCGGGCAGCCCGCGGTCCTCGGCGAGCTCCTCGGCGGCGTGCTCGTGGGCAACCTGGGCCTCTTCGGCATCGAGGCCCTCGGGTTCATCGGCACCGACCCGATCGTGGACGCCCTCGCCAACCTCGGCGTGATCGTGCTCCTCTTCGAGGTCGGCCTCGAGTCGACCGTGGGGCAGATGGCCAAGGTCGGCGTCTCCGCGACCGTCGTCGCCGTGCTCGGCGTCATCGCGCCGTTCATCCTCGGCTACGGCGTCGGCGCGGTGCTGCTCCCCGACCACTCGATGTACGTGCACCTGTTCCTGGGCGCCACGCTCACCGCCACCTCGGTCGGCATCACCGCGCGCGTGCTGCGCGACATCGGGCAGAGCCAGAGCAAGGAGGCCCGCGTCATCCTCGGGGCGGCGGTGATCGACGACGTCCTCGGCCTCGTCGCCCTCGCGGCGGTGAGCGGCATCATCGCGTCCGCGGACCAGGGCCTCGCGCCCGAGCTCGGCCCCATCGCGGTCATCGTCGGCAAGGCGGTGCTCTTCCTCGGCGGCTCCGTCGGCCTCGGCGTGCTCCTCGCCCCGATCCTGTACCGGAACGCCGCCCGGCTCCGCGGCGGCGGCGTGCTCCTCGGCATCAGCCTCGCGTTCTGCTTCGCCCTGTCCTGGCTCGCCGGCGTCTTCGGCCTCGCCCCCATCGTCGGCGCCTTCGCCGCCGGCCTCATCCTCGAAGGCGCCCACTACAAGCCCTTCGTCGACAAGGGCGAGCACGACCTCGAGGAGCTCATCCACCCGGTCTCGCACTTCCTCGCGCCCGTGTTCTTCGTGGTGATGGGCTTCCGCGTCGACCTCTCGACGTTCGCCCACGTCGAGGTCCTCGGCCTCGCCCTCGCGCTCACCGCGGCGGCGGTCGTCGGCAAGCAAGTGTGCATGCTGGGCGTGTTCGACAAGTCGATCCGCAAGCTCCCGGTCGGCATCGGCATGATCCCCCGCGGCGAGGTGGGCCTCATCTTCGCCAACATCGGCCTCGGCCTCACGGTGGCGGGCGAGCGCATCGTCGACGACGGCACGTTCACCGCGGTGGTGATCATGGTCATCCTCACCACGCTGCTCACCCCGCCGGCGCTCACGTGGAGCTTCCGACGGCCCGCGCAGGGACACACCCCCTAAGGGCCCGTCCCTCAGGACGGACCCTAAGCGCCCCCCGAACGTACCAAACCGGCGCCCGCCCACAGTTGGGTCCGAACGCACCCAGGTGCGTAATCAAAACTGACCAGTGAGTTGATTGTGTATCTCCGAACAGGCACTTGGCCGACGTCGGCAGCCTGTGCTAGAGGTGCGGCCCCCGCAGCCTGCCGCTGATCCACACGGGGGGCCGAAAGGAGGGCCCATGTCGACTGTCGATCCGTCCGCTGTCGATCTTTCCCGGGCGCCCGCCACCGTCGTGGACGCCCTGCGTCGCATCAGCGGGATCGAGGATCACGGCTACACGTTTTTAGACAATGCCAACAAGCCGACGTTCTTCTCCTACGCGGCGCTGTGGCGCGCGGCGGAGACCCGCGGCCTAGCCCTGCTCGGCCACGGGCTCACCCGCGGGGATCGCGTGGCCATGGTGCTCTCGCAGCCCCAGGACTTCGTCATCACCTTCCTCGGCGCGCTCCTCGCGGGGCTCGTGCCGGTGCCGATGTTCCCGCCGCTCTCGTTCGGCAAGCTCGACGCCTACGCCGACAGCGCGGTCACCATCATCGAGGTGGCCGGCGCGAAGCTCATCGTCACGGACAAGGCGCTCTCGTCCATCTTGTGGCAGGTTGTTCCGCGGGTACCGACGCTGAAGGATCTCGTCGTCGTCGAGAACCTGGACCTCGGCAAGAAGAGCCCCGGCCCGCTGCCGACGCTCACGGCGGACGATCTCGCGTTCCTCCAGTTCACGAGCGGCTCGACCTCCGCCCCCAAGGGCGTGATGGTGACGCACAAGTCGCTGGTCGCCAACTGCTGGGCCATCGCGACGGAGGGCATGGGCCTGGAGCTCGGGAGCGACGTCGCGGTGAGCTGGCTGCCGCTCTACCACGACATGGGCCTCATCGGCTTCGTCATCACGCCGCTCTTCAAGGCGACGGACGTGGTCTTCATCCCGACGCTCTCCTTCGTCAAGCGGCCGAACATCTGGCTCCAGACGATGCACGAGTTCAAGGGCACCCTCTCGTTCGGGCCGAACTTCGCGTTCGCGCTCGCGACGAAGCGCGCGTCCGAGAAGGACCTCGCCACCTGGGACCTCTCCCGCGTCCGCCTCATCGGCTGCGGCGCCGAGCCCATCAACGCGAACGTCATGCTGGAGTTCGTGGATCGCTTCGCCGGGTGCGGCCTGAAGCCCGGCGTCCCGATGCCGGCGTACGGCATGGCCGAGGCGACGCTCGCCATGTCGTTCGCGCCGGTGGGGTCGGAGCTCCCGGTGCTCCTGCTCGACGCCGAGGCGTTCCGCGGCGAGGGCCGCGTGGTGAACCCCGACGATGACGCCCTGGCGCTCTCCTTCGTCGGCTGCGGCAAGCCCTTCAAGGACCACCGGATCGGCATCCTCGACACCGACGGCAAGCTCCTCGGCGAGGACCGCGAGGGCGAGATCGCGTTCGCCGGCCCCTCGCTCACCGAGGGCTACTGGAAGAACGAGGCCGCCACCAACGAGGTCTACCGGCCGCTCTCCGAGGGAGACGGCGACACGACGGTGTGGCTCCGCACGGGGGACCTCGGGTTCCTCCACGAGGGCAACGTCTTCATCACCGGCCGCAGCAAGGACCTCATCATCCTCAACGGCCGCAACCACCACCCCCAGAGCATCGAGTGGTCGGTCGCCGAGATCGACGGCGTGCGCAAGGGCAACGTGGTGGCGTTCTCCCGCCCCGGGAAGGAGAGCGAGGAGCTCGTCGTCGTCGCCGAGACCCGCGCGGACCCCCCGGCCGACCTGAAGGAGGCCATCGCCCTGGCCGTGGCCGACCGCCTCTCCCTGAAGGTGGCGGACGTGGTGCTCCTGGGTGCCGGCCAGCTCCCGAAGACCAGCTCCGGCAAGCTGCAACGCCGCAAGACGCGCGAGCAGTACCTCGCGGGCGAGCTCGGCGGCGAGGGAGTGCGCACGCTCGGGGCCACGGGCGAGAAGCTCACGGTGGCCCGCCACCTCGCCCGTTCCCTGTTCGGACGTGCTACCCACGCCGCGAGCAAGGTCTTCAACCGCCCCTCCTGAACTACGTCTACGAAGGATCCCTACGATGTCTCCGAACATGGAAGCGATGGAACTCATCAAGGCCGCGATCACCGCGGTGGACACGAGCAAGGCGAGCAAGCTCGCGAGCATCAAGCCGGAGACCGAGATCCGGGACCTCGGGCTCGACTCCGTCGCGACGATGGAGATGGTCGGGTACCTCGAAGAGAAGCTCGACGTCCAGTTCTCCGACGAGGTGATGGTCCGCATCAACACCTTCGGGGACCTCGTGGCGCTGATCGAGAAGAACCGGATCTAAGCCGGTTCGTTCGCGGTATCAGCGGTAACAGAGCCAGGAGCACATAGATGGCGCGTACGTCCGGTGGCCCGATCGCGATCGTCGGGATGGCATGTCGTTTTCCGGGCGCCCCCAACGTGTCGCGCTACTGGCAGATGATCCGCGCGGGGCGGCACGCCTTCGGGCCCCCGCCCGCGGACCGCTGGGACCACGCCGCGTTCTTCAGCGACGTCCAGCGCGCGTCCGACCGCTACTACGCGCCCCACGGCGCGTTCGTGGACGACGTGCGCAGCTTCGCCGCCCTGGAGTTCGGCATCCCGCCGCGCCGCGTCGAGGTGATGGATCCGCAGCAGCGGCTCACGCTCGAGGCCGCGTGGAACGCCGTGCAGGACGCCGGCTACGCCCCCGCCGTCGACCACCGGCGCGACGGCGCGACCAGCCCCGGCGCCCTCGGCCGCCCCCTCGATCGGCGCCGCGTCGGCACCTTCCTCGGCCTCTCCTGCACCGAGTACCGCTCGCTGATGAGCACCCGCGTCGCCGCGGCGATGATGGCGTCCGGGGACCTCGGCCAGGGCGCCGAGTCCGTCGAGGAGGCCCGACGCCTCGCGGCGGCGGTGAACCGCGTGGCGCAGACCCGCGCGTTCTCCGCGGCGGGCGCGCTCGGCAACATGTCGGCGGCGGTGGTGGCGCAGGAGCTCGATCTCGGCGGCCCCGCCTTCACCGTCGACGCCGCGTGCGCCTCCGCGCTCGTCGCCATCCACGACGCCGTCACCTACCTGCGCGACGGCCAGATCGACGCCGCGGTGGCCGGCGGCGTGTACCTGAACCTCTCGCCGGAGAACCTCATCGCGTTCTCCCGCATCGGCGCCATCAGCGCGAAGGGCGTCTGCCGCCCCTTCGACGCCGACGCCGACGGGTTCGTGCAGGGCGAGGGCGTGGGCATGGTCATGCTCAAACGCCTGGAAGACGCCGTGCGCGACCACGATCGCGTCTACGCCGTCATCCGCGGCAGCGGCTGCAACAACGACGGCCGCGGCGACGGCCCGATGAGCCCCCGCGCCGAGGGCCAGGAGGCCGTCATCGCGCAGGCCTGGGCCGACGCCGGCGTGACCGCCGAGCAGATCGGCTACGTCGAGGCCCACGGCACCGGCACCTCGGTCGGCGACAAGACCGAGCTCAACGCGCTCCGCACGATGCTCGGCTCCGTGCGCCGCGAGGCCAACGGCGGCGGCCCCGTGCCCATCGGCTCGGCGAAGGCGAACATCGGCCACACGATGTCGGCGGCGGGCATCGCCGGCCTCATCAAGGCCGTCCTCGCCCTCCACCACAAGACGATCCCGCCGCTGGCGAACTGGGTCGCGCCGCACCCGCTCCACCAGCTCGACGACGGCACGTTCTCCGTCCCCACCGTCGCGGCCCCGTGGCGGAGCATCACCCCGCGCCGCGCCACCGTCTCCTCCTTCGGCTTCGGCGGCACCAACGGCCACGTCGTGCTCGAAGAGGCCCCCCAGTCGGGCCGCGGCAGCGGGCGCTCCGGGCGCATCTTCGTCGGCGCGCGCCTCCCCGAGCCGCTCCACGCGCTCCCGGGCCTCCTCGTCGTCACCAGCGCGGACAACGGCGCGCTCCTCGGGCAGCACTGCGCCGAGCTCGCGGCCACCGTGGGGGACGCCGGAGACCTCGCCTCCGTCGCCCACACCATCAACCTCGGCCGCAAGCGCCGCGCCGTGCGCGTGGCCATCGTGGCCCGCACGATCGACGAGCTGGTGACGCGCCTCCAGCGGGCCGCCGACGCCCTCGCCAAGGACCCCACGACCCGCGGCGCCCTCGACCGCGACACCGTCCTCGGGGATGCGCCCGCGCCCGTGCCCGTGGCCTTCCTCTGCCCCGGCCAGGGCATGCAGAAGGTCGGCATGCTGCGGGACTGGCTCTACCTGCCGGACTTCGCGGACTCCATCAACGCGTGCACCGAGGCCGTCGCCGACCTCACCGCGCGCCCGCTCGCCGAGTACATCTGGGCCCCGGACGCCACCGAGGACGCCCTCACCGACACGCAGATCGCGCAGCCCGCGATGTTCGCGATCGGCGTCTCCGTCGCCGCCGTGCTCGCCCGCTACGGGGTCACCCCCGCCGTCGTGCTCGGCCACTCCCTCGGCGAGTTCACCGCCGCCGCGCTCTCCGGCGGCGCGCCCGTGCGCGACACCCTGCGCTTCGTCGCGAGCCGCGGCAAGGCGATGTCCGCGATGCCCGGCGATCACGGCGCGATGGCCGCGGTCATGGCCACCGCCGACGAGATCGCCCCGCACCTGCCCGCCACCGTGGTGATCGCCAACCGCAACCACCCGCGCCAGAACGTGATCTCCGGGCCCACCGCCGCCGTGGACGCCGCCCTCGCCGCGCTTGCCGCCGCCGGGCTCAAGGCGCGTCGCATCCCCGTCTCGCACGCCTTCCACTCGCCCATGCTCGAGGTGGTGCAGCCGGACGTGGACCGCGGGCTCGGCGAGGTGACGTTCGCCGCCCCCACGACCCCCATGGCGTCGTGCATCGCCGCGGCGCCCCCCAAGGCGGCCGCGGACGTCCGCGCCATCTTCGCCCGCCACGCCACCTCGCCGGTCGAGTACGTGCGGGGCCTCCAGCAGTGCTGGGACCAGGGCGCCCGCATCTTCGTGCAGCTCGGCAGCGGCGCGACGCTCACGGCGTTTGCCCGCGGGGTCGTGCCCGACGCGGAGATCCTCTCCGTCGCGAGCGAAGGTTCGTCCGGAGGGGAGCACGACGGCCTCGGGCTCCTGCGCGTGCTCGCGCGCCTCGCCGCGGACGGCCACCGGGTCGACCTCACGGCGTTCGGCGAGGGCCTCGCGTCCTTGCCGCCGACCCCGTTCACCACGCAGAAGTACTGGGTGATCTCCGAGGGCGCCGGCCGCGCATCCGCTGACTTCGTGTACGGCGGTTCCGGTGTCCTGGGGCAGGGGGGCGAGCCCCCCCGCAACGCCCCCCCCGAGGTGGCGGACGTTGTCGCTTCGACCGACGACGACATCCAGGCGCGCGTCCTGCGCGTGGTGGCCAAGGTCTCGGCGTTCCCGCTCGACGCCCTGCGGGTGGAGCAGCGGCTCCTCGACGACCTGGGCTTCGACTCGCTCATGCTCGCGGAGCTCTCCACGAAGCTCGGCGAGGCCGTGCCCGGCTTCACCGGCATCCCGCGCTCGCTCTTCGCCACCTCCCCCACCGTGGCCGACCTCGTGCGGCACATCGAGGGCGCCGAGGGCAGCACCGTCGCGCTCACCGAGCCCGACCGCGACCTCGCGCTCTACCGCCCCGTCCTCCGCGCGGCGCCGCTCACCGGCTACGCCCGGGAGACCAGCGGCCGCGTGCTCGTGAAGCCGACCCTCGACGACCTCCGCGCGCTCCCCCCCGGGGACGTGGCGGTGGTGCTCGACCCCGCTGGCGGCGGCGGCGCGGTCTCCGAGGCGGGCGGCCTCGCCGGCTTCGTCCGCTCGCTCGCGCGCGAGTGGCCCGACCACAAGGTGGTCCTCGTGGTCGGCACGGAGGACGACGCCCGGCGCGAGCTCGCCGCCGCCGAGCGCGACGCGGTCGTGCACTGGGAGGGCGGCGCGCGCTTCGTCGTCGGGCTCGCGGCGCACGACGTCCCCGCCCCGCTGCACCTCGCCGGCCAGCGCATCCTCGTGAGCGGTGGCACCGGCTGGCTCGGCCAGGTCCTCGCCCGCGCGCTGGTCGACGCCGGCGCGGAGGTCGTGCTCCTCGGCTCCCGCCAGGACCCCGGCGACGCCCTCGCGAGCCTCGGCGCGTCCGCCCGCTACGTCCGCGCGGACGTGCGCGGCATCGTGCCGGTCCTCGACGGCATCGACGGCATCGTGCACGCCGCGGGGGTCCTCGCGGACGGCCCGGTCGGCAAGGTCGACGGGGCCGCCGCCTGGGACATCAAGGTCAACGGCCTCCTCCGCCTCGTGGACGCCTGCCCGGGCGTGCGCTGGGTGAGCGCGATCGGCAGCTACGCGGCCTTCTTCGGCAACGCATTCCAGACCGAGTACGCCGCCGCCAACGACGGCCTCGTGGGCGTGGCCCACCGGCTCGCGGAGCGCGGCATCCAGGCGCAGGTGCAGGTGTGGGGCCCGTGGGCGGACTCCACGATGGTGGGCACCGTGCCCCTCCCGATGCGCGTCGCGATGCGCGAGGATGGCGTCGTGTTCGTCGACACCGCGCAGGGCGCGCGCGCGTTCGTCCAGGCGCTCGGCGTGCCCGGCGAGGTCGTGATCGGCCTCGATCTGCCCGACACGCGGCGCTCGCTGGAGGTCGCCGAGGCGCTCTCCCCCGAGCAGCCCTGGCTGCGCGACCACGCGCTCATGGGCCGCCCGACCGTGCCGATGGCGATGGTGCTCGAGTGGGCGGCGCGGCTCGGCAGCGCCCTCGGGGTCGGCACGAGCGTGCGGGACCTCACCTTGTTCGACGGGGTCATCGTCGAGAAGCCGCTCGTCGCGCGGCTGCGCCTCGACGGGGAGCGCTTCCGGGTGCTCGTCGGATCCAAGCTGGCTTGGGAGGGCCGGGTCTCCCCGGGCATCGCGCTCGATGCACCCGCGGTCGCCACCGGCGGCGCCCCCGCGAAGACCGCCCTGGCGGACTTCTACAGCAACCACACCTTCCACGGGCCGCTGCTCCGGGGCATCGTGTCCGTCGGCGAGCTCGGCGAGCAGCATGTCACCGGCAAGGTGCGCGTCGGGTCGAGCCTCGCGTGGGGCCAGGACGGGTGGACCTTCTCGCCGCTCGCCATCGACTCCGCGCTGCAGTTGTGCGGCCTCTGGGCGTTCGAGAAGCGCCAGCGCGCGGGCTTCCCGGTGCGTGTGCGCGCGTGGACGCAGCACCCCGACGGCGTGGCACATGTGGCCCCCGACGAGATCCTCGACGTGTCGGTCACGTTCGAGGCCAACACCGGCGACCGCTTCACCGGCACCGTGGTGCTGCGGCGCGGCGACGAGGTCGTGGCCATCGGCGAGGGCGTCGAGGGCGAGCTCCGCGCGCTCCCCGGCGAGCTGGCGATCGCGCCCGAATTCACCGACTTCGCGCGGTTCCCCGCGTGGGTGGACCTCGACCAGCGCCTGCAGGCCGCGCTGATGCTCGGCATCGACAACCCGTACTTCAAGGTGCTCGAGGGCACGGCGCGGGACGTCGTGGAGATCGGCGGCAAGGAGCGCGTCCACTTCTCCGGGTACAACTACCTGGGCTTCTCGGGGCACCCCTACGTCGAGGAGCGCGTGATGGAGGCCGTGCGCAAGTACGGCACCAGCGTGAGCGCGAGCCGCGTGGCGTCCGGCGAGCGGCCGATCCACCTGGAGCTCGAGCGGCGCATCGCGAGCGCGTTGGGCGTCGAGGAGGCCATCGTCTTCACCGCGGGCCACGCGACCAACGTCACGACGGTCGGGCACCTGTTCGGGCCGAAGGACCTCATCCTCCACGACGAGCTCATCCACGACTCCGTGTTCCAGGGGATGAAGCTCTCCGGGGCCACCCGCCGGCCGTTCCCGCACGGGGACACCTCCGCGCTCGCCCGGTTGTTGGAGCAGCTCCGGCCCAACTTCGAGAAGGTGCTCATCGTCGTCGAGGGTGTGTACTCGATGGACGGCGACATCTGCGACCTGCCCGCCTACGTGGCGCTCAAGAAGCGCCACAAGTGTTTCCTCATGGTCGACGAGGCCCACAGCTTCGGCGTCGTGGGGGCGCGCGGCTACGGGGTGTCCGAACACTTCGGGGTGGCCGGCACCGAGATCGACATCTGGATGGGCACGCTGTCCAAGTCGCTCTCGTCGTGCGGCGGGTACATCGCGGGCTCGCGCGTGCTCGTGCAGATGCTGAAGTACACCGCGCCGGGCTTCATCTACTCGGCGGGCCTCTCCCCCGCGAACACGATGGCCTCGATCGCGTCGTTGGAGCTGATGGAGCAGGACGCCGCGCCCGTGGCGAAGCTCCAGTCGAACGCCCGGTTCTTCTACCAGGCCTGCCAGCGGCACGGGCTCGACACCGGCCCCTCGGCCGGCGAGAGCGGGGTGTGTCCCGTCATCGTGGGGAACAGCTTCCACGCCCTCTTGTTGTCCGACGCCCTGATGAAACGTGGCATCAACGTGCAGCCGATCCTGTACCCGGCGGTCGCGGACAACGCGTCCCGGCTGAGGTTCTTCCTCTCGTCGCTCCACTCGGAGGCCCAGCTCGGCTGGACCGCCGGCGTCGTCGCGGAAGAGCTCGGCCGGATCCGGGCGGAGAACGGGTAGAAGCTCGGAGGGGGCCCCCACGGGCGCGCCCTCCCCGCCGTCGCGGTCGTGTCTACCTTCCCTGCGTGGGTGGGAGCAAGCGAATGCGTGGCATGGGGCTCATCGGCATCCTCGTGGTGGCTTGTGTCGGATGCGCCGGCACGGACGGCGGGAAGAAGCCTGGCGGGGGGGGCGGCGGGGGCGGTGACCTCCCCGAGCCCGACACCGCCGACACCGCCGACACGTCCGACAGCGGCGCGGACACGGCCGACACCGATACCGCCCCGGTCGAACCGCCCGAGGTGATCCTCACGGTGTGTGGCGACGGCAC
Source organism: Pseudomonadota bacterium (assembly GCA_030684355.1). Taxonomy (GTDB): domain Bacteria; phylum Myxococcota_A; class UBA796; order UBA796; family SXON01; genus CAJBVW01. The sequence goes on from JAUXTN010000239.1 coordinate 11,087, forward strand.
CTCGGACTACCGCTCGATCCAATCGGCGATGGACGCCGCGCCCGACGGCGCCGTGCTGTCGTTGTGTGGGGAGGTGTTCGCGGAGCCCGTCGTGATCGACGGGCGCACGCTCACCCTCCGCGGCACCGCCGGCGCGACCATCGACGCCGGCCGGGCGACGCGCGGGCTCGAGGTCAGCTCGGCGAGCGGGCCGGCCGACGTGACGGTCGAAAATATCACCATCCAGAACGGTGACAGCGACCTGGGCGGCGCCGTGTGGTGCGAGAACGCGACGCTGACGCTCACCGACGTGGTGATCACCCAGAGCTCGGCGCAGAACGGCGGCGGCCTCGCCACGGCCAACTGCGCCGTGACGCTCACCCGCACGGAGGTCTCGGCCAACCGGTCGGGGGGCGACGGCGGCGGCGGGTACCTCCTGGGGGGCTCGGTGACGGTCACCGACAGCCGGGTCGTCTCGAACGCGGGCGCCAACGGCGGCGGGCTCTACATCATGGGCGCGAGCGGCATCACCACCGGGACCCTGTTCGAGGACAACAGCGGCCACGTGGGCGGCGGCGTGTGGTTCGACGGGACGTACACGTTCACGCGCAACGTCGTGCACCGCAACCATGCGCTCTTCACCGGCGGCGGCTTCGGCGGGGACCTCCACGCCGGGGACATCACCTACAACGAGATCTCCGAGAACACCGCGGAGTCCGACGGCGGCGGCGGCTTCACCGTGACGGGCACCGGGCGCATCTTCCGGAACCACTTCTACGACAACGTGAGCGCGGACGACGCGGGCGGCCTGCGCATGCTCTACGGCGCCGCGGTGATCGAGGGCAACACCTTCCTCCGCAACGCCGCCGCGGGGGATGGCGGCGCGATGAAGGTCTCCCATGCGGCCTCCGAGATCGCCGACAACCTGTTCGAGGACAACGATTGCCAGGGGGCGGGCGGCGCCCTCGAGATCGACGACGACAACTCGACCTCGCGGGGCAACGTGTACCGGCGCAACCACTCCGCCGGCAACGGCGGCGCCGTGCACTTCCGCCTCCCGTTCTGGGACGTCGAGATCACCGACTCGGTGTTCGAGGACAACGTGTCCGACTCCTGCGGCGGTGGCATCGGGTTCGACGGGAAAGGATTTGTCCTGTCAACCGCGCGCCTGGTCATGACCGGCAACCAGGCGGCGCAGGGCGGCGGCTTGTGCGCCCAGCTCATGGGCAGCGTCGAGCTGGCGAACGCCATCTTCACCGGGAACGTCGCGTCCGGGCCGGGCGGGGGCGTCTTCTTCGACCAGGTCAACGTCGACATCTACAACGTCGTGCTCCACGCAAACCAGGCGGACGAGGGCGGCGGCATGGGGCTCCGGGGCGCGGCGTCGGCGGTGGTTTCCGACACCATCGTCTCGGCCAACACCGGTGGTGGCGTGGCCGCCACGGGCGCGCCCTCCTGGCGCTACTCGGTCGCCTGGGGCAACGACGGCGACGCCTTCTCGGGCATGTCGGACCCCACCGACCGCGATGGCAACTTCGCGGCCGACCCCGCGTTCGTGGACGCCGCCTCGGGCGACTTCCATCTCACCCCGACGAGCCCCGGCGTCGACGCCGGCGACCCCGCCCGTCTCGACGCGGACGGGAGCCGCGGCGACGTGGGTGCGTTCGGCGGTCCGGGCGCATGGTGACGCGGGTCTCCGAGAAGTGAGGTAGAGTCAGCGCTCTACCCGCAGAGAGATGCGAGAAGTCAGCTGTCGTGCGATTGCCCCCATGCTCACCGCGCTGGATGAGCGGGGGATCCCCCGGTCGAGCCTCGTGGAGGGGACCGGGGTGTCGCTCCCGCACATCGAGCGCGCGTCCCAACGGATCGATTGGGACGTCTTCGCGGACCTGTGCGCGCGGATGGAGGCCCTGGTCGGGGTGGAGGGGCTCGTGAGCGTCGGCGCCTCCTCCCCGAAGGTGCCCGCGATGCACGTCTTCGTCACCCTGCTCGGCGTCGTGACGCACCCCGTCGCGATCTACCGGATCGTGCTCCAGGTGGTCGTGCCCTCGATGTTCTACCACCCACGGATGAAGCTCACGGACTTGGGCGGCGGTCGACTGCGCGTGCGTGTCACGATCCCGTCCGAGTACCGCGATGTCCCGCAGCTATTCTACATCTTCAAGGGCGGCCTCCAGATCAACCCCACGCTCTGCGGGTGCCCCCCCGCGGAGGTGAAGGTCACGCTTGCGCCACACAAGGCGGTGTACGAGGTCCGCTTCGCGCCGAAGGGCCCGAGCCCATGGCAGCGCCTGGCGTCCACCGTGCGGGGGCTCCTGCGCCTGCCCGGGGTCTTCCGCGTCATGGCGGCCCAGCGCGACGAGCTCCAGTCCAGCTACGAGGCCCTGCGTATCACCGAGCGCCGCATCCGCCGCCAGCGGACGCTCCTGCGCCGGTCCCGGCGGAGCCAGCGGGAGGCCGAGGCCGCGCGCCGCCTCGCGGAGGAGCAGTTCCACCGCGCCCAGAAGCTCGAGGGGATCGGCCTGCTCGCGGGCGGCGTCGCCCACGACTTCAACAACCTGCTCGCGGGCATCCTCGGCAACGCGGAGCTGGCGATGCTCGAGCTCGGGGACGCCCCGGAGACCGGCGGCGCCGTCGCGCTCCGCCTGGAACGGATCCAACGCACCGCCGAGCGCGCGGCCGAGCTCACCGGGCAGCTCCTCGCCTACGCGGGGCAGCGCCCCCCGACGACCCGGCAGCTCGACGTGAACGCGATCGTCCGCGAGACGAACGACCTCCTGCGCGCGGCGATGCCGCGGAGCACGGTGCTCCACGAGTCGCTCACCGAGGGGCTCCCCGCGGTGTCGGGGGATCCCATCCAGCTCCAGCAGGTCGTGATGAACCTGCTCACGAACGCCGTCGCCGCCGTCGAGTCCACCGGCGGCGAGGTGGCGCTGCGCAGCGGCCTCGCCACCGCCGACGCCGACCGGCTCGCCCGGGGCTGGCTGCGCGCCGAGGCCACCCCCGGGGAGTTCGTCTACGTCGAGGTCAGCGACACCGGCGTGGGGATGGACGAGGCGACGCTCGCGCGGATCTTCGATCCCTTCTTCACGACCCGCGCCCTCGGCCGCGGCCTCGGCCTCGCGGCGGTGCTCGGCATCGTACGCGCGCACCGGGGGATCATCGAGGTCGCGAGCAGCCCCGGCGCCGGGAGCACCTTCCGCGTGCTGCTCCCCAGCCTGGGGCACCCCCTCGCGGCGGCCGTGGCGGCCCCGCGGGACCCCCTGCCGCGGCGCTCCGGCACCGTGCTCGTGGTCGACGACGAGGAGAGCGTCCGCGACACCTTCGCCGACCTGCTCGAGGCCCGCGGGTACACGGTCCTTCGCGCGTCCGACGGCGAGGCCGCGTTGGAGGCGGCCCGGACCCACGGCCACCGCATCGACGCCTACCTCGTCGATCGCTCGATGCCGCGCATGGGCGGGGAGGACGTGTTTCGCGGGATCCGCGCGCTGCGTCCGGACGCGAAGGTCATCCTGTGCAGCGGCTACCACGATCCGGTGGCGCTGCGCGCGCTGTTCGCCGAGGGCCTCACGGGGGCGCTCGCCAAGCCGTTCGGCAGCCGCGCGCTGGAGGCGGCGCTGGCGAGGGCGCTCCCGGATCCCGCGAAGGGGTGACGGCGAAAGATGGGCGGCCGCCCGCGTGCTACCTTGTCCCGAACCGCCCGGAGCCGCGTTGCCAACGTACAGCCGCGCCCCCACGTCCGGGGGCCCCACGGTCGCCCCCGTCGCGCCCACGGCCGCCCCGCCCACGCGCGGGGGCGCCGACCAGGCCCGCGGGAACGCGTTCGCCGCGGAGCAGCTCGCCGCCACC
>JAUXTN010000254.1 GCA_030684355.1 Pseudomonadota bacterium
GGTGGCAAGGGCGGCAGCGTGCGCGCCGGGGCCGGCGGCGGTGGCGGCGGCAAGGCGGCCCCCGCTGCGCCCGTGGCGGTCGGGAACACCGAGAGCGCCCAGGGCGCCATGAACGAGTTCCTCGGCTCCGCGCCCACGAAGCAGGCGAAGATGTGGGCGGGCGTCGGCAGCGCGGTCGACGCCGGCTTGCAGAAGGACGGGAAGGGCATCCAGGACGCCGTCCCCGAGCTGCACGCCACGATGGGGGGCGGCGGCCAGGAGAAGGACGCCGACAAGACCAAGACCGAGGTGAAGGCCGGCCAGGCGAAGATCGACGACAAGAAGATCTCCCCGGACGCCCCGAAGGTCCAGCCCACCCCCACCATCATCCCGGCCGCGCCCAAGGTCGACGGCGGCGCCGCCATGAAGGGGATGACCGCGGAGACGCCCGTCGCCGAGAAGCGGGCCGCGGCGAAGTCCACGATCAAGAACATGTCGACCAACATGGACGGCATCCCGACCTCGCCCGGCGAGGCTCCGCGCGTCCAGCTCACCGGCGACGCCGATCCCGCCAAGGCGGAGGCCACCCGTACGGACGCGGAGGCCCAGGCGCGAAAGGGTGGGGACGACCTGCGCGCCGCCGTCGAGAACGGCCGCGGCCCCGACGCCGTGCAGCCCAAGGTGTTCGACGAGGCAAGCAAGATCCGCGAGCTGGCCAAGTCCAAGGCGGATGCCAGCAAGCCCGTCAGCGGCGTCGAGAAGTTCATGCAGATGGGCGTCCCGGCCGATGTCGAGGGTGCCATCGACGAGGACCAGCAGGCCGTGATGGACACGGCGCTCGCGGAGGCCCGCGGCAAGATGGACGACGCCGTGTCCACCAAGGACACAGATTCGAAGTCCGAGATCGAGAAGGCCAACACCGAAGCCGAGACCCTCCGCACCCAGGCCGAGACCTCCCAGCAGGCCGAGGTCACGAAGGCGCGCGGGGACATCTCGGACGCGCGGGCGGACACCCTCTCGGAGCAGGAGAAGGCCGTCGCGAAGCTCGAGGGCGACGCTGGGACGAAGCAGAAGCAGGAGCTCGACGCGGTTCGGGCCCGTGTCACCCAGGACGAGACCAAGATCGACGACGCCTACACGAGGGCCGAGTCCGACGTCGACAAGAAGATCTCCGAGGGCGAGAAGGACGCCGAGGCGAAGAAGAAGAAGGCCGAGGAGGACGCCGACAACGAGTCCTGGTGGGACCGCGTCAAGTCCGCCGTCGCCGACGCCTTCAAGGCCCTCACCGACGCCATCAACGCCGTGCTCAACTGGGTGCGGGACGCCGTGAAGGCGATCCTCGACGGCGTGAAGAAGCTCGCGACCCAGCTCATCGACGCCGCCGCCAAGTGGATCACCGACAAGCTGAAGGCCTTCGGCGACTGGCTGAAGAGCGCGGTGACAGCGCTCCTCGGCTCGGTCTTCCCCGAGCTCGCGAAGAAGCTCAACGAGCTCATCGACAGCGCGGTGGACTACGCCTGCGAGCAGGTCAACCAGTTCGCCGACGCCCTGAAGCAGGGCATCGCCGAGCTCTGCGACATGATCGCCGGCGCCCTCGACGCCATCATCGCGATCTTCCAGGCCGCGGTGAACTTCGCGGTCACCCTTGCCGAGGCCGCGCTGACCGGCAACTGGGCCAAGGTCGGCAAGCTCGTGCTGGAGGGCATCCTGAAGCTCGCGGGCATCCCGCCCGAAGAGTTCTACGGGATGATCGGCAAGGCGGACGGCACCATCGGCAAGATCGCCGACGATCCCGGCAACTTCCTCAGCAACTGCCTCGACGCCGTCGGGCAGGGCTTCGGCCAGTTCTCCGACAACTTCACGGACCACCTCCAGACCGGCTTCGTCTCCTGGATGACCGGCACGATGGGGGAGGCGGGCCTGACCATGCCCGCCACGTTCGACCTCGCGGGCGTCTTCGACATCGCCACGCAGGTCATGGGCCTCACCAAGGACAACCTCCGCGAGAAGGCGGTCGACCGCATCGGCGAGGAGAACGTCGAGCGCGTCGAGTTCGTCTGGGGCTTCATCGACTCGGCGCTCCAAGGCGGCATGGCCGGTCTCTGGGACCACGTGAAGGACTCCCTCGGCAGCCTGAAAGACGAGGTGATGGGGGCCATCCAGGACTTCTTGATGGAGAAGATCATCAAGTCCGCGGTCCTGAAGATCGCCTCGATGTTCAACCCGGTCGGCGCCATCGTCCAGGCCATCATGACGGCCTGGAACCTCTACGAGTTCCTCCGCGACCAGATCCAGCGCATCCTCGGCGTCGTGACCGCGGTGGTGAATTCCGTCACCGACCTGGCCAACGGCAACATCGGCGGCGCCGCCGACATGATCGAGAACGCCCTCGGCAACCTCGTGCCCGTCGCCATCGACCTCCTCGCCAAGCTCCTCGGCCTCGGCGGTGTCGGGGCCAAGGTGAAGGAGGTCATCGGCGGGATCCGCGCCAAGGTCGACGGCGCGATCGACAAGCTCATCGACAAGGTGGTCGGGCTCTTCTCCGGGAAGAAGAAGGGCAAGGACGGGGAGACCGAGGGGGCCGCCGATCCGGCGGATGCCGACAAGAAGGCGGCAGACGACAAGAAGGACGCCGGGACCGCCAACGGCATCTTCAGCTTCGAGACCCCCTCGCTCGTCGGGCGTGACCCCACGCTCGGCGCCGTGAGCTTCACGATCGCCGGGTCGGGCCGCGTGAAGAACGACAAGGGCGAGATCGCCGAGAGCAGCGTCACGAGCGCCAAGTCCGCGTCGATGCAGGCCGTGACCAGCGCGGTCGGCAAGGCCGTCAACGCCGGCGGCGTCGCCAGCATCGCGGGCCAGACGAGCGCGCTCTCGGAGAAGGCGAAGCTCTCCGCCGCCAAGGACCTCGCGAACAGCGGGCTCACGCTCGACACGCTCTCGATCACCGGCATCGTGCTCCCGCCGGAGCTGCAGAAGGCGCTCGACGAAAAGGCCGCGAACAGCATCCTCCTCAACGACGAGCCCATCACCTTCCAGGCCGGCGCGGAGACGCACCGGATCTGGGTCGCCGACAGCGGCGGCAGCGGGGTCGCCGTCATGATGGCGTCCATCCCCACCAAGGTGTCCGACAAGGTCGGCGACATCGCGGCGCACGTGAAGAGCCTCCCGAAGGACGAGAAGCAGAAGATCGGCAGCCTCATCGGGAAGGCGATCGCGATCGAGAAGCAGGTCGACAAGCTCGGGATGGAGGCGAAGTCAGCCGCCGACGGCGCCGCCAAGGCCGACGGCGCCGCCAAGGGGAACCCCGCGCTCGACGCAAAGAAGCTCGAGCTGGCCGGCACCATGGCGGACCTGCTGATGGTGCTGCCCGAGGGCGCCCAGAAGGCGCTCTTCGACATGGACATGTCCTTGAAGGGCGAGAACTTCCAGACCTTCTGGAAGCAGTACCAGGGGCTGTACACGGACATGGGGAAGACGGCGGATCTCGCCGAGGCCCAGAAGGTGTGGCGCACCGTCGCCCAGACGATGGTGAACACCACCGAGGACTTCGAGCAGCTCCGCAACGCCGAGGCGCGCATTCAGTGGGACAAGGACGCGAAGATCCTGGAGAAGGTGCTCGCGCAGTTCGAGCCGCTCCTCGGGATGCTCGAGCCGGCGATGCGCGAGCTGTCCGCGAAGAAGGGGTCCACCTGGGCGTTCTGGTCGGGTGACCCTGGGAAGGATGCCGCGGTGCAGAACGGCGTGAACGCGCTGGAGGGGAGCGCGCTCGGGCAGGCGTTCGACAACGTCAATCTGGACGGCAAGTTCGCGATGCAGCTCTGGGGGGCGCTCTCGCGGGCGTACGCCACGTACGCCGCCGAGCAGTGGTCGACCCGCACCTACCTCGCCTTCCTCGGCCAGGTGCCGAACGACCAGACCCTCGTCATGAAGATCGAGCAGCCGCGCTTCGGGGACAAGACGAAGGGCAAGGCGAGCATCACCTACCTCGCGGCCGCCGCGCTCCCGTGGGAGCTGGGGAAGGCGGACCTCGCGTTCGCGGCCGCCGGGTACAACGCGGTCTACAAGTCGGGCGCCGACAACAGCGTCGGCGGCGAGGCCAAGGCCGAGAACAAGGCGCGGGCCGAGGCCTTCGCGGCCCTGGTGAAGGTGGCGCCCTCGGAGGAGGCCGCGAAGGCGGCGAGCCGGGGCAAGAGCGCAGCCGACATCCGCGCGGCCGCTTCAGCGATCGGTGTAGGAAATTCCGAGGTGATCGCGAACTCGGAAGTCGAGGTCCCGCCGCGCGATCGCGGGCTCTCCAGCAAAGTCGGCGTCGGCGTCGTAACCGCTGACAAACGCCTCGAAGGTGGCGACAACGGCGCCGGCCTGGTCGCGAACGGTGACGGCAAAGTAGATGCGCTGAAGCCGGTCGGGCTCCCAGCTGCGGAAGTGCGCGGTCCACGAGGCTCCGCCGGGAAGGGGGACGGGAGCGGAGAAGTCGAGGATGCGAGCGGCCTCGGCGTTGGTCATGAAGAGTCCACCGGGAAGAAGGAAGAGATCAGCAAGTATGCCGCGGGCGATCCGCCGGCTGGCTGGCAGGGCCAGGTCCACACGAAGAAGCCCGCCTACAACGAGAAGGGCCACACGGACAACATCCTCGACGACGGCAACGTCGTGCGCGAGTCGAAGCCCAAGCTCCTCCGCTCGGACGTGGCCGACGCGGCGATCAAGAGCGCGGGCCTGAGCAAGGGCGCCCTGACGAAGAAGAAGACCCCCGAGCAGGACCTCCGCGACAGCGGGAAGATGACCTCCGAGGAGGTCGACGCCATGAAGGGCGCGCTGAAGAAGAACCCGCGCTCGCAGGAGACCCTGCAGGCGGACGGCACCAGCAAGCCCGTGGCGAAGCCGGCCTTGAAGGGGCCGGACGGCGCGACGACCACGAACGACGAGAACGTGGACGGCTCCAAGCGCGACCCGATGTCCGACAAGGAGAAGGAAGCGCTCTTGAAGGGGCACTCCATCCTCGCCGAGAAGAACAAGGCCGGCGCGGACATGCGCAAGGTCATCCCGAACTTCTCGCTCGGGAAGCAGCTCACGACCCAGAACCCCGGCCTGCGCGGCAGCGTCGGCGTCGCCCAGAACACGGAGGGCCTCAACGCCGAGGAGAGCGTCGCCACGCTCGGCCTCGACTACGAGCAGAAGTCCCGTCACAAGGGCGCGCCCGGGTACGTCAACAAGAAGAAGAAGGAGTCGCTCTCCCCGTACGCGGACAAGGAGTCCAACGGGACCGCCACGTTGAGCGACGACGTCGAGAACAACGGCCTGCACTTCATCGACTTCAAGATGACGAAGGAGATGGAGCAGAACGCGGGCGTCGCCATGAGCCAGGACCTCATCGACCACGCGAAGAAGAGCAAGGACGCCGGCGTGGCCTCGGTGGGGAACAAGGCCGTGCGTCAGGAGAAGACCGACCGGATCGACCCGTTCGCGGCCACCGGCGCGACCTCCTCGAACGCCCTCGTCCAGAAGCACGGGCCGAACGCGGGCCAGCAGTTCGATCCCTCCCTGAACCAGGAGCTCAACCTCGACCACACCCGCCTCGACAGCGGGAAGCAGGCCTACGAGCTCGAGTCCGGCGCCCAGATGAAGAAGCGGGGCAACAAGGCGGGCCAGGACAAGGTCATCGCCACCCTCGTCGAGAAGGCCGACAAGGACGGCAAGATCGTCAAGGAGTGGGAGCTCGACGCGGGGCTCGAGAAGAACGAGCGTGGCCACTACAAGAACAAGATGGACAAGGCGAAGAGCGACGCCGTCGCGACCATGAAGAAGCCCGGCGAGGCGCCGGACGACTACAAGAAGCGCATGGCCGGTCGCGATCAGAAGATCGCCGACCAACAGCAGAAGGACCTCGACGCCGCCGCGGCGAACGGCAACCCCTTCGAGCCCGGCACGCCCGAGTTCAAGTCCTACAACAAGAAGGCGCGCGCGACCGCCAAGACGAAGTCGGACTCGTCGGAGACGAAGCCCGTGGCGCCCAACGGCGACACCTCCAAGTCGCCGAAGGCGAGCGTCGAGCCCGTCCCCACGGTCAAGGCCAAGGAGCCCGTGGTCGCGGCCGCCGAGACCGAGGCGAAGACCCAGGTGGTGAAGGCCTCCTCGAAGTCGACGCCGGACCCCATGGCCGCGTCCGACAAGGCCGTCGAAGCCGCCAAGAAGAACGACGCGAAGAACCCGGCCGAGGAGATCGAGAAGATCCTCTCGCCCGCCGCCAAGGTCAAGCCGCCCAAGGAGTCCAAGCCCCCGAAGGACTTCCCGGAGCCCGCGAACGACGTGGTGCAGGACACCGCCAAGACGACCACGACGACCACGACCGACACCACCAAGAAGGCCGCCGCCAACCCGGGCCTCCGCAAGGAGCACGAGGGCACCGGCGTCGAGTACGCCGAGATGAAGGGCGAGGCCTTCGTCAAGGGAGAGGGCGACGCCGCCGACATCGATCCCAACGACGTGAAGCAGGGGTCGCTCGGCGACTGCTACCTGCTGGGTGGGATGGCCGCGGTGTCACGCGCGAACCCGGAGCACATCCGGAAGCTCATCAAGGACAACGGCGACGGCACCTACGACGTGACGCTCTACATCAAGAACAACGCCTGGGACAGCAAGGGCGCGGCCAAGGTGGTCACCGTCGACGGCAAGTTCCCGAGCGGCGACAAGGGCCTCTCCGCCAAGTACTCCAAGGCCGGCGACAAGGGCGCCAAGGGCCCGGAGCTCTGGTGCATGCTCATCGAGAAGGCCTGGGCCGTCCACAAGGGCACGTACACGGGCATCGAGGGCGGGCACGTCAACGACGACGGCAAGTTCGCCGGCGCCATCGCGCTCCTGACCAACCTGAAGGAGGGGTACTACACGCCGTCCTCCATCGGGGACAAGCAGCTCGCGCAGATGATCTCGGACGCCCTGACCAAGAAGATGCCGGTCGCATGTGACTCGAAGAACCTCGACAAGGAGGCGCCGGATCTGAAGGCCGCGGCGGACGCCGCCGGGGTCGTCGGCAACCACGCCTATGCGCCGAAGTCGGTCGACCTCGCGGGGATGACCATCGAGCTCCAGAACCCCTGGGGCAGCTCCCACGTCGCCGGGCTGAGGATCGCGGACTTCAAGCGCTTCTACCGCGGGCTGCGGATCGGCTCGTGACCAAGGGCTTCCCAGTGGTGTTCCGGGGGTGGACCGTCCCCGGCCCCGACGCCGTCCACGAGCGTTTCTTCGCGGATCTGCGCGCCGGGCGGGGCTGGTACCCGCCGGACCAGTCCCCGGTCACCTGGCTCGCCGAGCTGGCTACGGAGCACCCCGCGGCGCTCCCGGTCGCCGAGCGCATCACCGCGGAGCTCCTCGACGCGAAGGATCCCGCCTGGAACGCGGAGGGGATCACCGCGGTCGAGGCCGTCCCGTCGCGGACCGTCGAATTGGAGCTCGCGCGGCGCGTGGCGGCTGGCTGGAGCCCCCACCCCGCCATCCTGCGCGCGGCGCTCTCCAAGCTGCACCTGCTCAACCAATGGATGAGCGCGGAGCCGGCCCTCGCGACCCGCGTGGCGACCGCCGCCGAGCACGCTGGCTTCACCGATCTCGCCGTGCGGCTGCGCTTCGTGCACGACCCCCGCGATGCCGCCGTGTGGGCGGACTACACCACCCTGGTCCAGGCCGGGTCGCTCTCGCCGTTGGCGATCGGCGCGGATGCCGCCTGGACGTTGGCGTTCCATCCGGACCTCACCGAGCGCCACTGTCGGCTGGTGCGCGGCCTCCCCGAGGCGGATCGCCAGGGCATCCTTCGCAGCCTCGGCATCGTCGCGCGCGCGCGGAGCGGCGACGAGAAGGTGCTACGTGGCTGGCTGGGGCTGCCCTGACCATGGCGTTCTTCCATCCCGCCACCGATCGTGAACTGGCAGGCCTCCGCACGTTCGAGGACTCGCTGGAGTACATCGACGAGCGCTTGAGCGATCGCTCCGACGTGATCCTGAACTGGTGGAAGGTCGGCGCGGAGCCCCACGGAGGCGGAAAGCGGGCGCTCCTGGTCGAGCGCTCGGTCTACGCCATGGCCTGGGTGGTCGACGACGGCGAACGCTTCGGCAAGGTGGTCGCCGTGGACCCCCACGACATCTCCGACATCATCCGGCGGTTCGGGATCAAGGAAGCAGAGTAGGCCCCGATGTCCGTCGAACTCCTCTCGCTCGGGACCGTGGAGGGGCTGGAGGTCCGCGCCGCGCCCCTCGGCGGGGTCGTCTGGGACCGCGGCGCGCTCGTTCGCCTCGACGGCGGCGACCTGGACTGGCGCCTCGCGTTCGACGAGCCCCACGCGCTCGCCCGGCACGGCCGTCGACTCTACGCGGGGATCGGCGAGTGGCTGGTCTGCCTGGATGCGCGCACCGGCGGCGCGGTCTGGTCGGTGGATTGCGGGGCCCCGGTGTCGGCGCTGGACGCCCACGCGGAGGGCGTCGACGCGCTCGCGGCGGACCAGCTCGTCTCGCTGGACCCCCGCGGCGCCGTCGTCAGCTCGGTGTCGGTCGGCCGCCGGGGGGGCCTCCTCCGCCGCGTCGGGGGCATTCGCTACGTGGCCGCCGAAGACGGGATCTGGCGCATCCCGCCCGGGGAGCGGGCGGCGCTGCTCTACGCGTGCGTGTGCCACGGCCTCTACGACCGCGCGGGGCGATTGCACGCCTTGGGGGAGGGCGCCCCGGGGACCGTCCTCATCGAGGACGACGGCCTCGCGATGGTGTGGCCGTTCGCGGACGCCGCGTCGCACCTCATCGCGCCGTGGGGCAAGGCCGAGTGGGCCGTGGCGCCGCGCGCGGGCCGGGGTGGGCTCTGGGTGGTCGACCGCCGCGTGCAGACGCGGTGGCAGGTCGCGCTGCCGGGCCGGGCCTCGGCGCTGGCCGTCGCCGGGAACGCCGTCGCGCTCCTGTTGGACGACGGGGGCCCCGTCCTGGCGGTCGTGCATCGCGACGCGCCACAGCCGTTGTTGCTCGGGATCGACAGGGCGGATGCCCTCCACGCGGAGGGGGATCACCTTTACTTGACACACGAGGATCGCACTTCGATCCTGCTCGTGCGGGAGACTTGAGATGTTGACCCTTGAACAACACTTCGCCTCCGGGTACCTACCGGCATTGATCGGCTCGTATTTCAACCTCGCGCAGCTGTTGAGTCAGAACGCGGCATCCACCGTCAGCGAGGTGCGGGTCGCGGTCGTCGAGGAGGTGCCGCGGCTGCGCCAGACCGGCGAATTCATCAAGGAGAAGGTGCGCCTGGTGAACGCCTTGGCCGAGCTCGTGGGCTTCACGCCGCCCTCGCCGCCGCGCGTCCCCGAGGAGTACTACCCCTGGTTCGAGCAGATGCACGCCGGGTTCCGCGCGCCGCTGGTCACCCACCACCGGGACGAGGTTACCCAGCTCTTCGGGAACCGCGTCGGGGACATCCTGTGCTCCTGGAACGTGCTGATCCTCACGATCCGCCTCCTCATCGCCGACCCGGGTTCGCCGGTCCTCGAGCAGCAGCTCGTGGCGCTCCGCGACGACCTCAAGAACACCGCCGACGCGCTCCTGATCACCGCGCGCCACCCGAACCTGCCGCTGCCGCTCTTTCCGCTCGGGGAGCTCGTCGTCACCGCGGTGGACGAGCTGCTCCGCCTGCCGCTGACCGACGCGGGCACCGGCGAGCTGACCCAGGCCGGGCACCGCCTGAACGAGCGGATGCGCGAGCTCTCGGTGGCGGTCGGTCTCGCCGAGGGGGCCCTCCGCGAGGTGGGTGGGATCGTCCCGGACGCGTAGCCAGCCGGGAAGATCGCCGGGGCGCACGTGCCCCGCGTCAGTCCCGGATCCGCATCGCCTCGGCCGCCGCGCCCAGGAGGCCCAGGCCCGGATGGGTCACGACGGTGACCGGCACGCCGCGGATGGCGGCCGCGATCTTCCCCTTCGCCTCGAAGCGCGCACGGAAGCCGCCTGCCATCAGCGCCGGGAGCATGCGGGGCGCGATCCCGCCGCACAGGTAGACCCCCCCGCGCGCGAGCACGCGGAGCGCCATGTTGCCGGCCTCGGCCCCATAGAGCGCGCAGAACCACGCGACCGCCTCCGGGTCCTCCTGTGCCACCCGCGCGGGCGCATCGTGGCCGTCGAGCCAGGCCGGCGGCGGCTCACCGCGCTCGAGGCACAGGAAGCGCGAGAGGTTCACGAGCCCGGGCCCGGAGAGCACGTCCTCCCAGGACGCGCGCCCGTTGCGCCCGAAGAGCCAGGCGGCGAGGCGCAGCTCCCGGGCGTCCCCGGGGCCGAAGTCCGCGTGGCCTCCCTCGCCGGGGATCACGCTGTCGTCGACCACGTAGGCCTCGCCCAGGCCGGTCCCGGCGCCGAGCACGGCGACCGGCGCGCCGAGGACGGCCTCTCCGCCGAAGAGGGTCACGCCGTCTCCCGGGTGGAGCAGCGCCAGGCCGCGGGCCGCCGCGTGGAAATCGTTGACGATGCGCACCGGGCAGCCGAGCTGGGCGCGGAGCTGGGCGCCGTCCACCACCCAGGGGATGTTGGTGGTGGCGCACCGCTGGTTGATGACCGGGCCCGCCACGGCGAAGCATGCGCGGTCGGGGTGAACCCCGGTACGCGTGAGCCACGCCGCCAGCGGCGCTTCCAGGCCCGGCCACTCCGCGCTCGCGTAGGTCTCCTCGGCCTGGAGGATGCCCCCCTCCCAGAGGGCGAGCCGCGCGTTCGTGCCCCCGATGTCCCCGCACAAGATCCGCATTGCAGGCAGATACCGCGAACGGGGATGGCGGCAAGGGCCCGGGATGACAAGTCCGACAACTCCGACATCGGCGGGGTGCGACGGGCGGAGGGGCCCGCCCGGTTGCGGAGGACGCGCGGGGCGGGGTGATAACGTGCGCGGGTGATGCTCCCCCTGGCCGTCTCGCTGGCGCTCGCATCGGAGCGCCCCGGGCTCCTCGCGACCGAGGAGGCCACGCTCCCGAACGGGCTGCGCGTCGTCGTGCACGCTTGGCCCGAGGCGCCCGTGGTGGCCATCCGCCTCCGGATCCCCGCGGGGTCGGCGAGCGATCCACCGGGCCGCTCCGGGCTCGCGCACCTCGTGGAGCACCTCGCGTTCGAGGGGTCGGCCCATGCGCCGGGCAACCGCTACGACCGATGGCTCGGCGACGCCGGCGGGTCGAGCGATGCTGCGACCGATATGGACCAGATGACGTATTCGGTCACGGTACCGGTAGGCGCCCTCCCGCTCGCCTTGTTCCTGGAGAGCGATCGGCTCGGCTGGCTCACGCCGACGGAGGCGGCCCTCGCCAACCAGCGCGCGGTCGTGGCGAACGAGCGCGCCGAGTCCGCGCGGGCGGACCAGGTCCGCGAGGCCCTGGCGCCGCTGCTCTGGCCGGAGGGGCACCCCTACGCGCGACGCGTCATCGGCCTGCCCGAAGATCTCGCGGTGGTCACCCTCGCGGACGTACAGGCGTTCGTGGCGGACAAGCTGGTCCCGTCGGGGGCCACGCTCGTCATCGTGGGCCCTGCGGCGCCGGGAGCCGTGCTCGACGAAGCCCGACGCTGGTTCGAGGACGTTCCGGATCGGGGGTCGCCGACGGCGGTGGCGTGGTCGGGGAGCATCGGATCGGCGCCCGACGCCCCCGTTGACGAGCTCCTCCCCACGCGCGCAGCGTGGCGCCGCGGCGGCCCTGGCGCCCCCGCGATCCGCGCCTGGGTCCCCGGCGATGTCGACCGGGTGCGGCTCCGCCTCGCGTGGCGCACCTTCGACCGTGGCCACCCCGACCGCGTGGCGTTGGAGCTCGCCGGGGCGGTGCTGGCAGATCTCCTCCGCGACGACGAGGTCGACGTGAGCGCGTGGTCCGGGCGCTTCGGCGGGGAGCTCTCCCTGGCCGCGAACGTGGAGCGCGCCGCGACGCCGTTGCGCCGCATCGAGCGTGCGCTCGAGCAGCTCGCGTTCGAGGGGCCGCCCGACGGCGCGCTGGAGCGCATCCGGGCCACGGCGCGCACCTGGGAGCTGCGCGGCTTGCAGACGCCCGCGGGCCGCGCCGCGGTGCTGCTCGATTGTGCCGAGCGGACGGGCGCCCCCGATTGCCTCCCGATCGAGTGGGCGGGGCGCGAGGCCGTCGACGCCGAGGCCATCCGCCGCGTCGTCCGCCGCTGGCTGGCGCCGGGGTCACGCGTGCTGCTGGCCGTCGCCCCGTCCTCCCGCCGCGTGGCCCCGCTGCCGCGGATGATCCGGATGGCGGCACCGTGATCGGCTGGGCGGGCCTCCTCGGGCTGGTGCTCGTCGCCGCGCCCGCGCGGTCCGCCGACCGTGCCGCGCCACCGCCGGTCGCGCCCCCCTCTCCACCCCCTCCGCCCGTGGTGTGGGTGGGCGCCCTCCGCGACGGGGCGATCCCGGTCTGGGGCGTGGAGCGGTCGTCGCTCCCGCTCGCGCGCGTGGAGCTGAGCCTCGACGTGTCGGCGCTCACCGGGACGTTTTCGCCCGGCGCCCTCGACGCGCTCGGCGCGGTGTGGAGCGAGGCCGGCGCCCCCGAGGTGCGCGCGGAGCTGGAGGGGCTCGGCGTCGCGCTCGTCGTCGGGTGCGGGGCCGTCCGCTGCTGGTTCGCCCTCGAGGCCCCGGTGGACGTGCTCGCGGCGGCCCTCCCCGGCGTGTCCTCGCTGCTCCGGGAGCCGCGGTTCAGCGAGCGGGCGCTTGCCCGGTGGCGGAGGGCGGCGCGGCTCGAGTGGCGCACCGATTGGCTCGGACCGGGGCTCGTGCACGCCCGGGCGCTCGGGCGGCTCACGTGGGCCCCGGCGCACCCGTATCGGCAGGACCGGGCACGGGCGGCGTTCGCGGTGGGCGTGACCCAGGTCCGTGCGGCGTGGCGGACCGTCCTCGCCCAGGCCACGCCGAGCGTCGTCGTCGTGGGGGACCTCCCCTCGTCCCGCGCGCTCCCGCTGCTCGAAGGGGCCTTCGGGAGTCTCGGCGCCGCCGCCGCCGGTCTCGAGCGGGTGCTCCCCGTCGCGGTCCCGCCGCCCCTCCCCGTCGCGGTCGGGGACGCGGAGCGGCACGTCTTCGTCCACACGCCGGGCGCGAACCAGGCCCTGGTCACCGTGGCGTGGGCGGGTCCTGCGCCGTCGGCCCCGGATCATGCCGCCTACGCGCTCGCCTTCCGCGCGCTCGCGGGAGGCTTCAGTGCGCGCCTCACCCAGCGGCTCCGGGAGCGGGACGGGCTGACCTACCGCGTCGACGGCAGCTCCACCGAGGAGGCGGGCTACGGCCGGTCCGAGGTGGAGCTCGCGGTGGATCCCGAGCGGCTCCCCGCCGCGCTCGCGGCGCTCCGTGAGGAGCTCGACGTGGCGCACACGGATGGCTTCAGCGAGGACGAGGTCGCGGCGGCGCGGCACCAGACCTGGGTCGAAGGCGCCGTGGAGACGTCGACCTTCGCCGGGCTGGCGCAGTCCCTGTGGCTCGATCGGCGCGACGGGCGGCCGCCCGGGACGGCGCTGATACACCTGTCGATGTATCAAGATGTATCGGTGGCCGAGGTGAACGCCGCCGCCCGGCGTTGGCTCGGGGCGCCGCGCCTGTGGCTCGTCTCCGCGGACGGCGGGCTCGTGGAGCCCGCGCTGGACGAGGCCAGGTGGGCGATCGACACCCGCTGGAGCGCCTGCCACGCGGTCTACGGCGGGCGCTGTCCGTAGCGTCTCGCTCGTCGAGCGCGACCCTCACACCTCGTCGATGACCACACCCGCCGTCGTGCTCTCCGTCGCGACGGTCGCGCGTGCCCGCTTCGCGATGTCGGCCCAGCCGTGGCGGTCCGAGGCGCCGGCCAGCCGCTCCAACGGCGGCCAGAGGTCCGGGGCATGCCGCTCCCCCACGCCCCGCTCGCGCGCGACGGCCCACCACGCCCGGCACGTCCGCTCGTCGCCGTCTTCCGCCGCGAGCACCGCGCGGATCACCCCGATGTACATCCACACGCCGTGCTGCGGGCTCTGCGAGAGGTCCTCGGCGGCGGCCTCGACCGCCGTTCGCACCCGCCGCAGCTCCCCGCGCGCGAGGGCCAGCAACGCGAGTTGCACGCGCGCGGCGGCCGCCCCCTGGAAGAGGGCGCGCTCCTCGCAGAAGCGAGCCAGCCAGCGGTTGATCTCCTCGGCGGCGTCGAGGTCCCCGCGCTGGCGGGCGACCTCCGAGAGGAGCGACCGGCAACGGAGGTGGAGCTGGTCCGAGCCGAGCGTCGCCGCGATCGCGCCCGCGGTCGAGAACAGGCGCTGCGCCTCGTCGTAGTTCTGCCGCTCCAGGTGCAGCATCCCCCAGGTGGCGGAGGCCTCTGCGATGCGTCGCGTGTCGCCGCTCGCGCGGCTCACCCGCTGGAGCCGGGCCACCTGCCGGTCGATCTGCTCCAGGCGGCCCGCGCGGATGAGCGCCTCGACGAGCCCGTTGAGGGCCTCGGCTTCGAGCGCGAGATCGCCGCGGTTCATGCGCACGACCTCGGCCCAGTGGGTGATGGACTGGTTCGCGAGCCCCGCCATGCGCGTCAACTTCGCGCGCTGCACGGCCACCTCGACGAGGCCCGCGCGGTCTCGCAGGGCGGTGAAGGTCTGGTGGGCGGCGTCGAACTCGCGTTGCGCGCTCTCCACGTCCCCGCGCTTGCGGGCCGCGCGGCCGAGCAGCACGCGCAGGCGCGCGCGGGCCAGCCGATCCCCCTCCACCTCGCGGAGCGCGTGCTCGATGAGCGGCACGGCGCGCTCGGGCTCGCCGGTCTCCAGGAGGGCCTCGGCGTGCAGGCGCCGTGCTTCCAGGCGCGCCGTGGGCTGCCCGACGGCGTCCGCGGCCTCGATCGCCATCGCCCCCGCGCGGATGGCGTCCCGGGCGCGGCCGCCCTGGATCATCTTGCGCGCCGCGGAGAGGAGGGGACCGAGCGCCTTCTCGGGGCTCCCGGATCGGAGGCGGTGCATGCCGAGGGGCAGGTCCACGTCGAGGTCGGTCGAGCCCCCGAAGGTCTCCCACGCCTCCGCCAGGCGGCGATGGAGCTCCTTCACGTTCGGGGCGCGCCCGGCGACCTCGAGCGCCACCTGTTGGAGCCGGCTCTGCTCGAACACGAGCGAGCCGCGCCGCTCCGCGACGAGGCCGGTGGCGAGCAGGGCGTCGAGGCCGGCGTCGTTCACCGCGCGGATGAGCGCCGCGGGCGGCTCCTGGCCGGCCAGGGCCGCCGCCGCGAGGGCCTCCTCGGCGGCCGCGGGGTCCGCCGCGCTGTCGACCGCCGCTTGGAGCCGGCGTCGGAGCAGCGCGTTGCGATCGCGCGGGATGGCCTCGGCGAGCGTGATGTCGGGGGAGAGCGTGTAGAGGCCGCCCACGCCGGGGACGAGGAGCTTCCGCGCCGCCCATTCCCGCAGGAGGAGCCCGGCGGCCAGCGGATCGCCCTCGCACTCCAGGCTCACGACGCGCGCGAGCTCGGGGTGGAGCTGCAGGGACTCCTGCACGACCCGGCGGGTCTCGGTCAGGTTGAGGCGCCGCAGCCCGATGCGCCGCGCGCCGCGCTCCTGGAGGCCCTCCACCTTGCGCCGGAGCGCGGGGTCGCGCGCCAGGGCCTCCGCGGAGAGCGTGCACAGCACGAGCACCGGCCGCTCGCCCACCGTGCGATCGAGCAGCGCCTCGGCGATCGCGAGGCCGTCGCCGTCCGCGAGCGCGTGGTGGGCGTCCTCGAGGACGAGGCAGGAGCCGCCGCGCCACGCCCGGGCGTCGAGGTAGCGGTAGAGGTAGGCGAGCCCGACGGCGTCGCTCACCGGGGGCTCGCCCTCCTTCAGGTAGCCGCACCAGCGCGTGAGGATCGAGGCTTCCTCCGCCACCTCGCGCGGCGGGGCCTGCCGGTCGCGCCCGATCCAGCGCCCGAGCCGCGCCTCCATGCCCTCGCGCGTGTCGTTCCAGGGCACGAGGAGGTCCCGTACTGCGCCGCGGAACCCGTCGTCCACCCCCGGAGGCGAGTGGTACTGGAGCTGCGTCACCTCCATCCAGCCGCCTTCTTCGAAGGCGTTCGCGACCGCGCTCACGAGCCGCGTCTTCCCCGAGCCGCTCTCCCCCACGATCAGCACCAGGCGCGGTGTCCCGAGGGCGATGACCTCGCGCGCGGCGTCCCACAGCACCTGCCGCTCCCGCTCGCGCCCCACCAGCGGGACCTCGCGGAGCGCGAACAACGGGAGCGACGCGCGCGCCGGGGCCTCCCAGCCGGTCTCCACCGGCGGCGTCGACGGGATCGGGTCGGGCTGCACCCGGTTCCAGCGGAGCGCGCCGCGGTGCGGATCGTCGGGTGGGGGCGGCACGTTGAGCGGGTACTCGCCGGGGCCGAGCATCGGGCCGGTCGTCGCGCTGGTGAAGGCGTCTCCGCGGAAGCTGCGGACCCGTCCGCGGAAGCTCTGGCCCTTCACGGCGTCGCGAAGGGCGCGGCGCACGTCCGCGGCGCGATCCATCCGCTGGCGCGGCTCGGGGTCGAGCAGCGACGCCACGAGGTCGGAGAGCGCCGCGGGGATCGGCACCTCCACGGTCGTGCCGAGCAGCGGCGGGGCGCGCAGCCGGGCCTCGAGGAGGTCCTGGCGGCCTTCGCCGGGGTGGGGGCGCTCGCCGGAGAGGGTCTCGTGGAGGATGAGCCCAACGGCGTAGAGGTCGGTCCACGGGCCGAGGTCCTGCGTGCGGCCGAGGAGTTGCTCGGGGGCCATGTACCCGGGGGTGCCGGAGATGCCCTTGCGATCGCGGGTGAGCTCCGCGAGGGCATCGGCCACGCCGAGGTCCGCGACCCAGGCGTGCACCTGCCCGTCGGTCCCCGGGTAGAGCAGGATGTTCCCCGGCTTGAGGTCCTGGTGGATCAGGCTCCGCGCATGGATGGCGGCCAGGGCGTCGAGTACCTCGTCCAGGAGCCGGAGCACCTCGCCGATGGCGGGGCGGAGCTTCAGGAGGTCGGCGAGGCTCCCGCCGGCCGCGTACCCCAGCGCGACGAAGGGCTCCCCCGTCGCGAGCGCGCCCGTGTCGAACACGGGGATGACGTGGGGGTGCACGATGCGCGCCGAGATCGCGACCTCGCGCGCGAACCGGGCGCGAAAGCGACGGTGCAAGGCGAGGTTCGTCTTGACGACCTTGACCGCGACCTCCGTCTCGAGGAGCCGATCCTCGGCGTGGTACACCACGCCGGTGGCCCCCTCTCCGAGCTGCCGTGTCGGACGGTAGCGTTCGGGGAGGCTCGGGAGCATCTAGCCTAGGGCTCGCGCGCGCATCACCGCCGCTTGGGTGACGAGAAGTCCGTCAGGATGGGCTTCTCGAGCTGACCCGGATCGATTGCGCCGGACTTCCGCAGGTCGAGCTTCCCGGTGATGGACACGGTGTCCCCGGAGAGCTTCAGGATCTCGGAGAGCGCGCGGATGTCGTGGCCGAGCTTGACCTCGACGCCGCCGACGAGGACCGAGACGTGGCCGAGCATCTGGGTGCCCCCGCCCTCCGGACGCGGCATGTAGATGCCGACGAGGGTGACGCGCTCGCCGTCCCCCATGGCGAGGTCGGACGCGCTGGCGATCTCCTCGATCTCGGCGCCGCCGGCGAGCTCCTCGTCGACCTCCTCGACCTCCGCCTCCTTGGTCTCGACCTCCTTCTCGGTGGCCTCCTCCTCGCGGCTCCTGGCCTCGGCTTCGGCGGCGGCGGAGTCCTTCTTGGCGGGATCCGCCGAGACCTCGGCCTCGGTCTCCGCCTTCGCCTTCTTGGCCTGCACCTCTTCGAGCTTGCGCTCGATCGTGCTCTTCGCCTCGACCTTGGCTTCCTTCTTGGCGTCCGCCTTCTGCTCGGCGGCCTCGGCCTTCGCGACGGGGTCGACCCCCTTTGGCTTGGGGCCCTTCGCGGCGGCGGCTTCCTTGCCCGGGGCCTCCGCGTCGGGAGCGCCCTTCGCGGTAGCGCCGCCCGCGGACTTCCCGCCCTTCTTCTTGTCGGCCGCCGCGCCGTCCTTCTTGGAGGCCGGGCCCGCGGCGGTCTTGGTGGTCTTCTCTTCGGCGTTCGCCTTCTTGGCGTCTCCCGCCTTCTTGTCGGCGTCCCCGGCCTGCACGTCCTTCTCGACGGCGAGCCGCTGCTTGCCCGCGGCGGCGCTGATCTTGCCGCCCTCGATCTTGCCGGACTTGGGGTCCTTCGCCTTGGCGGCGTCCGCCGCGGCCTTGGCGGCCTCGGCCTTGGCCTCCTTGGCCTGGGCCTTCTTCTCCTTGGCGCCCGCGACGGCGTTCTTGGCGAGCTCCGCCTTCGGGTCGACGGGCTTGACGGACTTCGCGGCCTTGCCGGCGGCCTTGTCGGTCTTGGCGGCCTTGCCCTTCGCCGCCTTCTCGCCCTTCCCGGGCTTGCCCTTCGCCTTCGCGGGGTCCGCCTTGGCGACCGCCTTCTTCTCTTCGGTGGTCTTGCCCTTCTTGCTGTCGCCGTCCTTTCCTCCTGCCTTGTCGAGCGCCTTGGCGCCCTTCCGGCCCGGATCCGCCTTCTTGGACTTCTCCTCCGCGGCCTTCTGCGTCGCGAGCTGGGCGTCCTTCTTCTTGTGGGCGGCCTCCTTCTCCAGCGCGACCTTGTCCGCGGAGTCGGCCTGCTTCTGGGGCACCTTGGCCTTGGCGTCCGGCGACTTCTTCTTCCCGCCGTCCGCGCCGCCCTTCCGTTCCGCGAGCGCCTGCGCGTCGGCCTTGGCCTTGGCGCCGAGCTCGGAGCGGCTCATGGTCGAGGGGTCCTTGTTCGAGGAGGCGGGCGCCTTCTTCTCGGTCTTCGCCTCGGCCTCGATCATGTCCTTCACGCCGGAGTTCCCGACGTTGCCCTGGAGGTCGGCGGCCGAGCCCTGCTGGACCGTTGCCTTCGCGTCAGGGAGGGCGGCCTCGGGGGCCTTGGCGGCGCTGGCTTTGGGCTTCTTCGCGCGCGCGGCGGCCGCGAGCTCCTGGTCCTTGGACGCCATCGACCCTCCGAATACGGGAAGCGCATCGTACCATGCGGAGCGGGAGCCGGACCGCGCGGGAGGCCGGCAAATCCGCTAGAGGTCGGTCCCGAAGACGTCGAGGTAGACGCCGTACAACCCGTCGTCGTCGAGGGGCTCGATGGCCACCACCTCGGGCGAGATGCCGAAGCCGCCGAGGCCGCCGAGGGCGTCCCCGAGGTCGAACGAGAGCTGCCCGCCGAGCAGGCCCGCGAGGCTCTCGACGACCGCGCCGAGCTGGTCCTCGACACCCTGGAGGTCATAGCGCTCGGCGCCGTACTCGAGCACCGCGACGTCCCGCACGTCGAAGTCGGCGCGGACCTCCGTGCCGTCGAGCGTGAGGTCGATGACCGCGAACACGCTGGCGGAGAGCCAGTCCTCGCAGTCGCCGTCGATCACCGTGGCGATGTCGACCTGCACATCGGGGAGGTAGGCGCGGGCCAGCGGCTCGCCGGTGCCCGGCACCATGCGGATCACGCGGGCGTCGCCGACGTGCAGGGAGATGCAGAAGCCGTTGGCCTCGTCGGGGATCTCGTTACCGCCGTCGAGCGCGGCGATGCCGCTGCCGAGGAGCTCCCCGTACTCGCCCTCGAGCGTGAGGTCGATGTCGAGGAAGCCGGCCAGCGTCTCGTCGAGGAGGACGTTGAACATGCCCTCGTGCACGGCCGCGCCGAGCTGGTAGGGGAGGCCCGACGGGGTGGTCGCGCCGAGGGTGGCCACGTCGGGCATCTCGTCCGCGGCGTCCTCGCCGTAGCCGATGGTCGCGCCGAGGGAGACGCCGTCCCCCGAGGCGTCGACGTCGACGAGCTGGGCGGCGAGGCGCGTGCCGAGGAGGTCGAGGTCGAAGGCGAAGGGCCCACCGAGGGGGAGGTCCCCCACCTGGTCGAGCAGGAGGTCACCGAGGCCCTCGCCGAGGCTGGCGACGAGGTCCGCGACGGGGTCGAGCAGCAGATCGGTGATCCACTCGGGGATCTCCCAGCCCTCGACGGAGAGCCCCACGTCGCCCATCTCCACGATGGCGTCGGCGAGGGAGAGGCCGAGCATGCCGTCGGCGTCGATCCACGGCGTGGCGTGGGCGCCGAAGCCGACCTCGCCGAGCGAGATACCGAGCTCGAAGGTGTACGCATCGAGGATCGTCACGTCGGTGAGGAGCGTCACGTCGTGGAGGGTGACGGAGAGCTCGACGGAGTCGAACCCCGGCGCGAGGTCCGCCGTGGTGCCGGTCGAGGTGACGGAGAGCGGCGTGAGGTCGACGTAGTCGGTGTCGATCGCGGGGAGCGCGGAGAGGATGAGATCCTCCCAGCCGAGCGAGTCCACCAGGTCCGCGACGGTGGGCTCGAGGGCGTCGAGCCCCGTCGGGGTGAGCAGGCCGCCGATGGCGCCGGGGTCGGACGAGCGGGGATCGGTGCCGTCGAACACGGGCACGATCTCGCGCACGCGCTGATCGTAGGCGATGGCGGTCACGTCGACCACGACGGCGCGGTCGTCGAACGCGAGGACGGTCGCGAAGGCGCCGGTCTCGTCGGGGTAGACGGCGGTGCCGTTGACCTGCACGAAGGCGTTCGCGGGGGTGACCATCCCGGCCACCTCGATGCCGCCGTCACCCAGGAACACGCCGTAGCTCGGGGACGTGAGCGTCAGCGAGAGCTCGTCCGGCGCCTCGGGGGCCTTGATCTCGTAGTCGTTGCTGCAGGCGGCGAGGAGGAGGAGGATCACGCGAAACCCCGAGCGGGCCACAGTATAGCCGCGGTCGGGGTTCCGGGTATGTGACCCTTCGAGAAGCCGTGTCGAGAAGCCGTATCGAGGAGCCCTGCGCGGCTCCCGAACCCTGCGCCCGACGTCAGCGCCGCGCGACGGACGCGATGCCCTCGACGGAGGCCGCCACGAGGCCGCGCTCCGTGAGGATGCCGGTGATGAGGCTCGCAGGGGTCACGTCGAAGGCGGGGTTCTTCGCGGTCGAGGTCCGCGGGGCGGTGCGGACGCGGACGAAGCGCCCGTCGTCGGACCAGCCCCAGACGTAGAGCACCTCGTCCTCCGAGCGCTCCTCGATGGGGATGTCGTCGCCCGTGGGGGTGTGCATCGCGATGGTGGTGGTCGGCGCGGCCACGTAGAACGGCACGCCCGCGGCCTTCGCGGCGAGGGCGGACGTGTAGGTGCCGACCTTGTTGGCGACATCGCCATTGGCGGCGATGCGGTCGCTGCCGACGATGACCATGTCGATGGCGCCGGACTTCAGGTAGTGGCCCGTCGCGTTGTCGGCGATGATGGCGTGGCGGACGCCCTCCTGGCCGAGTTCCCACGCGGTGAGCTGGCTGCCCTGCTGACGGGGGCGGGTCTCGTCGACGTAGACGAACACGTCCGTGCCGCCGCGGTGCGCCGCGTAGATGGGGGAGAGCGCGCTGCCCCAGTCCACGAAGGCGAGCCAGCCGGCGTTGCAGTGGGTGCTCACGCGCGGGCGCCTCGCGACGATGGGCGCGCCGAGCTCGCCGATGAGGCGGCAGCTCTCCGCGTCGTCGTCGGCGAAGGCGTTGGCGGCGGCGACGGCGGCGTCACGGGCGCGGTCGACGTTGTCGCCCTCGGCCTCGACCGCGCGGAGCACGTAGTCGATGCCCGCGAACAGGTTCTGCGCGGTGGGGCGCGTGGCGCGGAGGTGGTTGGCCGCGGCGGCGACGTCCGCGTGGAAGGTGCCGGGCGAGGCGGCCACGGCGGCCTGGGCCATGCCGAGCGCGCCGGTGGCCCCGATGGCGCCGGCGCCGCGCACGGTCATGTCGCGGATGGCGCGGGCGGTGTCGGCGTAGGTCGCCATGTCCACGATCGCGAAGCGGTGGGGCAAGAGCGGCTGGTCGATCATCTTGACGACGCCGTCGGCCCACCAGACGGTGCGGGTAGGGGTTCCGTCGACACGCATGCGGGCTCCAGAGGGCGCGCAGACTAACGTGGGCGCGGGGCGGAGCCGAACCTGGCCCGCGCGCTTAGCAGGGGGGGCATGCTCCGCCGGCTCGGCCTCTACGTCGTCGTCGCGTTCGGGTGGAGCGCCGCGTTCGCCCTCCTCCCGCTCGTCGGGCCCGCGCTCGGCCCCGATGTGCCCGCGACCGCGTGGTTCATCGTCGCGGGGGTGCCCTACATGTTCGGCCCGCTCGTCGCCGCGGCGGTGTGTGCGCGGCGCGAGGGCGCGCGGTTCACGGAGGCGGTGGGGCTCCGTTGGCGGCCAAACCCGTGGTGGGTGGCCGCCTGGATGGCACCGCTCCCGTTCGTGGCCGCCGTCGTCGGCGCGAGCGCGCTCGTCCCCGGCGTCGACGTCGCCACGCCGCTCGAAGCCCTGCGCTCGACCTATGCGGATCTGCCCCCGGAGGCGCTCGCCGAGGCCGAGGCCACGCTCCTCGCCGTGCCGCCCGCGGTCGTCGCGCTCGGCGGCGCGGTCGCGGGGCTCCTCGCCGGGGCCACGATCAACGGCGTCGTCGCGTTCGGCGAGGAGGCCGGCTGGCGCGGCTACCTGCCGAGGGTGCTCCACGAAGCGCCGTTCTGGCCGGCGGCGCTCGGGACCGGCGCGCTCTGGGGCCTCTGGCACGCGCCGCTGGTGCTCCAGGGCTACAACTTTCCGGAGGCGCCCGTGCCGGGGGTCGCGGTCATGACGCTCGCGTGCGCGCTGATGACGCCGCCCATCCTCTGGCTGCGCGGGAAGGCGGGCTCGGTGCTCGCCGCAGCGCTCCTCCACGGGACGCTCAACGGGGTGGCCGGGATCACCGCGCTCTTCCTCGTCGGCGGCACCGCGTTCACCGCCGGGCCGCTCGGCCTCCCCGCGTGCCTCGTGCTCGCCGTCGTGAACGTACTGCTGCTCGCCAAGGTGCCCGTCGGGGCGCGGATGGGGACGGTCGTGCCGCGCTGATCGGCGCTACAGGATCGCGCGCAGGACCTGCTTCAAGAGCCGCCCCGCCGCCCGCTCGCACGCGGCGCGCAGGGCCTGCTCGCGGGCCTCGGAAGGCTCGGCCTCCTCCGCCACGGCGGCGACCCGGAAGCCCTCCGTCGTCTCGTCGAGCGTGCGGAACCGGACCCGGGTGGCCTCGAACTTCGCTTCCATGCGGGGGAGCGTGGCGGCGGTGCCTAAGAGCACGGCATCGACCGGGACAACGGTGAACGTGGCGTACACGATCACGTCGACGTCGGGGTGACCGGCGTCCGCCCACTTCAGCCCGAGGTCCGCGACGTGGCGGCGGAACAGCTCGGCGGTGTGGTCGGCCTCTCCCTTCTGCGCGGGCGCGAGCCCCTCCCACACGAGCGTCACGGTCCGCGCGGGCTCGAGGCGGGCCTTGCCGGACTCGGTCTGCATCCAGGCGCGGAAGACGTCGGGGATGTCGGTCCCCGGGTAGAAGGTCGAGCGCTGGTCGGCGGCGACGGAGAGGACGGCGAGCGCGTAGCGGTTGGCGTCGGTCGTGCGCCACGCGGCGGCCTTCGCGCGCGCCTGGATGATGGCGAGCTTGTCCTGGAGCATGTCCGCGACGGCGCTCTGCCCGGTGCGCCGGCTCTCGGCGAGGCAGGCCTCCCACACGCCGGCGGCGCGCGCGTAGTCGTGGTTCTCCTCCGCCGGCGCCGCGACCTGCTGGCAGATCGCGACCTGCCGCTCGTCGGGGGAGAGGCTGTCGAGGAGCCCGGCGGAGGCGAAGGGGACGAGCAGGATCATCGTCAAGGCCATCATGGTCGAGGCCCCTGTAGCGCCGTGCGCCGCAGCTCGCCCGACCGGAAGCGGAACCAGCCGAGGTACTGGTTGCGCCACCAACGGTCGAACGTGAGCCGGTCGAGCTCGCCGTCGAGCAGTGGGCGGTAGAGCTCGTCGCCGTACTCCCGGCCGGAGAGCCAGTCGCGCACGGTCGCGGTGCCGCCGTCGAGCACGGCGTACTGGGCCCAGCCGAAGGTCCAGGAGCCGCAATTCACGAAGCGCGTGCCCTCGGAGAGCACGTTGGCGGGCATGTGGGAGTGGCCGCAGACCACGGTCGTGGCGCCCCGCGCGCGCGCCGCGGCGAGCGCCGGGCGGAACATCAGCATGGGGTCCCCGGCCTCGTTCCGCACCCAGTAGTCCACGAAGAACTCGGCCTTCTTGATCGGGCCCTCCATCCCGAGCTTGCGGAGGCAGGTGTTCCGGAGCGCGAGCCAGCGCGTGTACTTGTGGAAGAGCCAGAAGCAGACGCGGTTTCCGCGGGTGTAGAAGTCCGCGAGGGGCAGGCGGATCCAGGTCCCGAACGCGTGCTCGACCCAGTGGTGGAAGCGCGTGGCGCCGTCGGACTCGTTGAGGTTGGCGCCGATCCACGGGTCGAACCCGTGGCCGTGCTCGACGAGCGTGTCTTCACCGATCCACAGCTCGTCGCAGACCTCGAAGCGCAGGAGGTCGCGGTAGACGTGCAGGTCCTGGTCGTGGTTGCCGACGACGTACCAGACCCCGTGGGTGGCCGCGAGGTCGGCGAAGGCGCGCAGGAGCTTGCCGTGCGCGTGCAGGACCGCCGTGAAGTCCCCCGCCTGGAGGAAATCGATGGCGTCCCCGTTGATGACGAGCGTGGCGCCCGCGGCCCGCACCTGGTCGAGGAGCGCGAAGAGCGCGCGGTCCTTCCCCATGAAGCTGTCGGAGCGGCCGCCGTTGCCGAGGTGCAGGTCGGAGACGACCCAGACGGGGCGATCGGCCGGGATGCGCCGCACGACCCGCTGATGCGGGCCCGCGGACCAGGGGTAGCTCATCGGGTCGGCCAGGTTCGGGTCACGCTCGGAAAATAGCGCGGGCGCGACCCCGCGACCCCGAGGACGAGAGGAACGGCGTCTTTTCCGTTCCCCGCGCCCCCGCGGCCCCCCGGCGGGAAGCGCCCGGGCGTCACGCCGGATAGTCGCCGCCATGGCCAAACCCACCGGACGGACCCGTTTCCTCGGCTCCTTCGTCGACGTCCTCCCCGAGCCCACGCTCCCCGAGGTGGCCTTCGCCGGCCGCTCGAACGTCGGCAAGTCCTCCGCAATCAACGCGCTCATCGGGGCGTCCGTGGCGCGCGTCGCCAAGACGCCCGGCCGCACCCAGGCGCTGAACCTCTTCGTGGTCGACGAGGCGTGGATCGCCGTCGACCTCCCCGGGTACGGCTACGCCAAGGTGAGCAAGGACATGCGCGAGGGCTGGAAGGGCCTCATCGAGGGCTACCTCGGGACCCGCCCCACGCTCCGCCTCGTCGTGTGCCTCGTGGATCCGCGCGTTCCGCCCCAGGAGATGGACACCGGGCTCCTGCACGGCCTCGCCAACGCCGGCATCCCCACGTTGGTCGTCGCGACCAAGATCGACGCGTTCTCGCGCACCCGCCGCGCGGACGCCCTGCGCACGCTGGCCGCGGCTCACCGCATCGATCCCAGCACGCTCATCGGCTTCTCGGCCCATGAGGGGATCGGGAAGGACGAGGTGATGAAGGCGATCCGGGCGGCGGTGAAGTAGGTCCGCGGCAAAACGGAGGCGGGCCGCCGAGGTTGCTCCCCGGCGGCCCGTCGTCGTCTGGGAGCTACCCCCCGATCAGAACGCGGTGCCCGGCACGCGCACGATGATGTCCAGGGAGTCGAGCAGGACGCTCGAGTCGCCGAGGATGTTCAGCGTGAGGCGGTAGAGCTGGTCCTCGGTCGTCGCCGCCACCGTTCCGCGGAAGGTGAGGGTGAAGTTGAGGATCGCGCCGGAGTCCTCGGCGCCCAGGCCCTCGTAGTAGGCCGGGTCGATCGCGGTGACGAAGCCGTAGGCGTCGCCGTCGACCGAGAGATCGACGCGCGAGAAGCGCACGCTCGCGACGAGCTGCGTGATCGCCTCGACGACCGTGGTGCGGAACGCGGCGTTGCTGCCGGACCAGGTCTCGACGACCTCCTCGGCGGCCACGCCGTCTCCGTCCAGGTCGGCGAACGAGGACGTCGCCTGGGAGAACGTGATCATCTGCGGGTAGCCGGTCGTGCCGTTGACCGAAACGCCCACGAAGTACGCGCCGATGTTCAGGAAGGCGCTCACGGCGTCGGACATGCCGGCGTCGATCGGGCAGCCGCCCGGCGTACGGTTGTAGTAGGTGTTCGCCGACTCGGGATCGCGCAGGTAGTTGTCGCTCGCGAGCACGACGACCGGGAGCGCGTACTCGCGGAAGCCGAAGCCGCCGACCGTGCCGCCGCCGATGGTGGCGCTGTCGTACTCGGAGCCGCCGGAGCCGCCGAAGGGATCCGCCGCGTCCGCCATGAACGGGTACACGTCCGTGGAGGTGTCGTAGGTCCCGTCGCAATCCTGGTCGTAGCCCGCGCCGCTGGCAGCCTGGTAGAGCGCCTCGGTGCCGGACTCGGGGCCGTCCGCGCCCGAGTGGGTGGACAACGCGGAGAGGGCGGTCTGCACGGCCGCGGAGTCCGTCGTGACCTGCTGGCGCAGGTAGAACGGCTTGTCCGTGCCCGGCGAGCCGAAGCTGCCGAACGCGTAGTCGTCGTGCCCGCCGACGCCGTACGCGGCGTCGGGGAGGACGGTCTGGAGGTCGGTGACGACCTGCGCGAACTCCGACGCCATCGCGGAGATCGTGCCGCCCATGGAGCCGGTCGTGTCGATGATGAACGCGATGTCGCCCATCTCGATGTTCAGCTCGAAGTCGAAGTTCTCCTCGACGGTCGTGCGCTCGGGCACCTCGACGTAGATGCCGTCGATGACGCTGGTGGAGTCGAGCGGGTCGGTGCCGGCGGTGACCTCGCCGCCGTCCGAGAAGCCGTCGCCGTCGGTGTCGGAGTCGTAGGGGTCGGAGCCGAGCGCGACCTCGTCGGCGTCGGGGAGGCTGTCGCCGTCGGCGTCCACGTCGGCGTAGTCGTAGCGACCGTCGCTGTCGGTGTCGCGCGGCTCGAGGGCGGGGTTGCCGTCCGTGCCGCTCTCGTCGCGGTCGGAGAGGCCGTCGTTGTCGCTGTCGGTGTCGCGGAAGTCGGCGATGCCGTCCCCGTCGGTGTCCACGGGGTCGCTCGAGAAGTCGGTCGCGCCGCTCTCGTAGCCGTCCCCGATGCCGTCCCCGTCCGAGTCGTCGTCGAGGTAGTCGGCCGTGCCGTCCCCGTCGGTGTCGGTGGTGGCGCAGGCATCGACCTCGTCGGTGTCGAGGATGCCGTCGCCGTCGTTGTCGGGATCCTGGAAGTCGCGAATGTCGTCGCCGTCGCTGTCGATGGCGCCGCCCTCGCGATCCGTGCCGACGTAGCCGGACTCGGTGGCGTCCCCGATGCAGTTCCCGTCGGAGTCGTCGTCGAGGTAGTCGTAGACGCCGTCCCCGTCGGAGTCGACCGGGAGGGTCGCCGGGTCCTCGTCGCCCGCCTCGATGATGTCGCGGATGGTGTCTCCGTCGGCGTCCTTGTCCTCGAAGTTCGCCTTGCCGTCCCCGTCGGCATCGTCGGTGCCTTCGTGGATGTCGAGGATGGTGTCCTCGTCGGCGTCATCCTGCACGACCGCGTCGGTGTCGGTGGACGCGGTGTCCCCCGTGTCGTCCGCCGTGTCTTTCGCCGCGTCACAGCCCGTGAGGGCGAGCGCAAGGAGGAACGGAAGTGCGAGTCGCGTCATTATGCACCTGGAGGTCCTTACGATAGACCACATCTCCCTCGCAGTGCTACCCCTTCGACAGGTTGAGGATCACAAATGGGCTACGACCGCTCCGACTCCTGGACGAGACGGGCGAAGGCCGCCGGCTTTCCCGCGCGAAGCGTCTTCAAGCTAGAAGAGATCGACGAGCGCCACCATGTCGTCCCCTCCAGCGGCGTCGCGGTGGACCTCGGATGCTTCCCCGGGAGCTGGAGCAAGTGGCTCCTCGGGCGCGGCGTACGGGTCGTCGGGGTGGACCTCAAGGCCCCCACGCTGCCGGGCGGGACCTGGATCGTGGGGTCGGTCCTCGAGGTCGAGGCGTCCACCCTGCGGGACGCCGCCGGCGGGCTGGCGCATCTCGTGGTGAGCGATCTCGCCCCGAACACGAGCGGCCAGCGCCTCGTCGACCACGTGCGGCAGATCGCGCTCGCGGACCGCGCCCTCGCCCTGGCCGTCGAGATCGGCCGCCCGGGCAGCAACTTCGTCTGCAAGGTCTTCGACGGCGAGGACGCCGGCGGCTTCGTCGAGCGGGTGCGCGCCGCGTACACGGACGTGAAGCGGCTCAAGCCCGACGCCACCCGCGGAAGCAGCGTGGAGTTCTTCGTCGTCGCGAAGGGGCTCCGCCCGCCGCGCCCGCCGGCCCCTCCGACCTGAGAGCCTGACCGGGGGGCGGGGACCGTCACGGCGCCGGGGGCGGGGCCCGTCACGGCGCCGGGGGCGGCACCCGCGCCGTCATCATCGCGAAGAGGATGGCGTCCGCGAGGGGGGCGCCGCCGAGGGCCGCGCCGGACTTCCAGTGGCGCACGCCGTCGATGTCGACGGGCGTGCCCATCACGGTGGCGGTGCGCGTGAGCGCGGCGGCGGTCGCCAGGTCCCCGGCGGCGCGCGCCGCGCCGATCGCGAACCCGGTCGCGGAGACGCCGTACCCCGCGACGATCGGCCCGGAGTCGATGTCGCCCTTGCCGTCCCGCCCGACCGGGTATTCGCGCATGACGCCGAGGCCGCCGACCGTGTCGTAGAGCGCCGCGCGCCCGCCCCGGTAGAGCTCGGTCGCGAGGGCGGTGTCCCAGAAGGAGAGGAAGTACGCGGCGAGGAAGGTCCCCGAGCCCCGCGGCGCGTCCGCCGGGGCGCCGTCCCGCCACACGGACTGCACGAGGAGCCCGGCGTCGAGGTAGCGGGCCCGCAGCGTGGTGGTCCAGCCGTCGAGGAGCGCGCTGTGATCGGCGCCGGTGGCCCGGTCGTGGAGGCCGATGGACGCGATGCCGGCCGCCACGTCGACGGGGTAGCGCTCGGCCGGGTAGGTCTCGGGGAGGGAGGTCTCGTCGGCGGCGATCCGGCGGGCGAGGGCGTCGGTGAGGGCGTCGTTGACCGCCGCGTACCGCGAGTGCGGATCGAGCGAGCGGTGCACCGAGAGGACGAGGTTGGTGTAGCCGAGCCAGGCGGCGTGCCCGCGGTCCTCGGCGAGGGTGGCCAGCGGATCCGCGCCCCACTTGCGGGTGTCGAACGCGCGCCCCTCCTCGGAGAGCATCATGTCGATGCACCGCTCGACGCGGGCGAGGTCGGCGGCGCGGGCCTCGGGGTGCGCCTCGGCGTGCTGCGCGAAGCCGAACGCGGCCATCTGGCAGGTGCCGAAGTGCCACTCCTCGTTGAAGAGGGCATGGCCCGTGGAGAAGCTGCCGGTGCCCACCCCGGGATCGACCCACTCGGCTACGCCGGCGGCCAGGCGGTCGTCGAGCGGCACCCCCTCCTCGCGCTCCGTCGCGAGCGCGAAGGGGGCGAGGAGCGCGGCGGCGAGGACCGCGACGAGGAGGACGCGACGGCGGGTGGGCATGCCACCAACATAGAAGGCGGCGAAGGAAGCCGCGCGTCGAGCGCGAGGCGGGAGCGGGGCGGGCTCGTGCAGCTCGTGTGCAGACCCCGCCCCGGCGCGCTCGCTACTTCGCGGAGGAGTCGCCGATGCCCTCGACCCAGCGCGTCAGCGTGCGGACCATCGTGCCCGTGCCGCCCGGGGCGTAGTGCATGAGCGCGGAGTCCAGGAAGGCCGGGCCCGCGATGTCGATGTGCGCCCAGTTCTCGAGCGTGGTGAACTCGGCGAGGAAGAGGGCCGCCGTGATGCTGCCGCCCGCGCGGCCGCCCACGTTCTTGATGTCGCCCCACTCGGCCTTGATCTTGTCCTTGTAGAGGTCGGGCAGCGGCATGCGCCACACGCCTTCGCCGGCCTCGCCCGCGCGCGCCGCGAGCGTGGCGGCGAGCGCGTCGGAGCGGGTGTAGACCGCGGAGTACCAGTCCCCGAGGGCGACGACGGCGGCGCCGGTGAGGGTCGCGAGGTCCACCAGGGCGTCCGGCTTGAGCTCGGTGGCGTAGGTGAGGCAGTCGGCCAGCACGAGGCGCCCTTCGGCGTCGGTGTTGTGGATCTCGACCTTCTTGCCGTTGTACATCGTGAGGATGTCACCGAGCTTGTAGCTGGTGCCGCTCGGCATGTTCTCGACGGCGCCGAAGATGGCGTCCACCCGGACGGCGGGCGCGAGGCCCGCGATCGCCTTCATCGCGCCGATGACCGCGGCGGCGCCGGCCATGTCGCAGCGCATCGTCATCATGCCGTCGCTCGGCTTGAGCGAGAGGCCGCCGGAGTCGAACGTGACGCCCTTGCCGACCAGCGCGATGTGGCCCTTCGCCTCGCCGGCGGGGGTGTAGGTCATGTGCACGAAGCGCGGCGGGCGGGCCGAGCCCTTGCCGACGCCGTAGATGCCGCCCATGCCCTTCTCGCGGATGGCGGTCTCGTCGAGGACGACGACCTTGACGCGGTCGGAGGCGAGGCCGAGCGCGACCTGGGCGAGGGACTCCGGGTAGATCGTGTCCGCGGGCTCGTTCACGAGGTCCCGGGCGAGCTCCTGGCCGGCCACGAGCGCGAGGGCGCGGGAGACGGCGTCCATGTCCTCGTTGACGCCCACGAACACCAGCGCGTCGGCGGGGGCCTTCCTGCCGGTGGACTTGTACTTGTCGAACTTGTAGTTGCCCTCGGCGAACGCCTCGATGGCGGCGCGGAGCTCGACGGTGTTCACGGTCGCGCCGGGGAAGGCGAGCGCCACGGTCTTGGCGCCGCGCGCGCGGGCCTCCTTCCCGGCGATGCCCGCGGCGGCGCGGACATCGGCCACGGCGCCGGGGCCCGTGCCGACGAGCAGGATGCGCCCGGCGGCGATGCGGCCGTAAGTGGGGGCGCCGAGCGTGCTGGCGGGCTTGCCGGTGAACTCCTCGTCGGTCGCGACGGCGGCGAGCGCGGCGGCGAAGTCGCCCAGGTCGGCGAGGGTGGCCGCGACATCCGCGGAGGCGCTGACGGCGGGGACGCCGATCACGAGCAGGTCGGCTTTGGTCTGGGCGAGGGAGGAGGCGGCGAAGGCGACGCGCATGGTCACTTCCTGAGCAAAAGGAACACGAGGAGGAGGACGAGGATGATGAGGCCGAGCCCCGCCATCACCGCGATGTAGGGGTCATTGCGGAGCTGGTGCCAGACGCGGGTGAGCGGGCTCGGCTCGGCGTCTTCGTCGGCGTAGGGGTTGGTTCCCTCCTCCTCGTTGTCGAGGTTCCGTGCCGCGCCGGGCGTCGGGAGCGCCTCCTGGCTCCAGTCCCGCGGCTTGTAGACCGGCTCGGGCGGCGGCGGGGGCGCCACGGGCGCGCTCGGGCGCATCGTGAGGACGGGGCGGGTGTCCCGCGCGGGAGCGGGCGGGAGGAGGTCGATCGGCTCGTCGTCCTCGTAGGTGGGCTCCACCTCGACCGCGGCGGCGGGGTACGCGTGGGGCACCGAGAGGCGGGGCATCTCCACCGACATCGAGGGGCGAGCCGATTCGGGGGCGGACCGCTCGACGACCGGGCCGGTCCGCTCGGCCGGCGGGATGGGCAGCGGGACGGGCGCCGGCGCGTGCTGCACGCCGCTCACGGGCACGGCGGTGATCGACGGATCGTCGAACCCGTGGCGGTCCGTGCGCGACGGCGCGGGCGGCTTGGGGCCGGGGGTGTAGGGCGGCGGCGCGCCCATCGTAGGGAGGGCCTCGCCGCGATCCGGGCCGGCGGGGGAGGGGGTTCCCGTGCGGGTCGAGGCGCCGGGGAGCGCGACGTCGATGGGTTCGAGGCGCGGGGCCTGCTGCGTGACCGTGATGGGATCGGGCCGGAGCGGGAGGGGGCTCGCGACGGGCGGCTCGGCGCGCGGCACCCAGCCGGGGGCGGCGCGGACGTTGAACTCGGCCTCGGAGGTGACCGGGGGCTGCCCGGAGTCCCGGATCGCGAAGGCGAGGCGCGCGCGGTAACGGCCGGGGCCGAGGCCGCCGACGGTGAAGGCGAAGCGATACCGGCCGGAGGGGTGGCGGTCGACCGAGTAACCGAGGGCGAGCTCCTTCATGCGGAGGTCGCGGTCGAGGTCGAACATCGCGATGCCGACGCCGATCTCCTCCTGCCCCTCGACGCCCGCCGAGGTGCCCACGGTGGTCGTGAACGAGATGTCCTCGTCGGTGGTGAACCAGGGCTTCGCGGCCGTGCGGTCGAGCAGGACCTTCCCGACCGAGCTCACCTGCGGGCGGATGAGCTGCTGGATCTCCTCGAGCCGCGCCTGCAGCTCGTCGAGCCGCGGAAAGCGGTAGGGCGGGGAGGGGGTGGTCTCCCGGGACAGCGCGCGGGAGAGCAGCACGGCGACGCGCTCGGCGAGGCGGCCGTGGAAGCGCGGGTTCGAGTCCTCGAGCTTCATGCGCTCGACGACGTGGTCCTTCAGGGCCACCTGCGCGGCCTTGTCGAGCCCGGCGCGAGGCCAGGGCGGCGCGACCTGTCCGGACACGAGCCCGCGCCACAGGATCATGGCGAGCGCGTAGGTGTCGGTCCCCGGGCCCCACCCGGCGCTCGCCGCGTCGGAGAGCTCGGGCGGCAGGTAGGGCTGGCCGCCCGGGACCACGCTCGCGAGCCGCGCGAAGTGGCGCCGGACCGCGGGCGTGGCGATGTCGGAGAGGAAGATCTCGCCGCGCTCGTTGAACAGGATGTTCGAGGGGCGGAGACCGCCGTGCTGACCGGGCTCCCCGCCGAGCTCGCGCAGGAGCTTCGCCACCGCGAGCAGCGTGTCGATCAACGTGCCGATGGGGAGCGGCTCCGCCATGCGGCGCTCGAGCGTCTCCGGGAAGCGCGGGACGACGATGGCCGGCTGCCCGTCCGGCAGCGTGAAGCGGTGCTCCACGCGCGGGAGGAAGGGGTGCTGGGCCTGCTCGTAGAACCGGGCTTCTTCCAGGAGGGCTTCGCGACAAGCGGCGAAGAACGCCTCGGCTCCGGGAATCTCCCCGCGGAAGTCGTCCGGGGCCAGCGGCGTCTTCAGGACGTGCTGCGACTCGTCCGAGTCCCGGCGAACAACGTAGGACTTCCCCCACAGGCCGCGTCCGAGGAGCTGGCCGAGCTGGTAGCTGTTGCCCTGCCCGTCGCGGACGGATTCGCCAGTCTTGATCAAGGTTGGGGGTCCTAAGGCCGGCTAAGTATCGGTCGCGGCGGGGGCGTGTCAACGCGACGCGTGCGATAGTCGGGAGCCGTGGTCTACCCCCCTTCCGGAAACGGCCCGTATCGGCTCCTGCGCGCGGTGAACGGGCGCGCCGTCAGGGCGTTCGAGTCCGCCTGCGCCGCGCCGGAAGAGGCCCAGCAGGGGCGGCTCGCCGCGCTGCTCGAGGGGCTGCGCGGCACGGACTTCGGCGCGGCCCACGATCTCGGCGGCAACGGGACGATCGAGGCGTGGCGCGCGGCGGTCCCGGTGCGGACCCACGCGGAGCACGCCCCCTGGCTCGATCGGGTGGCCGCGGGGGAGAACTCCGTCCTCACCCGGGCGCCGGTCCGCTCGCTGCTGGAGACCAGCGGGACGACCGGCCGGCCGAAGTGGCTCCCCGTCACCGACCCGTGGGCGCGCACCGTCGCGGACGCCCAGACCTTGTGGGTGCTCGCGCTCTTGCGTGACGACGAGGGGCTCGCCTCTGGCAAGGCCCTCTCCGTCGTGAGCCCCGCCGAGCACCTCCGCTCTCCGGGCGGGCTCGCCGTCGGAAGCAACACCGGGCGCATGTTCCTCGCGCAGCCCTGGTGGGTGCGGTGGCGCGCGCCGGTGCCGTACGCGGTCTACTGCATCGAGGACCCCTCCGTCCGCGCCTACTGCGTGCTCCGGCACGCCCTCGGCCAGCCCGTCACGAGCTGGACGACCGCCAACCCCTCGACGATCCTCCTCTATTGCCGACGCCTCCGCGAGTGGTGGGAGGATCTCCGCGCGGACGCCGCCGATGGCACGCTCGCCCGCGGTCCCGCCGCCTCCCTCCCGGCCCACCTGCGGACGTCCCTCGCGAGGGGCCTCGGGCGCGTGCGGCTCGGGGAAGAACCTCTGCCTTCGAAGGTGTGGAATCTCCGCCGCATCAACTGCTGGATGGGCGGGTCCGCGCCCTTCTTCCTCTCGCGCCTCGCCGCCGCGCTCGGCGCCGACGTGCCGACGCGGGAGGTCGGCGTCAACGCCTCCGAGGGCTACTTTGCCATCCCGGTGGATGACGGGGCGCCGGTGGCGTGGCTCGGCGGGCACCTCCTGGAGTTCGTCGGCGACGACGACGTGCCGCGGATGTCCTGGGAGGTCGAGGAGGGGCGCGAGTACCGACTGGTCGTGAGCACCGAGGCGGGGCTCTACCGCTATGATCTCGGGGATGTCGTGCGGATCACGGGGTGGTATGCGCGGGCGCCCCGGATGGTGTTCGTCCGCAAGGCCGGCAACGTGCTCAACGCGATGGGGGAGAAGGTGACGGAAGACCAGGTCGTGAGCGCCGCGCGCGGGGCGTTCCCGAGCGCCATCGGCGTGTCCGTGAGCATCGGCTGGGGCGAGGTGCCCGTCCTGCGCGTCGCGGTGGAGGGGGTGGCGGAGGTTGCGCTCGATCGGTTCGACCGCGCGCTCCGCGAGGCCAACGTCGAGTACGACGGGCGGCGGGCCAGCGGGCGCATGGGGCCGCCGGCCGCCACGATCGTGGGGGCGGGCGCGTTCGCGGCGTGGCGGGAGGCGCGGGTGCGCGCCGGCGCGCCGGACGCCCAGGTGAAGGACCCCATCGTGCTCGACGCCGACAAGTGGGACACCCTGGTGGCCCGATGATGGGGCTCCGCTTCCTCCTCGGCGGCATCGCGCTGTTCTGGCTCGGCGCCGCCTACAAGACCTGGCGCGGCCAGCGTGAAGGCAAGTGGCGCCTCGGTCCCGACGCGCCGGTCGCGCCGCACCTCCCACGCCTCCTCGTCGTCGTCCCCGCCCGCAACGAGGCCGCCGTCATCGGGGCCTGCGTGGCGGCGCTCCGCGCCTCCGACCACCCCGACTTCGTCGTCCGCGTGTTCGACGACGGCTCCACCGACGGGACCGCCGCCCTGGCCGAGGCCGCCGGCGCCGAGGTGATGCGCGGGGACGATTCGCCCTTGCCGGAAGGCTGGAAGGGCAAGCCCTGGGCGCTGGTGCGCGCCACGCGTGGCGTCGCGGCCGAGTGGATCCTGTTCGTGGACGCCGACGTGCGCGTGCATCCCGCCGCGCTCTCCCGCGCCCACTCCCGCGCGCTCGCCGACGAGGTCGACTTCCTCTCGGGGTTCGGCCGCCTCGAGATGGGGAGCTTCTGGGAGAAGGTCATCCAGCCCTCGGTGGGCGGGCTCATCATCGCGGGCAACGATCTCGACGGCGTGAACGACCCCGCGAAGACCGACAAGGTCATCGCCAACGGGCAGTTCATCCTCGTCCGGCGCTCGGCGTACGAGGCCGTGGGCGGCCACGGCGCGGTGAAGGACGACATCCTCGACGACGTCGGGCTCGCCAAGGCGTTCGTCGCCGGCGGCCACTCGATCCGGCTCCTGTTCATGCGCGAGTTGTTCGCCTGCCGCATGTACACGAACCTCCGAGAGCTCTGGTTCGGCTGGACGAAGAACCTCTACGCCGGCATGGGCTACCGTCGCGACCGCGTGGTGTTCCTGTGCGGGGTCGTGCTCGTCGAGTTCCTGCTCCCGTACGTGATCCTCGCCGTGGGGCTCGCACGGGGCGACACCGAGCTCGTGGCGTGGGGGGCGGGCCTCGTCGGCCTCATCCACCTCGTGCGCGCCTGGCTCGACCGCCTCTTCGGGCAGGACCTCCTCTACGGACTCCTCCAGCCGCTCGGCGCGGCGATGCTCGTGGGGCTCCTCGCGGACTCCTCGCGTCGCTCCCGCACCGGGCGCGTGCTCTGGAAGGGGCGGACCTACTCGGCCGCGCGCCCGCCGGAGGCCCCACCCGCGTCGCCGGCTGCGGGGATGGGCGCCTAGGCGTGGGGAACCGCGGAGAGAAGCTCGTCGGGATCGGGTTCGTTGCGCTGCCCGTCGTCGTCGCCGCGGCGTGGACGGCGTGGTGCCTCGAGCGGGTGGACGCCATCGAGCGCGAGCTCCGGCCGCTCGGCGGGCTCGCCTACGCGACGTTCGTGCAGCTTGCCCACGACTGGTCGACCGGCGTGGGCTGGATCCAGACGGTCCACCGCGGCTACGCCGAGGACTGGCGCTGGGGCGGGCACTACACGCCGCTGTTCGTCGTCACCGCGTGGCTCTCGTCGTTCTCCGCGTCGCCGTGGGCCCTCGCGCGCATCCAGGTCGTCGCGGTCGGCCTCGGCGGACTCGCGGCGTGGCGGCTGGGGCGGGCCGAGGCGGGGCGCTGGGGCGGGCTCGTCGGGCTCGCGCTCTACTACGGCTCCGGCCCCGTCGCGCTCCTCGCGCTCGCCGACTACCAGGACCTCGTCCTCGTGCTGCCGACGCTCGTCCTCGCCGTCTGGGCGGCCCGCCACGCCTCGGCCCTGGGGTTCGTCGCGGCGGCGGCGCTCCTCGGTGCGACCCGCGAGGAGGCCCTCCTGCTCACGCCGCTCGTCGGGCTCGCCGGGGGCGTCAACCGCGGGGTCCTCGGCGCGGTCGTCTCCGGGATCTACCTCCTCGTCTACCGCTCGATGGGCGTGACGCCGTACCCGAACCCGCTCGCCGACATCCTGCTCTTCCAGGCCCACCAGGCCCGCACCTTCGGGCTCGGCGCGCTCGGCTCCCTCTCGCCGAACCTCTACGGCACGATGTCCGGCGCAGCCTGGCCCTGGCTCGCCCTCGCGCCGACCGTCGCGCTCCCCGCCGCGGCCGTCGCCACCTTCCACGCGCAGGACCCCACCGCCGTCGGCTCGGTCGCATCCCCGGCGATCCACCACCTCGCGCCGCTAACCGCCGCCGCCATCGCCGCGGGCATCGTGGGGGCGTGCCGCCTGCTCCGCGTCCACCGCGTCGTGGCCGCCGGGACGCTCCTCGCGGTCGCCGGGCTCACGTGGAACGCGTGGACGCGCTGGGAGGCCCCGCTCGCCCAGTATGGCGTCCGCGCGACGGGCGGCCCCGAGCACCCCGCGTGGGCCCTCCTCGCGGACCTGCCCGCCGACGCCGCCGTGCTCGTGCCCGACGACATCGCGCCGGTCGCCGCGCGCCGCCGCTGGGTGGTGACGCTCGACAGCCTGGGGGACCGCGTGCGGCCCGCGAACGTGCGCTACGCGCTCGATCACGGCACGCTCGAGGGCACCGTGGTCGCCGAGAAGGACGGCTGGCGGCTCCTGCGGGACCCCGTGCTCAAAGAGCGGGACCACGGGGATCCGAACGCGATGCAGCCGGCGGTGGGGCGGCAGTAAGGGGCTGGGACGGGGCGGCGAGACCGCCCTCGACGTCCGCTACTCCTCCCCCAACATCCTCGTCACCGCCCGCCGCGCGGCGGGCAGGTCGTTGTTCAGGAACACGTGCGCGGTGGTGCCGACGTCCGTGACCGTCATCAGGGTCGGGTAGACGGTCTGCAGGCCGATGAGGTCCGTGATCGTGTCGTCCGGGACCTGCGGATCGGCGCTCGACCACGTGAGCTGCAGGGTCGAGGTGAGGCCGCGCTCGCTGATCCAGCGGTGGAGGCTGTACTGCCCGATGTCGTCGGTGCCGAGGCCGTCGGTCTCTTCCGGGAAGATGCGCTGGAGGCCGGTCTTGTAGGGGAGGTCCGCGGGGTCGTTGCCCGTGAGCGCGAACAGCTTGTCCATCGTCGAGTCCATGATGACGCCGTTGACCGGCGGCATGTGGGTGTCCCCGGCGTCGCGCACGCGGCGCAGGAGCTCGGCGGCGGCGCGACCGCCCTCGCCGAGGCCGACGATGTGGACGGCGCTCGCGTCGAGCGGGACCGTGAGCGTGTCGAGGCCGTAGCGGGCGCGCCACTCGGTGGCCTCGGCGGCGTCGGTGCTCGCGATGCGGGTCATCCACCAGGCGAGGAACCGGCCCTGGCGGTGCACGGCGCCGTCCGCATTCCAGTCGTTCGGACTGTAGTAGTCCTCGTTGTGCCACAAGTCGCCCCAGCAGTTCGCCGGGTAGAGCGTGAACGCGCCGGCGTCCGCGAGGGCCGCGGGGAGCGTGCCCTCGTTGATCTCCGACTCGTCGATGGCCTCGCCGGGGAGGAGCCCGAAGGTCTCGAACACCTTGTTCCCAGCCCACTCGGCGGTGAACCGGCTGTCCTCCTGGTAGTGCTGCCCAGCGAGCGGATCGGTGGGCTCGGGCGTCTTCACGTAGTCGAACGCGCCCGCGTGGAAGAAGAGGACGATCGGCGCGGGCTCGGTCAGCCCCTCCCGATAGACGGCGTAGAACACCGAGGGTTCGCCGTCCGGGCAGAGCAGGTCGTCGAACGTGAACGGGCGCAGCACGATGTCGGGGAACTGCGTGTACGCGTTCTCGAACGGCAGCGTCTCGAACTCGAGCGGCTCACCTTGCGGGCTGAAGCAGCCGGCGAGGAGCACGGTGAAGAGGGCAGGGACGCGCAACGAACCTCCGCGGACGCGCCACTATACCTCCTGCACGCAGCGGAAACCGCACGGTTCCGCACCATCGGGCGCACTGACGAGCCCCGGCAGCCCGCCCAGGAGCCCGCCTTCGCCGGTCCATTGATGCAGCCAGCAACCCAGCTCGAAGAAGCCCGCCGGAGTGGGGGGAAACATGCCGACCTCGGGGATCTCGCCGAAGCGCGGCGCGCTCGCGCGGCCCGCGAGGGGATCGGGACGGTCGCCCCAGGGGTAGCGGGCCCGGCCCCACGCCGCGCGG
The DNA here is from genome assembly GCA_030684355.1 of Pseudomonadota bacterium. Lineage (GTDB taxonomy): Bacteria > Myxococcota_A > UBA796 > UBA796 > SXON01 > CAJBVW01. The sequence continues at coordinate 38,631 of JAUXTN010000254.1, forward strand.
AGGTCCTCGGCGTCGGGGAGCCGCTTGCCGACGGCGCGCGCGTAGCCGGCGGCCTCCTCGAAGGAGAGCCCGGTGCGCGGGAGCCAGGGATCGAGGCCCGGCGGCACGATCTCGCCCCGATGGCGCGCCCACCGGTCCCAGGTGACCGGGAACACGTCGAGGAGGCGCCCGGGGTGGCCCGGGACGGGAGCCATGAGGGGGTGGAGCCCGTCGGGGTTGACGAGCCCGATCTCTTCGAGGCTGCCGTCGAGATCGGGGTGCGGCGCCTCGATGCGCACGGTCACCTCGCTGGAGACCACGCGCCCCTTCGCGTCCACCGACACGCGCGCGGAGAGCAGTCGCCACGTCGCCTCCATGGGCGAGCGATTGTTCGTCGCGAGCGCGCGCGTGATTGCATGGCGGACGTGGATCCCGGCGGCGTGGATCACGGACATCGAACCTCCTGGTGGCCTCGATAGGACAACCGCCGGATGCGCCGCGGTCGTCCCACTAGACTTAGCCACGCCCGGGCGACTCGCGGCGTGGTGCGGTATATCGGCGCGGCGGAGGTGCAGGTGCGCTGGCGCTGGGTGGATCGGATCGACACCATGGAGCTCGGGACGAGCGCGCGCGGGCGCATGACGTTCCCGGCAGACTCCTCCTTCTTCGCGGACCACTTCCCGGGGTTCCCGGTCGTGCCGGGCGTCATCCTCCTGGAGGCGATGGCTCAGCTCTCGGGCAAGCTCATCGGCTACAGCGTGCGAAAGGCGCGTGGCGACTGGCCCTTCCCGATCCTGACGATGGCCAACAACGTCAAGTTCCGCCGCTTCGTCCGCCCGGACGAGGAGGTCGAGCTCGAGGCCCGGGTGGTGGAGCTGCGCGACGAGAGCGCCATCATGCAGGTTCGCGCGCGCGTGGACGGCAAGGTGGTGGCGCAGGCGGAGGAGGTCTTCGTCTTCAACGCGGTCAAGCTCGCGTCGGACGCCGAGTCGGACCGCCTGGAGGCCCTCGAGCGCGCCGAGCTCGCCCGCCTCTGGCCGGAGTATCCGGGTGACTGACCGCCGCATCGTCGTCACCGGCATCGGCGTCGTCACGCCGCTCGGCATCGGCGCCGAGACCACCTGGCAGGCGCTCCTGGCGGGCGAGCAGGGCGTGGGCCCCATCCGCCGCTTCGATCCCGCGGGCTTCCCCGTGCGCTTTGCCGCCGAGGCCCCGCTCCCCGGCAGCGGCGCCTCCCTGAAGGCGCGCCTCGTCGAGCTCGCCCTGGGCGAGGCCCTCGAGCAGTCCGGGATCCGCGGCGGCCCGCGCCTCGGCGTGTGCGTCGGCAGCGAAGCCGCCCGGCCGCCGATCGAGTGGCTCGGGAACGCCGACGTGAACGCGGACGACGTCGCCGCCCTCGCCCCCGACGCCCCGACGCGCCAGGCGGTCGCGATGGCCCGGGCCGGCGGCCCGCGCAGCACGGTCTCCACGGCCTGCACGTCTTCGAGCCAGGCCATCGGGGAGGCCCTGCTCCGGATCCGCCGCGGCGAGGTCGACGCGATGATCGCCGGCGGGGTCGACGCCTTGTCCGAGCCGCTCATGGTCGTCGGGTTCTCCAAGCTCGGCGCCCTCTCCACCCGCAACGAAGACCCCACGCGCGCCAGCCGCCCCTTCGACCTCCACCGTGACGGCTTCGTGCTCGGCGAGGGCGCCGGGTTCCTCGTCCTGGAGGCCGCGGACCACGCGATCGCGCGCGGCGCCAAGGTCCTCGCGACGATCGACGGCTGGGGCTGCTCCTGCAATGCCTGGCGCATCACGGACTCCCCGCCCGATGGCCGCGGCGCCGCCCAGGCCATGCGTGCCGCCCTCGCGGACGCCGGCCTGACCCCCGCTCAGGTCGGCTACATCAACGCCCACGGCACCTCGACCCCGCAGAACGACCTCTCCGAGAGCCGCGCGATCCGCTCGGTCTTCGGGGCGCTCCCCGTGCCCGTGAGCAGCACGAAGGGCCACATGGGGCACCTCGTGGCGGCGTGCGGCGCGGTGGAGGCCATCCTCTGCGTCCAGGCCCTCCGCGATGGCTGGCTCCCGCCGACCCGGAACCTGGAGGAGCCCGATCCCGAGTGCGACCTCGCGCACATCCGCGGCACGCCCGCCCGGATGCGGGCCGGCCACGCCCTCACCAACGCGTTCGGCTTCGGCGGCAGCAACGGCAGCGTGCTGCTCGGAGAGGCCCCGTGACACGTGCCGGCGTCCTCGCGGTCGGCCTCGTGACGCCCATCGGCGAGGACCTCCCCGCGGTCCTCGGCCGCGCCCGCGCCGGCGAGACCGCCCTCCGCCCCGCCCCGGGCCTCCAGGACCTCCCGGACGGCCGCGCCGGCGTGGTCGAAGGCCCCTCCCTCGTCGGCTGGCTCCGGCGCAAGAAGGACGCCCGCTTGTTGCCCCGCGCCGCCGAGCTCGCCCTGCCGGCCGCCGGGCGGGCCCTCCTGGGCTTCGCCGGCGACTTCGAGGAGCTCGGCCTCTGCGTCGCCGTCGGCCGGGAGCCCCCCGACGAGGGGGAAGCCGAGGCTTCCCTCGCCGCCATCGCTCGCGACGGCCAGCTCGACTACGAGCTGCTCGGGGGGCCGGGCCGCGCGCTCTACCCTCCGCTCCTGCCGCTCCGCACCCTCCCGAACATGGTCCTCGCGCACGTCGCGATCCAGCACGGCATCCGCGGCGAGAACGGGACATGGGCGGGCGGCGCCGAGGCGGGGCTCCAGGCGCTCCGTGCGGCCCTCCGCCTCGTCGACGAGGGGCGCGCCGCCTACTGCCTCGTCGGCGCGGCCTCCTCCGAGGTCGACCTCGCGAGCGCCCGCGACCGCCTCCGCCTCGGGCGCACCTTCCCGCCGGGCGAGGCCGCGATCTTCGCGTTGATCGGGCGTGGCGGCAGGCCGGTGCGGCCCGACGCGGCGGTGACCGCGGCGATGCGCGCGGCGATCGGCGACTGTGGCCCGGTCGAGGGCATGTACGGCGTGCTCCCCGGCTGAACGTCGGGCCGTCGCATCCTTTCCCCCCGCCGCGGGGGCCCCTCGGCGCCGACTTCCCGGCGGCGAGCGTGGTAGTCTCTCCGCCGCCCTGGAGCTGTCTTGGCCAGCCGCGAGTCGTCCCGCCGCTTTCACTTCATCAAGGAGATCGCCTCCGGCGGGTTCGGGAGCGTCTACCTGGCGAAGGTGATGCACGCGGACGGGTTCTCCCGCCTCGCGGCGATCAAGCTCCTTCACCAGCGTTGGAGCGAGAACATCGAGATCGCCCAACGGATGCGCGACGAGGCGCGGCTGTTGGGCTGGCTCCGCCACCGCAACATCGTGGACGTGATCGATCTCACGACGATCGGCGGGCGCGTCGCGGTCATCATGGAGTACCTCGAGGCCATCGACTTCAAGGGCGCGATCAACCAGACGATCGAGTCGGGCGAGACGATGCCGCCGCGGGTCGCGCTCGAGGCCACCGCGTTCGTCGCGAGCGCGCTGGACGCCGCGTACAACCGGCCGCCCTACCAGGGCGAGAAGCCGCTCCGGGTCATCCACCGCGACATCAAGCCGTCGAACATCATGGTCGACGAGTCCGGCACGGTGAAGGTGCTCGACTTCGGCGTCGCCCGCGCGGACTTCGACCACCGCGAGAGCCACACCCAGGAGCTCCAGTTCGGGTCGGTCGACTACATGCCGCCCGAGCGGCTGTTCTTCGAGCCGGAGACCCCCTTCTCCGACGTGTACTCGCTCGGCGCCACGCTCTACGAGCTCCTCGCGCTCGAGAAGCTCGGCAAGGCCAAGGGCCGGCCGGAGAAGCACGCCCAGTTCCTGGTGGACCGCCTCGCCTTCCTGCGCACGCGCTGCGAGCTGCCCGGCATCAGCGGAGACGCCGTCATCGAGCTCATCCAGCAGATGTGCGCCTACGGCCACGAGGGGCGCCCCTCCGCCGCGGAGACCGTGACGCGCTGCCGCGCCCTCGCGCGCGGGTTCGAGGGCGAGGGGCTCGGCGAGTGGGCGGAGCGCGTGCTCCCGCCGCTCCTGAAGGCGAGCCGCGAGGAGCCCCGCGAGCCGAACCCGCTGACCGACTCGATCCTCTCCGAGGACAGCGCGTCGTTCAAGGCGGACGACACCTACGTCGACTCGGTGGAGGACGGCGGCATCGTCATCCGCGCCGAGGACCCCGTCCCCGCGGCGATCCCGCCCTCGGACGAGCGCTGGGATCTGCTCCGGCAGGCGGCGCTCTCGGAGATCCAGGCGCGCGGCGACGTCGAGGTCACCGACCTCGGGAACGTGCGCCAGGACGACGAGGTCGAGGTCATCGACGAGGTCGCGGAGGCGGCGTACGCGGCCGCTCCGGCCGCGCCCGCGCGGGGGGCGGCCGCCGCGCACCTCACCGGCGTCGCGAACGTGGGCAACCTCCTCGACGCGCCGAGCGCCGCCTACCTCAAGACGATGCGCAGCCACGGCGGATCGCCGGGCCAGTCGGCCGCGCCGCCCGTGCCGCCCCCGCCCCCGCCGGTGGTGGCCCGCCCCGCCGCGCAGACCGTGGCGAGCAAGCCGGCCGCGCCCGCTGGCGTGGCGAGCCCCGCCGCGACCGCCGCGTTGCGGCCCAACGCCACGATGATCCCCGACTTCGAGGACGAGCACGCGCCGACCCAGGCGTTCCGGGTCCCGCCCCGCGTCGAGCCCATGAGCGCGGACGCCACGGTGCAGGGGATCCCCGCGGGCACGCTCCCGCCCACGTCTCCGGCCTCGGACCCGCCGCGGAGCCCGCTCGTGGGCGCGCGTCCCGCCGAGCCCGCCCCCGCCGCGCGGCCGGCCGAGGTCGCGCCCCTGATCCCGGCCGCGCCCGTGCTCCAGGCAGCCTCCGTCGCGAGCCCGCCGGTCGAGGTCGAGCGCCCCCGCAAGCCCGCCCGGCCGGCCGTCGCCCCGGTCGACACCTTCGACGAGCCCGTCCCGAAGGGTCGGAGCTGGCTCCTCCCGGCGCTCCTCGTCTTCGGGCTCCTCGGCCTGGTCGGCGTGGCGGGCGTCGTGCTGGTCGGGGGCATGTACCTCGGGGGTTCGAGCGGTGCGTCGGTCACGACGACCACCCCCCCGAGCCCGTCCCCCGACGCCCAGGCCGCCGCCGCCACCATGGCAGGCACGTCGGCGGCGCCCGCGTCGGTGCCGGGCGGCCTCACGTTCATCTCCCGCGCCCCCGACACCGCCAAGATCACCGTGTCGTGCGACGGCGTGGAGGTCACCGGCGCCGACAGCGTCGGCCTCGCGGCGACGAGCGCCACCACCTGCTCGGTGAAGGTCATGCTGAAGGACCGCACGCGGCTCTACGGCGAGGTCTCCGGCGCCACCGCCGGCACCTATACCTGCTTCGAGGGCGGCACCAGCGGCACCAAGGAGTGCGTCCGCTAGGCGGCGCACGGAGGCCCGATGCGAGACGTCGTCATCACCGCCGTCGGCCTGCGCTGCGCGGCGGGCTCCACGCCGGGCCTCCCCGACCGTTCGTGGGGGCGACCCGACCCCGACGGCGCCTCGCTCGGCGTGCCGCTCGTGGCGCGCGTGGACGGCGTGGGCGAGCACGTCGACTTTCCCGACGATCGCAAGGGCGCTCTCGCGTGGGCGGCGGCGGCGGACGCCATGGTCGGCGCGCCCGCGGGCGGCCGGCGCGGCGTGTGGCTCGGCACCGGCCTCTCCAGCCTCACCCCCGACGAGCTCGTCCGCGACCTCTACCCGCACCTCCGCGACGGCCGCTTCGACCGCAAGGCCCTCGCGCGCGACCTCGACCCCGACCATCCCGCGCCGCGCCGGCACCTCCCCGAGCGCGTCACGCAGGTCATCGCCGCGGCCTACGGCGCGCACGTCGCCGAGACGAGCTTCTCCGCCTGCGCCGCCGCCGCGATGTCCATCGCCGAGGCTGCCCGTGCGGTCGCGCGAGGCGATGTCGACATGGCGCTCGCGGGCGGCCACGACGCGATGATCCACCCCATCGGGCTCCTCTCGTTCGTCGTGCTCGGCGCGCTCTCCACCACCGTGGCTCGCCCCTTCGATCGGCGCCGCGACGGCTTCCTCATCGGCGAGGGCGCGGCCGTGCTCCGCCTGGAGGCCGAGTCCGACGCGCGCGCCCGTGGCGCCCCGATCCTCGCGCGCTGGCTCGGCGCCGGCACCAGCGTGGACGCCCACAACGTCACCGCCCCCCACCCCGACGGCCACGGCGCTGCCCTCGCGATGACGCGCGCGCTCCGCGACGCCGGCCTCACCCCCGCGGACGTCGACTACGTCAACGCGCACGGCACCGGCACCCCCGTCGGTGACCGCGCGGAGTCCCTCGCCATTCGCCGCGTCCTGGGCGACGTGCCCGTCAGCTCCTTCAAGGGCGCCGTCGGACACACGGTCGCGGCCGCGGGCGCCGTCGAGCTCGCGCTCTGCCTCGCCTGCTTCCGGGACGGCCTGCTCCCCGGCACCGTCGGCCTCGAAGAGCCCGATCCCGAGTGCCCCGCCAACGTGCTCGTCGCCAACGTGGCGAAGCGCCCCCGCGTCATCCTGTCCAATTCGTTCGGCTTCGGCGGCCAGAACTGCGCGGTGGTGATCGGGGCCCCGTAGCCCCGGCGAGAAACCGCTGGCGACACGCGATACACTCGCGCCCCCCGACCCCAGGAGCCCATGTCCGACGAGCCCGTCCAGAGCGCCCCCGCGCGCGTCGCGTTCGTCTTCCCCGGCCAGGGGAGCCAATCCGTGGGGATGGACGCCGGGCTCGACCCCGCCACGTTCGCGGAGGCCGACGACGCCCTCGGCTACGCGCTCTCCGCGATCGTCCGGGAGGGCCCGGTCGAGCGCCTCGCGCAGACCGAGGTCACCCAGCCGGCGCTGCTCACGACGTCCATCGCGATGGCGCGGATGCTCGCCCGCGCCCGCCCCGACATCGCCCCGTCGTTCGCCGCCGGGCACTCGCTCGGGGAGTACGGCGCGCTCGTGGTCGCCGGGGTGCTCGACTTCGGCGACGCCGTGCGGCTCGTGCGCCTGCGCGGTCGGGCGATGCAGGACGCCGTCCCGTTCGGGGTCGGCACGATGGCCGCCATCATGGGCCTGGAGACCGAGGAGGTCCGCGCCTTGTGCGAGGCCCACGCCGAGGGCGAGGTCGTCGAGCTCGCCGGGCACAACTGCCCCGGGCAGACCGTGATCGCCGGGCACGTCGGCGCGGTCGACCGCGTGTGCGAGGCCGTCGGCTCCGGAGCCCGGCGCCTCACCGTGAGCGCCCCCTTCCACTGCTCGCTCCTGCGGCCTGCCGCCGACGCGCTCGAGGCCGCGCTCGCGGACGTGCGCCTCCACGCGCCGCTCTTCCCCGTCGTGCAGAACGCCTACGCGGACGTGGCGCCCGACGTCGACGGCATCCGCGCCCGCCTCGTCGAGCAGGTCGTGAAGCCGGTGCGGTGGATGGAGTGCGTGCAGCACATGAAGGGGTTCGGCGCCGCGCGCTGCGTCGAGATCGGCCCGGGCAAGACCCTCGCCGGGCTCGGCAAGCGGATCGACCGCTCGCTCCCCGTCGTCAGCTTCGCGGATCTGCTCGGAGGTGTGGCATGAGGCCCGTTTCGCTCGTCGCCGCCTCGCTCTTCTGCCCCGCGGGGATCGGCGCCAACGGCCTCGGTCCCGCCGCACCCGGCCCGGTCCCCGGGTTCGCGCCGCACGCGCACGGCGTCCCGCGCAAGCACCTGAAGACGATGACGCGCGCGGTCCAGCTCGGCTGCGCCGCGGTCTACGCCGCGCTCGAGGATTGGCCCACGTGGCGCATGGTCCCCGCGGAGCGCCGCGGCCTCTACGTCGGCGCCTCGCCCCAGCAGGGGGACGCCGAGGACATCGAGCCGGCGCTCCAGGCGGCGGGCACCCCCTTCACCCTCGGCGGCTTCGCGGAGCGCGGGGTGCCGATGATCCCGCCGCTCTGGCTCGTGAAGGGGCTGTCGAACAACATCCTCGGCTACTCCTCGGCGCAGTTCGACTTCCAGGGCGACAACGGCAACTGGTGCGACGGGGGCCATGGCGGCTCCGTGGCGCTCACGAACGCGGTGCACGCCGTCGCCGAGGGGCGCGTGGACCTCGCCGTGGCCGGTGGGGCGGACGCCCTGGTCGGCGCGGAGGCCCTGTTCGGCGCGCCGTGTGCCGAAGGGGCGGCGTTCCTCGTGCTCGTGGCCGGAGAGGTCGGCAAGACGCGGGTGACCGCCGGCCTCCCGACGGTGGAGGGCGCCGAGCGCGACCTCGGCGAGCTCGGCGCGGCGGGCGTCCCGATCGCGATTGCGCGCCAGTGGCTCGCCGGCCTGCTCGAAGTGCGCGCGGGCGGGATCCACCTCTTTCGCGACTAAATCCCGCACGCTCGTCAGGGGTTTGTGGGAGCAGGTGACAGGGACCATAGTTCGCTCTAGAATCCGCGCCCCCTGGAGACGACGTTGTCCTCCCTGCCTACCGCCGCGTTGCCCGCTGGCGTCGATGATGTCCTGTTCGAGAAGGTCCGCTCCTGCATCGCGGAGGCCCTCGGCCTCGACGCCGAGGAGGTGGGCTACGGCTCGCGTCTCATCGGCGACCTCGGCGCAGAGTCGCTCGACTTCCTCGACATCGCGTTCCGCCTCGAGCGCGCCTTCGACATCCGCATCCCCCGCGGCGGCATCGAAGCCGCCAGCAAGGAAGGCATGGCGGAAGGGGAGAGCTACGAGGTCAACGGGGTCCTCACCCCCGCGGCGCTCCAGCGGCTCGCGGCGCACATGCCCGAAGTGCCCCCGGAGGAGTTCCGCCCCGGCCTGAAGGTCTCCGAGGTCTCGTCGCTCATGCGCGTCGGCACCTTCTGCAACGTCGTCGCCGGCCTCCGCGCAGCGAAGGCCTGATCGGGGCGTGGCCGCCCGCGCTCTGCCGAAGCCCAGCTTCGTCTTCCTCGTGCATCCCCTGGTGCCCGCGGCGCGCCGCCTCGCCGCGCTCCGCACCGGGCGGCTCCGCATGCTCGCGACGGGCCGCCCCACGATCGACGACGTCGCGGTCTACTGCCGCGTCGGCTTCGGCGACGTCGAGGGCGTCGTCATGGGCGTGCCGCTCCTGCCGGACGAGCTGCTCGCCGACCAGGCGCGGGCGCTCGCGTGGATGGAGCGGGGCGTGCAGATCGCGGCGCCGGTCGGCCACGTGGGGCTCGGGAGCGTGCTCGCGGTGGTCGCGGGGCGCGGCACGGCGCTCGCGGAGGCGTGCGGCCTCCCGGTGACGACGGGCAACGCCGCCACGGCGTGGGCGGCCACCGCCATCACGGGCCGGGTCGCGGCCGGGCGGCCGATCGCGGTGCTCGGCGGCCGCGGCGCCGTGGGGCGGGCGGTGGCGGACGTGCTCGCCGCCGACGGACACCAGGTCGCCGTCGATCCGATCGACGTGTCCCGCTACGAGGTGGTCGTCGGTGCCCACACGACGGGCGGTGTGCTCGCGCCGTCGGCGCTCCACCCGCGTGCCACGCTCGTGGACGTGGCGCTCCCGCCCACCCTCTCCGGGCCGCCGCCGGAGGGCGTCACGGTCCTCGCCGGCGAGTCGATCGCCCTCCCGCGCGACTGGCGCCGCGACGGATGGGGCCACTTCTTCCACATCGTGGCCGGGTACGGCTGGGGCGGCGTGTACGCCTGCCTCCTGGAGCCCCTGATCGCCGCGCGCCTCGGCCGCTCCACCCCCTTCGCGCAGGGGCGCCGCCTCGATGTCGCGGCGGTACGCGCGTTCGGCGCCGCCGCGGAGGCCGCGGGCTTCCATCCCCGGATACGAAGGCTGCACTGAGGTTCCCATGGCGCAGCTCTGGCTCGGCAAGTCGGGCCCCGACGAGAAGGCGGAACGGGTAGCCATCGACGCCGACTCGCTCACGACGCACGCCGTGTGTGTCGGCATGACGGGGAGCGGCAAGACCGGGCTCTGCGTCGGTCTCCTCGAGGAGGTCGCGAACGCCGGCGTGCCGATCATCGCCATCGATCCCAAGGGCGACCTCACGAACCTCGCGCTCACCGAGCCCGACGCCGCGGTCGCCGAGGTGTGGCGCGCCGGGCAGGCGGGGTGGGGGATCGGCCCGGACGAGGTGCGCCGGTGGGCCGGGAAGGTCGACGTGCACATCTGGACGCCTGGGTCGGACGCCGGGCGTGGCGTGAACGTGCTCGCCGCGCTGCGGCGCCCCGCGGGCGAGCTCGACGACGAGGGGCGCCGGGAGCTCGTGCTGGGGTCGGTCAGCTCGCTCCTGGGGCTCGTCGGCGAGCCGGCGGACCCCGTGCGCAGCCCCGCGCACATCGTGCTCTCCCGGATCCTCGAAGAGGCGTGGGCGCGCGGCGACGACCCCGACCTGGAGGCCCTCCTCGGCGCCCTCGTCGACCCGCCCTTCGCCAAGGTAGGCGTCTTTCCCACCGACCGTTTCTTCCCGCCGGACGATCGCTTCGCCCTCGCGATGCGGCTCAACGCGCTCATCGCGAGCCCCGCGTTCGCGGCGTGGTCGACCGGCGCGTCGCTCGACGTCGCCGCGCTCCTCACCCCGAAGGACGGGCGGGTTCCCATCCACGTGTTCACGCTCGCGCACCTCTCCGAGCCCGAACGCCACTTCTTCGTCGGCATCCTGCTCGACCGCATCCGGGCATGGACCCGGGGCCTCGGCGGCACCAACCAGCTCCGCGCGCTCGTGTTCTTCGACGAGATCTGGGGGTTCCTCCCCCCACACCCGAAGGATCCCCCCGCGAAGCGCCCGCTGCTCACGCTCCTGAAGCAGGCGCGCGCGGTCGGCGTCGGCACCGTGCTCGCGACGCAGAACCCGGTCGACCTCGACTACAAGGCCCTCTCCAACGCGGGCACCTGGTTCGTGGGCCGCCTCCAGACGAAGAACGACCGCGATCGCGTGGCGGACGGGCTCACGGGCGCCGGGATGGAGCGCGCGGACGCCGAGGCCCTGCTCGATCAGGCCGCGCCGCGGCGCTTCGTGCTCCAACAGGCGGGCAAGCCGCCGCGCGTGTTCGACACCCGTTGGACCCGCGTATGGCTCGCGGGACCGCTCACCCGGCCGCAGATCCGCGCGCTGTCGGCGTCCAAGGCTCCCCCGACGAGCGCGTCGCCGCCCGCTCCGAAGGCGGCCGCACGGGTGGCCCCGGCTCCGACGACCCCGGCTCCCACGACCCCGGCTCCGACCACCCCCGCCCGCGCCCCGATCTGGAGCGGCGCCCAGTGGACCCTCGACCCGCGGGCGGTCTTCGCCGCGCGGATGGAGGGCGCCTTCCTCCCGTGGGCCGAGCCGCACGGAGCGGCGCCGCACCTGCGCCCCGCGCTCCTCGTCCAGCTTCGGCTCCGCTTCGACGAAGAGCGCGCCGGCTACGTCGACGAGCGCGAGGAGAGCCGGGTCTGGTTCCCGCTCGAGGACACCCTCCCGCTCGCGCCGCTGGTGCTCCCCCTCCAGCCCGAGGACCTCCTCGCCCAACCCATCGAGGGGGCGTCCTACGAGCCGCTCCCCGCCTGGATGGACGAGCCCGCCGAGCTCGACCGGCTCGTGAAGGACGTGGTCGCGCGGGTGCTGGCGGACGAGACCCAGGGGATGTGGTCGAACCCCACGCTGAAGCTCCATGGCCGCCCCGGCGAGGCGCGCGCCGACTTCGACGCGCGGTGCGCCGCCGTGGTCGAGGGGCGGGTGGAGGAGGCCGTCGCGACGCTCCGCGCCAGCTACGAGAAGAAGGCCGACGCCCTCGAGGACCGCATCCGGCGCCTCGACGAGCGGCGCGCGCGCGAGGCCACCTCGCATTCCGGGCGGCAGGCCGAGGAGTGGATGAACGTCGGGGAGACGGTCCTCTCGTTCTTCACCGGCCGGAAGAAGAGCCTCACCGCCGTCGCGACGCGGCGTCGCCAGGTCGTCGAGGCCGCCCAGCGTGTCGAGACCGCGGATGCCGAGCTCGCGGACGCCCGGGAGGCAGCCTACGCGCTCGAGCAGGAGCTCGAGGCGAAGATCGCGGAGCTGCGCGAACGCGAGTCCCGCGCGCTCGGCGCCACGGTGGAGCGGGAGGTGAAGCTGGAGCGCGACGACGTGCGCGTGGTTCGTGGCGGGCTGCTCTGGGTGCCGGTGAGTCGCCGGGTGTAGGACCGGCGGAGCGAAGCTCGGCGTCCGTCCGATCTCCCCGGTCGCAGGGGACCCGGGCGTCGGCACAGACTTCGCTCCCTCGCAGGAAGTCCGTCGATGGGACCTTTCCCATACGCCCGCGCCGTGGGAGACTACTCGTATGTACTGCTGTCCTCGGACCGGGGGTCCGCTGAAGGACTGGCATTCCGTCACCGGGCAGGTCACCTACCCGATGCTCGACGGTGTGCCGGTGTTGCTGGTCGACCCGGTGGCCCTGCTCTCCTCCCATCCTCCTCGCTCGCCGGCCGCAGCGGAAGCCACACGGTGTGGCCTGCCCGACCCCATCACGCCCCACTTGCCGCCGTCGCTCTTCGGCGCCCCGAGCGGGTTCGGCCAGTGGCTGACCAGCCTCGGCGAGGTCTCGCCCGACTCCATCGCGGCGGGGTTCGCGGCCAAGCACGCCCCCCCGGGCGCCGCGTTGGACGTGGGCTGCGGCGTCGGCACGATGGCGCGCCGCATGGTCACGTCGGGGCGCGCCACGTGGGCCTTCGATCGCTCGCCGGACGCCGTGTTGCTCGCGAAGGGGCTGCTCTGCGGCACCCTCCAGCAGACGGTGATCCCCACCTCCCGGCGCGGTCTGCGGCGCGTGAAGGTGCCGTTCAAGCCCATCACCGCCAACCTCGAGATCTGCATCGCCGACGCCTCGCGGCCGCCGTTCCCGCCGGGCTCGTTCGCCTGGGTGCACCTCGGGGACGTGCTGGACGAGCTCGGAGATGACGTGGGCGACGTGCTCGTGGCGTGCGAGGGCATGTTGAAGCGCGGCGGGCTCCTCACCCTGTCGACCTCCTACGGCGCGCCGACGAGCGCGAGCGAGACCTCCACGCCGCCCGAAGAGGAGCTGCTCGAGGCGCTCGAGGGGCTCGGCCTCCAGGTCATCGACCAGCAGGATCGCGTGCCGCAGGTCTCGCGCGACTTCGACCGTGGGTACCGCGTCCGCTTCATGCACATCATCGCCGCGCGCAAGAAGTGACCGAGAGGGTGCCGGCCGCGGCGGGACGGCGCCGGCCCTGGATCGTGTTCGCCCTGGAGGACACCCTCCTCGACACCCGCGCCGGGCGCCTCGCCGTCATCCACGCGCTCTCCGGCGCCACCCCGGCCGACGTCGCCGCGTTCGAGGCCACCGGCGAGTACGACGATCCCTGGATCATCGCCCGCGCGGCCGGCACGTGGGTCCGCGCCGGCCGGCCACGGCCCATCCCGTCCGGTGGGTGGCGGGTGGTCGTGAACCAATGCGGGGGGGACCCCGGCGACCTCGCCATCAAGGCCAGGACGCTCTCGGAGCTCCGCGGCTGGAAGGCCGAGGCGCCACGGGTGGATGCGACGCGGCTCGTGCGGCTCGCGGAGCTGGCCCAGCTCGCCGTGGTCACCGGCCGCGATCGGACCGCGCTGGCACGCGCCGAGGGCGTGCTCGGCTACCACTTCGGCGCCGCCACGACCGCGGAGGACGGCCTCCGCCCCGACCCCCAGGTGGTGCTCCGCCACGGGCCGAACGGGCACTACATCGGGGTCACCGAGGCGGACCGCGCCACCGCCGGGGCCGCGCGCTTCGTGTTCCACGATGCCACCAAGGGCCTCGCGCCCATCGTGGACCGCATGATCCAGAAGCTCACGCCGGTCGACGCGCTGCCCATCGTGCCGCAAGAGATCTGACCCCTCGCGACGACGCCCGCGCGACCGCCGCCCGACGGGTCACTCCGGATCGAGCGTGGTCGCCTCGGCGGTGCGGACCTCGACGTCGGCGCGCCGGAAGGCGAGGCCATCGTAGAGCCCCTCCCGCCAGAGCTCGGTGCCGTCGTCGTTGCCGTAGGCGATGTTGAAGGAGGTCTCGGGGACACCGTCCTCCGCGAACGTGGTCACCGAGCGGAAGATCGGGCCCTCGTCGCCATTGCAGGTGTCGTCTGGGTCCCCGCTCTCCGCCCAGAAGCTGCACGCCGACACGTTCGGAGTGCTCTCGTCGCCGTCGACGGGGAGGTAGGTCGTCTCGCCCCACGTCGGGTGGACCTTCACGCGGTGCATGTCGCCCCAGGTCCACGTCGGGAGCGCCTCGGCCGCCTGGCGCTCCATGCCCCACGTGAGGGCGTCGTCGAGCGCCGCGAGGAGATCGTAGTCTCCGCGCCCGTCGAGCACGGAGGCCACGGCGTCCTCGTGGACCAGCAGGTTGATCTTGGCGATGGTGACCGGCGACGCGGTCTCGACCGGCTGGAAGAGGAGCGAGAGGTCGCTCCCGAGGGTGCGCTTCGAGGCGAAGCCCTGCCACGCGCGGAAGAGGGCGGCCTCCTCGGAGGACCGCACCATGCGCCGATCCCAGGCGGAGAGGCGTGCGACGGCGGCGACGAGGTCGTCCCGCCCGCGGAAGTCCTCGAGGTCCTCGTCGGTGTCCATGCGGCTCGCCGCGGTCTCCAGGAGGGGGACGAGCGTGGCCGCGAGCGTGCTGTAGGTGTCGAGCTGCAACGCCATCATGTCGGCCGCGGTCGCGGGCCCCGCTCCGAGGACGCGGTCGAGCTCGCTGGAGATGCGCTCGGCGCGGAAGCCGGGCGAGAAGAAGCTCCCGTAGTAGAACGAGTCGTTCAACGGGTCGTTGTCGGCGGTGTGGCCCCACGGATCGTTGTTCGCGCTCACCAGGAAGGGCTGCGTGCCGTCCAGGTGGGGGAGGTGGTCCTCGGAGAGGTACTCGCCCGTCCAGAGCGTGCGGGGATCCGAGGCGTCGAGCATCTGGTTGGCGGCGGGGCGCGTCTCCACGGGGCCGCGGTCCGGGATGAGGCCGTGGGTGTGGTAGCGGATGCCGTCGGTCGTCGCGCCCATCCAGTTGTGCATGCCGACGCGCTGGTGGTCGATGGCAGCCTCGAACTCGTCCAGCGTCGAGGCGCGGTTGAGGTCGAAGTAGATGAGGATCTCGTTGGTCGGGTTGAAGCCCATCCACGCAACCATCACCGACCCGTTCGCGAAGAGGTTCTTCGGGACCGGGAGCAGGGCCTCCGGCAGGACGACGCCGTAGCCGTCGATGTCCTGGATGGTGATGACCCGCTCCTCCACCGTGCCGTCGGCGAGGAGGACCCGGATGGTCTCTTCGCGCTCGGAGACCGGCACGTCCGTGCCGCCCATGTTCGCGACGCCGTCGGTGATGGCAACGTCGTAGAGGTCGGTCTGGTCGGGGAAGTTCGTCGTCGCGGCCCAGGCGAGCTTGGCGTTGTGGCCGAGCTGCACGCCGGGAATGCCGACGAACGAGAAGCCGGCCACGTCGAAGGCGCCTCCGGCGTCCGCCGAGTTGAGGTGCTGCATGTAGAGCGTGTTCGGGTCGTGGAAGCTCGAGTGGGGGTCGTTCGCGATGATCGGCCGCCCGTTGTCCGTGTACGCGGCGTTCACCGCCCAGTTGTTGCTGCCCTCGCCCGGGTACGTGTAGTCGCGGATGGCTTGCACGCCCTTCACGAACGCGGCGGCCTCGTCGGGGGTCCACGTCAGGGGGCGCGGCGGTGCGGAGGCCGGGCGCTCGAGCGAAACCGGGGCGATGTCCGTGGCGATGAAGCGATCGATGGCGGGGTCGAACACCGGCATGTCGGCGTAGTTCGAGTTGAGCCGCGTCATGAGCGAGTAGAGGATGTCGTACTCGATCGTGCTCGAATAGCCGAGGTTGATCCGCTGTCCGACCGTGACGATGTCGGAGAGCGCCATCGGCTCGGGCAGGTAGTCGAGCTCGGCGGGCCCGAACCCCCAGGGCAGGGGGGCGTCCCCCGCGCGCACTTCCTCGATGCGGGCGTTCACGCCGCTGACGTAGGCGACCATCAGCGCGTAGTCGTCGGGCCGGTCCTCCGCGAGCCAGGCGAGGCTGTCGCACGCGTAGCGGCCGAAGTTGAAGGTGCGCGCGGTCATGTCGTCGTTGTAGGACTCCTCTCCGCGGACCTCGGACAACGTGCCGCGCGCCGAGCGGACGAACGTGTCCATCTCGAAGAGCCGGTCGGTGGCGGTCTGGTAGCCGGAGGCCCAGAAGAGGTCGGTGTCGCTCTGCGCGTAGAGGTGCGGGATGCTGCGATCGTCCCGGAGCACTTCGACCGGGGCCGAGAGGGTGTACGCGGCGGGGTGGTCCGCGAGATCGCATTCGGGCGGCAGCGGCTGCGCGCCCGGGCCCTTGGGACCTTCACACGCGGCGAGCAGCACGGAGAGGAAGAGCATCGAGCGCATGGGGATCCCGAAGGTGAGGGCGGTCCGGCGCGGAGACGGGGGCGCAGACCGGGGGCTTGAGCGGCGCCCTATCTAATCACTGGCCGCGCCGGCCCGCGATCGAGAAAAAAGAACCTCGACCGTCGCTACAAGTGATCCGCGAGCAGGGCGTCGGTCACGCGCGCGGGGTTGCCGGTCCAGGCGACGCGACCTTCGCGGACGAGGGCGCCGGAGAGCGTCGAGGAGCGGCGCCACGCCTCGGCGGTGGCCCCCTCGGCATCCAGGCCGACCGGGAAGGTGATCGCCACGCGCCGCAGCCAGGCCGAGATCGTCGGCGCCGGGTGGAGGTCGCTCTCGCGCGTGAGGCCGATGACCGCGAGCCCCGCGTCCCGGTGGCGCCGCCAGAGGGCCTCCACGATCGCGAGGGCGTCGCGGTCGGAGTCCTCGGCCTCGAAGAACACGAGGAGCGTGACCTTGGCGGAGCCGAGGTTCCCCGTGCCCTGGATCCAGCGGCTCACCGAGAGCGTCGGGGCGGGCTTGCCGAGGAGATCGAGCTCCGCGCGCATCTGGCGGGCGCGCGCGGCGACGAGCTCGTCTTCGGAGATCGGGGCCGACTCGTCCGCATCGACCCCCACCTCCGGCGTCACCGCAGGCTCGGGAACGGGGGGAGGGGCGGCCGGGGGCGGCGTCGGCGCCGTCGCCACCGTTGGTGCGCTCGGGGTGGGCGGGGACACCGGCGGCGTCTCACCCGACCCGCATCCCAACAGGCTGGCGAGCGCCAGGATCACGTGCATCCGCGGGCGGCCATCAGAGCCCGCACAGCGGGGCGTCGTCCGCGCTCCACAGGTTGTGGTAGCTGGGGCGCCGCGCCGGGAAGCAGGACGCCTGCTGCCGATCGAGCACGCGCTTTGCCACGCAGGACTGCCAGGGCGCCCATCGCTCGCCGGCCTGCCAGGTGGGCTCGTCCACCCACGGGATGGCGCGCGGGCTGCACGTGATCGCGATCTCGTGGAGGGAGTGGCGGAAGCACTGCGCGCCGAAGTCGGGGGTCGCCGCGCAGAGGGTGTAGGCCAGCGCGATCGCTCGTCGCGGATCGCCCTCCGCCCACCGCGGCGCGGCCTCGGCGAGCTGGAAGTAGCAGTCCGTGCGGCCCATCGGGTCGGCGACCTGGGCACAGTGGGCGCTGCAGGCCTCGTAGCTGGCGGTCTCCGCCTGGCACGCGCCGATCCACTGCCGATGTGCCTCCCGCTCGTCCACGACGGTGACCGCGGGGCCGTCGGAGTGGCACCCGAGCAGGAGCAGGGCAGGGAGGTACATCATGGGAGGGCTCAACCCGCGGCCGTCTCGGCGATGCGTTGCAGGAACATGCGCTCGAGCCCCTCGGCGCCGAGGTCGGCGGTCTGCTCGTCCGCCACCACGCGCCCGTGCGCCAGCATGACGACGCGGCCCGCGACCCGCTCGACGGTCTCCAGGATGTGCGTCGAGAGCAGGACGGTCGCGCCGTCGTCACAGAGCTGGCGCAAGGCGGCCTTCACGCGCGCGGCGCTGGGCGGGTCGAGGCCGTTGAGGGCCTCGTCGAGCACGATCACCGGCGGCCGGGAGACGACGGCGGCCGCGAGGGCGGTCTTCCGGCGCATGCCCTGCGAATATTCGCGGATGAGGCGGTCGGCGTCCGCGCCGAGCCCGGTCATCTCCAGCGCCGCCTCGATGTCGCCGCCCCCGCGCACGGCGACCACGAGCTCCAGGAACTCCCGGGCGGTCAGGTAGTCATAGAGCGCGGGCTCCTCGGGCACGTACCCGAGCTTGCGCCGGGCCCCGGCGGGGTCCTCCCGCACGTCGATCCCGCCCACGCGCACGGTCCCCTCGGTCGGCAGGAGCTGCCCCGCGAGCATCTTCAGCACGGTCGACTTGCCCGCGCCGTTGTGCCCGATGAGGCCGACCATCTCGCCCGCGCCGATCGTGAGATCGATGCGGTCGACCGCGACCGAGCGCCCGTAGACTTTTCGCACACCCTGGAGCTCGATCACGCCACCCCTCCGATCGCCCAAAGCAGCAGCGCCGCTGGGAGATAGACGAGGCCGCCCCGTGCACGTAGCGCGTCTCCCGCCCACGCCGCCACCGCCGCGAGCGTGACCGCGAGGAGCTCCAGCCGCGCGAACACGCCGAAGGCCTCGCTTCCCTGGCGGACCAGCAGCGTTGCGGTGCCGACGGCGACGACCACCTGCATCGCCGAGAACACCGCGAGGGCGCGCGCCGGGATCCGGCCCCGGAGGGGGAGGAAGGTGTCGAGCCAGGGCGGATCCCCGGCGCCGAGCCGCACGCCGACGTACCCGAACGCCGCCAGCGCCGTCGCGCCGACCTGGGCGAAGCGGCCGATGCCGTCGGACGCGCTGGACCAGCCCGCGATCCCCGCGAGCAGCGCGAGCCCCCACGAGGCGGTCACCCAGCCGCGGTGGGACCGCCAGAGGTGCCTCAGCTCCTTGCGCAGCGCGAGCCGCAGCGGCGCCGGGGCGAGGCGCACGGACCATTCGAGGTAGACGGCGCGGGCGTCCTCGGGGTCCTCTGCCTGCGCCCACGCGGCCTCGATCTCGCCGAGCACGGCGCCGATGCCGGCCATGGCGGGGGCCGAGCGCACCGCCAACACGACGCCGAGCGCGCCCACGACGAAGGGGGCGGCGAGGCCGAGCGCGCCCACCGGATCGCCGAGGAGGAGGCGGCCGGCGCCCCATGCCGCGGCCACGGTCGCCGTGCCGGAGAGCGCGAGGGCGACCCCGGGGGCGTAGAGGAGGGCGGCCTGCATTCGCGGGTTCGGACCCCGGATGGCATCGAAGAGCCCCGCGAGGGCGGGCCGGGTGGCGAGGCCGGGCGCGGCGAGGTTGACGCCGAGGCCGGCCCCGAGCCCGGCGACCCACGCCCCGAGGAGCACGATGGCGCCGAGCCCGAAGGCCTTGGTGTTCGGGAGCACGGGCACGAGGAACACCGCGGCGACGAGGAGCCAGGGGAGGCGGTCCCGCACCAGCCCCTCTACGCGCGCGGCGAGCCAGGGGCCGGGGAGCAGCGGGTGGATGTCGAGCACCCCCCGGTCCGGGCCCCGCACGAGGGCGTCATAGGTGGTCAGTGCCAGGAGCGCGCCGACGACGAGCCCGATCCGGGCGACGAGCCCGGTGAACCCGGCGGCCCAGGCCGTCGGCCCGCCGGCCAACAGCGTCGTGTAGAGCCCCCCCGACAGCCACACCGCGGCCACCGCGCCGACGAGGGGGGCGGCCCGCGCGAGGCGAGGAAGCGGGCCTTCGAGGCGCCCTCGAGCGAGGCGTTGCCGACGGTCCGCCAGCCGATAGGGGTTCGTGCCCATGGCGGCTGGCTTTATCGCGCCGGGTGGGAGCAGGCGGTCGGGGAATGAGCAAGCGAGCGTAGCGGTTTGACAAACGGTTCACCTCGTCTACAGTAGAGGCCGCTTAGCGGCGCGTGGGGCGCGTCTCCGTCCCTGTGTCCGTCCAACCCTGGAGTCTCCCTTGCGCCACGCTCTCCTGATTGCCCTTGCGCTCGGTGCAGGTCCCGCCTTCGCCGAGGAGCCCACGGTTGCGGCTCCGGTCGCCCCGGTCGAGGACCTCCTCGCCGACGAGGACGACGATCTCTTCAGCGAAGAGGGCGAGAAGAAGGGAAACAACGCCGATATCCCGGATGCCGGCTCGTTCAAGGACGAGGACGACATGGACGACATGCCGACCTTCAGCGCCCCGGTGAAGGCCACCGCGATCGACAAGGAGAAGGACCTCTCCGCGTTCGTCGACCCCCGCTCGACCGTGGGCTCGAACACCAAGATGCCGCTCGACGTGGTCGGCAAGGACGTGCTCGGCGACAACTGGTCGCCTCAGGTGGTCGTGGCGGACAAGGATGCCGTCGTGATCGAGATGCCCGTGCTCTACGCACGCAACCGCACCGAGTTCGACGGCGTCGCCTACTGGCTCGTCGCCGAGGCCTTCGCGGACGGCAAGAAGGTCGCCGAGTCGCGCATCCAGGTCACGCGGGACGCCATCGCGGACAAGGGCCCCTCCGTGCAGTTCTTCCGCATGTTCACGCCGGTCCCGTCAGCCTCCGGCGTCATCGTGGTGAACATCAGCAAGGCGGCCTCCATCGCGGCGAAGCCGACCCTGCTGTTCACGCGGTCCGTCAACTACAAGCTGTAGCTCGATGGCCTCCGACCCCTACGGATTTCCGGACACCGCCGCCGGGGGCGCGAGCTCCGGCGCGGCGATCGTCTCGCTGTGGACCGGCATCGCCGCCCTCGTCTGCGGCGTCGTCGGGCCGTGCCTGTGCTACCTGCCCTGGTTCGCGGCGCTGCCGCTCTCCGTGGTCGCGCTCTGGTACGGCACCCAGGCGAAGCAGGCGCCGGCGAGTGGGGAGGGGCTCGACGCCGCGGCCACCGCCGGCCTCGTGTCCGGCGCCGTGGCGCTGCTGTTCTCCCTGCTGTACCTGGGCTTGATCCTGTTCTACGTCGGGCTCGTCGTCGTGATGGCGGCCTCGGACATGTGATCGACGCGCTCCCCGCGGAGCGTGTTCGCGAAGGCCCGGGTGACCCGAACGTCGACCCACTGCCCGGTGAGGGCGGCGTCGCCGGGGAAGTTCACCATCTTGAAGGTGCTCGTGCGCCCGCAGACGACGCCCTCGTCGTGGGCGGACGGCCCCTCCACCAGCACGCGCAGGGTCACCCCGACGAGCGCCGCGTGGGCCTCGAGCTGGAGGTCCCGCTGGCGGTCCTGGAGCCGCTCCAGGCGCTCCTGGGCCACGCCGTCCGGCACGGCGTCGTCCATCAGGCGGAGCGCCGGGGTGCCCGGTCGCGGGGAGAACTTGAAGCTGAACGAGCCCTCGAAGCGCACGGCGTCGATGAGGGTCATCGTCTCCGCGAAGTCCGTGTCCTGCTCGCCCGGGAAGCCCACGATGACGTCGGTGGTGAACACGATGTCGGGCCGCGCCGCGCGTAGCTTGGCGACCACCTCGAGGTAGCGGGCGCGCGTGTAGAAGCGCTTCATGCGCCGGAGCACCCGGTCGGAGCCGCTCTGCACGGGGAGGTGCAGGTGGGAGGCGAGCTTCGGGAGGTCGGCGTAGCAGGCGACGACGTCGTCCCCCATGTCGCGCGGGTGGGACGTGGTGTAGCGGATGACCTCCACGCCCTCGATGGCGTGGACCAGGCGCAGGAGCTCCGCGAACGTGGGGCTGCCGGGCACCTTCAAGCCGTAGGAGTTCACGTTCTGGCCGATGAGCGTGATCTCGCGGACGCCCTTGGCCACGAGCCCCTCGACCTCCGCCAGGATCTGGTCGGCCGGGCGGCTCACCTCGTCGCCGCGGGTCGTCGGGACGATGCAGAACGTGCAGCGGTTGTCGCAGCCCTTCTGGATGGTGACGAACGCGCCCACGCGGCCGAACGCGTCGGGGTCGAGGTCGGAGGAGAACGGGTAGCCGTCGGAGCCGAAGAACTCGGTGTCGAGCACGCGGCGCGTGCGCGCGGTGTCGACCATCTCGCGCACGCGGCTCACGGCGTCGGGGCCGAAGACGAGGTCGACCGTCGGGTACTTCTTGAAGAGGCGGCCCCCGTCCATCTGCGCCACGCAGCCGGCGACCGCCACGGTGACGGGGCGGACCTTCTTCTGGGGGAGGATGCGGCCGAGGAACGAGTGAAGCTTCTGCTCGGGCTTCTCGCGGATCGAGCAGGTGTTCACGATGACGAGGTCGGCGTCGTCGATGTCATCGGTGGGGACGAAGCCGGCCGGCGCGAGCTGGGCGCGCATCTTGCCGCTGTCGTACTCGTTCATCTGGCAGCCGAAGGTCTTGATGTACACACGAGGCATGCGGCGCGCCTATCACGCGGCGCCCTCCGAACGGCCCCGGCGGCGCGGGCCGATCGAACGAGGGGTCACCCCGCGGCGCAGAATGCCGCGTTGCCCGACGCGCTCTCGCAGAGGGCCACGGCGCGATCTTCCGGCTGCGCGCTCGTGCGGGCGTAGTCGAGCCACTCGCGCGAGTAGTCCTTCGCGATGCCCCGGTAGCGCTCGGCGCCCTCCCGGTTCTCGTCGCTGCGCTCCTCGATGAAGTCGTCCTCGGCGTCGTGCCACATGCGGACGGCCGTCTCGGCGCGGAGGCGGAGGAGGTTGTAGACGCGCGACATGTAGGTCGGGCCGTCCCAGATGTGCTTGTTCTCCAGCGCGTAGTCGGCCCAGCGCAGGACCAGCTCGGCGTCCTCGATGCCGCCGCGCGAGAGCACGAGCGCGAACTTGAAGCAGAGGTCGGGATCCGAGCGGTCGAAGTCCTCGAGGTGGCGGGCCGCGAGGCGCGTCCATTCGGGCATGTCGCCCTTGGCGTCCGCGTTGATCATCAGCATGCGGGAGAGCTTGTCCTTGGTCGTGAGGAGCTTCTCCTCCGCGATCCGGGTCTCCAGGCAGGCGCCGAGCTCGGGGGTCAGCTCGCCGAGGATCGCCTTCGGCTCCAGCGCGAGGAGATCCGCGCAGGGACCCGTCGGAACGGCCACCGCCGTCGGGGCGACCTTCGCGCTCGTCCGCTTCGCCTTCTTCTTCTTCTTCTGCTTCTTCGCGGCGTCGCGCGCGAAGGTGTCGAGCCGGGCGCGGGCGTCGGCCACCTGGGGCACGGCCACCGCGACCTGCGCGCCGTCCACCGTGACGGTGGCGGCGTCGTACTTCACGAGGAAGGCCTTCAGCGCCGCCTCGGTCTCCGCCGAGGCGATCGCGGTGGCGGCGGCGACGGTCTCCCATTCGCGCGCGGCGACGGCGAGGAGCGCGGCCTCTGCCTTGCGGACGCGGCGGCCCTTCTCGGTGAGCGCGAGCGCCGCGAGGTCCTCCTTGCTGGGACCGGCCTCGAGGGTGCCGCCGGCGAGCCCCCACGCGGTCACGTCCGCGCGGGTCTCCTTGCCGGGCTTCTGCTCGCCGCCTCCAACCTGCCGGATCACGCGCGCGACGTAGCCCTGGGCCTCCTGCAGGCTCACCGTGCCGTCCGCCGGGGCGCCGATCTGCCCGTCCGCCCAGCCGCGGAGCGCGCCGACGACGAAGTAGCTGAACATCGAGCGCTCGGCTGCCGGGTACCGGTACGCGGGCTCGGAGGTCGTCGTGCCGCTCCAGATGCTGACCTTGCTCTGGCCGTTGACGGGGATCGGCCCGAACTCTTCCGGCGGGGGGAAGAGGGCCTCGCCCTCCCGTCCGATGCCGCCGAAGCCCACGTCCAACACGATGAGGACCTGCTTCGCCTTCGACTTCTCCGCGATCTCCACGAGCTCGTCGAGCCCGATGGCGTTGGCCCCGGGCGCCGCCGTGGGGTCGGCATCGGCGCCCAGCAGCATCCGCTTGCCCTCCACGACGTCCCCGT
This sequence comes from Pseudomonadota bacterium, assembly GCA_030684355.1. GTDB lineage: Bacteria > Myxococcota_A > UBA796 > UBA796 > SXON01 > CAJBVW01. The sequence goes on from JAUXTN010000254.1 coordinate 62,262, forward strand.
GGCCGGACCAGTAGATCCACAACGTCGCGCCGCGCTTCACGTCCTTGGCCGCCTTCTCGACGGCGGTGCGGGCCGTGGCGGCCGTGGCGTTGTCGACCGCCTGGATCCGGGACGCGTCGAGCCCGCGCGTCGACTGGAGCCAGGCGCGCATCGCCGCGGCGTCGGCCAGCGTGCCCGGGGCGTCGATGAGGGCGGTGAAGTCCTCGACGCCGATGACGACGCCCGCGTCCTTCTTGTTGCGGATACCCGAGACCACGGGGGCCTCGAGAGACGGCGGGGACCCGGCCATTGCGGCCGTAACAAGGGCGAAGATCATCCGGAGCTGCGGCGCCGAGCGTACATGGCGGGCAGCCTATCAGAAAATCCGGGGTCCATGTTATGGCGGCCGGCTTGCCCTGAGGCGCTCGTGCGCTGGTTCCTGGCCCCCGTCGCCGCCGTGGCGCTCGCCATTGCGTGCGTTCGCCCGGCGGTCGGACCGGGCGGCGCGGCGCCGATGCCGGTCGTCGGTGTCGCCCCCGCGAAGCCCGCACCGGACACCTGGCCCGCCACGCGGCGCACCGACGTGGTGGAGGACCTCGGCGGCACCCTCGTCGCCGACCCCTACCGATGGCTGGAGGACGAGACGAGCCCGGAGGTCCAGGCCTGGATGAAGGCCCAGGACGACTACGCGCGCGACGCCCTCCGTGGCCTCCCCGGGCGGGACGCCCTCGCCGCCCGCTTCCGCGAGCTCTACTACGTCGACGCCATGTCCGCCCCGATGCTCCGGGGCGACCGCCTCTTCTACCTGCGGACTCGCGCGGGGTCGGAGAAGGCCGTCCTCTATTGGCGGACCGGCGCAGAGGGCGCGGAGCGCGTGCTGCTCGACCCGAACCGGTGGGACGCCGGCGGGTCGGTGTCGCTCGGAGACTGGTCGCCGTCGTGGGATGGGCGCAAGGTCGCCTTCATGCAGCGGCCGAACGCCGCCGACGAGGCGACGCTTCACGTCGCCGACGTCGACACGGGCGCGGTCTCGGCGGTCGACGCGATCCCGGGCGCCAAGTACGCCAGCCCCGACTGGACGCCCGACGGCGCCGGCTTCTACTACGAGTGGCTCCCGACGGATTCTACGATCCCCGCGGACGAGCGGCCCGGCTACACCGAGATCCGCTACCACGCGCTCGGCACGGACCCCGCGGGGGACCCCCTCGTCCACCCGCGCACCGGAGACCCCTCCGCCTTCCTCGGCGCCTGGATGGGCCCCGACGGTCGCTACCTGTTCGTGGAGGTGGCGCGCGGCTGGACCGCGAACGCCGTCTACATGCGGGACCTGGCGGCGGGCGGCGACTTCCACCTCGTGGCGGATTCGCCCCGGGCGCGCTTCTCCGTCACCGCGTGGAAGGACCAGCTCTACATCTGGACGAACGAGGGCGCGCCGCTCGGCCGCGTCTTCCGCACCGCCGCGGACAAGCTCGACCGGAAGCACTGGGTGGAGATCGTCGGCGAGGACCCCGACCACATCCTCGAGGAGATGAACGTCGTGGGCGGCCGGCTCGCGCTGACCTACCTCGTGGACGCCACCTCGGAGCTCCGCATCGCGACGCTCGACGGCAAGCCGGTCCGGACGGTGCCGCTCGCCGCCGTCGGCACGGTGTCCGCGCTCTCGGGCCTCGCGGACCGGGACGACGCGTACTTCCAGTTGAGCTCGTTCACGCTGCCACGGCAGGTCTACCGGATGGAGGTCGCGTCCGGCCGGGCCTCGCCCTGGGGCAAGGTCGACTTCCCGATCGACCCCTCGCCGTACGTCGTCGAGCAGACCCGCTTCACGTCGCGTGACGGCACGATCGTCCCGATGTTCCTCATCCACCGCGCGGACGCCCCGCGCGACGGCGCGAACCCCACCCTGCTCTACGGCTACGGCGGCTTCGGCGTGTCGCTGACGCCGTCCTTCCGGCCGTCGATCTACCCCTGGCTGGAGGCCGGCGGCATCTACGCCGTCGCGAACGTGCGCGGGGGCGGCGAGTACGGTCAGGCGTGGCACGACGCCGGGCGCGGGGCGAACAAGCAGAAGGTCTTCGACGACTTCGTGGCCGCCGGGGAGCACCTCGTGCGGCAGGGCTGGACCCGCCCCGACAAGCTCGCGATCAACGGCGGCAGCAACGGCGGGCTCCTGGTCGGCGCGGCGATGACCCAACGTCCGGATCTCTGGGGCGCCGTCGTGTGCTCCGTGCCGCTGCTCGACATGGTGCGCTACCACCGGTTCGGGAGCGGCCGCACCTGGATCCCCGAGTACGGGACCGCCGAGGAGCCCGACCAGCTCGCGTTCCTGCGCGCCTACTCGCCCTACCATCGCGTCACCGAGGGCACCGCGTACCCGGCGCTCTTGATGATGTCCGCCGATCACGACGATCGGGTCGATCCGATGCACGCCCGCAAGTTCGTGGCCGCCATCCAGCACGCGACGCGGCCCTCCGCCACGGGCGCCGTCCGCGCGGCGCTCCTGCGGATCGAGCGCAACGCCGGGCACGGCGGCGCGGACCAGGTGTCGCAGGCCATCGACGCGAGCGCCGACATGTATGCGTTCTTGAAGGCCGAGCTGGGCATGAGCCCCGGCGGGGCGGCGGCCCCCCGATGATCCGCGCGGCCGAGTTGCTACACTGCCTGACGATGGGGGTCTCTTTGTCTCGTGCTCCTGGTTCGCTCCTCGTCCTGTCGGCCCTGCTCGTGGGCCTCGCGCAGGGCTGCGACGCGCCGCCCGCGCCTTCGTCCGATCCGCAGGGGGCCGGCGCGCCGGGGGGGCCGCCCGGGGGAGATGCCCTCTCCGTGGCCGTGCAGCCGCCGGACGGCTTCCGGCTGCTCGCGCTCGGCGCCCGCTTCCTGGAGACGAACTGGGGCCCCGACATCACGGCGGCGCAGCTCCCGGCGTTCAAGACGTTCACCAACGACGCCGCGCTCCGCGAGGACGGGTTGGAGACCGCCATCCGCGAGGAGGAGATCCGCCTCTCGAGCGCGCTGCTCGACCACGCGACGGCCCCCGTGCTGGCCGAACGGAGCGACGCCTTCGTGGCCGCCGAGCGGAAGCTCATCGAGGAGCAGTTCACCACGGTGGTGGCGCTGTTCGGCCTCTTCGACGCCGAGCAGATCACGTACCGGCTGCGCATGGGCCAGCCGCCGATGCTCCTCGAACTCCTGGCCTCGCACCCGATGACCGGCGCGGCGAACCCGTTCGCGCGGACGAAGACCGACCACTTCAGCCCGGCGGAGGTGGAGGCCGTGCTGCGCGGCAAGCTCGAGGTGCACGCGAAGTTCCTCGACTACCAGAAGGCGATGGCGACGGCGGTGGCCGAGACCAACCGGCTCGATCTCACGCAGCCGGGTTGGCCCGCGGCCTACCAGGGGATCACCAAGACCGCGCTCGACGCGTGGGAGGCCTACCGTCGGCACGCCGTCGGGTCGTTCATGACCTTCCTCGCGTCCCTGCCTGCGGAGCAGCGCAACAAGTTCTTGCTGGAGGACGGCCTCCAGGACGTGCTCCAGCCCACGGAGACGCGCGGCGCCTCGACGGGCAACCTCATCCCCGCGGACCCGAACCCCGACGGAGACGGCGCCAACGGCGCATCCGGGGCGATGGGCGCTCCGGGCGGCATGGGGCCCGGCGGCGGCGGTGGGCCCGGTGCTCCGGGCGGCGGCGGTGGGCCCGGCGGTCCGGGCGGCGGCGGTGGACCCGGTGGTCCGGGCGGCCAGCCCCCCCCGCCGAAGGGCGGGTAGTCGACCGAACGGCCGGGTCGATCAGCCCCTCAGATCCCCCAACTTCCGCAGGATCGCCTCGTTCGCCGCCAACGGCCCCCCCGCCAGCCAGATCGGCCTCGGCGGGAGCACCCCCCGGGGGTGGTCGTTGATCTGCACCCACGGCACGGATCCGGCCGCGCCGGCGCGGATCATCCGCTCGGCGTGCCGGAGCTCGTCCGGCTGGGCGTGGTCCGGCCAGGCCTGGAGGCGCGCGTAGCCGCACCGCACGCCCCCGATGTGCCGCACGGGCTCGCGCGGCCGCCAGTAGTCCTCGTCGTCGAGGGCATGGCCCGCGGCGGGGACGAGGCGGGTGCCGCCGGTGGTGATGATCTCGCGGTCGCACGGCCCCTCCCAGTCGAGGAGCCAGCGCACGGGCAGCTCGTCGGCGTAGCGGGACAAGGCGCCCGCGGCCGCGACGATGCCGTAGGAGAGGGACAACACGCCCACGCCGGTCACGCCCGGGGTGGCGAGCAGGGCGAGGATGGCGACGCGGAGGTCGTCCTGGTGCTCCGGCCCGCCGAAGTCCTCTTCCCCCCAGCTCTCGCCGCGCCCGGCGGGATCGAAGGAGAGCACGGCGTAGCCGAGGCGCGCGACCTCCGCCGCGGTGACCGCGGACGCGTACGTGTCGACCTCGCGCAGGCCCTGGTGGATGGCCGGGCTGATGACCACGCCGGGGAGGCGGTCGTCGCCTTGCGGACGTGTGAGGCGGGCGGCGAGGGGGTAGCCGGCAGCGGAGAGCAGCCGGAGATCCGTGCGGGCGAGCCGCGGCCCGGCGCCGATCTCGCGGATGCGCCGCGTGAGGAGGTGGCGCCTCCACTCCAGGGAGCGGCGGGCGCGAGCCCCGAACTTCGCGAAGGGGTCCATGCGCGGCGGGCCGTATCGCGTCCGTCGTGCCTGGGCCGGAATCTGCGCCGGCCCGCGCGCGGGATGCCGACGAGAACCGCGACCCGGGCCACGGACCGCGCCGTTTCGATCGGAACGCGTGCTGGTTCTGGTTAGGAAGCCGACCCCTCGGGGACGGCCCGCGGGCCGATGGAGCCGACCTGACCTTCACCCGCCGCTTCATGGGCGCCTACGTGCGGCCGCTCGCCTGGTGGTACGTCGTCGGCACCTTCCTGGTGGTCCTCACGAACGGCCTCTCCGTGCGCGTGCCGGTCGAGATGGCCCACGGGCTCGACGCGTTGCGCGCGGGCGCCCCGGGCGTGCGCGACGCCGCGATCCACATCGGGCTCCTCGGCGTGGCGATCATCGCGACCCGCACGCTGTCGCGCGTGCTCTTCTTCACGCCCGGGCGGCACGCCGAGTTCGCGCTCCGCGAGGACCTCTTCGCGCACCTCCTCCGGCTCCAGCCCGACTTCTACGCGAAGTACACGACGGGGGACCTCCTCTCCCGCGCCACGAGCGACGTGACCTTTGCCCGGGCCTTCGCCGGGTTCGCGCTCCTCCAGGGCATCAACGTGGTCGCGGCGCTCTTCATGGCGGTCGGGCAGATGCTCCTCATCTCGCCGACCCTCACCCTCGCGTGCGCCGTGCCGGTCGCGGTGTCGTTCGTCGTCGTGCGCGGCGGCGTGGGGCGCATGTTCGACATGCAGCGCCAGGCGCAGGCCCAGCTCGCCGCGCTCTCCGACGATCTCCTCGGCTCGCTCCAGGGCGTCGCCACCGTGCAGGCCTTCTGCGTGGAGGAGACCTTCGTCGCCCGCCTCCTGCGCCATGCCAGCGCGCTCCGCGCCTCGAACCTCGCGATGGCGCGCCTCCGCGCGCTCGTGTTCCCGGTGCTCACGGTGGCCGGCGGCGTCTGCGTGTTCCTGCTCATCTCGCTCGGCGGCGACATGGTCCTCGCGGGCCGGCTCACCGCCGGCCAGATCGCGGCGTTCATCGCGCTGGTGGCCTACCTCCTCGTGCCGCTGCGGCTCCTCGGCGTGCTCCTCCCGGTGTTCCAGCGCTCCGAGGCGTCGTTGGAGCGCATCTACACGGTGCTCGACGCCGTCCCCGACCGCCCTGACGCAGGGCGCGCGCTGCCGCTGCCCGTGGGTGCCACCGGGCCCACGATCGAGCTTCGCCACCTCTCCTACGCGTGGCCCGACGCCCCGGAGCGCAAGGTGCTCGACGACGTCGACGTGGTGCTCCCCGGCGGCGCCACCATCGGTGTGTTCGGCCGCACCGGCGCCGGCAAGAGCACCCTGCTCCGCCTGCTCGCCCGCCTGGACAACCCTCCTCCGGGCACCGTGTTCGTCGACGGCGTCGACGTGACCCGCGTCGACCTCCCCGACTGGCGGCACCGCATCACGATGGTGCCCCAGGCGCCGTTCCTGTTCTCGGAGAGCATCGAGGAGAACGTGGGCCTCGGTGCCTCCGGCGAGGCGATCCGGACCGCGGTCGCCGCGGCGTCGCTCTCCGTCGACCTGAAGGCCCTCCCCGACGGACTCGGCACCGTGGTCGGCGAACGCGGCATCTCGCTCTCCGGTGGCCAGCGCCAGCGCGTCGCCCTCGCGCGCGGGCTCGTCCGGGACACGGACGTCGTGCTCCTCGACGACGTGCTCTCCGCGGTCGACCACCACACCGAGCGCGAGCTGCTCGCGATGCTCCGGGAGCGGCGTGCCGACGGCCGCACGCCCACGCGCATCATCGTCAGCCATCGCCTCTCCGCCCTCGAGCAGGCCGACATGGTCCTCGTCCTCGACGAAGGGCGCCTCGTCGACCAGGGCACCCACGCCGAGCTCCTCGCGCGGCCGGGCCCCTACCGGGACGCCTGGTCCGCCCAGCGGGAGGCCTCGTGAGCGCGCCCGTCCGCCCCACCCCGTCCACGGCGATGGACCTCTTCCGCGGCCTGTGGCCCTATCTGCGCGCCGATCGGGTCCGCTTCGGCATCGCGCTGTGCCTCACCCCGCTCGTCGCCGGGCTGGGCCTCGTCCAGCCGCTCCTTCTCAAGCGCGCGCTCGACGAGCACATCGTCGCGGGCCGGGGGGAGGGGCTCTGGATCGTCGCCGGGGCCTTCCTGACCGTGGTCGCGCTCTCGTTCGTGCTCGAAGCCGCCTACACGCTCCTGCTCGCGACCGCCGCGGAGAACAGCATCCTGCGGCTCCGCGAGGCCTTGTTCCGCCACACCCTCGGCCTTTCGCAACGCTTCTTCGAGCGCCAGCCGACGGGCCAGCTCATGACGCGCGCCACCTCCGACATCGACGCGCTCAACGAGGCCCTGACCGCCGGCAGCATCAGCATCCTGCTCGACGTGCTGGTCATGGGCGGCACGCTCGTCGCGATGTTCGCGCTCGACGTGCGGCTCACGCTCCTGCTCCTCTGCATCGGGTTGCCGCTCGCGGCCCTCATCGAGTTCTTCCGGCGCCGGATGCGCGTCCTCTTCGGGCGGGTCCGCGACGCCCTCGCGGCGCTCAACGCGTTCCTCGCCGAGCGCCTCGCCGGCATCGAGGTCCTCCAGCTCTACGGCCAGGAAGAGCGCACCATCGCGCGGATGCGCGCGCTCGACACCACCCATCGCGACGCGAACGTGGAGAACAACTACTACGACGCCTCGCTCTACGCGATCATCGACGGCCTCGCGAGCGTCTGCATCGCCCTCATGCTCGCGTACGGAGCGGCCCGCGTGGGCGCCACCGGCGCGGACGCCGTGAGCGTGGGCCTCGTGGTGGCGTTCGTCGACTACGTGGACCGCCTCTTCCGCCCCCTGCGCGAGTTCTCCGGCAAGGTGACCTTCCTCCAGCGCGCGGTCGCGGCCCTCGACAAGATCTTCTGGCTCCTCGGCGTGACCGAGCGCATCACCCCCGGAGACGCCGACCTCGTCCACGCCTCCGGCCGTCTCTCCCTCCAGGACGTGCGCTTCCGCTACCGTCCGGACGGGCCGTGGGTGCTCGACGGCATCTCCCTCGAGGTGCAGCCCGGCGAGGTCGTGGCGGTCGTCGGGCGCACGGGATCGGGCAAGAGCACGCTGGTCCGCCTCCTCGCGCGCGTGCACGACGGGTACGCCGGGAGCATCACGCTCGACGGCGTGGAGCTCTCCCGGATCGCGCCGGCGCGCATCCGCCGGGTGATCGGCTCCGTGCGCCAGGAAGTCCAGCTCTTCAGCGACACCCTCCGCTTCAACGTCACCCTCGGGGACACGGGGCTCGATCCCGCGCGCGTGGACGAGGCCATCGCGCTGTCGAACGCCGCCGCCATCGCCGCGCGCCACGCGGACGGGTTGGAGCACCGCGTCCGTGACCGCGGGGCCAACCTCTCCGCGGGAGAGGCCCAGATCCTCGCCCTGGCCCGCACCCTCGCCCGCGACCCCGCCATCGTCGTGCTCGACGAGGCCACCGCCAGCGTCGATCCGGTGACCGAGCAGCTCCTCCAGCAGGCCATCGAGCGCGTGTTCACCCGGAAGACCTGCCTCGTCATCGCCCACCGCCTCTCGACCGTCGTGCACGCCGACCGCATCGTGGTGATGGACGCCGGGCGGGTCGTCGAGCAGGGGACGCACGCCGAGCTGCTCGCGCGGGACGGCGCCTACGCGTCGCTGTTCCGGGAGGGGTTCGGCACGCCGCCGGAAGAAGCCGGGCGCCAGGCCCGGTAGCCAGGCCGGCAATCGCACGGCCAGATCGGCCAGGTCCGCCCGAACGCCGCGCTAGCGGACGAACTTCGGCGGGACCGTGGTGCCGAAGTAGGCGCCGCCGCCCTGGGCGTCGGTCTCCTCGCAGACGATGCGCAGGCGGAAGCGCTTGTCGCTCGTGGTCGTGACCACGTCGTAGACGACCGCCTGGGCGTAGGCCACGATCTCGTGGTTGCCCGTGTACTGGATGTTGGCGCAGTTCCCGGGGTCGTCGAAGACCATCACCTGGCCCGCGAGCACGTGGCCGTAGGGGCTGATGGCGCTCCCGGACATGGCGGCGGGCTGCGTGCCCCACGTCGCGCTGTCCCACGTGTCGGTCGACGCGTTGACCGCGGCGGCCAGCTTCTGGATCGCGCTGGTCACCGAGCCGTTGTTCAGCGTGACCTGCTGGCCCGTCTCGCCCGCGGCGGCGCAGCTCGCGCGGTCGAGGGCATCCCGGATGTAGTTGGCGTTCGGCGTCGTCGAGCCGGGCTGGCCCCAGGCGCCGTTGTCGATCCGGGCGCTGGTGAGGAGGATGTCGGTCGAGCAGCCGCCCGCCACGATCGCGGCGAACTCGCAGTCCGCGAGCGCGATGGGGAGTGGGCACTCGGCCTCCGAGGGCCCGCCCGACTGCGAGATCGCGTAGTCGCCGGCGGAGAGGTACTCCCGGCCGAAGACGACCTGGGCGAAGAACGAGGAGAGGTCCTCCCGGTGCGCGACGACCTGGACGGCGGTGACGAGCGCCGGCTCCATCGAGGGCTCGAGGTGATCGCCTTCCCAGTAGCCGAGCACGACGTCCCCCTCGGCGTCGTTGGACTCGTTGGGGTCGAGCGCCACCGACCGGCCGCCGACGAGGTTCTCGGCGCCGAGTGCGACGGCGGTCGCCCGGGCCGCGACGAGCCCGGCCTCGGTACCGTCGAGCTGCGCGGCGCCCGCGTGGGCCGCGGCCTCGGCGGCGTTGCCCAGCTCCTGCCGGTGGTAGCGCGTGAGGCCCAGGTCCACGGAGATCGCGGCGAACGCCAGGATGACCGTGAGGCTGAGCGCGAACGGGATCGAGATCGAGCCGCGGCGTTGCATGAGCCGAGCCTAAGCGGGGGCTCAACCCGGCACCTGCTTTCGACGGGAAATTGTAAGGGCCGCGCGTGGCGAGGAGGTCACTCGTTCGGCGCGTGGCTCTACAGGAGGTCCGCGATGACGCGGACGTCGTTGGCGGCGGCGGCGGCGGCCGATCGAGAAACCCGGCCTGTCTCCAGGAGAACCCTCAGGTGGTCCTCCAGCCGCTGCATGCCCAGCGCGCGGCCGGTGGCGAGGACGTTGTGCATCAGGTGCACCTTGTCCTCGCGGATCTGGTTCCGGACGGCGTCGGTGGCGAGCAGCACCTCGCACGCGACGACCCGCCCCCGCTGGTCGGCGCGCGGGAGGAGCCGCTGCGAGACCACGCCGGCGAGCGTGCTCGCGAGCTGCACGCGCACCTGGGCCTGCTGGCTCGGGTGGAACACGTCGATGATGCGGTTGATCGTGCCGATGGCGGAGGGGGTGTGCAGCGTCGCGAGCACGAGGTGGCCGGTCTCCGCGGCGGTCAGCGCGGTGGAGATGGTCTCGAGGTCGCGCATCTCGCCGATGCAGATGACGTCGGGATCCTCGCGCAGGGCGTGCCGCAGCGCGTCGGGGAACGAGCGGGTGTCTGTCCCCACCTCGAGCTGGACGATGATCGAGCGGTCGTGCCGGTGGCGATACTCGACGGGGTCCTCGATGGTGATGACCTTGCGCCGCTGGCGCGTGTTGACCTCGTCGATGAGCGCGTTGAAGGTCGTGGTCTTGCCCTGGCCGGTCGGCCCCGTGACCAGTACGAGCCCGGTGTCGCGCATCATGAGGTCGCGCAGGACCGGGGGCAGCCCCAGCTCCTCCAACGTCCGGACGCGCTGGGGCGTGACGCGGATGGCGGCTTCGGGCACGCCGTCCCGGAGGTGCACCGACACGCGGAAGTGGCCGATCCGGCCGCCGTCCGCGGCGGTGGGGGCCATGCTGAAGCACACCTGCCACTCCGCCCGGAGCGTGGCGCTCCGCTCTCCGTCGAGGAGCGGCTCCACGAGCGCGCGGCAGGTCGCGGCGTCGAGCGGGGGGTGCGCGAGCGCGTGGATGTCGCCATGCACCCGGATGGAGGGCGGCGCCCCGACCAGCAGGTGGAGGTCGCTCGCGCCCGCGGCGAGCGTCTCTTCGAGCAGCGCGAGCACCGTCACGCGCGAGCCCTATCCGGTTCCGCTACCATAGGCGGATGGCGCGTCTCCTCTGGCTGGTCCTCCTGTGCGGGTGTGGCGATAATCTGAAGGGGAGCCTGCTCCCCGGGGCCGGGGAGAGCTGCCTCGAGGAGCCGTGCCAGCGTGGGCTCGTGTGCGGCCACGAGGGCGTGTGCGTCGAAGCGGGCGCGCTCGGCGGGACCGGCGAGGGGGACGACTGCTCGGCCAGCGTCGAGTGCGCCCACGGCCTCGTGTGCACCTCCGACAACGTGTGCGCGATCGAAGGCAGCGACGGGACCGGCACGGACGGCGACAGCTGCGCGAGTGACGACGACTGCCAGGCCGGCCACTTCTGCGACGAGGCGGGCGCGTGCGTCGACATCGGGATCCCCTGGTGGGAGGGCGGCGCCTGCCCCGAGGACGACCTCGAGGGGGACTTCCGCGTGCTCTTCGACGTGCCGGACCTCCCGGAGTCCGGCGAGGTCGACTTCTTCGGGCTTCCGTTCCCGAACGACACCCGGCTCGACGCGTTCGGTCGCCCCGACCTGTCCGGCTTCCCCAGCCCGGGAGCCGAGACCGCCGTGCCCGGCCTGCTCGCCGCGATCGAGGACGGCGGCGTCGGGTGGAGCACGAACCCCACGGTCTTCTTCCGTTTCTCGCGCGCCCACGACCTCTCGACGGTCAGCGTGGACGGCGGGTCCGCGACGGTCCACTGGGCGAGCATCGACGAGGACGCCGAGGAGTACGGCGAGCTCGCCTCGCTGCAGTACTTCACCCGGCAGGCGCGCGGGAAGTACATCTGCCAGAACTGGCTCGCGGTGAGCGTCTACGACGGGCGGCCGCTCGAGGAGGGCCACACCTACGCGGTGTGGGTCACGAAGGGCGTCACCGACGAGGACGGCGTCACGGCGGTCCGCGACAACGGCTTCAAGGTGGCGCTCGGGGACGAGCGGCCCGTCGATCTCACCCTCGCGCGCGCCTACGACGTCTACGGCGGCTTCCGCGACTACATCGCGCGCGAGGGGATTGACGCCGCGAACATCGCGGGCGCGGCGGTCTTCACGACGGGGTACCCGTCGCGAGGCACCCGGTACTTCCGAGAGGTCACGGACGACGAGGAGATCCTCATCGAGCCCACCGCGCTGGTGGCGTGCGACGAGGGCGTGACGAGCCCCTGCGACGACGGCGGCGCGCGGTCGTGCGCGGCGGCCGAGCCCGGCTTCACCGAGGTGCACGGGCGCCTGTCTCTTCCGCGCTACCGGACCGACGGCGGGAGCGTCGTCTTCGACGAATCGTCGCTCCGCCCGCAGGTCCAGGACACCGAGGAGGTCTGCTTTGCGATGACGGTGCCCGACGGCGAGGCGCCCGCGCTCGGGTGGCCGGTCGCGATCTACGGGGCGGATCTCGGCGGTAGCTTCCGCGACGCCGTCACCACGGGTGTCGCCGGGGCGCTGGCTACCGAGGGCGTCGCCACCGTGACGCTGGAGCTCCCCGGGCACGGAGAGCGCGGCGCCGCCTATGTCGATCCCGCGGACCTCGACGCGTGGCTCGGCAACCAGCTCCAGTCCGCCGCCGATCCCCATGCGCTCGTGCGGTTCGTGAGCGAGTGGTCCGCCGTCGCCGCGGACAGCCCCACCGGCGCGGACCTCGCCTTCGACACCTCCAACCTCTGGTTCGTCGGCCTCGGCGAGGGCGCCTCGACGGGGGTGAACTTCCTCGCGTGGACCCTCGACGTGCAGGGCGGCGTGCTCGGCAACCCGTCCGGCTACCAGACCCACCGCTTCGCCGACGAGGACCACCCGGTCGACATCGAGCACGGGCTGATGGCGTCGTTCGCCGACTCGGCGCTCACGCGCTGGCACCCCATGCCGAGCCTGCTCCAGCAGTACTTCGACCCCGCCGATCCCGTGAACAATGGGCTCGGCGTCGTCCGCGAGCCCTCCACGGAGGCGAAGCACCTCCTCGTGATGCACGGCGTCGAGGACGCCGAGACGCCGGTCGTGGCCCTCCACTCGGCGCTCCGCGCGCTCTACATCCCTACGGCCGGCACCGTGATCGACGACTACGGGCAGTCCACGACCACGTTCCCCGTGTACGAGAACGTCAGCACCGACGACGGGCGCCGCACGGCCGCGACCGTCCAGGTCGCCGGGGACCACGACGTGCTCGTCGGCGCCGAGGGACTGCGCCGGACCGCCGCGTTCATCGCGAGCGGGCTCGCCGGGGCGCCGCCGAACACCTTCTGATCGAGCACGGGCTCGCTCGCGCCGAGGAAGGGGACGAGGAGGAGCCGCTCGAGCTCGCTGTCGAGCGTGACGCGCAACATGGCCGCCGCCGTTCCGTACACGACCACGAGGCGGGGGCGATGTCCGGGCTCGTACACGCAGCGCTCGAGCGCGGCGTACCAGAGGGGCGCGCTGGAGCCGGGCCCGCCCACCTTCGCGATGTCGCCCACGCCGAGCGCCCGCGCGAGGGCCGGGCGGTCGATGTCGGTGCCCGACTTGGAGTTGCCGACGATCACCACGTCGTCGCCCGACTGCTCGACGATGGCCGCGCACGCCGCCACCTCGGGCGCGGTCGCGGCG
>JAUXTN010000008.1 GCA_030684355.1 Pseudomonadota bacterium
AGGCGGCGGCGTCCGCATGCAGCTGCGCGAGCCGCGCGCGGAGGGGATCGTCCGGCGGAAACACGGCCGCCAGCGGCGCGGCGGCCGCGAGGGCGCGGTGCCAGCGGAGGGCCGCCACCTCGGGGAGCACGCGCCGGTCCCACTCGGCCTGCACGAGCGGCGTGAGCAGGCCCCTCGCCTCCTCCGCCTCCGGGAGCGCGGGCTCGGCGCCGGTGATCGAGGCCAGGAGCCCGTACGCCACATCGGCCCGCCCGGCCTCGAGGGAGGCGCGCGCCTGCGCGAGGCGGGAGGTGGCGTCCGGGAGGACGAGCTGCACCGCGGGGTGATCGGCCTCGTCGTAGAGGGAGCTGGGGTGGGCGAGCCGCCGGCAGTTGGCCGAGCGCGCACTGCTCCGGTCGTAGTCGAACCTCCCCTGCCCGGCCCGCGCGGTGAACTCGCCCGCGGTCTCGGCCCGGGCGACGGATCCCTGGTTGGGCCGCGTCCGTCGCAGCCCGTCGTCCTCATCGCCTCCGGCGCAGCCGTGCGCGTAGGCGGCGTGGGCCGCGCTCGGGTCGATTGGTCCGCCGCGCCCAAGGGTGCGCGCGTCGCCGAGGCCGAGGCAGGCGAGCGGCGCGGCCTCGGCGTCGTTGCTGTCGTAGATCGACAGGCGCGAGGTGTCGACGTCCGTCGGCCCGGCGCAGAGCGCCGCGAGCACGCCCAGCCCCGTCTCCATCGAGGCGGGCTCGTCCGACCACCACAGCTGCCGCATGCCGCACTTCACGCGCTCCTGGGGGGGCAGCTCCGGGTCGGTGCATGCCTCCAGCGTGAGGGCTCGGTGGCGCACCTGGAGCTCCTCAGACAGCGCGGCGCTCCGCTTCGCGAGAAACTCGGACGCATCGCCGCACGACTCGGCGTTGCCGCTGCGACACCCGGACAGCGCGTAGCGCACGCCTCGGCGGTGGCAGCTCGCGAGGAGCAGCGCAGCGCCGAGGGGCAGGAGGGCAACCAATCGAGCGGATCGCATGGGCCCTCGAGGAGAGAAGGAGCCGATCATAGCTCGCCATGTCCAGCGCGAGCTGGAGGCCGGCGGTGCCTCACCCCGGGGACATCGAGTGCCTCGTCCGTCAGCCCCCCTACCCTCGCCCCTCGTACGCCCGCTCCAGCGCCGCGACATCCAAGCGTGACATCCGCATCAGCGCCTGCATCATCCGCCCGGTCGCCACGGGGTCTCCGGCGTTCTGGAGCCGCACCAGCGCCTCCGGCACGATCTGCCACGACACGCCGAACCGGTCCTTGAGCCAGCCGCACCGCCCCGGCGCGCCGCCCTCCGTCAGCGCGTTCCAGAAGTGGTCGACCTCGGCCTGGTCGGCGCAGCGGACCGACATGGAGATCGCCTCGGTGAACGGGAACTGCGGCCCGCCGCTCAGCGCCTGGAAGCTCTGGCCGGCCAGCGTGAACTCGACCAGCATCGCGGTGCCCGCGGGGAACGGCGCGCCCTCACCGTACCGGCCGATCGCGCCGATCGCCGCGTCCGGAAACACCGTGGCGTAGAACTGCGCGGCCTCCTCGGCCTCTCCGTTGAACCAGAGGCAAGGGCTGATCTTGGACATTCCACGCTCCAGGGAGCGCCGAGCCTATCGCGCGGACGAGCACCGCACGTCACCCGTGCCCCGTCGAACACGGGCGCCACCGCCCCACAACGCGGTGGCGGCGCGCTCGGGCGCCGGGCACCGCCGCGTGGCGCGGCTCGAGCCCCCTGGCCTCGCCCGTCCTGGCCTCGCCCGTCCTGGCCTGCCCCCGCGGCTGCCTGAACGGCACGGGGTTCAGGTCCAGGCCTACCGGGCGTACGTGAATTCTGCGTCCAAAAACAGCAATACATCCCCCTCGCAGGTGACGTCGCTAATCACGTTGAAGTCCCCCACGTCACCGTCACACGACGACGAGGCCGTGCCCGCCAATGTCACGACCCCCTCCTGCGGGCTCGACACGTCCTCGAAGGACCATTCGAAGTCGCCCTCCATATAACAATCCGCGCTCTCCCAGTAGGAGAGGCTGCCGTCGGTGTTGCCGAAGGAGAGCATCATCGCAAGGCCGTTGACGTTCGGCGAATGCCAGGTGCTTCCCGCCACCATGCAGCGGCGCAGCGTCTCTTCCGACGTGTCGGTCGTGTCATCCGTCGTGTCGTCGGTCGTGTCATCCGTGGTGTCGTCGATCGGATCGCCCCCGCCGGTGGTCCCGTCGAGCTCGGCCGCGACCGCCTCGGCGTCACACTCGTCGATGTTCCCGGTGAGCCCGTCGGTGGAGTACGAGACCGACTGGCTGGCGGTGGCCCCGTCGACGTTCACCTCGAGGGTGAGGCTCGGGTCGCCGAGGGCGACCGGGGTGCACACGCCCACCACGTAGTTGCTCTGGGCGAGCGCGAGCGCGCGCTGGGAGGCGTCCTCGAAGGCCGTCCCGAGGTTGCCGGCCTCGTCCACGGGGATGAAGTTGGCTGGCGAGCTGGCAAGCTCCGCGAGGGCCTGCTCGTCATAGTCGCCCTCGATGCCGATGGCGTACACGGTGGCGTCGGTGGCCTCCTTCGCCGCCAGGGCCTGCGAGCGGAGGTCCTCCGAGTTGCCGGCCTCGTGGGTGCCGTCCGTCATCACGACGACGAACCGCTCGACGATGGCGTCCGCGTCGCCCTCGGCGCCCACCAGTTGGATCGCCTGGAGGTAGGCGTCGTAGAGGTCGGTGGTGCCGCGGCTGCCTTCGGCGAGCGCGTCGGAGAGGGCCGCCTGGAGCACGGCGGGGTCATCGGTGAAGTTGGCGATGACCTCGATCTCCGTCGGGCCACCGAAGGCGATGAGCGCGATCTTGTGGTCGAGCGGGTAGTCGGGCGCCACGAGCGTGGCATCGACATAGGCGAGCGCGCCGTCGACGACGTCCTGCGCGGCGCCGGCATCGAAGATCGAGGTGGAGAAGTCGAGCGCGAGGATCGAGTAGGTCTCGACCTCGGAGATGACCCCGAACCCCGCGACCGACCCGCCCTCGGAGCTCTCGTTGAAGCTCTTGCCCGTCTCGTCGTTGAGCACGTTGATGTCGGCGCTGGTGAGCGGGCGGATCGCCGCCCCGTCGCAGTCGCGCACGCGGAAGCCGACGGCGACGCCGGCCGGCGCCACGGTGAAGCCATAGAGCCGGTCCAACTCCATGCACTCGACCGGGTCGGGGCCGGCGTCGGAGTCGGGGCCGGGCTCGTCCTCCTTCCCATCGACGCACGCGGCGAGGAGCAGGGAGAGGAGCGCGGCGGAACGGGGGAAGGAGACGGTCATCTTGACTCGGAGGGCCTCACCCCTACCACAGCCGTGCGCCGGTGACCAACGTTCAACCGTTCGGGATTGCCGCGGAGCAGCGGCCGTTCAGCCCGCGGTCGCCCCCCTCCCCCTCAGCACGACCCCCGCGGCCGACAACTGAGGAAGCTCCCGTGCCGCTTGAGCTCGTCGAGGCGGCAGGACCAGACGAGCTGGCCCTCGTGGACGGTCATGTCCGGGCAGCCGTCGCACATGTTGGCCTCGCCGTCCGCCATGTGGTCGATGGGCTGGATGAACGCGATCGATTGGAAGTGCAGCGGCCGACCAAGCTGCCTTGGGTGGCGGGCGACCGTCTTCACCCAGTCCTTGGCGGCGCGGCGCACGCCGGCGTCCACCGGGGAGAAGCCCGCGAGCATGGCCTTGCCCTGGGAGAGCAGCGCCGGGTGCGAATACGCCAGGTAGTGCCCGGCGAAGAAGTGGTGGCCGGTCTGGATGAGCTCCATGAAGCGCTTGCCGACGTACCCGTGGATGCGGTCGGGCGTGCCGACGCGGCCCACGAGCGTCCACTTGAAGCTGGACGGATCCCGGGTGCCGCCGAGGTAGGCGGCGGCGTCGAAGGCGGGCTCGTGCTCGCGGATGATCGCGAAGAGCTCCGGCGTGGTCATGGGCGCGGGGTTGGTCTCCTGGTCGTAGTAGATCACCTCGTCCATCTGCACCTCGCGGGCGCCCGCGTGGTACGAGAACTCGCTGCTGCGCGCGGTGCGGAAGAGGATGAACACCATCGAGTGCACGATCTCGATGTGCTCCTGCGCCCAGCGGATGAGCGTCGGCACGTGCTCGGCGGTGTGTCGGTACACCGTCATGTTGAACGCGCACGTGAGCCCGCCCTCGCGCTCGACCATCTGCGCCAGTTGCAGCCGCAGCTCGTTCAGCTCCAGCTCGGTCTTGTTCTTCCAATTCGGGCGGCCCTGGCCGGAGTCGACGTGGAAGGTGACACCGTGGAGGCCCGCCATCTTCAGCGCGTGGAGCACCTCGGGCGTCATGGCGTGGCCGTTGGTGTTCACCACCGGCTTGAGGTTGTACTCGTGGCGGATGATGCGCACGATCTCGACGATCTCGGGGTGGGTGAGCGGGTCCCCCCCGGCGATGGACATCGAGTCCATGCGCCGCTTGGCCGTGAACACGTCCATGTCCGCGCGCACCTGGTCGAGCGACTTGTGGCTGTCATGCTCGTTGGTGGAGTAGCAGCCCTCGCAGTAGATGTTGCACTTCTTGGTGGGCTCGAGCCAGGAGAGCACGTTGTCGTTGAGGGTCCAGGGCAGGCGGTAGTAGTTGGCGGGATCCATGCGGCCTCGGAGCGATCTCGGAATTGGACGTCGGAATTGGACGTCGGAGAGGGATGTCAGAATTGGATGGTGCGCTCGCCGATGGGGAGATCGGCGAGGTGTCCGCGGCCGGCGTAGAACTCGCGCCAGAGCGAGATGTAGGCGCCGTGGAGCGCGTCGGGGCTCATCTTGGCGGGGCGGAACACGACGTTGGCGTCGTTGTAGCGGGACCAGTTCCGGTGCAGGATCCGGTCCTGCGCGACGAGCCGGTGCCACGACGGGGTGCCCGGGTAGGGCGTGAACACCGCGAACTCGGCCTTGCGGATCTGCGCGCGGTTCGCGAATTCCAACATCCGGTCGGCGGTGCCCTCGTCGTCGTCGTCGAGGCCGATGAGGAAGGACGTGTAGGGCTCGATGCCCGCGTCGTGGCACTTGGCGATGGCGGTCTGGGCGCGGGTCAGGGCCTTCGCGTCACCGTTGAAGGCCTTCATCGTTACAGGATCGAACCCGCCCACGAGGTAGAACATGTCGACACCCGCCGACTTGGCCTTCGCGAGGAACGTCATCGACGTGGCGAGGATCATCGGCATGGAGATGCCGGCGTAGCTGATCGCCGCGGTGCTGCCGCGCTCGAGCACGGTGTCGAACAGCTCCGACATGCGCCGGTGGGCAGCCCCGGGGAACCACCCGGTGTCCTCCGTGAGGCAGCCCTTGGCCCCCGCGCGCGTGAGCTGGTCGAGCTGGCCGACCACGTGCTCGAGCGGGAAGGTGCGGACGTGGGGATCCATCACCGTGGGGAGGGCGCACGCGGAGCAGGTCATGCCGCAGCCGCGGGAGACCTGGAGCGGGTAGTCGTCCGCGCCCGTGCCAAAATAAAGATCGACGCGGGGGAGCGGCACGGTGGAGAGGTCGATGGGGCCGCTGCGGTAGCGGGGCTGGAGCCGCTTCGCCGCGGCGTCGGCGAGCACCTGGGCCCAAACCCCCTCCCCCTCGCCCACCACGACGGCGTCGACGTGCGGCGCCACGACGTCGGGCATCATCGTCGGAAAGATGCCGCCCGCGACGACCTGCTTCCCCATGGCGCGGAAGTGGTCCGCGAGCGCCATTCCGCGGGTGGCGGCGGGGGTGAAGAACGAGAGGGCGACGAGGTCGGCGTCGGTCGGGCCGTCGGCAGGGGCGAGGCGGTCGTCGCGGTACTCGATCTCCCAATCGGGCGGCGTGCACGCGGCGAGCGAGGCGATGCCGAGCGACGGGGAGCCCAGGTACTCGTTCATGGGCACGAACTCGAGCAGCTCGGGGTTCGAGCCCGCGTGCCGGTCGAAGCTTGGGTAGACGAAGAGGACCTTCATGCGTGGAGCGCTCCGGCGATCCGGTCGACGAGCTCGGCCGGGCGTGGGGGTTCGGGCAGCAGCGCGGCGCTGCGGGCGCGGGCGAGGGCGAGCCAGTGGGCGGCGAGGTCGGCCGAGGCGGGGGTCTCCTCCTCCGCCGCGCGCACCACGGCGGCGTCGCAGGCGTCCCGCAGCACCGCGAGCTGGCCGAGGCGGTGGAGGAGCCGCTGCTCCCGCGCGAGGCGGATGCCGTAGCGGCCGCGCAGGTGGGCGCGGAGCTCCTCCACGCCGGCGTCGAAGGCGTCGGCGACGCGCCCCAGGGGCGAGATGCCGCGCAGGGGGCGGCGCTCCGGCGGCGACATGGCCTCGATCGTGCCGAGGTGCACGCGCAGCACGTCGTTGGCACCCTCGAAGATGCGCGTGATGCGGGCGTCCCGGAGGAGCAGCGCGAGGCCGGTCTCCTCGATGTACCCCACCCCGCCGTGGAGCTGGATGGCGGTGTCCACGATCTCCCAGTTGCCCTCGCTGCAGAACACCTTCGCCGCGACCGAGCGCGAGAGCAGGTGCTCGCCCGAGAGTCGCGACGCCGCGCGCACCAGCGCCTCCATCGCGAAGCGCACCGCCGCCATCTCGGCGACCTGCTCGCGCACGACCTCGAAGGCGTCGAGCGTGCGCCCGAACTGCCGCCGCTGCGCCACGTACGCGACCGTGGCCCCGAGCGCGGCGTCGGCGCTGCCGACACAGCCCGCGGCCAACACGGTCCGGCCCCAGGCCAGGACGTGACCCAGGTGTGTCATCCCCTCGCCGGGGACCCCGATGACGCGGTCCGCGGGGACACGCACGGCGTCGAGGTGCAGCGTGGTGGTCGAGGAGCCGCGCAGGCCGAGCTTGTCCTCCTCGGGGCCTGCGGTCACCCCGGCGTCCTCCCGCGCCACGAGCAGGAGGCTGTGCCCCTTCCGCGCCCCGCCGAGGCCTGGCGTGGCGGCGGTGAGGGTGTACACCCGGGCGAAGCCGCCGTTGGTGACGAAGATCTTCTCGCCGTCGACCTCGAGCTGGTCGCTCGCGGGCACGGGGAGGGCGCGGGTGCGGATCGCTGCGAGGTCGCTGCCGGCGCCGGCCTCGGTGGTGGCGAACGCGGCGATGCGGCGGCCGGCGGCGAGGTCGGGGAGCCACGCGGCCTTCAGCGCGTCGGAGCCGAACGCGACGAGCCCGCGGGTGCCGAGGCCGAGGTGCAGGCCCACGGTGGTGGCCACCGAGCGGTCGTGGCGCGCGAGCGTCGTGACCACGGAGCACACGCCGGGCAGCCCCAGGTCGGCGCCGCCGTAGGCCTCGGGGATCGACACGCCGAAGACCCCGAGCTCGGCGAGGCCCTCGATCACCGCGGGCTCGATCCGATGCGCGGCGTCGATGCGGCGCGCGTCGACGCTCGCCCGGGCGAACCGGTCGACCGAGTCGCAGAACGCGGCGATCACTCGAGGTGCCGGCGTGCGAGCGCCATCAACCCCGCGACGTCGGCGACGGCCGCGGCCTCCTCCATCTCCACGTCGATGTCGAACTCCTCCGCGAGCATGGAGAGGAGCTCCATCGAGCCGACGGAGTCGAGCCCGAGGTCCTCGCGCAGGCGGTCGCCGATCTTGATCTCGGCGACGGGGACCGCGGTGAGGTCGGAGAGGATCTGGCGGACCCGATCCTCCTGGTCGTGTTGGTGCATCATGCGACGTTCTCCAAGGGGGGGATGATCCGCATCCGGCGCGCCCACGCGTCGAAGCGATCGAGCGTGTCCGCGAGGGGTGCGTAGGCGAGCCCGAGCGTGCGGGCGGACAGGGAGGCGTCGATGGGGACGCCGTGGACGATGAGGTCGACGATCTCGCGCGAGAGCCGCCCGCGGCCCCCCTCGCGGAGGGCGCGCCGCTCCTCCGCGTCGGCAAGCGCGATCGCTTCGGCGGCGCCGATGGGGGGCGACGGCGGGGGCCCGCCATACCGCTCGGCGAGCGCGGTCCGCAGCGCGTGGAGGCGGTGGTTGCCGCCCACGAGGAGCACGCGGGCCGGGGCGTCCGCGAGGGTGCCGAGGCGGAGGATGCCGCGGGCGGCGTCCGCGGCGTCCACCACGGCGACGATGCCGTCGGGATGCGGCACGTCGAGGTTGTGGGCCGCGGCGACGACCAGGGCGGAGGTGCCGACGCGGAGGTCCCAGGGGCCGACGCAGGCGCCGGGGCAGGCGACGCGGACCTCGAAGCGGCGCTCGCGGGTCGCGCGGCGCTCCATGTACCACTTCAGGTCGTGGTAGACGCCCAGCCCGGGCGCGCCCGCGAAGGTGTCGGACTCGTCCGAGAGGCCCCGCGGGCTCGCGGCCACGGTGGCGGTGCTCGACACGTAGACCAGCCGGCGGACGTCCGCGGCGGCCGCGGCGTCGAGTACGTTCTCGAGCTGCCGCAGGCCGACCTCCATCGCGCCGAACCCGTCCTGCGAGTGCCGCGGGTAGTGCCCGGCGGCGTGGAACACGACGTCCACCCCCGCCATCGCGGCGACGAGGGAGTCGGGCTCGTCGAGGTCGACGTGGACCATCCGGGCGCGGCGCGAGCGCAGCGGGATCACGTTGGTCCGCGTGCGACGGGCGCACAGCGGATCGAGGCCCTCCGCGCGCATCTCGTCCACGAGGTTGAGGCCGAGGAACCCGCCGGCCCCGAGCACCAGCGCGTTCATGCGTACCGCTCGACGCACTCGGTCCGGCGCAGCTTGCCGCTGGTGGTCCGGGGCAGGTCGCCCGGCGCCACCCGCACCACGCGGTCCGGCCGCACCCCGAGCGTGGCCAGGAGCTCGCCCCGCACGCGCGTCTCGACGTCCTCGACCCGCGTGCCGGCCTCGACGACCACCACGAGCGCCTCGTCCGCGTCGGCGAAGGCGGCGGCCCCGTTCGCCACGGCGTCCACCGCGGCGGCCGCGATGCGCTCGATGTCGTAGGGGTGGAACTTGCGTCCGTTCTGGATCACGAGATCCTTCTCGCGGCCGGTCAGGTACAGGCGCCCGTCCGCCAGGAAGCCGAGGTCTCCGGTGTGGAGCCAGCCGTCACGGAACGCGTCCGCGGTGGCGAGGGCGTCGCCGAAGTACCCGTCCATCCGCGCGGGCCCCCGCACGAGGACCTCGCCGTTCTCCGCGACCTTGACCTGCATCCCGGGCAGCGGCCGCCCGACCGAGACGACCGTGCGCCCCTGCCACACGCGGTCGGGCTCCGCGGCCTCTCCGAAGCAGACCCCGAGGGTGTTCTCCGCGAGGCCGTACACCGGGTGCAACGCGTCGGCGCGGAAGCCCACCGGCCCGAAGCGCGCCGCGAAGGCCTGGAGCGTGGCGCGGTGCACCGGCTCGGCGCCGTCGAGCGCGTGGCGCCACGAGGAGAGGTCGAGCCCGTCGAGGTCGCGGACCCGGCGGGTCACGAGCCCGTAGGCGAAGTCGGGGGCCGCGGAGACGGTGCCCCGGACCTCGGAGATGCAGCGCAGCCAGCGCCCGGGGTGGAGGAGGAACTCGCCCGGCGAGAGCAGGTGGAGCGGAAACCCGACGATCAGCGGGCAGAGCAGGCTGCCGACGAGGCCCATGTCGTGGAACAGGGGGAGCCAGGACACGCCGACGTCGTCGGGCCCGAGCCCGAGCGCCTGCCCCATGCTCCACGCGCTCGCGGCGGCGGCGCGGTGGGGGATCACGACGCCGCGCGGGCGCCCGAGGCTACCGGAGGTGTACTGCAGGAAGGCGGGATCGTGGAGGCTCGGCGGGTGGGCGTCCGCCGGGAAGCCGTCGGCGGAGGCGGCGGGCTCGACGAGGACCGGGAGGCCGCCGAACGGCGCCATCAGCGCGATGGAGGGCGTGGTGACGAGGGCCACCGGCGCGGCGTCCGCGACGATCGGGGCGAGGTGCGCGAGGGTGCCCCGGATGTCGACGAGGGAGACCGGCCAGGAGAGCGGGACGGCCACCGCACCCAGGGATTGGCAGCCGAAGAAGGCCCCCACGAAGCGCTCGTCGTTCGGGAGGAGGAGGCCGACCCGGTCGCCCGCGCGGACGCCCTGGTCGTGGAGCGCGCGGGCCCAGCGCATCGCCAGGCTCGCGACCTCGGGGCCGGTGAGGGTGTCCCGTCGCCCCGCCGCGTGCACGGTCACGCACGGGCCGGGCCGGAGGGCGACCCGCTCCAGGGCCTCGAACAGGGTGCGCACGGGGGGCTCGGCGAGCATCGGGCCGGTCAGTACGTTCTGCATGGCCCCGAAGCTACGCCGAGCCGATCCGGCGCGGTATCGGCCCGACGACCGACCCCGGGCTCGGCCGTGGCGCCGGCCGAGCAATCGGGCGGCGCTACTCGATCTGGCCGAGGGCGAGCGCGCGGGCGACCGCCTGGGAGCGCGAGCGGACGCCGAGCTTGTCGCGGATGTGCTCGACGTGCGTGCGCACCGTCGCGGGCGTGATCCCCAGCCGCCGCGCGATGCGATGGCCGGTGAGCCCGCCGGCGACGAGCTGGAGGACCTCCTTCTCGCGGGCGGAGAGCCGGGGCGTGGCGACCGGCGCCGCCGCCGGCAGGAGCGTGACGACGAGCGAGTCGCTCACCGCGCTGCAGATGAGCCGCCACCCGCGGCCGCGGATCTTCACGAGGCCGTGATCCCGCTGCTCGTCCGGCGCGAAGCCGTTGGGGCAGCCGGTCTTGCACACGCGGCCGCCCTGCGGGTCCTCCGCACGGACGAGCTCGTCGCACGTGATGCACGGGGCGGCGCCCAGGAGCGCCGTCGCCGCGGGGTTGGCGTGCTGGACCTGCCCATCGGGGCCGGCGAGGAGGATCGGGATGGGCCGCATGGGGGGCTCCGGGGGGGGACAGGTCCAATGGGCAGGGGAGGGTCGTCGCCGCGGCGGTCGGCGCGCTCGGGCGCCGGGCACCGCCGCGCACCCCGCTCGAGCCCCCTCCCCCTCCGCTACGACCGCCGCGCGATCACGCCGCAGCCGGGCGGTCCGGGTAGCTGCGGCGCTCGACCATCTCGGACGCGACGGCGGCCCCGTCCGCGACGGAGAGCCGACAGCAGAGCGGCACCAGCTCGTTCTTCTCGCGACGGATGTGCGGGAGGAGCACGTCCGTGAGGCACCGCACCGCCTCGCGGAAGGTCGTGGCCGGCACCGCTCGCCCCTCCGCGAGCGCCCCGAGCAGGGGCAGGAGCGTGGCGAGGCAGGCGTCGATCTGCTGGTGGTCGCGCTGGAGCTCGTCGAGCAGCGGCCCGCTCTCCGGCACGGCGACGCGGAGCCGGGCCGCGAGCGAGAGATCCTCGTAGGCCGTGTGGAGCGGCAGCCCCTCGACGAAGTAGCGGCGGGCTCGGCCCGCGGCGACGGGGGCGCTCGGATGCGCGAGATCCGGCAGCGTGGCCACGTGGAGCAGGCTCAGGGTGAAGGTGAGGAGGCGCTCGTGGCTGGCGTGCAGCGCGACGCGGGGCTCGGAGCGCGGGGAGTCGATTCCGGGGAACAGGCGATGCGGCATCACGCCCTGCCAGCTTGCGGGGTGCCAGCTTGCGGGGTGCCGGCGTGCGGGGTGCCGGCGTGCGGGGTGCGGCGCGCGACGAGCTCGCTCGCGATGGCGAGCCGGTCCTCCGAGGAGAGGCGCGCGCAGAGCGGGAACAGCTCGTCCTCCTCGCGGGCGATGTGCGGGAGGAGCAGACCCGAGAGGAAGCTCACCGCCGCGCGGAAGGTGGCGTGGGGCACCCTGCCCTCCTCCGCGAGGGTCCCGAGCATCGGCAGGAGCGTCGCGAGGCAGGCGTCGATCTTGCGGTGATCCCGCTCGAGCTCGTCGAGCAGCGGCCCGCACTCCGGCGCGACGGCCCGGAGGCGCGGGGCGAGCGAGAGGTCCTCGTCGTCCGCGTGCAGCGGCAGCCCCTCGGCGAAGTAGCGGCGGGCCTGCGCGGCGGCGGAGGGCACGCGCGGGTCCGAGAGGTCCGGTAGCGCGGCGATGCGCTGGAGCCCCGCCGTGAACATGCGGATCCGCTCGTGGCAGGCGCGGAAGGACGCGCCGGGATCGGCGGGGGGACGGGCGACGAAGGGCGCCAGGCGCGAGAGCGACATCGAGGGCTCCAGGGGGACACGCGTCCGAGGAAGCAGGACACAGCACGATCCGTGCCATCCCGCAGCTTCCCTTCCGGCGTGTCTGGACCCCTGGCGACCTGCGCCCCAGCGAGGGCTAGCCCTTCGAGCGCCTGGCCAGCTCCGCCATCTGGCGGACGCGCTCGAACAGCAGGATGCCGGCCGTGACGCTCACGTTGAGCGACTGGAGGTTGCCCTGCAGCGGGATGCCCGCGATGGCGTCGCAACGCTTGCGCACGGGCGCGGTGAGGCCCTTGTCCTCGCCGCCCAGCACGAACGCGATGGGGCCGGTGAGATCGAGGTCCCACGGGGCCACGCCGTTCATGTCCGCGCCGATGACCCGGACGCCGGCGCGTTGGATCTCGGCGAGCGACGCGGAGATGCCCGCGCGCACGACGGGTACGGCCTCGGCGCCGCCCATGCTGACCCGTTGAACGATGGGGGTGAGCCCTTTGCCACGCTGGGTGGGTATAATGACACCATCGACGCCCGCGCCGAGCGCGCTGCGGAGCACCGCGCCCAGGTTGTGCTCGTACTGCACCTCGTCGACCAGCACGAGGAACGGCTCGGGGGCGCCGAGCAGCTGGCGCACGGTGGGCTCGACCATCTCGTCGGCCTCGGCGATGACGCCGTTGTGCACGCCGGTGAGGCTCATGCGATCGAGGAGGGTGCGCTCGACGCGCTGGACCTTGTCGCCGCCGAGCGCGAGGATCTGGTCGACCTTGTCGTCCGACCGGGCGCCGATGTCGAGCCAGATGGTGCGGACGGTGCGACGCCCGCGGACGAGGGCCTCGTACACGACGTTGCGGCCCTCGAGGCGGTCACCGCGGACGGGCGGGACGTCGCCGCGGCCGCCCGGGGCGGGCGCGAGGGCGCGGACGGGACGGGGGGTGCTCTCGCGGGGCGTGTCGGTGCGGGTGGGCTCGCCGCCGCGCTGGGGGACGCCGAGGCGGCCCTCCGCGAGGGCCTTGTTGCGGGCCTCGGTGCGGGCGTTGGGCCGCGCGTCGGGGCGGCGCTCGGCGTTCGGATCGCGCGGGGCCTTCTCCGCACGGGGCTCCCGCTCGGGGCGCATCTCGCGCTCGGGCTGCAGGGTGCGCTCCGGCCGCATCTCGCGCTCGGGTCGCATCGTGCGCTCCGGCCGCCCTTCGCGCTCGGGCCGGCCTTCGCGCTCGGGCCGTGCATCCGGCCGCATCTCCCGCGCCGGGCGCGCGTTCAGCGGCGGACGGGTGTCCCGCGCCTTCCGGGCGTCGCGATCCGGACGGGAGTCGCGCATCGAGCGCCCATCCCCCGGGCGGGCGTCACGGCTCGGTCGGGCGTCACGCTCCGGGCGGGCGTCGCGCTCCGGGCGGGCATCGCGGCTCGGGCGCGCGTCACGCTCCGGGCGGGCGTCCCCGGTGGGCCGCGTGTCGCGGTCGCCGCGGGGGTCCGGGCGTGCCGTCCGCTGCTGCCGGCGGCCCCCCGGCCGCTCCTCGGAGCGCGGGGCGGCGTCCCGGGGCGGGCGCTCCCCCCTCGGGGCGTCCCCCCGTGCGGACTCCGAGCGCTGGCGCGCGGGCGACGGACGTTGCGTGGAGGGGCCCTTCTTCGGTGGCGGTCGGCTCATGGGGCGCGCGCTATCACGGCGGACCCGTTCGGGCGCGGCCCTATGCCGATCCGCGAGGCTTAGACGCCCTTCATGACCACGGTGCGGACGGGGTACGGGATGGCGATCCCCTCCTCGCGGAAGCGGGCGAACACGCGGCGATGCAGCTCGTCGAGGGCGTACGGCTGCTTCGCGATGTCGTCGATCGTGAAGCGCAGCTCGAAGTCGAGCGAGAAATCGCCGAAGCGCAGGAGCAGGGCCTCGGGGGGCGGGAGCTCGAGGAGGTAGTCGAGCTCGGGGCGGGCGGTGCGCACGACGTCGACGAGCACGGCGCGGACGTGCTCGGGGTCGTTCGCGTAGTCGACGCCCACCCGCAGCGTGATCTGCGAGCGCGGGATCGGCATGTGGTAGTTGAGGATGGTGCTCCCGGCCATCTTGCTGTTCGGCACGACGATCACGTCGTCCTGGATGGTGCGGATGCGGGTGGTGCGCCACCCGATGTCGAGCACGTGGCCCTCCTTGCCGCCCTCCATCTGGATGAAGTTGCCGATGGTGTACGGGCGCTCCAGCAGGATGTGGATGCCCGCGAAGAAGTTGGTGAGCGAGTCCTGGAGGGCCAACGCCACCGCGAGCCCGCCGACGCCGAGCGCGGTGAGGAGCGGCGCGATCTCGACGCCGAGGGCGTTGAGCACGACCATGCCGCCGAGCACGATCACGACGCCCTTGATGATCGTCTGGCCGAGCCCGGTGACCTGCCCGTCGGACGACTGGCCGCGCAGCACCTGGGTGGCCACGCCCCCGGCGATGTTGGCCGTCACGAGCGTCATCGAGACGAGGAGGATGACCTGGACGGCGCGGGAGGCGCCCTGGGCGAGCTCGGCGTCGAGCGGCGAGGCCCGCAGCGCCACGGCGAGCGCGATGGCGACCGCCCAGAACAGCGACGGGGTGTGGATCGCGGCGAGGACGAGGTCGTCGACGCGGGTGGTCGTCGCGGTGGCCCAGCGCTTCAAGCGACCGACGAGCAGGTAGCGGGCGCCGAGCATCCCGAGCAGGACGACGACGAACACCCCGCCGACGGTGGCGGTGGCGGCGATTCCGGGCGGGAGGGGCGGCACGGACGGGAGGGGCGGCACGGGCTCTTCTACCATGCGGGCCCGGGCTCACCGCCGCGGCGGACCGGACCCCGGCGGCGCATCGTCGCGCATCCCCGCGTAGAAGGCCTGGAGCTGGCTCATGACCATGCGGGTCGGCCCGACGACGCGGCGCGCGTTCGGCAGCGACGAGAGGAAGACGCGGCCGTACCACATCTCGTGGAGCCGGCGGTCGAGGAGGAGGACGGCGCCGCGGTCGGTGCCCGAGCGGATGAGGCGCCCGAAGCCCTGGCGGAGCTTCAGCACGGCCTCGGGGAGCGACCAGACGCGGAAGGGATCCTCGCCGCGGGCCCGGATGCGCTCGTAGCGGGCCTCCGCGATGGGCTCGGTGGGGACGCGGAACGGGAGGCGCGGGATGGCGACGAGGCGCAGGCCGTCTCCCCGCACGCTCACGCCCTCCCAGAAGGAGTCGGTGCCGAAGAGCACGGCCCCGCGGTCCTTGCGGAAGTGCTCCAGGAGGAGGCCCTTGGCGCCCCTGCCCTGGCGGAGGACCGCGTGGCGGCGGCCGATGGCGGCCTCGACGCGGTCTCCGAGGGTGCGCACGGCGTCGTGACTGGTGCACAGCACGAAGGCGCCGCCGCGGCTGGCCTCGATGGCCTGGACGAGCACGTCGGCGACCGCGTCGAGCCAGCCCGGGGCGTCGGGCGGGGGGAGGTCCTTCGGGAGCGCGAGGATCGCCTGCTCCTCGTAGTCGAAGGGGCTCGGGTAGGTCTCGAACGCGGCGCCCTCGAGGCCCGTGCGCCCGACGTAGTGGTCGATGCGCCCGTTCACCGCGAGGGTCGCGCTGGTGAGGACGGTGGCGAACTGGCGATCGACGAGGAGGTCGCGCAGGAGCGGGGCGACGTCGACCGGGGCGCGGGCGGCGGCGAGGGAGGCCTTGCCGGGGTCGAGGTAGCGGACCTGGTCGACCTCGTCGTTGAGGAAGGCGCGGGCGTTGACGGCGGCCTCCTCCAGGCGGCGGCGGGCGCGGCCGAGATCGAGGATGGGCTGGGCGTCCTCCACCTTCACGTCCTCGCCCTCGAGGCCGGCCTGGACCGCGCCGAGCCGGGCGGCGACGCGCTCCAGGGTGTCCCCGAGGTCCGCGAAGAAGGCGGCGTGCGGCGGATCCCCGCGCACGCGGAAGGGCTGGGACACCTCGTCGCCGAGGGTCTCGAAACCGATCTTGGCGAGGTCCCGCGCGGCGCTCGCGGCCTGGTGGGCCTCGCTGGAGGCGGCGAACACCTTGGGCCAGCGCGAGCCGAGGCGCTCGAGCGCGCCGGGGCGGCGGGAGCGGCCGAGGACGGGCATCAGCGCGCGGGTGATGGCGACGGCGGAGACCCGCGCGGCGGAGACGCTGGTGGCGGCCTGCTCGAGGTGGTGGGCCTCGTCGAGCACGACGCGGTCGAACGCGGGGAGGATGCCGACGCCCTCGGTCTGGCGCTTCACGGAGAGGTCGGAGAGGAGCAGCGCGTGGTTCACGACGACGACGTGCGCGGCCGCGGCGGCGCGACGGGCCTGGTAGTAGAAGCACGTGTTGAAGTGGGGGCACCGGGCGCGCAGCGTCTGGTCGGTGTCGCTCTCGACGCGCTCCCACACGTCCTCGGGGACCTCGAAGCCGAGGTCCGCGATGTCGCCCGAGGCGCTGGTCTTCGCCCACGCCGCGATGGGGACGATGGCCTCGTCCTGCGCCCCGTCGGCGCCGAGCGCGGCCTGGAGCTTTCGTCGGCAGAGGTAGTTCGTTCGCCCCTTCAGGACGGCGGTGCGCAGCTCCGGGAGGCCCAGGGCGGCGAGGCCGCGGGTCAGCATCGGGAGGTCGTCCGCGACGAGCTGGGCCTGCAACGTGCGCGTGTAGGTGCTGACGACGACCTTCTTGTCGTTGGCGAGCGCCCAGAGCGCGGCGGGCACGAGGTAGCCGAGCGACTTGCCGGTGCCGGTGCCGGCCTCGAGGATGACGGGCCCGCCCTCCATGAAGGCGAGGGCGACGCGCTCGGCCATGGCGAGCTGCCCGGGGCGCGGCTCCCAGCCGGGGAGGAACGTCGGGAGGCCCTCGCGGAAGAAGCGCTCGAGCGCCACGAGGTCGACCGGGACCTCGCGCTTCTTCAGCGGCTCCACGATCCAGTTGGAGCGGGTGACCGGGCTGTCCACGATGACGAACCCGACGCCGTCCTCGCCGAAGGTCCCGGCGAGGTGCATGTCGGGGTCGGAGGGGCGCAGATCGCCGCTCGGGTGGTTGTGGATGACCACCTGCCCGGCGCGGGGGCGGGAGCGGAGCGCCAGGACGGCGTCTTCCTGGCCGCGCGCGTGGATCTCGATCCGCTCGACGAGGCCCTTGCCGTCGACATCGCCGACCGCGAAGACCTCCATCCCGCCGGCCTCGACGATCTCGGCGCGGAGGGCGGCCGCGGCCGGAGGAGTGAAGCGGAGCGCGGACACGGGACGTTCTAACGCGCGGGAATCCGGGGCGGGTCGTCGACGCCGGGCTCGGCGGGCCGTCCAGGGCTGGGGCCGCCGGTTAGATCGCGACCCCATGGCACACACCGTCATCCTCGCCGGCGGCGGCACCGGCGGGCACGTCTACCCGGCGCTCGCGATGGGCGACGCCATGCGCGCCCGCGGCCACACCGTCCTCTACTATGGCGACGCCGCGCGGCTCGAAGGGCGCGTCGCCCCCACGCGGGGCTACCGGTTCCGGGGCGTCGACGCCGCGCAGTTCCCCCGTGCGGGGCTCGCCGCGAAGGTCCGCTTCGCCCTGTCGCTCTGGCGCTCGGTCCTGCAGGCGCGCCGGCTCCTGAAGGAGGACGGCGCCTCGCTCGTCCTCGGCGTCGGCGGCTACGTGATGGCGCCCACCGTGCTCGCGGCGTGGACGCTCGGCATCCCCGCCGTCATCCACGAGGCGAACGTCGCCCCGGGGCTCGCCAACCGCCTGTGCGCGCGCGTGGCGAAGCTCGTGCTGCTCACCTACCCGGAGACAGCCGCGCGGCTCCCCGGCACCGCGGAGAAGCAGGTGGTGGGCTGCCCGGTGAACCCCACCGTGCTCACCAGCGACCGCTACGCCGCGGCCGACCGCTACGGCTTCGACCCCGCGCGGCCCGTGCTCGTCGCGGTCGGCGGCTCCCTCGGCGCGGCGAAGCTCAACGAGCTGACGATCGCGCTGGCGCGGGATCCGGCGCGCGCGTTCCAGCTCCTCCACGTGACCGGGCCGCGCTACGAGGCCGAGGTCACCGCGGCGTACGGGACCCCCCTCCCCGAGGGCGTCGCGCTCCGCGGCTACGAGGACCGCATGGCGGACGCCTTCGCGGTCGCCGACCTCGTGTTGTGCCGCTCCGGGTCGAGCACCCTCGCCGAGCTGTGCGCCGTCGGGTGCGCCTCCGTGCTCCTGCCCTCGCCGAACGTCACGGACAACCACCAGGAAGAGAACGCGCGTGGGCTCGAGCGCGCGGGCGCCGCCGAGGTGGTCGTCGAGGCCGGGATGGACGTCGCGGCGGTCTCCGCGAAGATCCGGGCGTTGATGGCGGATGCCCCGCGCCGCACCGCCATGGCGCAAGCCGCGCGGAAGCTGGCCCGGTTGGAGGTCGCGGAGGAGGTCGCGACGATGCTCGAAGCGCGCTTCGTCGCGCCCGCGGCCCCGCACCCCTCGCCCACCTGACGGATCGCCTCCCGGGGGCGCGCGATCCGACGGGTTAGCTGGTAGCCAGGCCGGCTAGCGCACGGCCCCTCAATTATTATCGGTCGGCGAAGCTCCGTTTGCTTCGCGCCTCCGTGTTCGCGCCCAGCGCAAACGCGGAGGCACTCGAAACGGAGCCGCCTCCGGATCGCCGTTCTTTCAGCGCGTTCTTGCGAACGTGCTGAAAGAACGGCTAGGCTCCCCTGTCCCTGGAGACCCGGGAAGATGCTCCCCCTGCTGTTGCTCGCCTCCCTCGCGTCCGCCCAGGACACGCCGCCCGCTCCGCCCGCCGCTCCACCCGCCCCGTCGGACGCCCCCGCCGCGCCGCCGGCGGAGGTGCTCGCCGTGCCCGCCGGGGCCCCGGGCGCCACGGATCCGGCCCCCGTGCTGGTCTCCTACACGCCGACGGTCCTCTTCCCGATCCGCGCCGCCAACCTCGGCATCGCGGAGGTGCGCGCCGCGGAGGTCCTCTTCCGGCGCCGCTACGAGGTCGCGTCCGGGCAGGTGCCGTTCGACGAGGAGCGGGTCCGCGCCGCGATCACCGCGAGCGACGACAAGGGCCTCTACGCCGCGTGCCAGGTGCTCGCGTGCACCCGCTGGATCACGATCGACCTCGTGCGGCTCGACAAGGAGATCTTCGTCACCGCGATCGAGCGGGACGGCGCCGCCCTCGTCACCCAGCGCATCGAGACCGTCGCCGCCAGCCTCGACGCCTTGCCGAGCACGTTCGACCGGCTCGCGCGCGCGCTCGCCACGCGGACCCCCATCGAGAAGATCCCCGCGGCCCAGGCGCCGCCGGCCTCCACGGCGAGCGCCCCGACCACCGAGCCGACGACGGCCCCGTCGAAGCCCGCGCGCCGCGGCCCCGTGAGCCTCCCCGGCTTCAAGTTCGGCGTCCTCGGCGCGTTGTGGCCGGGCTTCGGGCTCTCGCTCACGCACGCGTTCAACTGGCGCCTGGAGAACAAGGACAAGTTCTTCGAGCTCTCCACGGGCTTCACCTTCCCGCTCGAGCTCACCGCGGACCGCACGTTCGGCATGGTGTTCGCCGAGGTCGGCCTCTCGCACATCTTCCCGTCGACCGGCGGCACGGCGTTCTACGCCGGCGGCGGCTTCGGCCCGCGCATCGGCGGCTACGACGACACCGGGATCGGCGTCGGCGTGTACGGCCAGGGCGGCGTGATGTTCGGCCGCCTGTCGAACACCCGGGCGTACCTCCAGCTCAAGCTCGGGGGGGACGCCTTCACCGGCTACGTCGAGCCCTACGTGATCAGCTACGCGGGGATGGAAACGGGGGTCGCGTTCTAGAGAGTGTCCGTGCCCGCCCCGCGCGCGCGCCCGGCATCCTCTCCGCGAGGTCCCCGGCCTCTCCTGTCGCAGCCGCGGTGGCGCTTGTCCGCGGCGACGCGGTCGCCACACTGTCGTCGGGCGCGCTCGTGTGGACCCCCTCGGGGGCCGGCGGGCGCCCCGCGTGGAGGCGCCAGTGCGTCCGATTTCCCACATGGTCCGGAGCGCCTTCGCGAACGCGAACGTGCTCGAAGACGCCGGCTGCAGCCAGAACCCCCGCGTCCTGAAGCGGCTGCTCGGCCCGGCCCTGCGCGGCCTCCTGTTCCAGCGCGGCAAGAACGGCGACGAGACCGAGATGGACGCGCGCCACGACGCCTGCTTCACGTGGACCTACACCCACGACGCCCCGGCGATGCGCGCGCTCCTCAATACGGCCCGCCGCGGCCAGTGGGATCCCCTCGTCGACCTCGACTGGTCGCTGTCGGTGGACCCCCTCGACCCCGAGCGCCCCTTCGTCGACGAGCGGGCCTCCCCGCTCCAGGAGGTGCCCGGCTTCTCGGCCCTCGACCCGCGCACCAAGCGCCTCCACCAGCGGGATCTCCTCGCCTGGAGCCTCTCCCAGTTCCTCCACGGCGAGCAGGGCGCGCTCTATGTCGCGTGCCAGCTCACCGAGGCCGTCAGCTGGACCGACGCGAAGCTCTTCGGCTCCACCCAGGTCGTCGACGAGGGGCGCCACGTCGAGGTCTTCGACCGGTACCTCGCGGAGAAGCTGGAGAAGCGCTACCCGATCAACGACAACCTCTACGTCATGCTCGACGCGCTGATGACCGACCGCCGGTGGGACCTGAAGTTCCTCGGCATGCAGGTCATCATCGAGGGGCTCGCGCTCGGCGCGTTCGGCACCCTGCGGACCTACACCCACGAGCCGCTCCTGCGCGAGCTGTTGCGACGGGTCATCACCGACGAGGCCCGCCACGTCCACTTCGGCGTGCTCGCCCTCCAGCGCACCTACGCCGACCTCCCCGAGCCGGACCGCCACGAGCGCGAGGACTGGGCGTACGAGATGTGCGTCCTGTTGCGAAACCGCTTCCTGGCGCACGAGTTCTACGACGAACACTGGGCGCACCGCATGGGGCGCCGCTCCTGGAACCGGGCGATGCTCGAGAGCCAGTACATGAGCCGCTTCCGCGACACGATGTTCCGGCGCATCGTGCCGAACCTCAAGCGCATCGGGCTCCTCTCCGCGCGGATCCGGCCCCGCTACGAGCGGCTCGGGCTCCTCACGTGGGAGCACGAGCGCGCGGCCCCCGACCTCACCATCGAGGAGATGGTCGAGGGGTAGGTACGCAAGCGGCTGTAGCTACAGGACGATCCCGAACAC
This sequence comes from Pseudomonadota bacterium, assembly GCA_030684355.1. Classification (GTDB taxonomy): domain Bacteria; phylum Myxococcota_A; class UBA796; order UBA796; family SXON01; genus CAJBVW01. The sequence continues at coordinate 21,051 of JAUXTN010000008.1, forward strand.
GCCAAGGCACATCTCGTCGAGGGTCGACTCGCCCAGGTACACGTCGGCGGGCGCGCTCAGGCCGGCGTCCTCCAGGGCCGTGCGCACGCCCGGGTTGTCGAGCGTGTTGTCGTAGGTGCACCGGAGCCGGAGCGTGTCGCCGCCGCGGAGGACGGGCACCTCGTCGAGCGGGGCGTCGTAGGCGTAGCCGCGCTGCCAGTTGAAGTCCCAGCGCGGGGTCTGCACGAGGCACTCGGTGGCGGGCTCGTCGCCCTCCGGGGCCGCGTGGTCGACCTGTACGAGCATGTCGGTGCCGACGTAGTGCATGTGGGTGCCGGCCATGAAGATCTGGTAGGTGCCGGAGCCGCGCGGGAAGTCGTAGGTGATGGACTCGACGTGATCGGGCACGTCCGCGGGGATGCGGAACTCGGCGCGGGCGCCGCGGTCGTTGACGCCCCGATCGAGGCCCTCGATGGAGCTGGACGCGTTGCCGAGCAGGGCGAGCACGGCCTCGCGGCCCGGGGGCGTCTCGGTGAGGCGGAGCTGGACGGCGGTGGAGTCGGGCTCCGCGACCTCGCCGAGCGGGTGGTAGTGGATCTGCATCACGAGGCGCGACCCGGCGTCGAGCGCGATGCCCGTTCCCTCGGGCGCCTCGAACGGGAACGCGCCGGGGGCCCACGCGCCGAGGAGGGCGCCGCCGCCGCCGGAGAGGCCGCTCCCGCCGAAGCAGTCGTAGGTGCCGTCCGCTCCGACGAGGTTGGCGCCCTGGCCGTCGGGGTCGGCGAAGACGAGCACGTGGTGCACGACCTCGGCGTTGCCCGGCACCACCTGGAGGCCGGTGAGCCAGGCGTCCGCGGTGAGCTGGGGGTCGAGCGAGAAGCAGCGGAACTCGTCGGTGGTGCCGGAGGTGACGTACGGGAGGGCCGGGGCGACCTCCATCGTGGGGTCCGTCAGGCCGAGCTCGACCGGCGCGGGGAGCTCGGCGGCGGCGCTCGGATCTCCCTCGGGGGCGTCGGCGTCGGCCCAGGCGCGGAGCCGTTCCTTCTCGTCGGCGGAGAGCCGGATGTCGTCCTTGAAGCCGTGGCGGGGCGCGCACTCGGCGGTCGTCTCGGCGCCCCAGGGCGGCATGGTGCCGGCCTCCACCGCGGCGGCCATGCTGGCGGCCATCGGCGCGGCGGCGGCGTAGTCGTCGAGCGCGAACGGCGCGACCCCGCCGGCGACGTGGCACGAGCCGCAGTGCTCCTGCACGATCGGGGCGATGTCGGCGTGCCAGGTGGGGGCGTCTTCCGCGGCGGCGGGGGCCGGGGCACCCGGGCCGCCGTCACACGCGGCGAGGAGGGAGAGCAGCAGCATCGTGGACCTCTGCAGGGTGAGAACCGCGAGCTGGCGCGGGTCGAAAGACGAGCTTCACGCGACCGCCCACCAGTCACGCCCCTCGACCAATTCGGGACGCATGGCGGCAATTCGTAGCCGGATCTCGTCGCGGGCGCCGCGCGCTCCGACGGCGACGAGGAGGAGGTCGAATTCGAGGTCGACGAGGGCCTCCGGGCGGGCGATCGGCACGCCGTGGCGGCTCACGCCCGGCTTCAGGTCGAGCGCGGCGCGCACGTCGTGGCCCTCCGCCACGAGCCCGCGGATCCACGGGGTGCCCGCCTGCCCGGCTCCCCACACCACGATGCGCGGCCGGTCGCGGAGCAGGACCCGGCTCACCCACTCGCGCTTGAGGGGGAAGAACGCGGCGCGGGCGTAGCGTGGATCGACGCGGGTGAGGCGGCCGGGGCGGTCGCGGAGGAGCACGACGTCTTGCGGCACGGCGGCGATGCCGTACCCGGCCTCGACCAGCCGGAGCCAGAGGTCGTAGTCCTCGGGGAAGGCCCCGTCCCGGTAGCCGCCCACGGCCTCGACCGCGGTGGCGCGCATGAGCACCGCGGGGTGGAAGAGCGGGCTCTCCACGAGCAGGCCCGTGCGCGGCTCCGCGAGGCCGTTGACCCACTCCGTGTAGACGCGCATGCCCTCGGGGACCTCCCCCGAGTCGGCCCGCATCCGCGCGCGCCCCCCGACCGCGGCGACGCCCGGGTTCGCGGCGAGGAACGCGCGCTGGGCGGCGATGCGGCCGGGGAGCGCGACGTCGTCGGCGTCGAGGCGGGCGAGCAGCGGCGTCGTGAGCGCGGCGCGACCGTGCTCCATCGCGGCGACGATGCCGAGCGGCGGCTGGTGGAGGACGCGGAGGCGCGGATCGGCGGGGAGGACGGAGAGGGGGTCGTCCCGGCTGCCGTCGTCGACGACGAGCACCTCGTCGCCCGGGGCGCACTCGTCGAGCGCGGAGCGCACGGCCTCGCCGAGCCAACGCGCGGCGTCACGAACGGGGATGAGCCAGCCGACACGGTCCATTCCGAGGGCTAACCGCGACGCCCCGCGGTCCGCACGGATCGCCCTCAGGTTCGCACGTACGCGTGCCGATGGGCTCCGTGACCCCCCGGAGCCTCGATGAGCATCGACGTGCGCCTCCTCCGCGACCGAGACGACGCCCTCCGCCTGCGCGACCTCGTCTACGGCACCTACGGGCTCACCTACCACCGCGACTTCATGTACGACCCCGAGCGGCTGCTGGAGCGGAACCGCACGCAGGCCATCGTCTCGTTGCTCGCCATCGACTCCGACACCAACCGGGTCGTGGGGCACCTCGCGCTCATCCGGCCGTGGTTCGAGATCGCGGATCCCCTCGCTCCCGGTCGCGGTCCCTCCGTCGTCGAGGTCGGCCTCTCCATCGTCGAGCCCGAGTGCCGCGGCCAGCAGGTGCAGAACACGCTCGCGCTCGCCGCGGTGCTCGACGTGGGCGCGGGCAACCCCGATCTGCGCGGCTTCTACATGAAGTGCGTGACCAGCCACCCCTACTCGCAGCGCTCCGCGCGGCGCTTCCTGGGGCGCGCCACCGCGCTGTTCCCGGCCGGCGTGCCCGTGTGGGTGCGCACGGACGGCGCCGCCGCGGACCTCGCCCCGACGACCACGATCCTGCTGCACTGCCCCTACCGGGAGCACGCCCCGCGCGAGGTCCCCTTCCCCGTCGCCCACGTGGGCTTCGCGGAGGAGCTCTACGGGAGCCTCAACCTGGAGCGCCGGCCGCGCCCCGTGCGCCACGCCTCGGCCCTCACCAACGACACGCGCCTCACGACGTGGTTCGACGGGTCCCGGCGCCAGGGCGTGGTGTGGGTGCGGAAGACCGGCGGCGACATCGTGGAGGCGGCCCTCGATCGCGTCCGGTGGCTGCTCGACGGGCACATGGAGCACGTGACGCTGCTCCTGCCGCTCGACTGCGCCGCCGCGGCGAGCGCGGTGCCGGCGCTGGAGGCCGCCGGGCTGTTCGTCGGCGGGCTCATCCCCGACCTGGAGGGCGTCGACACGCTGGTCCTGGAGCGGGTCGAGGCCACGGACCCGCGGATCGACGAGATCGCGGTGGTCGGCGAGGACGCCGAGCGGCTGCGCGACCGGGTGCTCGCGGCGTGGCATCGCTCGCGCGGCATCCCGCTCGCGCGGCCCGCGCGGGAGCGGCCCGCGACGGCGCCGTAGCTAGGTCGGGCCGACCGGCAGCGCCCAGAGCCCGGTGACCGTGTGGCGCCCGCGCAGCACGACCTCGTCGACGCACACCGCGCCGGGGAGGCCTCCGCACGCGCGCACCGACTCCTCCGTGAGCCACACCTCGCCCGCCGGGGTGAGCTCCTCCAGCCGCGCGCAGGTGTTCACGGCGTCGCCGATGACGGTGTACTCCATGCGCGACTCGGTGCCGACGTTCCCGAGGATGACGCGGCCGAAGTGGATGGCGTGGCGCACCCGGATCTCCGCGAAGGCGGGGGCCTCGACCCGGAGCCGCGGGCGCTTCGCGTCGAGCGTGCGCTGCATCTCGAGGGCGGCCTCCGCCGCGCGCGTGACCGGGTGCCGCCCGCCGGCGTCCGCGCGGAACACCACGAGGATGCCGTCCCCGATGCGCTTGTCGACGATGCCGCCGTGCCGGACGATGATCGGGTCGGAGATGCCGAACCAGGCGTTGAGGCCGCGGACGACGGCCTCGGGCTCGCACGACGCGCTGGTGGTGGTGAAGCCGGCGACGTCGCAGAACATGACCGCGAGGTCCTCCTCGTGGCCGCCGAGGCGCAGCGCGGCCTCGGGGTGGAGGCGCACGTCGTCCGCCACCGCGGCGGGCAGGTACTGGCGGAACTTGCGGTTGATGAGCAGCTCCTCCTGCACCTGCCGGTAGAGGCGCGCGTTGGAGAGCGCCGCGCCGACGGCCGCGCCGACGGCCTGGAGGAGGTCGCGATCGCGGATGGTGAGGGGCTCGGCGGGCTCGACGCCGCGATCCACCACGAGGAGGCCCAGCGGCACGCCGCGCCCGAGGATCGGCGCCACGACGAACGCGCGGGAGCGCAGGGAGAGCAGGACCTCGCGGTTCTGGGGCAGCAGGTGCCCGGCGTACTCGTCGACGTCGGTGACGAGCTGCGTGCCGCCGTGGCGGACGACGTGCCCGAAGAGCCGTTCGTCGGTGCCCGCCGGATCCAGCGAGAGCTCCAGGGCCTCCACCCGCGCGGTCTGCTCGCCGAAGCCGAAGGACCGCACGTCGGCGAGCACGCCGCGCGGGGCGTCGACGCGGAAGAGCAGCGCGCGCTGGTAGCCGAGCGCGGTGGAGAGCTGCGCGAGCACGGCGCGGACGAGCTCGTCCTCGTCGAGGACGGCGCGGGTCGCCTCCACCACGCGCTGGAGCGCCTGGAGCTCCTGCACGCGGCGGGCATTGCGCTCGAGGAGGTCCTGGAGCTCCTCGGCGTTGGTGCCGGTGAGGGCCGGTGCGTCGCTCCCGCGGCGCGGCCCGAGCGGGCCGGCGTTCGCGAGGCCGAGCGCGGCGAACAGGGCGCTCGCCGCGGCGAGCCAGGGCGTGACCGCCGGTGCCCCGGCGAACCACGCGGCGACGGACGCGAGGGCCAGCACGCCCCCGGCGAGGAGCGCGGGCCGCAGCCACGTGGGCCGCTCGAGCCAGTGGGCCTCGTACTCGCAGCGGGGGTCTCCCCGGTGCACGCAGCGCGGGTGCTCGACCCAGGCCGCGGGGAGCCCGAAGACCTCGGGGACGGCCTCGAGGACGCCGCGGCGGTTGCCGCAGAACAGGAGGTCGTCGGGGGCGGAGGGGTCGCCCACGAACGTCGCGCGCAGGGCACCCCGACCGAGCGAGACCATCTCCCACCGCGTGATGCGCGAGTAGCGGGTGGTGATGGCCCCGAGGCTCTCGTAGACGCGCCGGGGCGTCAGGAGCCCCCGCATCAGGAGGCGCTCGGGCCCCATCATCCCGGGGCGCGCGAGGGCCCGCCCGGCCCGGTAGATCACGTCCGGATCGCCGGTGGCCTCCACCATGGCGCGGTTGAGGCTCAGGATGAGCGCCGCCGAGAACCAGCGATCGGGGTCCTCCAGCACCTCGAGCGTCGTGCCCTGGCGCTGCACGAGCTCGCGCAGCCGCTCCGCGCCGAACTGACGTTCGTAGAAGCGCAGGAGCGGCTTGAGGAGCCGGGAGTTGAGCTGCGGGGGGCAGTCGAGCCAGGCGTCGCCGCCCGCCGAGGGCACCACGTTCGACGCGGGCCTACCGGGCATCGGGGACGCGCGCCCAGGCCCCGATCCCGAGGGCCTGGCCGAAGAAGCCCGGCGAGTCCCGCAGGGTTTGGAGCTCGTCGACCACGGACGCGACCTCCGCGGGGTCGATCCACGGGGGGCCGAGCACCTGGGCCTTGAAGCCGAGCGTGATGGCGACGAACGCGGCGCCGCCGACGTCCTCGCTGGAGAAGCTGTAGGAGCGGGCCGTCGGCGACTCGAGGCCCGCCGCGTGCAGCAGCGCCTTCAGCTTGCGCCCGACCTCGCGGTCCCCGCCGCGGGCCGCCTGGGCGTCGCGCGAGGCGCGGAGCAGCGCGGGGAGGCCGCGCGGGGCGGGGTGGACGACGAGGCCGCCGTCGTCGGTGTCGACCAGGGCGATGGTGCCGCCGGGGCGGGTCACGCGGCGCATCTCCGCGAGGGCGTCCGCCGGGGCGTCGAGGTGCTGGAAGAGGAAGCGCGCGTAGGCGAAGTCGACGGCGGCGTCGGGGAGCGGGATGCGCGCGGCGGTGCCCTGGCGGAAGGTCACGCGGGCGCCGACGGTGGCGGCGTGGGCAGTCGCGATGTCGAGCAGCGCGGGGTCGGCGTCCACACCGGTCACCTGGCCGAGGGGCAGCAGATCCTGGGCGGCCCACACGGCGAAGAACCCGGGGCCGCACCCGAGGTCGAGGAGGTGGTGGTGGCGCCGGAGGCCCGCGCGCTCGAGGAAATCGAGCTCCAGCGGGCGCACGAGGCGCACTTGTGCGTCAAGACGCGAGAGCTCGGCGGGTGCGTCCAGGGTCTCCATCCGGTAGCTGTCCGTCCGGCCTTCGTCGGGTCGGATGGGGCTTCCCGGCGTCGGGCCGGGCGTCGCGGGGGTCCTCTTCACGGGCTCTCTTTCGGAGCGGGAACGCTACGCGCAAGCGCCCGTCGGGTCAAGCGGGGCCGTCGCGAGCGACGGGGCGGCCCGCGCGCGCCCCTTCACCGGCTTGCGGCGGGCCTGCAATCGAGCCCCTCCACGCCAGCGAGCGGCCACGCAGGGTCGAGCTCGCGGTCGGACGGCGGGGTGGCGAGGGGCGCCCAGCCGGGCTCGCGTGCGGCCCGCGCGAGGTCGACGTCGACGCGATCGTAGAGGGGCCCCCACTCGGGGAACTCCGCGTTGTCGTGGGTCGGCAGGCCCTCCGCCTCCACTTCGGCGACGGACACGCCCCACTCGCGGGCCACCCGACCGGCCGAGGGCTCCAGGTAGCCGCGGGTCAGGTGCTCGGCCCACTCGTGGGTGGTGTAGGCCCAGTCGACGGCGTTGGGGGTGGCTTCGCGGGCGCTCGCGAGGAGCGCCTCGGCGGCGGCGACCTCGGCCGCGAACTCCGCGTAGGAGGTGTAGCCCTCGGCGGAGGGGTTGTCGGGCGTACCGGTCTGGACGTGCAGCTCGTGGCACCACATGCACTTCCCCGGCTGCCCGGCGGGGCTCTCGGCGCCCGCGGCTCGCAACGCGCCGGTCGCGTCGTAGACCGCGTAGCGCTGCTGCCCGTTCGCCATGAGGTCCACCGTCTCGTATTCACTCGCCGCGAAGCTCCCGTCGGCGAGGCTCCCCTCCCCCTCCTCGGCGAGCCAGCCGAGCTCCGCCAGGGCCCCGACGGGATCGGCGTCGTCCACGACCGGCGCGGGGTTGAAGGTGACGAGGCGGTCGCCCGCGACGAGGAGCGAGAGGGTGACGGCGTAGCGCCCCGGATCGGGCGCCTGCCGGGCGGCGCGCCACGCCTCGAGCGTGGGGCAGGCCCCCGTGATCGCGTAGTAGCGGCCGGGATCGTAGAGGGTCCCGAGCAGGAACGGGCCGAGATCCACCGCCCCCGCCTCCATCGCCCGCGCGCGGACGGGGACCACCGCGGCCTCCACGGCCGGGAGCCGCGCCGCGGGGAAGCCCACGGCGCCGAGATCGAGGGTGAAGGTCACGCCGTCGTCGCCCTCGGCCTCGACCACGAGCCCGGCCTCGTCCGCGGGAGGCGCCGCGCCGAGGTTCGAGAGCGCCCACCAGAGGCCCGCCCGCGCCTCGTCCCAGCCGAGGCCGTCCGCGCCGGGGATCCACCGCAGCGGGACGACGAGCGGCGCCTCGGGGTCCACGATCGGCGGCGTGCACGCGGCCAGGGTCGCGGCCAGGGCGAATGCGGCGAGATGTCCGGCGGCGCCCACGCCCGCGGCGGCGTCCCGTCGGGAGCCGGCGAGCGGAGAAGCGGAACGCCGGGCGCGGGGCATCGGCGGGCATGATAGCGGCAGGTTCGCGATGTCGCCCGACGCACGCACGACCCCGCCCGCGCTCCGGATCCCCATCCTGGCGTGCCTCCTCGCCCTCGGCGCGTACAACGTCTGGTGCTGGCAGAACGCGCTCGGCAGCGGCGAGCCCTCGCTCCCGCGCTGGTTCGCGACCTGGCAGATGTTCACCCTCCGCGACCCCGGCCACGCCGAGCTCTTCGGGGACGTGCTGGTGGCCGGCGAATGGAAGCCGGTGGAGCTGGAGAGCCTGTTTCCGACCCGCTGGGAGTCCGGGCCGCGGTACGCCCGCTCCAGCTTCTGGAAGTCCATCCCGCGGATGCGCGTCCTCGCGGCGTCGACCTGCACGCGCCACCCCGAGCACCCGACGCGCGTGCGCTTCCGCGTCGACCGCTGGGACAAGACCCTCGGGTCGCTGAAGCAGCCCAAGCGGAAGCTCCGCACCGAGGACCTCCTCGAGTGGGATTGCACCCGCCCCGCACCCCTGCCCGCGGGGAAACCCCTGTGAGCGAGCCCGTGAGCGAGCCCGTGAACGATGTGGCGGCGCCCCTCTCCGAGGCCCCGCCCGCCGGCCCGGCGTCCCCCGCGCCGGCGCTGGTCGACCGCCTCTACGCCCCCGTCTGGGCCGGCGGATGGACCGGCGTCCGGCTCGCCTTCGGCACCGTCTCCCTCCTGTTCCTCCTCTCCCGCGCCCCCGCCCTGGCGGACGCCTACGCCGCGCAGGACATGGTCTTCGCCAACTGGCCCTTCTTCCTCGCCGACCACGTGCGCATCACCCTCCGCACCGCCTGGCTCCTCTGGGGCGCCGGCGTGCTGGGCCTCGTGGGCGTGCTCGCGGGCGGCCGGTGGATGCGCCCGGGGCTCCTGTTGTGGCTCGTCGCGGACTGGGTGCTCCTGGCCGCCGAGTCCCTGAACATCAAGGCCCACGATCGGCTCGGGCTCTGGATCGCGCTGGGCCTCCTCCTCTCGCCGGCCGCCGAGCGCGGGCTCGGCTCGAAGTGGCGCAGCCCCGCGAGCCGCTGGTACCTCATGGTCGTCTACGCCGGCATCTACGGCTCCACGGGCTGGCTCAAGCTCCTGGAGGAGCCCGGGTGGTGGAGCGGCAAGGTCCTGGCCTACCACCTCGTGCATCGCTACTTCGGCGGCGGCGCGCTCGGCGCCTGGGTCAGCGGCCAGCCCTGGCTCGTGGCCCCGATGGGCTGGGCGACCGTCCTCTTCGAGGTCACCTTCCCGCTCCTGGTGTGGTCGCGGCGGCTCAACCCCTGGCTCCTCGCCCTGGGCGCCAGCTTCCACCTCGGGATCGCCGCGATGATGAACGTGGGGCCGTTCAGCTGGGTCGCGCTCTCGGCCTACCCGGTGCTCCTCCACCCCGACGTGGCGCGGCGCATCTACGAGCGCGCCCGCGGGTTCTTGGGACGACGAGGCGCGGCATGACGGACGACAGCACCCCCATCGGCGAGCTTCGCGCGCGCCTCCGTGCGTTCAACGCGGAGCGCGACTGGGCGCGCTACCACTCGCCCCGCAACCTCGCGATGGCGGTGAGCGTCGAGGCCGGCGAGCTCCTGGAGCTCTACCTCTGGAGCGCCGACGAGGGCCCGCAGCCGGCCGTCGCCAGCCGCACGCCCCGGGTCGCCGACGAGGCCGCGGACGTGCTCATCTCGCTCCTGAACCTCTGCGAGGCCGCGGGCATCGACCTCGCCGCGGCGGTCGAGGCCAAGATCGCGCGGAACGCGGAGAAGTACCCGGTGGCCCGCGCGAGCGGCCGGCTGGAGAAGTGGGACGAGCTCGAGTAGGCGAACGGCGCCGCCCGGGAGCCGTCAGAGCCCGAACGCCGTCGCGTCGTAGCTGGTGGAGATGTCGTGGCCGCCGACGCTGCCCGTCGTCTGGACCTGGTAGCGGCCCCCCGCCAGCGACACGGTCGTCTCGTACTCGACCGGCCCCTCGCCGAGCGCGAGCCCATGGCCCACGATGTCCCCGCGCACCGTCGAGGTGTGCGTGAAGGTGCTCCCCGTGGCGTTGGCCTGGATGTTCCAGCGGACCTTGCCGTCGAGGCGCAGGGCTCCGTAGGCCACGTCGACGTAGGTGGCGTCGAGCGACCAGACGACCGACCACACGCTCGCGTCGTCCCGGAGCACGTTGTAGTCGCCGTCGACCTCGACGGTGCCGGTCCAGCTCCCCGGCCCCTCCACCGTGCCGTTGAACGTCCCGCCGTCCTCCGCGGTGTGCCAGAACAGGCCCTTCGCGGCCGCGCCCCCGGCCGCCTCGTCGTCCTCCGGGGCGGAGAAGTCGTAGATGGAGGCGTAGGCGTCATCGTTGACGGTCGACAGCGCGTCGTAGACCACGTCGGCCTCCTCCGCGGTGAACGGGCCGGGCGCGCAGGCGAGCAACCAGCCGAGCATCCACACCTCTGCCCCCATCGTACCCCGCCTTCTCGCCCCCCTCTCGCACCGAGTGGGCCCCTCCCTCTTCTTTGCGGCGAAAATAGACATAGATCCAGTATCGGAGGCCCACGATGCCCGATACGGTGCTGGTCCTCGTCGCCGCGGAATTCGACGACCTCGAGGTGTGGTACCCCAAGCTTCGGCTGGAGGAGGCGGGGTACAACGTGCGGTTCGCCGGCCTGGGCGACGACGAGTACCGCGGGCGCTCCGGCCTCTCCTGCACGACCGACGGGACGGTGGCCGACTTCCCGGTCTACGACATCGCCGGCATCGTCATCCCCGGGGGCTGGGCCCCGGACCGGCTGCGTCGTGACCCCGAGGTGCTGGAGCATCTCCGCACGCTCGATCGCCTCGGCCGGATGATCGCGTGCATCTGCCACGGCGGCTGGGTGCTCATCTCGGCCGGGCTCGTCCGCGGACGCCGGATGACCTCGACCACGGGCATCCGCGACGACCTCGTCAATGCGGGCGCGAACTGGATCCAGGCCCCGGTCGTCATCGACCGGAACCTGGTCACCTCGCGCCTCTCCCGCGACCTCCCGGTGTTCGGCCAGGCCATGATCGACGTGCTCGCCGCGCAGCCGTCGAGCTAGGCCGGCCCCGGGCGGCTAGTGGTGGCCGTGCCCGTCCGGCCCGTGGATGTGGCCGTGCTGGAGCTCCTCGGCGGTGCCGGCGCGCACGGAGAGGATCGTCACGTCGAAGTGGAGGGTCTCGCCGGCGAGCGGGTGGTTCGGGTCGATGAGGACGATGCCGTCCTCGACGCCCACGACCCACACCGGGAGGGCCTCGCCCTGCGGCCCGCGCGCGTGGAACTGCATGCCGGGCTCGATCTCCATCTCCGGCGGGAACGACGTGCGGGGCACGCGCTGGGGCTCGACTTCCATCCGCTCGCCGTACCCGAGCTCCGGCGGGACCTCGACCTGGAGGTTCGCCCCGACCGCCGCACCGTCCAGCGCCGACTCCAGGCCCGGGATGATGTTCTGGTAGCCGTGCAGGTAGTCGATCTGCCCGCTCTCGATGACGGTGCCATCGGAGCCGGAGAGGGTGTACTGGAGCGAGACGGCGCGGTCGGCGCCGATGGTGTTCTGCTCGGACATTAGCTGGCCCGGGGTGAAAACGTGGAGCCCGGCAGGCGGCCGCGCGGATCGAGGGCGCCTGACGAGACCGACGGTCTATTCCGGAATCGGCCGGCTGTCGGCGGGGGGCGCTTCCGCCTGCGGCCGTCGGCGTGCCAACGTGCCCGCGAGCCCCACCAGGGCGAGCGCCACCCCGGGGATCGTGCCGCCCGAAGCAGGGGTGTCGCATCCGCGCGAGGTCGTGATGAAGGCGTCCTTCACCTCCAACGTCACGCCGTCGAACACCCGCACGCCGTCGTCGACGGTGACCGTACGGTCGCCCAGCGCGGCGTCGGTCGCCACGGTGTAGCGGACCACGAGGGTGTTGGCGTCGGTCTGCTCGACGGACTCGACGACGAGGCCGTCGCCGAGGTCGACCTGGGGCGCGGCGTCGAGCGCGCCCACGAAGTCGATGGAGAGCTCCGCCTGGTCGCCCTGGCGCACGCTCTCCGGCGCGATGGCGGTGAGGCGCGGGCGATCCGTGTCCGGGAGGACGTCGAAGGCCTCCGCCAGGGTGATCGTCATGTCCGCGCTGTGGAGCGTGAGGTTCCGGTGGCCCGCGTTGGCGTCGTGCTCGAGCTCGAGGTTGAGCCAGGCGGAGTCTACGTCGCGAACGTCGACCCCGGTGATGGTCACGCCCGGACCGAGGTCCGCCACGACCTCTCCCTTGACGAGGAGGAGGTACTCGCCGCCGAGGCGCACGCGGAGGGTCTCGCCGGGCCAGGCGCTGGCGGGCTCGAGGCCGTGGATGACCGGGACGACGCCGTCGAGCCCGAGCGGGACCGAGAGGTCACCGCCGCCCGCGGCGTAGAGCGCGCGCACCTCGAAGATCTCGGCGCCGCCGAGGATCGGCACCTCGGCCCAGGGGTGGATGACCTCCATCACGGAGAGCCCGCCGCGCAGCACCGAGTAGCCGAGCACCTCGTGGCTCGACTCCGGGGGGGTCCACGACAGCGGGACGGTCGCGCCGACGATGCGGCCCTCGGGGCCGAGGAGGTCCGTCGGCGCCGGGAGGTAGACGCGGAATTCGAGCTCGGCGTCGACCGGCTCGCGGCTGGTGTTCAGGCCGTCCGAGGCCTCGACCCAGTAGTTGACGGTCGTGCCGGGGGACTGGGCCGGGATCTCCCCGCGCCAGCCACCGCCGCCGGTGGAGTCCATCCGGGCCCAGCCGGTGAGGCTCCCCGTGGTCCACCACAAGGTGACCGTGGAGACGAGGGTGTCGTCCTCGGCGTCGACCTCGACGACGTAGGGCCCCTCGAGGTCCTCCGTGTCGACGAGGCCGGAGAGGCCGGAGAGGCGCGGCGCGGCGACGTCCCCGTCGTGGAACGCGACATCGTCGATGGTCCAGCCGTCCGCCGCGCCGCCGAGGTCGGCCTCGAACGCGAGGCGGACGCGGGGCGCGGGGCCGAACGGGGAGAGGTCGAGCACGACCGTGCGCCAGCCGCCCGAGGCCCCGACGAAGCCGGAGGTGACCGGGTAGCCGTACAGGGGCGTCGCCATCACGAAGCCGTTGCCGGTGTCGACCTCGATCCAGGCGTGGTCGCCGGGGGCGATGTCGTACCAGTGCTGGAACGAGAGCGTCGGCCGCGCGACCCCGGTCAGGTCGGGCACGGGGATCTCGAGGGTGTCGACGCTGTCGTTCAGGTAGTCGCGGGTGAGGCCCGTGCTCCATGCGCGGGTGCCGTCGAAGCCGGCGCCCGGCCCGTTGGTCACGACGCCCCAGGACCACTGGTGAGCGTCCCCTTCCGCGACGAAGCCGCCGTCCTCCATCTGGAGGTCGTACAGCACGAACGGCGCGGCCGCGGCGGGCCCGCTCACGGCGGCGAGCGCGAGGAGGAGCGTGCTCACTCCGACTCCGCCAGCGTGTAGACGACGGAGATCTCGGCGTCCGCCGGGGGGGCGAGGTTGAAGACGAGGGCGGGCTCCACGGTGTCGAGCCACCAGCCGGACTCGACCCGCACGCCGTCGACCTCGACGAGCGCCGAGCCGTCGACCGGGGCGGCCTGGAGCGGAAAGCGGGTGGGCCAGTCGGCGGCGGCGCCCCCGAGCGCCGTGGCGATGGCGGCAAAGTCCGCGGCGCAGATGCTCTCGACGATGCCCCCGGTGGCCTCGGCCACTGCGGCATAGCGGGTGCCCGGGAGGGCGCTGTTCGCGTTCGTGCGGCAGCCGTCCGGAACGTCCCCCACGACCGCCGAGACACGGGCCAGGCGGCCGCTCTCCTCCTCGTCCGCCTCGAGCACGGCGAGGAAGGCGCTCTCCGGATCGCCGCCGAGCCACGTGTCGCTCTGATCGTCCCCGTCGGAGACGAACACCACGTGCAGGCCCGCACCGGCGCGGCGGAAGCCGCGGTTCAGGCCCAGGGCATCGTCCAGCGCGAGCGCCGCGGTGTGGAAGCCGGCGGCGGGCGGCGCGCTGGCGGTGCCGACCTGGAGGGCGGTCGCGAGGGACTCGCTGCCGGAGTCGCTACCGCCGGTGATGATCCACGGGCGGCCGCGCAGCGCGCCGTCGTCCGCGGGGTCCGTCGAGGTGACGCCGACCTGGTAGGTGAGCTGGAGGTCATCCAGGACGTCGAGGAAGGTCGACGCCGCGGCGGCCAGGGAGGCCTGCTCGTCCGCCATGCTGCCCGTGCTGTCCACGACGAACAGCACGTCGATCTCGGGAAGCGGCGCCTGCACGAAGCGCTCCTCGACCACGACCGGCGGCAAGGACTCGACGTCCGAATCCCGGATCGCGTAGTCCACGCATCCCGGGAGCAGCATCGATACGAGGAGCCAGCGCAAAGGACACCCACGTGGGCAACCTGATCCTCCTCCTCTGGAGGGCGGAAGTCAAGCCCGGCCGCAGAAAAACTCAGCCGTCCCCGTCCGAGAAGCGCCACGCCTCCACCCGCGCGATCTCCTCCGAGCCCCGGGCCGTGCGGTACAGCCGGATGCGTCGGAAGCCCCAGGTGTTCAGGAGGCGGAACTCCAGGGAGAGCGACTGGTATTCGCCCGTCGCGGGGGGGAATCCGAGCACGCCCAGGGCCTCCGTGCGACGCAAGGGCTCCGGCAGCGGCACGTCGACCATCTGGATGGTGTCCCCGGCGAGGCGCAACGTGCCCCGCTCGAACACGACCTCCTTCGCGCCGCCCTGGACCTCCCGCTCCTCGATGACGGCGCCGAGCTGCTGTTCGACCTCCGCGCGGGCCGAGCGGTAGCTGCGCCCGCCCAGGTGCCGCGCATCGATGTAGACGCCCGCAGGTTTCTCGTAGGTGGCGTCGATGTTCGCGGGGGTCGCCCGGAGCTCGGCCGCGGCGCGGCGCTCGGCCACCTCCTCGACGCTGGCGGGCGCCTCGACCGCGCGCAGCACGGGCTCGGGATCGTTGCACGCAAGCAGGAACGCGAGGAGCCGCACGCGTGCATGATATCGCGCCGCCACGCGCGAAGGGGCGCCGCCTTGCGTTAGATGCCCCGGCCATGCGCGTCACCACTCGCTATTTCGCCACCCTGCGCGAGCGGAAGGGCACTCCGCACGAGCAGGTGGACCTGCCGGACGGCACCACCGCGCGAGCGGCCTTCGGGCTGCTCTTCCCCGACCTCCTCCTCACCGTGGCCTACGCCGTGAACCAGGCCACCGTGTCGGGAGACACCGTGCTCCACGAGGGCGACGAGATCGCGTTCCTGCCCCCGCTGGGAGGTGGATGATGGTGCTCCTCACCGAGACCCCCCTCGACGTGCGCGCCCTGGAGGCCGCCGTCCGGGACCCCGGGCACGGCGCCCTCCTGACGTTCGCGGGCGTGGCCCGTGACGACGGCACGCCCCCCTTGCGCGCGCTCTACTACGAGGCGTGGACCGAGGTCGCGGAGCGCGAGCTGCGCGAGGTGGCGGACGAGACGCTCGCGCGCTGGCCGACCGTGAAGGTGGCGATCGCCCACCGGGTCGGCGAGGTCGCGGTCGGCGAGCCGAGCGTCGTCGTGACGATCGGCGCCCCCCATCGCGAGGAGGCCTACGCCGCCTCGCGCTTCGCCATCGACACGCTGAAGGCCCGCGTGCGGATCTGGAAGAAGGAGATCTACGCGGACGGCGGCGCGTGGGTCGCCAACCGCGTCGCCCCGGACGGCCACGTGACCGACGGCAACCGCGATCCCGACGGAGAGACCTCTTGAGGCCCGGCAACCACCAGCCCTTCCGCGACATGCTCCCGGAGGACGTTCCCCGGCCCGACACCAACCCGTACGTCATCGCGCACCGCGAGTTCGGCGACGAGATCGTGCCCGGCTCCGAGGCCCCGGCCCTCCGCGAGAAGTGGCCGGAGGTGTTCGGCCGCACCGCGCCCCTGCACCTCGAAGTGGGCTCCGGGAACGGGTTCTATCTAGCCGGAATGGCGGAACAACACCCGGAGTGCGACTGGGTGGGCGTCGAGATCCGCTTCAAGCGCGTGGTGCTCGTCGCGAAGAAGCTCCGCCACGCCGGCCTGAAGAACGCGCGCATCGTGCGTTACGACGCTCGCGCGCTCGACACGTTGTTCCCGCCGGGCTCGCTCGCGGGCGTGCACGTAAACCACCCGGACCCGTGGGAGCGCGAGTCGAAGCGCCACCACCGCCTCATCGACCGCGACTTCGCCGAGCTCATGACGCGCCTGTGCGCCCCGGGCGCGGAGCTCCGCATCAAGACGGACTTCGAGCCGCACGTGAAGGCGCTGCTGAAGGCCTGCGCGGGGCTCCCCTGGGAGGTCGTCGGCGTGCGCACGGACGTCGACGCGCAGGGCAGCATCTGGGGGGACGACGTGGTGACGAACTACCAGCGCAAGGCGCGCGTGCGCGGGGTGCCGGTCCACGCGGCCTGCCTGCGCCGCACCGCGAACGGCAACAGCAGCAGCAGCGCCGCCCCGCCGGAGCCGCAGCCCGATCCGCAGCCCCGGAGCGCCGAGAGCTGACCGGTGGGGTCGCTCCCCCGCAGCCACTCATCCGCGTTCACGACCCCGTCGCCGTCGGGATCCTCGGCGGCGTCGTCGCGGTCGGGGTCGAGGCCGTTGTCGGCCTCCCAGGTGTCGCCCATGGCGTCGTGGTCGTCGTCCACGTAGAGGTCGAAGTCGACCGCCGTGCGCGCCTCGCCGGCCGTCAGGCTGGTGATCGTGGCGTCCCCCTCGACCAGGCGGTCCGGCCACCAGACGGTGACCCAGCCGGGATCGCTGGGGCAGTAGTGGGCGTACGACGCACGGAGCGTGTAGTCGGTCCCGGGGAGCCCGGTGATCGTGTAGACGCCATCGGTGTCGGTGACCGCGACCTCCGTGTTCGAGCCGTCCGCCGTGCTCGCGTAGACGTAGGCGCCGTAGACGGGCTCGCCGTCGTCGCCCCGCACGGTGCCGGAGAACGACGCTCCCGTGGGCATCGCGACGGTCAGGTCCGTCTCGCCGTCCACCGCGATGGCGAGGATCGCCCCGGCGTCGTCCCGCGCGTAGTCGTCGGTGAGCCCCACGTCCGCGCCGTAGACGTAGAGGAAGTAGGTGCCGGGATGCAGGGCGTCGATGGTGTGGACGCCGGCGGCGTCGAACGCCCCGCCGCGGCCGACCGTGTAGGTGTCGTTGTAGAGCAGCACGGCGGCGTCGGAGAGGTCCCCTTCCCCGACGAGCGTGACGGTCAAGGCGCTCTGGGGCGCCAGCGCGAGGTCGACCCCGTCGAGCGCGAACCCCTCGTCGAGCGCGGGGACGCGCTCCCCGGGCCGATCGGCGTCCGGGTAGTAGCTGGTCGCGAGGCCGTCCGACGACGCCCAGGCGGTGACCTCGCCCGGGGGGAGGCCGTCGGCGATGTAGGTGCCGTCCGCCGCGATGGTGACCGAGAGGACCTGGGACGGGCTGTAGACGTACACCGTTCCGGTTGCGACGGGGCCGTCGGGACCGGAGACCGTGCCGGTGACCGAGATGCCGTCGAGGAGGGGCTGCTCGCCGACGTCCGTCGGGGCGCCGAGGGTCACGTCGAAGAGCGCGGCGCTCTCCTCGTCGTACACCGGCGCGAGGTACTGGCGCGGCCACCCGCTCGCGGCGATGTAGGCGGCGTAGGGCTCGGACTCCCCCTCGTCGCTGTCGAGGCCGACGAGGGTGAAGGCGCCGTCGGCGTCGGTCGAGGAGAGGCGGCTCACGAGGGAGGTGCGCTCCGACTGGCCGAGCGCCAGGATCTGCGCCCCGACCACCGGCTCCCCGGACGCGGACACGACCCGGCCGGTCAACGTGCCGCCCTCCGGCAGGGCGAAGTCGACGCCGTCGATCGACGCGGCGGTCTCGACCTCGATGACCTCCGCGGAGCAGAAGTCCCACGTGTCGGGCAGGAAGCGGTCGACCCGGGGATCGCCGTCCGCCGGCATCGCGCGCAGGCGGTAGCGGCCCGGCGGCACGGACGTGAGGAGGAAGCCGCCGTCGGCGGTCGTGCGGGCGCTCGCGTAGTTGAGCCGCGTGTCGTAGGCGACCAGGTCGACACCGGGCACGGGCGCGCCATCGAGGTCGCGGACGGTGCCGGAGAGGGTGGCGGCGAGCGCCGGGGAGAGCAGGAGGATCACGGGGGGCTCCGGAGCGCGTCGGGGGAGAGCGTGCGGACCCGCCAGCCGGCGCGGGTGAGGGTGGCGGCGGCATCGGCGGCCGGGGAGCCCTTCGGCACCACCAGGCACACCTCTACCTCCTCCGGGCGGAGGGCCCACCAGTCGAGCAGCGCCACGATGCCGTCGCCCCGGGCGCTCGCGCCGCCGACGAGCGCGACGGCCACGGTAGGGTCGTGCTCCTGCTCCGCGAGCCGGAGGAGCGCGCGGGCGGCCTCGACCTCGGGGCCATCGGGCTCGACGCGCGTGGGCCGGTTGAGCCACATGCTGTAGAGCCCGACCCCGACGACCGCGGCGGCGCCGAGCGCGCGCGGAAGGAGGCCCCCGGCCAGCGCCAGGAGCGCGATCGCGAGCGCGCCCAGCGCCACGAACGGGAGGCGCGGCACAACCCGGGCGCGATCGGTCGGCGCGACGTAGAACCGCCGGGTCGCGACGCCGCAGGGCCGGAGCAGCAGTGACCAGGTCGGACGCTTCGGCAGCAGGTGCTCCAGCCCGGAGACGCCCATCGCCCGGAGCGCCGCGGACACGGTGACCGCGCAGAGCGCCCAGAGCCCCACGTCGAGCCCGATGGCCGCGGCGACGAACGCCCACGTTCCGAGCAGCGCGTGCACGGCGTCCGCGGCGTGGGGCGGGGCGGGCACGACATGCCCGAAGATGCGCGCGCCAACGATGCCCTGGGACCGCGCGCGACGAGCGAGGTTTTCCAGCGACCGTCGTTCGGCGGATCCACCAGGGTCCAGCGGCAATGCCATCGGCTCCAGCACGGGTCCGGCACCGGCGTTGGCCGTGCCGATCGTCGCTGTGGCTAGGGGCACACCTTCCTCCGGGGGATACTTTAGCCCCGGCGCGGCCCTCCGTCGCCCCTGTCGGCCTGCTTGCAGCCCCCCGACTCAATCCTTACCATGGACTTACGTCCGAAGAGGGGTGCGAGCCCGATGCGTTTCCGAGGTCAGGAGTTCACCGGCAAGGGGCAGACGATCGCCATCGTGGACAGCGGGGTCGACGTGCGCGACCCGCGCCTCGCGAACGCCAGCGTCAGCGGCATGGGCATCAGCATGAGCGCGACCGCGCACGTGCTCATCTCGGCCGACTTCGCGGACGAGCATGGCCACGGCACGGAGATCGCCGCGGCGATCCACAGCATCGCCCCCGAGGCGAACCTGCTGTGCATCAAGATCATGCACGAAGGGCTCCTGCGCACCAGCGCGGACCTGATGGCCGCCGGCATCGAGCTCGGCGCGCGCAACGGCGCGGGGGTCATCAACCTCTCCCTGGGAACGCCCAACATGGGCAAGGCCCTGCTCCTCCGGGACTGCTGCGCCCTCGCGGTCGAGCAGGGCTCGGTCGTGCTCGCGGCGGCCCACCCGAAGGGCGAGCGGGCCTACCCGGCCGACCTCCCCGAGACCGTGGGCGTGGCCAGCCACCCCGACTGTCCGATCGAGAAGTACTACTTCTTCGCCCCGCACCGCTTCCCGTCGAAGCAGTGGGGCGCGCTCACCGGCAAGTTTCTGACCCACGGGAACACGATCCTCCCGGACGGGCAACGCGGGGGCTACCGTGGCTCCGGGCTCGCGACCGCATACCTGTCGGGCCGCGCCGCCTGCCTGCGCGAAGCGCTGGTCGGCGAAGGCGCGCAGCAGGTCATCGAGGTGCTGCGGCAGTCCGCGCTCACGCCCGTGCCCGAGATCGGGTACGCCTGACCCCGCTGCTGCTGGCCCTCCTCCCGGCCGCCCACGCAAGCCCGGTGGAGATTTTTGGGTTCGGCGCCCGCAAGATGGGGCGCGCGGGCGGAGGCGTGGCCGTCGATGACGGCGCCGAGAACGTCCTCCTGAACCCCGCGGCGCTCGCCGGGCGGGCCTACCCCGAGCTCTCCGTCGGCTTCCTCGGCGCGGACATGGCGTTCTCGGAGCTGCCGCCGCTCACCTGGGACACCAACCGGGACGGCCTGCTCGACGAGGGTGACGCCCCGCTCGACCTCGCCGCCCGCTACGACCCCGTGCAGGCCGTCATCATCGGGGCCACCCGCCCCATCGGCCCGACGATCGCGGTGGGCCTCGGCCTGCTCGTGCCGACCCAGCGCATCCTCCGCCTCGCCACCTTCGAGCCGGCGATCCCGACCTACTTCATGTACGCCAACCGCGTCCAGAGCTACGAGCTCGGGCTCGGCGCGGGGTGGCGGCCCTGGGGCGGCCTCTCGATCGGCGGCGGCGTCGCGATGATCCCGCGCGCCCGCTACTCCCTCGACGGGACGCTCGACGTGACGCTCTCCGGCGCCGAGGACGGCGACACCGCGGGCGACATCGTCGGCATGGGCCTCGACGTGCACTCGATGGAGCTCGACCTCATCCCGGGCTTCTCGCCGCACCTCGCGCTGCACTGGGACGCCGGGAAGGCCGTGCCCGCGCTCGACGGGCTGATGCTCGGGGCCTCGTGGCGCGGCGAGGCCGGCCTCCCGGTGGACGTCGACATCGACCTCCAGATCAACGCCGGCACCGAGGACATCGAGGATCTCGAGGGGTTCGTGCTGCCCCTGATCCTCGCGCTCCAGCTCGGCGTCTACGACCACTACGTGCCGGAGCAATGGGTGGGCGGCGCCGCCTACACGCTCTCGAAGACGCTCACGCTCTCCGGCGAGGTCCGCTTCACCCGCTGGGACCGCATGCAGGTCAGCGTGGCGCACGTGACCGACTCGACGGTGAAGGGCGGGGCGTTCGACTTCGGGGACGACCCCGTGGCGGACGGGAACACCGCCACCATCACGATGCAGCCCACCGTCTCGCCCCGCGTCGGGCTGGATCTGCGGCTCCCGGGCATCAACGGCGGGGATCGCCTCGGCGACGTGCGGATCCTCACCCGCGGTGGCTTCGGCTACGAGCCCACCCCGCTCGTGAGCCAGACCGCGGCCTCGGCCCTGCTGGACTCCGACCGCGTCATCTTCTCGGTGGGCCTGGGGCTCGAACACGACGATCCCTTTCGCAAGCTGGGGGATCGCCGGGTGCGGCTCGACGGGTACTTCCAGTACCACCTGCTCGCGTCGGGCGAGCTCTCCCGGCCTGAACCGCCACAGCCGACGCCGGGTTACCCGGTCGGCGGCGCTTCCATCCCCATCGGCGGACACCTGCTGGCCGCGGGACTCCAGTGGAGCCTCGAGTACTGAATGCCCTCCACTCTCCTCTCCCTCGCACAATGGGCTCGAGCGCTCCGACTCGCGGACATCCCGGATGACGTGCTGCGCCTCGCGCGGCTCCAGCACATCGCCGCCGCTGGTGCCAGCCGCGCCTCGGTCGCCACGCCCGCTGGCGCCGCCCTGGCGGACAAGCTCGCCCCGGGGAGCGCCGCCGTCGCCGGTGGCCGCACCGCTGACCCGCTCGCCGCCGCGCAGCTCCACGCCGGCCTCACCGCCCTGCACGACTACGACGACTACCTGCTCGCCGGGCGCGCCAGCCTCGCGCTGGTCCCGACGGTGTGGGCCTCCGCGGCCGGCCACACGGTCGACGAGCTGCTGATCGCCACGATCGTCGGCAACGAGATCGGCGGGCGCATCGGCCTCGCGCTGCTCCTCGGCCCGCGCCACACCCGCACCGACACCTTCGTGCCGGCCGCCGCCGCCGCCGCCGCCGCCGCGTGGCTCGCCGGGCTCGACGCCGATGGCATCGGCCGAGCCGTCAGCATCGCGCTCCAGCAGGGCAAGCGCCTCACCCCGACGGACACCGCCGCCGATCCCGCCGCCGTGGGCGCCCGGACCGTGCGCGCCGCGATGGACGCCGTGGGCCGCTCCCGCACGGAGGGCAGCCTCGATCTGCTCGACGAGCACAGCCCCTTCTACGGGCCGCTCTCCAAGCAGCCGCTCCTCGGCGCCTACGGCGGGCTCGGGCAGACCTGGCTCACGCGCACGCTCGTCATCAAGCCCGAAGCGGTGATGGCGTGGGCGGGCGTGGCCGTGCAGGGGGTCCACGAGATCCTGAAGCGGCACGTGAAGGCCTCCGACAAGCGGCTCCGCGCCGAGCAGGTCGAGCGGATCGAGGTCCGCGTGGGGCTGTTGCCCTGGGCGATGGACCACGCCTCCGCCGGCGCCGACGTGCACTCGCCGGTCGCGCTGGCCTGGTCGCTCAAGCGCGCCATCGGCGTCCTCGTGGCCCGCCACGAGCTCACGCCCGCCGTGCTCACGCCGGAGGCCCTGGCGGAGAAGGCGACGGAGATCGAGCACGTCGCGTCGCGCGTCGAGGTGGTGCACGACTGGGCGCTCTCCGTCTCGACGCTCGAGGGCTTCACCCGCGTGCTGGGGCCGCTGTTCGCGGGCCTCTCCCCGATGGAGCTCCGGCAGGTCCGCACACGGCTGAAGGAGGCCGGCGGCTGGCCCCAGTGGCACCGCCAGGACCTCTGGCCCATCCTGCGCGCGCGGCCGGACCGGGTCGTCCGCAACCTGCAGGCCCCCAGCGGGGACCTCGGGGAGATCGACCTCACCGAGTTCCGCTGGCAGCTCCCCATCGAGATCAAGCTCTACACGACGCGCGGCGGGTGGTGGCCCGAGCGGCGCGCCCTGCCGCTCGGCAGCGTGGCGACCGGAGACATCGAGGCCGTGGCCCTCGCGAAGCACGGCGGCGCGGACGCCGCGGCCCTCGCGGCGACGGAGGGGAGCACGGACGGCTCCGCCTGGGTGAAGGGGCTGTTGGCGTGATCGCGGACCTCCTCTCGACCCTCGCCGCGATGGTGCACGGCGGCGCGCTCGTCGCCTTCGCCCTCCTCATCAACCTCCGCCGCGCGATCCCCCGCGTGTCGGATGAGGACGTGATCCGCGTCTACCGCGCCTTCGGCGGCGGCTTCGGCGTGTCGCTGGGCGTGTTCATCTTCTCGAACCTGTGGATCTGGTGGCGGGACCTCGGCGCCGGCCGCGGCCTCCCCGACGCCTTCTCCATCCCGTGGGACGACACCCTCACCGTGGCCCGCCTCGTCACGTTCGGGGCGTTCTGGGTCAGCTACGTGTGGCTGGAGATCTGGACCCTCGATCCCCTCC
This sequence comes from Pseudomonadota bacterium, assembly GCA_030684355.1. Classification (GTDB taxonomy): domain Bacteria; phylum Myxococcota_A; class UBA796; order UBA796; family SXON01; genus CAJBVW01. The sequence goes on from JAUXTN010000008.1 coordinate 44,032, forward strand.
GCCTCCTCGACTCGGGCGAGATCAAGGACCGCGCGGCCTACACCCGCTCCGTCCAGCAGGTGGCGACCCACATCGCCATCAACGCGCTCTTGTTCCTGGCGGTCGTGACGCTCGGCGTCCTCGGCGCCGCGCCGTAGGGCGCCCGCCCCATGGCACGCCTCACCGCGCACACCCTCCCGATCGCGCGCGTCTCGGCGCCGGAGCGGGACGCCATGTGGGCGGTCTTCGAGCGGCACTACGAGGACGTGACCCGCGCGCGCTTCGACGCCGACCTCGCCGAGAAGGACCACGTCATCCTCCTGCGCGACGGCCCGGCGGTGCGCGGCTTCTCGACGGTGTGTGTCCGCCCGATGGAGGTCGACGGCCGATCCATCGTGTCGGTCTACTCGGGGGACACCGTCCTCGACGACGGCTACCGTGGACAGACGGCGTTGCATCGCGCGTTCTTCTGGTACGTGCTCGCGGCGCGGCTGCGGCACCCGAGCCGGCTCGTCGTCTGGTTCCTCATCTCGAAGGGGTACAAGACCTACCTCCTGCTCGCGCGCAACTTCCCGACCTTCTGGCCGCGTCGGGACGCGGAGACGCCCGCCTGGGCGCGCACGCTCGTCACCACCCTCGCCCGCGAGCGCTTCGGCGACGCGCTGGACGAGGCCGCGCTGGTGCTCCGCGTGGCCCACGGGCGGCTGCGGCGCGCGGTCGCCCCCCTCGACGGGCTCGACGACCCCGACATCCGCTACTTCGCGACGGCCAACCCGAACCACGCCGACGGCGAGGAGCTGTGCTGCATCGGCGTGGTCGACGCCGCCTTCGTCTTCGGGTTCCCGGTGCGCGTGCTGCGCAAGCTCCTCAGGCTGCCCGGAGCAGCGCGATGAGCACCTTCCAGTAGCGCGCGTGGTCGAACCCGAACCCGCCCATCGCGGGCTGCGCGTGGTCGAGGTGCGGGAGGAGCAGGTGCGGGAGCCCGGGCCAGACGAGGTCCTCCAGGTAGAACTGCCCGTCGTGCGCGCACCCCGGGCGGATCTCGCCGAGCCGCTCGTGGAAGGAGTCGAGCCACGCCGTGGGGCGGCTCGACCAGGAGGCGGTCTGCCACACGGGGAACGGGCGCGGCGCGGCGGCGTCGAGGACGGCGAGCACGGCGGCGAGCGGATCGGCGGTGAGCTGCTCTCCGCCGGCGCGGGCCTGGGCGAGCCCGAGTCCGGCCCGCTGGAGGGCCTCGGCGGCGCGGCGGTGGGGGCGCCGGAGGCTCTCCTGGTGGCGGAGGAGGAGGAGGCTCTCCAACACGGCCGAGGGGCCGCGCGGGGTCTGGCTCAGGAGCACGCCGACCACGTGAAGGTCGGTGGCGGTGTCCGCCACGCGCAGGCATTCCAGGCCGCCCTTCGAGTGGCCGCACAGCAGCAGCGGGGTGTCACCCCGGAGGCTCGTCGTGAGAATGTTCGCGTTGGTCGCGACGGTGGCGCCGCTGTCGGTGGGCGCGAGCGTGGCGGCGATGCCGAGGGCGCGGAGCGCGCGGATGGGGCCGAGCAGGTTTCCCGGCATCCAGTTGCCGAGGAAGCCGCGGACGAAGGCGACGCGAACGCCGAGGGTGCCGGCGACGACGCGGGCATCGAGCTCGTCGTCGGGCCAGCGCCACGCGTCGGCGAAAGCGGCGCCGAGGTCGTGGGACACGCCGGGCAACGGCGGCGTGCCCGGGTAGCGCCGGGCGTAGTCGGCGAAGGCGCTCGGGGTCCACCCATCGTGATCGCGGGACACGGGGCGGGCTAACCGGTGGAGCCCGGAATAGGCGCGCACGATGAGCTTCGAGCCACAAAGCCCGCTCCCCGCGGTAGAGCCCGTGTACCGCGGCCTGGGGCGGTACGGCCGACAGAACCTCGTGGTCTGCGGCGCGCAGATCGTGGCGTGGGCGGCGCTCCTCACCGCCATCGACCGCTCGCCCTCCGTCTGGCTGACGATCCCGCTCCTCTTCGTGTTCTGCGCGGTGATGCAGGGCGTGTTCACGCTCATGCACGAGTACTTCCACAAGAATGCCCACAAGCACCCCGCGACCAACTATGTCGTCGGGGTGGTGGGCGCGCTCCTGTTCGGCACCTCCGCCACGTTGCACCGCATCAACCACTGGGGCCACCACGTCCGCAACCGGACGAGCGCCGAGCGGGGCGAGTTCGTGCACCCCGGCGAGGGCTACCCCGGAAAGGTGCTGCTCTACTACTTCGCCACGATGGGCGGCCTGTGGCTCTCCGGCGTCCTCTTCCCGGTCGCGAGCCTGCTCATCCCTTACCGCTCGGTCGCGTGGCTCCGATCCAAGGCGGAGTTCAACACCTACTCCGCCGCGTTCGCGCAGTTCGGGCCGCGCGACTGGACGCGGATGCGCGTGGAGGCCCTGCTCCTGGCGCTGTTCTGGGGCGGGATCCTCGCGTGGGGCCCGTGGCGGTGGGAGACCCTCGCGGTGGCGTACGTCGCCTTCGCCTACCACTGGTCCGTGCTCCAGTGGATCTACCACCTTCGCACGCCCCTCGATGTCGTCGAGGGCGCCTACAACCTCCGCGTCCCGACGCCCATCCGGCTGTTGTGGTTGAACTTCAACTGCAACCTGACCCACCACCGCCACCCCGCGTTGCCGTGGCAGGAATTGCCGGCCAAGACCGATTGGAAGGAGTCCCAGCCGCTCTGGTACCGCTACGGGCTCATGTGGCTCCCGCCCGTCCCCTTCCCCGAGGATCGGTCCGGACTCGAGAAGCGCTACTTCTGATGGCCTCGTGACCCCTCCCCGATCGCCCTGGTCGCCGTCCACCGGCGCTCTTCAAGCCGGCTGGCTCGCGTCCCAACTGCCGGCCTGGGCGCGGTTCGTCCGGGCCACGCACGACGTCCGCCGGGTCCAACACGACCGGCTCCGGGCGCTGCTCCGCGTCGCGACCCCATCGGCGTACGGGCGGGCCGTCGGGCTCGATCGGATCGACGGCCCCGAGGGCCTCCGGCGGATGCCGATCGTCGACCATGACGCCTTGCGGCCCTGGATCGACCGGGTGGCCGACGGCGAACCGGACGTGTTCACCAGCGAGCCGGTCGAGATGTTGGAGCGCACGGGCGGCTCCTCCGGCGCCGAGAAGCTCGTGCCGTACACCGCGCGGCTCCGCGCCGAGTTTGCCGAGGCCGTGGGCGTCTGGATGGTGGACCTCCACCACCGCGTGCCGACGCTCGTGGGGCGCAAGAGCTATTGGTCCGTGTCCCGCGCGGTGCGGCGGGCAGAGCGCACTCCGGGCGGCCTGCGCGTGGGCTTCGACGTCGACGCCGAGTACTTCGGTCCCCTCGCCCGCTGGGCGATCGCGCGCATGATGGCGGTGCCGGGGGCCGTCGCCCAGAGCCCCGACATCGAGGCCTGGCGCCACGCCACCGCGGGCCACCTCCTCGAAGCCGAGGACCTGGGCTTCGTTTCGGTCTGGAGCCCCACGTTCCTCACCCGCCTGCTGGCTTGGATGGGCGAGCACCGGGGCGAGATCCAAGCCTCCGCACGCGCCCGGGACCGCCTCGCCCGCGCGTGGACCGGCACCTGCCTTCACGGCCCGACGTTGTGGCCGGCGCTCCGGGTCATCTCCGCGTGGGGCGATGGCTTCGCGGCTGCGCAGGTCGGCCCGATGCGTGTCCCCTTCCCCGGCGTGGCGTTCCAACCCAAGGGGGTCCTCGCGACGGAGGGCGTGGTGTCCTTCCCGTTCGGGGATCTCTCCCGCTGCGAGGCCGATGGCAGCGTGCTCGCCGCGACCTCCCACGTCATCGAGCTGCGCGACCTCGCCGACGGCCGCGTGGTGTGGATGGACGAGGCGCGGGTGGGCGGGCGCTACCAGCCGCTGCTCACCACCGGGAACGGGTTCGTTCGCTACGCGTTGCCCGACGAGCTCGAGGTGGTCGGGCACCTCGGCCAGGTGCCCCGCGTGCGGCTGCGCGGCCGGCTGGACCGGGGGTCGGACCTCGTCGGGGAGAAGCTCACCGCCGCGTTCGTGGCGGAGGCGCTCGCGCGGGTGTGGGCGGAGGTGGGGGTGACGCCGGGCTTCGCGATGCTGGTACCGGAGCGCGTCGAGGGGCTCGGCTACACGCTCGTCGTCGACCGCGCGCCACGGGACCTCGCCACCGCGGTCGACCGCGCGCTCTCCGTCGGGGCGCAGTACGGCTACGCCCGGGACCTCGATCAGCTCGGTCCAGTCGACGTCCGCGTGGTCCCGGACGCCTGGGCGCGCTGGGAGGCCGCGCTGGAGGCGCTGCGCCTGACCCTCGGCGATCAGAAGCCGCTCGCCCTGGAGACGCGCCCCGGCGTGGTCCGCGCGCTGCTGGCGCGGTAGGTCCGTGGTTCATTCGCGACGGGAGCAGGCTGGGAATGCGTGAGACGGCGGGACGCACCGCGGAGAGCTGGTACGCGGCGGGCACCTCCGCGGAGCTCACCCAGGCGATGGCGAAGCGCGCCCCGATCGGGCGCACCGTGCTCGGCGAGCGGTTGGTCCTGTTCCGGGACGCCGGCGGCCGCGCCGTGGCGCTCACCGACCGTTGCCTGCATCGCAACGCGCCCCTGTCCGCGGGGGCCTGCTTCGACGGCAAGCTCGGGTGCCCGTACCACGGGTGGACCTACGACGGGACCGGCCGCCTCGTCGGCATCCCCGCGCAGCCGGCCGACGCCCCGGTGCCGGCGCTCTCCGTGCCGTCGTGGCCCACGGTGGAGCGCCACGGCCTCGTCTGGGTGTGGATGGGCAGGCACCCGCCGGACGCATCCAAGCCGGGCGGCGAGCCCTTCCCCATGCCGTATTGGGACACCCCCGGCTGGCGCGCCTACTACATGGTCACGCCGTTCGACAACGGGGTGACCCAGCTCGTCGAGAACTTCATGGACGTGCCCCACACGGTGTTCGTCCACAAGGGGTGGTTCCGCAGCGAGGCGCGGCGCCCGGTGCGCATGACCGTCGAGCGTACGGACGCGAGCGTGCTCGTGACCTACCACCAGCCCGACGACGAGATCGGTTTCACCGGCCGCCTGCTCAACCCGACCGGCGAGCCGATGACCCACACCGACCGCTTCTACATGCCGAACACGACGCGCGTGGACTACCACTTCGGCAAGCGCGGCTTCGTCATCACCAGCACGTGCACCCCGGAGTCCCCCGCCAGCACCCGCGTCTACACCTTGATCTCGTACAACCTTGGCTCCCGCGTGGCGTCCCGCCTGATGCAACCCGCGTTGGAACGTTACACCCGGCGTGTCATCGAGCAGGACGTGGTCATCATGGCGCTGCAGGGCGACAACCTGCGCGCGCACGGCCAGGAGGCGTTCCACCACGGCGAGGCGGACCTGCACCACCAGTGGATCGAGCTCCTTCGCGACCGCGCGCACGCGGACCAGGACCCGCCGGAGCCCGCAGTGCGCGACGCGAGCTTCTGGATCTGACGGACCCGGGGCTTCACCGCCGCCACAAGGCGCCTACGACCTCGCTCCCCGGCCGCCCCTCGCGGTCCGGGAACGCCGCCGGCAGGTCGAACCACGCCACGTCTGCCCGCGCGTGGTGCTCCCGATGGTAGCCGATGTGGTACGGCCAGAGCACGAGGCGCCCGAACCAACCCGGCGCCCACGAGCCGGACGTGCCGCCCGCGCCGTGCTCGGTGAAGGACCGCACCTTCTGGATGGCCTGGGTGAGCGTCACCAGCGGGAGGAGCCACGCGATCGCCACCCGGGTTGCCAGGTCGGGAAAGCGCCACGCGAGCACCGCCGCGCCACCCCAGCCCAGCGCCGCCAACACCCAGAATTCGGGGTAGATCTTCCCCGGCGGCAGGTGCAGCCGGCGCCTTCCGGACAGGCGTTCCCGCACGTAGCAGAGCGCGGTGGCCACGTTGTTCCAGAGGAGGAGGTCTCCCAGGAGCTGCCGGACGAGCGCGCCGGTCGGTAGGGGTTGGTAGGCCCAGGGTTGGCCCGCGTAGAGCAGGAGCCGCTCGGGATCCCGCTCGGTGCCGAGGTGCTGGTGGTGGACGAGGTGGAGCGCCCGGTAGACGTGGATGGGCAGGAGCTGGGGGATGCCCACGAACAGGTTGACGAGCAGATCGTTGAGGCGGCGCGGGCGCGCGAGGAGGCCGTGGACGGCGTCGTGGTAGAGGATGAACAGGGCGTGCTGGCGCGTGGCGATGACACACACGCCCAGCATCGTGAGCAAGGGGTGCCACACCCACACGACCAGGGCGACCAATCCCCACGCGACGGCCGCCTCCCGACAGAGAGCGCGCAGGGTCGGGCCGGCTACGTGCACACGAGGTCCATGTAGGACGCCCACCCCGCCACGGCCGGCACCGGAAACGGGGCGCCGGGCGCGAAGTCGGGCGAGAACCAGGGCGCGCAGGTGACTGCCTCGGCGGAGAAGGTGACGGTGTACGTGCCGGGATCCAGGTTGAACGCGCCGCCGGAGCCGGTGGTGCTCGTGGCGTCCAACTCCGGGTCCGGCAGGCCGCCGGCGCCCTGGTAGAAGGGCTCGGCGCCCCCGGCGTCGATCGCGAACGTGACACCCGCGACACGCTCGAACGTCGTGTAGTCGGGCCCCGCCCAGAGGATGAACATCACGTGCCCCGACGCCGGGTCGAATTCCGTGTCGACCCGGTTGGCCATGGAGTCGACCAACGCCGCCGGCATCAACGTCTTCTGCCACTCCTGCGTGCGCGAGGTGTGGTGGAGGTAGGCCGTGCGCAGGTGGTCGGCCTTCTCCATGGTGACGATGACGTCGGCGTCCTCGGGCAGCGGCTCCAGCAGGAAGTCCCCGTCGGGCGCGGAGGTGACACAGGGCACCTCCAACTCGAACGCGCAGATGGTGACGTCGCCCAGGCCGTCTCCGAGGAGGGAGACGACGCGCCCGAACACCGCTGCGCCCTCCCCCGCGGCCGCGGGGCCGTCATAGGCGCCGGTGCAGGCGACGAGGGCGAGGAGCCAGGACATGCGGGGATCTTAGCCGACGGGCAGCCGCGCGGACGCCCCGCACTCGAGCCCGGCGCGCGAGCCGAGCCCTCGAGCCCCTCGCTAACTGAGCGCCATCTCGAACCCCGGCCGCGTCGTCGCGAACGAGCGCTCCGCGAGCGGGCTCCCGCGCAGGGCCACGGTGTACAGCGTCATCGCGGTGCGCTGCACGGTCAGCCCGCGGAACGCGCCGGCGAGGGGGCTCCCTCGGGGCACCAGCGCGGAGAGGAAGTGCAGGCGCCGATCGTAGAGGCGCGCGTAGGCCGCGAGGACGAGATCGCGGAGCACATCGGGGCGGTCGTCCACGACCTCGAGGTGGGTCAGGAACGCGAAGCGGAAGCACTCGCCCGCGGGCGGGAGCGGCGGGTAGCGGATCAGGAACGCGCCGAGGTCGAACCCCCGCTTCACCCACGCCATCTGCCCGTGGTAGCCGAGCACGCGGGTCCGCTTGACCGCGCCGGTGTCCCACGGGGCGCAACAGCCCACGAGCCGCCCCTCTTCGCGCACGAGCAGGAAGTCGGTGAGGGCGAAGCCGGGCCAGTCGGCGAGGCGTCGATCGAGGAGGTCGCCCGTGAAGTCCTCGCCGAGGACCCGCTCCTGGCCGCGCCGGGCCAGGAAGTCGGCGATCTCGTCGCGATCCCCCGCCGTGGCCGCCACCACGCGCGCCGGGGCCCGCCGCCGCCACGTCGTCTGCACGGACGTCATCTCGAACGGGGTCATCGGCCGGTAGACCGGCTGCCCGCGCCGCGCCGCGCCGTTGCCGGAGAGCACCTTCCGCGCCATCTCGTTGTCGTCGAAGATGACGGTGGTGAACACCTCCGCGCCGGTCGTCCGCGCCAGGTGGTCGAGCACCCGGGGATAGCAGGCCGCGAGCGCGAGCCCGCCGCGGAACCCCGGCCGCACGCGTAGATCGCAGAGGTAGCCCGTGCGCACGCGCGTCCCGTCGAGCCACCCGTCGCGCACGATCACGCTCCCGATGGCGACCGCCCGCCCGTCCGGCTCCCGCGCCAGCCACGTGGTGACGGGCCCGCCCGCCACGTCCGGCCCGTGGTGCATGCGTTGGAGGCCGAAGAAGTCGGGATCCCGCTCCTGGTTGACCTCGAGGTCCCCCGAGACGTGCACCTCCCGGAACAGCCGGCAGATGTCGGCGTTGTCCTCCGGGCGCGCCCGATCGAGCCGGAACCGCGGGTGCTCGAACGGAAACGGGCTCGCCGGCGCCTCGATCATCCGGGCTCCGGGTAGCCGGGCTGGTTGGCGCGGTACCAGGCGCGCAGCGCGGGCAGGTGCTCCAGCCCCACCTGGGGGTGGAGGTGGTGGACGACGTGGTGGCCGATGTTCCGCGGCGCGAGGAGCCACGTCAGCGGGCCGGTGAGGTGGTGATCGCGGGTGGTCGCCAACGTCGTCTCGACCCGACGGTCCGTGGTGGGCGTGTAGCGATGCTCCTGGAGCAGGCGCCACGCGGCGAGGACCCCGGCCAGCACCGCGGGGAGCACGAAGCCGTAGAGCACGGCGGCCGGCGCCACCCACGCGATCGCGACGACGACCCCCTGGAACACGGCCTGACCGAGCTCGGCGCGCGCGCACGCCGCCACCTCGCGGCTCTCCGAGAGGTCCGCGCCCGACCGATCCTGGAGGAACACGCGCCCGTAGGCGTTGCGCAGCCCCGGCCGCGCCCACGTCGCGAGGCCGAACCACACGCGCACGGACCAGAACGGCATCAGGGCGAAGCCCCGGAGCACGTTGAGCGCGTAGAGAACCGGCCGTGCCTCGACCCCCGCCTTGAAGTAGGGGTCGGCCGGCATGCCGTTGTCGCGGTGGTGCCGCAGGTGGTGGTAGCGCATGGCGTCGATCGTGGTGGCGAGCGGGTAGCCGCACATCGCCTCCAGGAGCCGCACGCGCACGGGCTTCCCGCGCAGGGGCAGGTGCGCGGCGTCGTGCAGGATCACCCCGAACGCGTGGATGCGGCTCGCGACGACGACCCCCGCCAGCACGCCGGCCCAGAGCGGCCCCAGCGCCATCACGAGCCACGCCACCCCGATCACGGTCCAGTCCGCGGCGGCCATCGCGAGCAGCCGCTCGACGGTCGGGGGCACGAGCAACGCCCGGGGCGGGCGCGCGCGGCCGGCGCCAGCGTCGAGCGCGCGCTCCAGGTCCTCCGCGAGGTGGTCGGCCGTCGCCATGCCGCCTTCTAACGGCGACTCGACCGTCCGCCCGCTACGCCGCCCCGCACACCCCTACTGCGCCGCCCGCTCCGGGCCCTGGATCGACGGCGCCGGCAGGGTGATCGCCTCCGGATCGAGCCCCACCGCGCGCAGCGCCCGTGCGCGTTGCCGGACCATGCGCCGGTGCTGGTAGCTCAAGATGCCGCGACGCGTGACCTCGTATCCCACGATCGCCAGCGGGATGCCGAGCACCACCGCGCCGGCCCCGAGCGCGAGCGTCGACTCGAGCGGGGCGATCTCGCGCAGCCAGCTCCCCTCGGCGCCGAACACCACGCCGTCCGCCCCGACCGCCTCGAGGAAGAGCCGCGCGATCGGGCGCCCGATGAGGAGCGAGAGCACGTAGATCGGCGGGGCCGTGATGGGGTTGGTGAACCACACGCCGATCGCCGCGGCCACGCGGGAGGCCGGCACGCCGGTGACGCGCCGGATCACCTCGACGAACGCGATCGCCAGGAGCATCTGGGCCGGCACGGGGATCAGCGACGCGAAGAGGCCGATGGCCATGCCGAGCGCGACTTCCTTCGGCGCGCCCGGCGCGCGGACGAGGTGCACGTACACCCGACGCAGCCGGCCCATGAGGCGCTTCAGCACGCGGTCGCGGCGGGATCGAGGGGGGCGCGGCAGTTCATCTGAACTCCAGGTATACCCGCGCCGCGGGGGCGCACAGCCGGGGCAACAGGAGATGACGTCGGCGGACTGAGACAAACCGGCACCGCAACGGGCGCCGGCTCCCCTCCTGCCGGGCGGACGGCGTGCACAAGAAGGGAGGGACCGCCGGGCGGATCGGCGGCCCCGGGGGGACCATGCACGAGGACGAGCCCAGCGACGCGTCGACTCTCGACTCGAGCGCGCCCGGCGTGACGACGCCCGACGCGGAGACGCCCGACGCCAGGACGCGCGGCGCGACCACACCCGGCGCCACCGCACCCGGCGCCACCGCACACGACGCCACCACACCCGGCGCGACCACACCCGGCGCCACCGCACACGCGCCGCGGGAGGAGCTGCCGCCCGAGAGCACCTTCCCCGAGCCGCCCTACCTGTCCTCCCCCCTCGACACGCCCCCGCCGGGCGAGCCCCGCGGGCGGCACGAGCCCCGGTCGTTCGCGCTGCGCGTGGGCGTCGGGCTCGCCGTCGTCGCGGCCCTCACCGCCGCCGGCCTCATCTCCTACGCGCTCCGCGGGCGCCGACGCGAGCGCCGGCCCCTCCGCGAGTGGGCCATCGCCGCCGAGCGCACGCGCAGCCGCATCGTGGACGGCATCATGATGCGCTGGGAGGAGCACGGCACCGAGGGCCCAGCCGTCATCCTGGTGCACGGCATCCCGACGAACACGCGCGTCTGGCGCCACGTCGTGCCCTTCCTCTCCGGCGAGCGCGTCTACGCCTGGGAGCTCGTCGGCTACGGGCGCTCGATCCGCTCCGGGCTCGGCCGGGACATCTCGGTCGCCGCTCAGGCCCGCTACCTCCACGACTGGATGCGGTCCCAGGGCATCGAGCGCGCCGTGCTCGTCGGCCATGGCCTCGGCGGCGGCGTCGTCCAGCGCCTCGCGGTCGCGCACCCGAACGCGTGCGCCGGCCTCGTGCTGGTGGACTCCGTGGCGTTCGAGGCCTGGCCGGTCTCCACCGTGCGGATGGCCAGGTCCTTCCGGCGGGTGCTCCCCCTCCTCCCGAACGTCGTGATCCGACGCGTGTTCGACGCCGCCCTCGACAGCTCCACCGACTCGAGCCAGCTCTACTGGGCCCCCTACCGGGCCACCCGGGCAGGCGTCGCGCTCGCCAACCAGCTCGGCAGCCTCTACGCCGAGGACACGCGGGCCACGAGCCGCGCGCTCGCGGACCTCACCGTGCCCGCGCGGGTGGTGTGGGGCGGGTACGATCCGATGGGGGTGGAGACAGGCCGTCGCCTCGCGGACGTGCTCCGTGCGCCGCTCGACCTCATCGAGGAGGCCGGCGACGACACGCCGGTGGAGAACCCGGACGTGGTCGCCGCCGCCATCGAGCACGTCGTCCGGGCCGCCACGGAGGCCGTGCCGATCCCGCCCGTGAAGGTCCGCGAGCCCGAGCCGGCGTAGGCAGGGTCGGGCTCGGGCCGGCTACACGCCGCCCTTGCGCCAGCGCTTGATGTCCTCCCACAGCTTGCCGAAGCAGATGTAGAAGATGATGGCGTTGGCGAGCATGAACACGCCGAATTCCGTCCATCCGACGAGCAGCGGGGGTTGGACGACGGCGATCATGCGCGCACGTATCCGACCCGAGCGAGCTCCGCTTGGGTGTGCTCGCCGAGCATCGGCACCGATCCGTCGACCGGTCCGGTCGGCGGGTGCGCGAGCCCGTCCTCCCGGAACAGGCCCCGCGCCGCGACTTGAGGGTCCCGCGCGACCTCCGCCAACGTCAGGACCGGCACCACGCACGCACCCCCGAGCCGCTCGAGCCAGGCGTCACGCGGCGCGCCGGCGAACAGCCGGGTGAGCCCTTGCGTCGAGAGGTCGTCCGTGGCCGAACGCAGCACCGCGAGGAACGGCGGTTCGAGCGCCGCGACGCTGACCCAGCCCCCGTCCGAGCACCGGTAGAGCCCGTAGGCGGGCACGCCGCCGGTGAGCAGCTCGTCGGGGGGCGCCCCCGCGGCGAGCGTGGCGAACTGGGTCTGTTGGAGGCCGATGAGCCCGTCGAGCATCGCGATGTCGAGCCACGCGCCCTCCCCGGTCCGCGAGCGGTCCAGCAGCGCGCCCGCGATCCGCAGCGCCGCCGCGAGGCCCCCCGCGGCGAGGTCCGCCCACTGGAGCTTCGGCACCGTCGGGTCCGCGTGGCCGAGCAGCCCGGCGATGGCGAGAAACCCGATGTCGTGGCCGGGGAGCTGCGCGTAGGGTCCGGTCTGGCCCCACCCGGTGAGGCTCGCGATGACGAGGCGCGGGAAGCGGGTACGGAGCTCGGTCGGCGCGAGCCCGAGCCGCGCGAGGACCCCCGGCCGGAAGCTCTCCACGAGCACGTCGGCCTCGCCGAGCAGCGCGAGCAGCGCATCGCGACCGTCCGGGCGCTTCAGATCGAGCGCCACCGAGCGCTTCCCCCGGTTGAGCGCGGTGAACCACGCCCCGTGCTCCCCGATCCGCGGCGGCACGTGGCGCACGAAGTCGCCCCCGGCGGGGTCCTCGATCTTCACGACCTCCGCGCCGAGCCCCTGCAGGCACAGGGTCGCGAAGGGCCCCGGCAGGAGGCGGGAAAGATCGATGACCCGGGTGTTCTTCATGCTCCCCTCCCCCTCGGCGCCGCGCCCAGGCCGGGCTCTGGCATGGAACCGCTCATCCACACGCGTCTATCGCGATAGAGTGTGCTCATGGTCGAACGCCCCGCACGCCCGCTCTTCATTGTCAGCGACGGCACAGGAGACACCGCTGATCGCGTCACCCGCGCGGCCCTGCGGCAATTCGAGGGCTTGCGTGTCGCGGTGCACGTCTTCTCCAACGTGACCGACGGCGAGCACCTCGACCGGATCCTCAAGCAGGCCGCCCTCACCGACGCATGTGTCGTCACGAGCCTCGTCGCGCCCGACCAGCGCGCGCGCGCCAACGAGCTCTCGCGGGCCTACCGCGTCGTCCAGATCGATGTGATCGGGGGCGTCATCAACGCGCTCTCCGGCTGGCTCGGCGAGGCCCCGGTCAACCAGCCCGGCCTCATGCACCGCACCGACGCCGACTATTTCCGCCGCATCGAGGCCGTCGAGTTCACCGTGAAGGTGGATGACGGCAAGGAGCCGCGGATGCTGGAGAAGGCCGACATCGTGCTCGTGGGCGTCTCCCGCACCTCGAAGACCCCCCTCTCCGTCTTCCTGGCGTACAAGGGCTACAAGGTCGCGAACGTGCCGATCGTGCTCAACCGCGATCCGCCCGAGCAGCTCTTCAAGATCGACCCGCGCAAGGTCTTCGCCCTCACGATCGACCCCGAGGCGCTCCAGAACATCCGCAAGCAGCGCCTCCAGACCATGCGCATGCGAAACGACACGAACTACGGGCAGATGGACTACATCCTGGCCGAGCTCGAGTACGCCGAGGACCTCTACAAGCGCAACCGGCAGTGGGCGCACATCAACGTGACGAACAAGGCGCTGGAGGAGACCGCCGCGTCGATCCTCTCGCTCTACACGGAGCGCGGCGAGTTCGAGCGCGAGGTCGGACAGCTGTGACTTGTCCGCTTCATGGGACGGGGGGGCAGAGCCCCCCCGTAACGCCCCCCCGCTTTTGCGCGGCGCGTCGCCCGTGATCGGCTCCGTGCTCGACAAGTACGAGGTGCTCCAGAAGCTCGGCGAGGGCGCCACGGCGACCGTCTACCGGGGCCGGCACCTGACCATCGGGCGCGATGTCGCGATCAAGGTCCTCCACCCGCACCTCTCCGCGTCGAGCCGCTACCGGGAGCGGTTCAACCGCGAGGCGCGGGCCGTCGGGCGCCTCGCGCACCAGAACATCGTGTCGATCCTCGACTACTCGGGCCAGAACGCCGAGGAGTGCTACATCGTCACCGAGCTGGTGGACGGCGTCACTCTCCTGGAGCTCATCCAGCAGCGTGGGCGCCTCCCCTCCGAGATCGCGGCGCTCGTCGGGGCGGATCTCGCCTCGGCGCTCGCGTTCGCGCACCGCGAGGGCATCATCCACCGGGACATCAAGCCCGAGAACGTGATGATCCGGCGGGACGGCCGGGTCAAGCTGATGGACTTCGGCATCGCGCGCGTGCTCGACGAGAGCTCGATCACGCTCGACGGCTCGCTGCTCGGCTCGCCCGCCTACATGAGCCCGCAGCAGGCCCTCGACGAGCCCCTCGACGGGCGCACCGACATCTTCAGCCTCGGCACGGTGATGTTCCACGCCGTCACCGGGCACGTGCCGTTCTCCGGCAGCAACGCGTCGGTCATCCTGCGGAACATCATCGAGGCCAACCGCCCCGAGGTGCTGGAGCTCGCGCCGCAGGCGTCCCCGGCGATCACCGCGGTCATCGACCGCCTGCTCCAGCCCCGCGCGGAGGATCGCTACGCCACCGCGGACGACGCGAGCGCGGCGCTGATCGCCTCCCTTGACGAGGTGCGGCTCTCCGCCAACCACCCCACGATCAACCTCCGCGCCTACGTGGTGGACGCCGTGGCGTGCGAGGAGCACCTCGCGGCGATCCTGCGCCCGACGCTCCTCGAGGTCGGCAAGGAGCGGCTGACCCGCGGCGACACCCTCGGCGCGCTCCAGCTCTTCAACCGGCTCCTCGCGATCGACGAGGACAACGCCGAGGTCATCGCGCTCATCCAGTCGCTCCACCAGTCCCCCCCGGCGATGCCGAGGCGCATGCGGGCGATCATCCCGGCGCTCGCGCTGCTCTTCCTGGCGGCGCTGGTCGGCGGCGGCTGGTGGGCATGGAGCCGGGGGGAGCTCCCGCCCCCGAAGGCCCACCTCGCGAGCAAGGACAAGCCGACGGTCGAGTCCGCGGCGGTCTCGCTCGTGAGCCCCGTCGGGCCCGCCGTCGTCGCCCTGCCGCCGGTCGCGCCGGCGTCCAACGCGGTCGGCGCCGCGACGATGCCCGAGCCCGCCGCGCCCGTCGAGGCTCCGCAGGATCCGGGCGACACCCCCATCCGCCCGCCCGCCGGGGCGCCGCTCCCCATGCGGCTCCCCGGAGGCATTCGCGTCCCGACGCAAGGCGTGGCCGCGCCCGCGCCCGCGGCGCTGAAACCTGCCCAGCTCGTGCTCACGCTGACCGAGGCGACCTTCGCGGACGTCTGGGTGGACGGCCAGAAGGTCGGCGCGCGCGCCGGCGGGCCCATCGACACGTGGGTGGGCACCGAGGACAACCCGGTGGAGCTCGTGCCGGGCAAGCGCATCATCGAGGTCGGGAACAAGTACGCCGAGACCTGGCGGGAGGAGGTGCAGGCCTCCGAGGGGGAGATCATTCGGCGCACGCCCGTGCTGCGGCGCAAGAAGGTCACCTACAACGTCAACCCGCGCATCCCGATCGCCTGCACGCTCACGGTAGACGGCGTGTACTACGACCGGTCGCGGACCCTCGAGCTCCGGGATCCCAACCCCGGCACGCGCGCCGCGTTCGAGTGCCCGGCCCCGCTCGGCAAGTTCGAGGTCGACCTCCCGATGAGCGAGCCCGGCGGCACGGCGATGCTGCCGACCCACATGCCGAACCTGGCCGAGGATCCATGACCCGCCTGTCGTGGGCGCTCCCGACGGCAGGGGGCTTGTCATGCGGAAAGCGTGCTCCATCGCGCGTTCTACCCCTCTGGCACACGCTTTGCTTTCCTGTCCTCGCGTCGGGCTGCCTCTACCTGGGCCCGACCCCCACCCTCGAGAACAACTTGCCTCCCGTCGTCAAAGCCGCAGACCCGCTCCCGGACCAGGCGGAGGCCATCCTCATCGGCCCCGCCGGGCAGCCGGTGTACGTGCTCGCGGAGGACGAGGAGGACGACGAGGTCCGGTTCACCTGGAGCCTCTCCAACGAGGGTATCGTCGGGCGCGGGTACCCGGTGAGCGACGGCCTGGGCAGCCAGATCGACCTCGCCTACGACCCCGAGCTCGACGGGCAGACGCTCCGCTGCTTCCTGGACGACGGCGAAAACGACTACGTGACCCTCACGTGGCATCTGGAGGTGCTGTGAATCGCTCCTGCGCCACTCTCCTCCTCCTCCTCGTGACCTCCGGCTGCGGCCAAGAGAGCGCGTTCGACAACGAGATGACGGGCGCCCGCGCCCCCGACGACGGCATCCCCGACGGCACGCTCCGCATCGACGTGAGCCCGCCCGCGAGCGACACCGCGATCCTGCTCCCGCAGAGCCACATCGTCCCGCCCGACAACTACGACGGCCTCGGCATCGACCTCTACGGCACCCGCAGCGTGAGCGGCGTGCTCACGGCGCAGGTGACCCACGGGTGGACCCTCGGGGCGCCCACCACCTCCGAGCCGCTCGTGGCGGGCATCCTCGGCCTGCCGGCCGACGGCTCGCTCGGCGCGGTCGCCCAGAGCGCGGAGGACGGCTCGTTCGTGCTGTCCTACCCCGCCTACCCGAGCACGATGTACGTGGCGTTCATCCCGGTGGACGCCGCGCTCGCCCCCCTGCTCGTGCTCGACGCGCCCACCTACGACCGCACCGGCTGGGACCAGGAGATCGCCCCCGGCATCCCCGTCTACGGCCGCATCACCGGGACCGTCGACGGCGTGGAAGCCTCGCTTGCCGGCCTCTCGCTCCGGATCACCCGCGTCGTGAGCGGCCAGGTCGTCAGCAGCGCGCCGTTCACGACCGACCGCACCGGCTGGTACGTCGCGCGCGTCGACCAGCTCGGCGAGTACACGCTCGAGGTGGTCGGCGGCGCCTCCACGACGGACGGCCAGCTGGCCCCCGCGCTCTCCGTACCCGTGCTCGTCGAGGCCCTCGAGGGCGTCGAGGTGCCGATCGCGCTCGGCGACGTCGAGGATGCCTCGGCGGACGGCCGCGTGGTCGACATCGAGGGCGCCTGGATCTCCGCCGCGTACGTGCGTTTCCTCTCCAAGAGCCTCGACAGCGGCATCGGGGCGCTCGAGGTCGAGGTCGAGCCCAACGCGCAGGGCCGCTTCATCGCGGATCTGCTCCCCGGCGTCTACGA
Organism: Pseudomonadota bacterium; assembly: GCA_030684355.1. Taxonomy (GTDB): domain Bacteria; phylum Myxococcota_A; class UBA796; order UBA796; family SXON01; genus CAJBVW01. The sequence goes on from JAUXTN010000008.1 coordinate 60,834, forward strand.
CATCGAGGTCATCCCCCGCTACGACGCCGACGGCGTCGTGGCGAGCGCGGCGCGGTACGAGAACGTGCGCGTCGTGGACGGCATCGGGCTCGGGGAGCTCTCCCTCGGCGCGCCCACGCGGCTCACGGGCAAGGTCCTCGACGCCAACGCGGAGCCCGCCGCGGACGTGCAGGTCGTCGCGACCGAGGTGGGGTTCGGCGCGTACGTCTACTACGGCCGCACCGGGGCGGACGGCTCCTTCGACCTGCCGGTCGCCGACGTGCCGATGGTCGTCACGCTCACGCCCGCCCAGTCCGCGTCGGGCGCGGTCACCCACGTCGAGGTGGACGCCCCCAGCACCGTCACCTCGTTCCAGCTCGACGCCGGGGTCTCCGTGAGCGGCCGTATCGCCTACGAGGGCACCGCCATCCCGTACGCGTCGGTGCAGGTCTACGACGCCGGGTCGGGCGTGCTCCTGGGGCAGGCGTTCTCGGACGAGAGCGGCGGCTTTGCGTTGCGGGTGTCGCTGCCGGAGCCGAGCCACGACCTGGGAGACACCGGGGCGGACACCGGCGCCGATACGGCGAGCACCGATACGGCCTCCGATTCGGGCGCCGATTCCGGCTCCGATACCGCCTCCGATACGGCCTCCGATTCTGGCGCCGACACGGCCGCCGATTCCGGCGCGGATTCCGCCGCCGACACGGCGCGCTGACGGGGCTTCCCCGTGCCGTCGCGAGCCGGGGCGCCACCCGGACGGCACGCGATCGACCATCTTCCGGTTGACCTGCGGCCGTCGCGGCGGCTACCCTCCGCGCCATGATGGCGGTGGCCGCCCTCGCGGCGATGATCGGGTCGGCGTGGGCACAGGACGATGCATCTCGCAGCGCGCTCAGTCACGCCATCCAACAGTACCTGGCTGGCGACGCCGCGGCGGCCCGCGCCGAGCTCCAGGTCCTCCTCGCGCAGGGCCCCTCGCTCGCCCCCGAAGTACGCCGGGAGGCCCTCCTCTGGCTTGGCGACCTCCTGTACGCGGAGGGCGGGCCCGACGCCGCCCGCAACGTCTTCGAGAGCCTCCTCGGCGAGGCCCCCGACTACCCGATCGACCGGTTCGCGCACTCCCCCGAGGTGGTCGCCTTCTTCGAGGGGCTCCGTGCCACGGTCGTCGCGAAGCCGCCGCCCAGGCCGCCCGAGCTCGACCCGGAGCCGACCCCCTGGCCGTGGACCGTGCTCCTCCCCGGCGGCGTCGGCTACTTCATCGACAAGAAGCCGCTCGCCGGCGCGATCGTCGGGGGGCTCCAGGTGGCGGGGTTCACCGTCTCCGTGGCGACCTACCTGGAGCTGCGGGACAGCTACCCCGGCGACTACCCCAACCCGGCCCAGTTCCCCGAGGAGCACCCCGAGGCGCTCGACACCTTTCGCACCCTCGAGACGGTGAACCGAGTGAGCGTGGCCGCCGCGGCGCTGGCCTACCTCGTGCCCATCCCCATCGAGACCGGCGTGTGGGCCGGGCGGCGCCGCGTCACGATGTACGTCGGCCCGACCTCCGTGGCGTTCTCCGGGCGGTTCTAGGGCGCCGGCAGGCCGCGCGCCTGGGGAGCGAGGGGGCGACGGGCGGAGAGCCGCGCGGCGGCGCCCTCTCGGGGGGCAGGGGGATATACTCCCCGCCACCTCAACGCCTGGAACCATGGCCTACCTTCGCTGCAAGGACCCCGTCCGGAACGACGAGCGCGACATCCCGCTCCGGAAGCCGCTCGTCACCATCGGCCGCGCCGAGGGAAACGACGTCGTCCTCGGCGATGTGACGCTCGCCCCGACGCACGCCAACCTCCTCCGGAAGGGCAACCACTTCACGCTCTCGGTCATCGACCGGAGCACCGTGTTCCTGTTCAACGGGCAGCGCGCCCGGTCGACGGACCTGAAGGTGGGCGACGAGGTCGTGTTCGGCCGCTTCACCGTGACGCTGATGGAGGGCGAGCCCAAGGCCCACCAGCCGACGCCCGGCACGCGGATGAGCGAGGTCGACTCCCTCCGCAAGCTCACCGAGTTCTCGCGCGACCTGATGGCCGAGGCCTCCCAGGAGCGCATCTTCAAGAAGCTCCTCGAGTCCGTCGTCCAGATCACGGGCGCCGAGAAGGGCTTCCTCATCGCGAACAAGGACGGCGAGCGCTTCCTCGCCGCCTCGCACAACGTCGGCCGGGAGACCCTCGACATCTCCCGCGTCTCCGACAGCATCGTCGAGCGCGTGATGGAGGACCGCAAGGCCATCATCGTGAGCGACGCCATGCACGACACCACGTTCGCCAACGCGCGTTCGGTGGTGGATCTGCGCCTGTCCAGCGTCATGTGCGTGCCGCTCTCCTACCGGACCGAGCTGCTCGGCGTGCTCTACCTCGGCAACGACAACGTCCGGAACCTGTTCGACCAGCAGGACCTCGCCATGCTCGAGGTCTTCGCGAGCCAGGCCTCGATGCTGGTCCACACCGCGCTGCTCCTCAACGAGCTCCAGGCCACCAACCGCAACCTGCGGGACCAGCTCCGGCAGACCAGCCAGGGCGGCATGATCGGCAGCAGCGCCCCGATGAAGGACGTCTTCAAGGTCCTCCGCCGCGTCGCCCCCACCGACCTCTCCGTGCTCGTCCTCGGCGAGACCGGCACCGGCAAGGAGCTCATCGCCAAGGAGCTCCACCGCCTCTCCGCGCGCTCGGGCAAGCCGTTCGTCTCGATCAACTGCGGTGCCATCCCCGAGAACCTGCTCGAGAGCGAGCTCTTCGGGTACAAGCGCGGCGCGTTCACCGGCGCCAACACCGACAAGGTGGGCCGGTTCGAGGCCGCGGACGGCGGCACCATCTTCCTCGACGAGATCGGCGAGATGCCGATGAACCTCCAGGTCAAGCTGCTCCGCGTGCTCCAGGAGCGTGTCATCGAGCGCGTGGGCGACGTGAAGAGCCGCCCGCTGGATATCCGCGTGGTGTCCGCCACCAACAAGGATCCCACCGAGGAGATCCAAGCCGGCCGCTTCCGCGAGGACCTCTTCTACCGCCTCAACGAGATCACGCTCCAACTGCCCCCGCTGCGCGACCGCGGCGACGACGTGCAGCAGATCGCCCAGTTCCTCCTCAACAAGTACGCGGAACAATACGGTAGCAAGGCGCGCGGCTTCTCGGTCGGCTGTGTCAACGCGATGCGCTCCTACTATTGGCCGGGCAACGTGCGCGAGCTCGAGAACCGCATCAAGAAGGCGGTCATCATGACCGACCGCCAGCAGCTCGCCCCGGACGACCTCGGTGTCGAGCCCAAGGCCACGCGTGCCAAGCTCCAGACGTTGGCCGAGGCCGAAGAGGAGTTCAAGAAGCAATACATCCGGCAGGCGCTCGACCAGAACGCCTGGAACAAGGCGCAGACGGCGCGCGAGTTGGATGTCGATCCTCGGACGGTGTTTCGGTATATCGAGAAGTTCGGGGAGTAGGCGGGGGAACCTGCTGTTTGCATCAATAGCGGCTCACCACCTCGTATCGTCATCACGTGGAGATGGCGGAGGCGGTCGACCTCCTCGGGGGTGACCTGGCGTTCACGCTGTCGTGGATGTTCGCCGAGGGGACCGACTGGGCCTCGGTGAAGGCGCGCATTGCGCTGGCGGACGACCCGCGTGTCGGGCTCGTCGGCGAGGCCACCGTCGCGAGCGCGTTCTTCGATGGCGACGTAGATGGACTTCGTGCCGCGTTCATCCAGAAGAAGAGCGAGGCGGACTGGGACGCCTTCCTGCAGGCAACGAAGGAGACCCGATGGGCCGACGCGCAGACGTTCCTCACGCCGTGATCTTGGCGCTCCTGGCCGCGGCGCCGGGTAGCGCATGTGCCGGCCCAGCCGTGCCGGAGGAGGCCCCCATGATCTCGTCGTCCCAGGATCCTCAGCTTCGCCTCTACGAAGGCCGCCTGCGGCGTACGGGGGTGCCCCTGGAGACGGTGATCGTCCCCTTGGACGCAGCCGCGCTCAGCGCTATCGCCTCGTCGGCGTGGAAGGCCCCCGATGGCGTCGAGGTGCTGCTGCTCGTGTTTCATGAGCAGGCCGCTCACCCCGCCGCGATGGAGGCGATCCGCCAGCTCGGCTCGTCGGAGAACGTGCGCTTCGCGTCCTCGGGTGGAACGCTCCTCGTCCTGCGGGGCCCCGCCGCGCAGAAGCCCACGATGCCGCGCCTTGCCAGCGCGTTCGCCGGTGAAGAATGAGCCTTGAGCTCGGCGCCGGGTGAAGCGAAGTCGCGCGGAGCGGCTGGTCGACCGGGACTCCCGAGCCACCGCTGGTCGCGCCGGCACCGCCGCCTCCGCAGCGGCGCGCGTCTTCGCGCGGCCGGCTGCCCTGGTTCCCTCTCCCTCCCGTCCCGAGTCCCACGCCCGACACTTGCCCGACTTGCCCGCGCGCCGGCAACCCGGGTGACTTGCCGCACCACCGGCAATCGTTCGCTTGCCCGGCAACCGGAACGTGGGAGACGGGGCGATTCGTGGGGGTAGATGGCAACGAGTCGGGCGGATCCCGGCGAAGGAGTTGCGATGACTGCAGGTGCGATGCTCAAGGCTGTGATCACCGAGAAGGGCTTGGAACAGAAGAGCGTGGCGATGGGGTGGCTGGACCGATGGCGGAGAGCCGGCGGGGCAGAGATGAGCGCGGAGTCGGTGCCGTCGCGGCTGTCCGAGGCGCTTGCGGACAAGCCGAAGGGGCTGCGGTTCTTCTTCGCGGATCCCCAGTGCGCCACCTACCTCTTCGATGAGATGGACGTGCCGGAGGCTGCCCGTGAAGAGATAGCGGAGGCCGCGAGGACGGCGCTTACGGAGCGGGCGTTGCCGAAAGTGTCGGCGCGCCTCGTGATCGACGCGAGCACGCTCTCGGAGGGGCGCGACGAGGCGGATGCGCTGTTCCTCGCGCTGGAGCGCACGGTCTTCTCCGAGCACCGGCTCGCGCCGGTCACGCTGGTGCTCACGGAGGAGCAGTACCGCTGGCTGCCCCGTACCTACGACGAACGTGCCGACCTCACCGTCGTCCGGGCGCCCACGGTGGAGGAGGCCGCGCGACGGGCGGCGGCAGAGAGCGACGGCGGTGCCCTGCTCCTGTCGTCGCGGCCCCTCGCGCCGTATCGGCGGTGGGCGGCGATCGAACTCGACTATGACACCCTCGCGATCGAGCCCGCCGACGCCCTCCTGCGCTTCTCGGTGCACGGGCAGCTCCCAGAGCCGGCGGAGCCGGAGCATCGGCTCGACGCGCTTCTCCGGGAGGCGCTCCCCGAGCCCGAGGTTCCCGAGGAGGGTGCCGTGCGCCGTCGCCTCGCGTTCGAGTTGACGGACGAGGCCTCGGCGGCCCGGCTTGGCCTCCACCCGGGGTATCGCCTCGCGCTCGCCCAGGCCCTCGGCGTGACCGCCACCTCCCTCCCCAGGGAGCGCGCCGCCTGCGCCATCGCCGAGCTGACACGGCTGCTGCCGGTGGAGCCCACCAAGGCGACGGAGGAGGAGTTGTCGAACGCCCTTGCGCGGGCGCGCCGCAGGCCGTTCGGGCCGGCCGTGCTCCGCGTCGGCGACGTGCTCCACACCATCAACGTGCCCGGGGCGCCGCCCGCGGGGATGTACCTCGTGGTGCATGACATTCCGGCTCGCGTGCCGGCGATAACGCGCATCCTCGACGTGCTCGCGACCTGGACCGAGGAGGACTACTCCCGGGATCCGTTCCTGTTCGGGCTCCTCGCGCGGCTGGACCCGGATGGAGCCGAGCGGGAGGCGTTCCTCCACGCTCGGGCGAGCTTGGCAGCCGCGGCGGCGGCCCCGGCGCCCCGAACGCTCGCCGGTGCAGACGTTTGCGCGGCGCTGCTCGCAGTCACACGCGGCGATCCGCCTGCGGCGCGCCTGCGGCTGCACAACACGGGAGCGCGCACCGGGGTGGTCCTGACGGCCGACGAGGAGTCCGCCTGGGCAGAGGTGCCCGTGGCGTTCCGCGTACCGCTGCGGTTCGGGGAGCTGGACCTCCGGCGTGAGGACGGGCTGGTTCTGCGGCAGGTGACGCCGGTGGAGGTACAACGCCTCGACCGGGTGCCGGGAGTGGCCCTCCTCGCGAGTCCGGCCGACGTACGCGACCCGGACCGGTGGTTGGACGCCGTGGAGGCCACCGAGCGGGATCGCAACCGCTGGGTCGCTGACTCGACCGATCCGCGCCGTGTCCTCGGCTCAGCGGCCGAATATGCCCCCGCCCTCCTCGCCGTCCTCGGCTCCCTCTCGCCCAATGAGAAGCTGGCCGCTCCCCGCGCGGATGATTGGAGGAGCGCGGACATCCAGGTGGCCCTGGCCTGGCGGGCATTGCACCTGGCGGCGACTCGGGGTGATGCGACGCCCCTGCACGACGGGCGGGTTCTGCTGCGGATGGCCGAGGGGTTCTTCGCGGCCGTGCGCGCGGCGCGCGCGGGCGACACGCTCGATGCCGTCGTTGCCAGCCTGCGCGCTCCCTTCCGAGCGTACGCAGTCGAGCCGGGCGTGAGCGAGCATCGGACGGGGGGCCTTCATGGCCACGCCTCGGCGGACCTCGCCGGCCTCCCGACGGGTACTGCTTACTCCTCCGGCGAGGTGCCCACCCGCGTGCACCTGCGCGGCGCGGGGTACGACGTGGAGGTCGAGTTCGTGCGGTCGCCGTTCTTCCTTGGAGACAAGATGCCGGCTCCCCCGCTCGAGCACGCGGCCGCCGAGTGAAGCACGCGTCTGCGCTCAGGACGGCAGCAGGCGGGCCCCCGTGCCCAACGGCGCTGCGGCTGGGAGCCGATCCAGAAGCCACGAATGGAGCAGCGTCCGCGCCGATCGCAGGAACGTGAAGTTGTGGGCGACGACGCCTCCCGCCACGAACGTGTGCTCCCCGGCAGTGACCAGGTTGTAGACCGGCTCGACGACCGACGACTCGACGACCCGGAGGATGCGGGGATCGGCCCCGCCCTCCGCCACGAGCCGGTCGCCTGCGCGCAGCCGGTCGGTTCGGACCCAGCCGCGCTCGGTGAGGAACGTGTGGTAGGCCGTGGTGCGCAGCGGCTTTCGTCGTGACGCGAAGTCGACCTCCCAGACGCGGGAGGCGGGGTGGACCAGCACCCGAGTGACGGGACGCGCCAGAAATCGCCGCGTCGCGGTGTCGTAGGACAGAACCTTGGCGCCGACTTCGATTTCCGCGATGCGCCGTTGCCCGCGGGGGGTCAGAACGGGGACTTCACCCGGGAAGCAGCTGTTGACCGGAGGATCGGTGCTGTAGTTCGAGGTCCAGCCGCCGCAGTACGCGCACCAGGCGCGCCCGGAGGGTTGCCAGAAGTCCCCACAGCCGGTGCAGGTGTAGCCGGATCCTGCATGCCGGTAGACGCCGTTGCAGCCCAGGCTGTGGCGCATCGGGGATTCCGTTCTCTTGCAGGAATGGCAGGTGAAGGAGACGGACATGATGTTGTCCTCCGTGAAAGGGGAGTAAGGCCAGACGCATCAGGTCAGCGATCCGTCCGCGAGTCAAGCCCGGTCCCGGTCACGACACCCAATCGGGCGGACGGAACGCCGGCCCGGCCCGGCGGCCCGTGCTACCGTCGCGACCCCATGCGCATCTCCGACTTCCTCGACATCCCCGAGCGCGACGGTTCAACCAGATGGACACCTAGTCTACGAGCGGCTCCGCCACTTCCTCGTCAAGAGGAAGGGGCGGAATCTGCGCGCCGGCGAGGCCCAGAAGTGGGACCGGGACTTCTTCCAGCGCCATGGGCTTCAGCGCCTTCGCGGAACTGTTCGCTATCCGAATGCCAGCCCGATGCTGGGCTTTGACAGACCACCGGTAAGCCGTGTGCGGGAAAACCGCATGCACGGTTTGAAAGGGGGTCTTGACCCACGCCTCGCGGGCCTTCCCGCGTGGCTGAAGCAAGGATCTAGCAATGCGCGTGCATGCCCGCGGAAGAATCGTGATGTGGGAGGGCGCCAGCCTCTGGATCCTGGGCGTCCGGGACCCGGGCGTGGCCTACCCGAAGACCTCGCTGCACTCCCACCACGCCGTGCAGATCACCCTCGCGCTGCGCGGCAGCTTCAAGCTTCGGACCGCGAACCACACGTACGTCGGGGATTGTGCGGCGGTCGCACCGGACGTGCCACACACCTTCGAAGCCTCGGGGCTCGTCGCCCACCTCTTCGTCGAGCCCGAGAGCCGCGCGGGGCGGCTCCTCGGCTTCGCTCCTCCGATCGCGCACGTGGATCGCACCACGCTCGGGGAGCTGCCCGATGCGCTCATCACCTGGTACGAGGCCGACCACCAGACAGACGCGGCACTCATCGACCTCGGCCGTGCCGTGGTCGCCCGGCTCGCGGGTGGCGAGGCGGTCGAGGTGCCGGACCCGCGCGTGCGCCAGATGATGGTCTGGGCGGCGGGGCAGCTCCAGCACCCCGTGAGCCTCGTCGACGCAGCCCGGCTCGTGGGCCTGTCCTCGAGCCGGGCCCGGCACCTCTTCGTCGAGCAGACCGGCCTTGCATTCCGCTCCTGGTTCCTATGGACGCGCCTGAAGCGAGCCCTCGAGGTTTACGCCGCCGGGGCATCCCTCACCGACGCCGCGCTCACCGCGGGGTTCACGGACTCGGCCCACTTCAGCCGCACCTTCAGGAGCATGTTCGGCATCACGGCAGCGTCTCTCGAGGTGGGGCGTGACGCGGCGCGCTGAGGTCGGCGTAGCCCTTTCGTTCAAGTCACCAAATCGGGGTCGAGGTATCTGGTGGGCATCCAAAAGGATGTCCCAATGCGCCTCTTCCTCCTTTCCCTCCTGTCTGTCGCCCTCCTCCCTGCCTGCACCCACCTGAAGCCCGAGATCGTCGACATCAACGGGCACGCCGTCGAGATCGTCACCGCGGGGGAGGGCGCGAACACGGTGGTGTTCGAGGCCGGCCTCGACGACGACTGGGCGAATTGGGACAAGGTGGCGAACGACATCGCGGACGACGCCCGGGTCTTCGCGTATTCCCGCCCTGGCTACGGGCGGAGCGACGACGCGACGACGCCGCGCGATCCCGCGCAGATCGTCGAGGAGCTCCGTGAGGTGCTCGCCTCGCAGGATGTGGCGCCGCCCTACGTCCTCGTCGGACACTCCAACGGGGGCACCTACATGGAGCTGTTCGCCAAGTCGCACCCGGAGGAGGTGGCGGCCCTCGTGATGGTCGACGCGCGGCCGAAGAACTTCCTGGCCGAGTGCGAGCGACTGGGCCTGGACATGTGCGGCATTCCCGACGACGCGCTGGCGACCCAGTCGGAGGTCGTCCAGGCGGAGTACACCGCGTTCGCCCAGGCCGCGGAGCAGATCACCGGGGAGTTTGGTTCCTACCCGGTGCGGGTGCTCACCGCGACGGAGAGCCCGGGGGCGTCCGAGGCCCGGATCGCGTTGTGGCATTCGATGCACGCCGACCTCGCGGACGAGGCGGTGGACGGCGAGCAGATCGTGTTCGAGGGCGCCGGCCACTACCTGCAGGTCTTTCGTTGGCACGACGTGTCCGAAGTGATCCGGTCGGTGCTGCCGTAGTCGAGGCCGCGGCGGGGGCATCCTGCCGCCCGGCCCTCCGTTGGATTCTCACAGACGAACACTCAGGGAGTGACCCGATGACTGCCACCACGAGTAACACAGGATCCCCCCACGCCTATGCGAGGTGGGCCGGGGTCCTCGCCCTCGTTCTCGTCTTCGTCGGCCCGTTCAGCATGATGTACGTGCCGACCACGCTCGTCGTCCCAGGAGACGCCTCGGCAACCGCCGAGCGGCTCGTGGAGGCCGAATCGCTCTTTCGCCTGGGGATCCTGGGTGACACGGTGATCGTCCTGACCGAGGTGGTGCTCATCGGGCTCCTCTACACCTTGTTCAAACCGGTGAACGCCACGCTTTCGCTCACGGCGGCGATGGCTCGCCTCGCGATGACGGTCGTGCAAGGCGTGAACATCATGAACAGCCTCGTCGTTCTCCTCCTCCTCTCCGGCGCGGGCTACCTGGGCGCCTTCGATCAGGGACAGCTTCACGCGCTCGCGCTGCTCTTCTTGAATGCGCACGAGCAGGTGGCGCACATCTGGGAGATCTTCTTCGCGCTGCATTGCCTGCTCCTCGGCGTCCTCATCTTCCGCTCGGGTTTCGTACCGAAAATTCTCGGCCCGCTGATGGGCATGGCGGCAGCCGGATACCTCGCGAACGGCATCGGCAACCTCCTCTACCCGGAGGCCAGGTCCGTACTCGCGCCACTCGTGGCCGTGACGGCCATCTTCGGAGAGTTGCCGTTCTTCCTTTGGCTTCTCGCCAAGGGAGTCAGCGTCGAGGCATGGCGGCGGTTCGTCTGGAAGGCCCAGACGCTGGCCGTGGAGCCATAGCCGGCTCAAACTTGACGAATCCAGCTCCTGGCCTTCGACAGCCTCGAGAAGTTCGGGGAGCAGGCCCAGCCCGCCACGCCCCCCACCTCCCGAGCGCTTACGTTGTGGGTCACGCGGAGCAACCCTTGGCAACCCGAGTAGACACAGTACGCGTCGCCGTGGTCGGAGCCGGGCACGTCGGTGCCACGTTCGCGTTCGCGCTGGTGCTCTCGGGCGTCGCGTCGGACATCGTGCTCGTGGACGCGGACACCGCCCGCGCCGAGGGCGAGGCCATGGATCTCGACCACGCCATCCCGTACGGCCGGCCCGCCCGGGTCCACGCCGGGGGGATCGACGCCTGCGCGGGCGCCGACGTGGTGGTCCTGACCGCCGGCGCCGGGCAATCCTCGCCCGGAGAGACCCGCCTCGACCTCGCCGCTCGCAACGTCGCGCTCTTCCGCGGGCTCGTCCCGGAGATCGCCCGCTACGCGCCCGACGCCGTGCTCGTCGTCGCCACGAACCCCGTGGACGTGCTCACCCTCGCCACCCTCCGGCTGTCCGGGTTCCCGCCCGCGCGGGTGATCGGTTCGGGCACGATCCTGGACACGGCGCGCCTCCGCTTCCTCCTCGGCCGCCACTTCGGCGTGGAGGCCCGGAGCGTGCACGCGAACGTCGTCGGCGAGCACGGTGACAGCGAGGTGGTGGTGTGGTCGACAGCCAACATCGCGGGCGTCCCGATCCGCGAATTGTGTCACGCCGGCACGCAGGGCTGCGGCCCGGAGGAGCGCGCGGAGATCGCCCGCCAGACCCGTGACGCCGCCTACGACATCATCCAGCGCAAGGGACACACCGCCTACGCCATCGGCGCGGGGCTCGTGCGCCTCGTCGAGGCCGTGGTGCGCGACCAGAAGACGGTGCTGTCGGTCTCGACGCTCCAGGAGGGGCCCTACGGGCTCTCGAACGTGTGCCTCAGCCTGCCGACGGTCATCGGGCGCGGCGGCGCCGAGCGGGTGCTCCCACTCCCACTGGAGCCGGACGAGCAGGCCGCCCTGCTGCGCTCCGCCGCGACCATCCGCGAAGCCGGGGCGGCGGTGGGGATCGCATGAAGCTCGCGGTCCTCACGAGCGGCGGGGACGCCCCCGGCATGAACGCGGCCATCCGGGCCGTCGTCCGCACGGTCGACGGCGCCGGGAGCGAGGCGGTCGGCGTGCGCCACGGCTTCGCGGGCCTCCTCGCGGCGGACTGGGTGCGCCTCGGCGCGCGGGACGTGGGCGGCATCATCGACCGCGGCGGCACGATGCTCGGCAGCGCGCGCTGCCCCGCGTTCAAGACCGCGGAGGGGCAAGCGCGCGCGGTGGCCAACCTGCGGGCGGCGGGGATCGACGGCATCGTGGTCATCGGCGGGAACGGCTCCCAGACCGGCGCCCACACGCTCGCGGGCCTCGGGTTCGCGGTCAACGGCGTGGCCTCGACCATCGACAACGACCTGGTGGGCACGGACATCACCCTCGGGGTCGACACCGCGCTGAACGTGGCGCTCGAATCGCTGGACCGCCTGCGCACGACCGCCGCCTCGCACGACCGGGCCTTCCTCGTCGAGGTGATGGGCAGGGACTCCGGGTACCTCGCCGTCGCCGCCGCGATCACCGGCGGTGCCGAGGCCGTGGCCGTGCCGGAGTTCCCCACCACGCCCGAGGCGCTCGTCGCCACGCTGGCGGCATCGCGCGCCCGCGGGAAGAAGCACGCCATCGTGGTCGTCGCCGAGGGCTTCCCGGGCGGCGCGATGGGGCTCGCGCAGGCGTTCAAGGCCCGCCCGGAGCTCGGCCTCGATCTCCGCGTGACCGTGCTCGGGCACGTGCAGCGCGGCGCCCGCCCCGGCGCCTTCGATCGCCTCCTCGGGACGCGCCTCGGCCACGCCGCCGCGACCGCGCTCCTCGAGGGGCGGCACGGCAGCCTCTACGGGCTCTCCGAGTCGACCGTCCGCGCGGTGCCGCTCGCGAACGTGGCCGGGCGGACGCGGACGCTCGACCCCGCGCTCCTCAGGCTGGCGGAGGCGATGGCGCGGTAGGGCGGGCGCTTGCTTCCACCGCTCCCAAGCTCGGCTTGCTCACAAGTCCACCGCGCGGGTCGATCCCGTGAGCCGCGCCCGCTGCTCCTTGAAGCGCTGGTGCTCCTCCGGCGCCCACTCGGCCCGGCTGGCATGCAGATCGCAGAGCGGCCCGCTCGCCGCCCACCCCGGCACCCGCTCGACGTTGGCGCGCTGCCGGCGCACGGCCTCGTCGCGTGCCACTCGCTCGGCCTCCGCCCGCGCATGCGCCGCGGCAGCGTCCTCTCGCGGCGCCTCGTCCCCGTCCCCTCGCCCGCCCGCACGCGCCCAACCGGCTCCGTGCGCATACCGCCGTTCGCCGGGCGGTCGAGGGCGCCCGTGGGGATAGCGCGCGCGCAGATCCACGAGCCGCTCCCGCGCCTGCATCCGCTCGCTCGGGGAGGCCGACGGGTCCGCCGCGAGCCGCTCGTAGGCGGCCCAGCGGCGCACGTCGCGATTGGCGGTGTCGGACATGCGCCCCCTTATCCGGACGGGCGCGGGGGGCGACCTGGCACCCTACCAACCAGGCGAACCATCCGGCCGCGTCAGCCCCTGCCGCGGCCGAGCCGCGCCACCACCGCCGCGCTCGTGAGCTCCCGCAGCGCGTCCTTGCCCACCCAGCGAGGCGCCGGTGACGACGAGGCGGCCAGCGCACGCGCCACGGGCACCGCCGCTTCGTTCAATGCGGCGTTCCGACGACCGATCGCCCGGAGCGCCCAGCTCACCCCCTTCTTCACGAAGTTGCGCTCGTCCACCGCGGCGCGGGGGATGAGCGGCAGGCAGGCGAGGAACGCGTCGTCGGGGGCCGACTTGTCGTGCAGCGCCAGCGAGGCGAGCAGCGCGAAGGCGCCGCGCTTGACGAATTCCTCGGGGCGGTCGGACCACGCGGTGACACACGCGAAGGCGTGTGGCGTGCGGTCGAAGAGGTGGAAGCAGGCGTGGTCGCAGACGGCCCAGTTGTCGGTCTCCACGAGCCAGCGGTCCATCTGCGCCGGCGTCACGCGGGCGGGCTCGTCGACGAACGCGGCGAGCATGCGCGCCTCGTAGACACCGGTGTCCCAGAGGGCCGCGGCCAGCGCGTGGTCGCGCCCCAGGCGCTTGCCTGCGTCCCGGATGTCCCCGACCGCCACCCCGAGCGCGTCGGTCGACGGGATCGCGTAGCGCGCCATGCCGTCGCGCGTCTTCGCCGTCGCCAGCGTACGCAGCTCCGCGAGGACCGTGTCGACGTCGGGTCTCATCGATCGCCTCACTCCACCATGAAGAAACCCGCCATCCCGAGCTCCGCGTGCTCCAGGATGTGGCAGTGGAACATCCACTCCCCGGGGTTGTCGAGTTGGCTCGCGAGCTCGACGGTGCCAAACGGGGGCACGTCGATGGTGTCCTTCCAACCCCCGACCGCCGGCGCCACCCCGTCGACCGTGAGCACCTGGAAGCGGTTGCCGTGCAGGTGGAAGGGGTGGTGCATCTCGGAATCGTTCTGGACGACGAACCCCGTCGGCATGTCTCCCATCACCATCACCGGGGGGACGTCCGGGTAGCTGTACCCGTCGATCGTCACGATCCCGGCCTTCATCTCCTCGTCGAGGACCCACGTGTGCGCGACCGGCTCGTCGCCGGTGAAGGCGGGGAGGTCGTCGGTGGGGAGCGTCATCGGCGTGGGGGTCCCCGCCTCGTCCCCGATCACGAAGGTCATGACGGGGTTCTCCCCCTCCCCCATCGGGTCGTACTCGCTCATGTGGGCGTCGTCGTCGTGGAGGCGGAACCGCGCGTTCATGAGGCGGAGCTCGTCGCCGGGCGCGCCCGTCCAGTCGACCGCGACGATCGCGCGCTCGCCCGGGCCCAGGACCAGGTTGTCGACCGGCACCTCCTCGCCGAGCCAACCCCCGTCGCTCGCGACGACGCGCATCGCCTGGCCCTCGAGGGTGAGGTTGAAGTAGCGGGCGTTCGCCGCGTTCACGAGGCGCAGGAGCATCGTCTCGCCCGCCTTGACCTCGACGCGCCGGTCGGACCGGCCGTTGGCCATGAGCAGGTTCCCGAGCCGGCCCATGAGCTGCATGTGGTCGGTGTCCTTGGGCGCGATCTGCTGCGTGTCCTCGTCGAGCAGGATGTCGTCGAGCACCACGGGCAGGTCGCAGTCGACGCGGGGCTCGTCCGGGTGCCGGGCCACGATGCGCCCGTAGAGGCCCCGCTCGAGGTCCTGCTCGGTCGCCATGTGGGGGTGGTACCAGTAGAAGCCGGCGTCCTGGATGGTGAACTCGTAGGCGAACGTGCCGCCCGCGGGGACCATGTCCATCATGCGGATGGCGCCGTCCATCTCCTCCGGGACCCGCAGGCCGTGCCAGTGGACGGTCGAGTCGTAGTCGAGGCCGTTCGTGAAGTCCGTGCGGAGGGTCTGCCCGACCTCCACCTCGATGACGGGCCCCGGGATCTCGCCGTTGTAGGCGAGGCCGTCGGTGAGGAGCGTGCCGGTGCCGGGGTCCCACTGGAACGGGGCCTGTTCGAGCTCGATGGCGACGACGTCGTCCGCGGGGTCGAGGTCGGTCGCGGGGGTGAAGCCGCAGCGCTCGGTGGGCAGGGGCAACGGCGCCGCGGTGTCGTCCTCCACGGGGTCCGGGACCTTGTTCCCCGTGCAGGCGGGCAGCAGGAGGGCGAGGACGGAGAGGAGCATGGGAGCCTCGGGTGACGCCGCGCCGCGGGCGCGCGGGCTTGGACTCCACCCTTAGCAAGGCCGGTGCCTCCGAGCGCGTGCTCGGGGCGCGGGAGGACCCCCGGGCCCCGAGCGGCGGCGCGAAACGCGTGACGCTCGTTACAGGTCGAGGCCGACGAACCCGTACACGTTCGTCGACCCCTTCCCCGTCGTCGGGTCGAGCGGGTACTCGAGGCCGACCCCCGTGCGTGGCCGCCCGGGCAGCTTCATGTCCATCACGAACGCGAGCAGCCCGGGGGTCAGCGTCAGGCCGCCGGTGAACCCACCCTTCACGTCCATGCGCGCCTCGAGGCCGGGGGCGGTCGTGTCGCCCTCGCCGTAGCTGATCGCCAGGAAGCTGGCGCCAGCGTACCACTCCGCGCTGGGCTCGGGTTCCGCGTCGAGGATGGTGACCTCGGCGCAGGACTCGGCGGTGAGGGCCTCGTTGCCGGTCTCGCTGCGTTCGCAGAGCTCCGTGGTGCTCGTCGACACCGACTGGCTGCCCCCGACGCCGGCGCGCCCGGACAGGGCCCACTTCGGCATGGTGTGTTGGACACGCAGGCCACCGCTGGCGCTCCAGTCGCTCCGCGAGGTGGGGTCCGCGCCCAGGTCGTCCGCGTTGACCGCGGACACGGGGGCGAACTTGCCCTCGCCCTCGATCCCCCACGTGAACTCGCTCGTGCCGGTCGAGCGGAGGCTCAGGGCCCGGTGGCGGACGATCATCTCGCGGTCGAATTGGGGCCGGCGCTCCTGGTACGCGACCAGGGCCTCCGCGAAGACGGCGCACTCGGCGGGCGGCGCGGCGGGCTTGGCGGCCGCTTCGCCCAGCTTGGCGGCCCCGTCGGCCGGCGCGGGTGCGGGCAGGACCGGTGCGGCCGGCTTGCACGCGGGGGCCTGGGTGACGTCCGTTCCGTAGGCCTCCGCGAACTCGACGAACTTCTCCGTGAGCACTCGGTCGTTGTGGGTCCCGACGGGGAGCTTGCCGTCCTTCACGGTACTGCCGTCGGTGACGCTCAGGACGCTGTTGACCGGGCCCTTGCGAACCTGCGAGACGACGTCGTCCGCGGCCAGCACCCCGATGAGCGCCTTCGCCTTCTCCGCGTTCTCGAAGGCCAGGAAGAACTTCCCCTCCAACGTCCCGTCCACCGTCCCGCCCGACACGATGGACGCGCTCGTCCCGTCCGAGCCGAGCCCGGCCCCCAGCGAGAGGTCGAGCCGCACCGGCCCGTTCCAGGGTCGGATGCCAGCTTGCACGGTGAGCGTCGAGTCCTCCGCCCCCACCGTGAGCGTCGCGCCTGTCGTGGGGCTGATGGTCAGGGGGTCGGCCGCGAGCGCATGGGGCGCCACCGCCAGCAGGAGCGCGATCACGCCGTCACCAGCAGCGTGTGGGACTCCAGGGAGTCGGTCACCACGAACGTCTCGTCGAAGACCGCCTTCTCCTTCGCCTTCAGCTCGACCTTCAGCTTCGCGCCCGGCGTCGTCTTGGTGCCGACGCGGAACAGCAGGCCGACGGGGCTCTCCCCGGTCACCTCGACCTTGGCGTCCCAGGTGTAGCTGCCCTCGGCTCGCTTGAGCTCGATGTCCCGGGTGTCGAGGCTGTCGTTGCGGTCGGCGTCGACCCAGAGGAACGCCTTGGGCTTCTGCAGGCCCTGGTGGCCGGTGAGGGTGAGGGTGAACGCGATCTCTACGGACATGACAACTCCGGGTGAGGCCTGGCGGATTGCCGGGGCGCAGCTCGGAACATTGCACGACGCGTGCCGACGGGGGAAGGGGGCGAATCGGCCCGTGTGCCTTGGGACGGTCCTGGGACATCGGGACCTCCCGGCCGTCCGTAGAGCCGTGACGACCGCGCGCGCCCCCTCCCCTACTCGTCGCCCAGGATCTTCCGCCCCTCCTCGTCGAGCTCGTCGAATTGCCCCTCGCGCGCCGCGCGCAGGAAGAGGAACGCGAAGGTCGCCCCGAGCGCGACCGAGAGGGGGATGAGCAGCAGGATCCCGTTCACGCGGCCTCCACGCGGCGTGCGCCCCAGATGGCGACGGCGCTCGAGATGGGCATCGCCACGGCGGCGGCGAGCGGGTTCATCCAACCGGCGAGCGCGACGGCCACGGCGAGCACGTTGTAGGCGAGCGCCCGACCGACGCCCGCGCGCATGGCGCCGTGGGCCGAGACCGCCACGCGGAGCCCGGCGAGCACGGGGGCGAGCCCCTCCCCCACGAGGACCGCGTCGGCGACGAGCACGCTCGACGCGGCGCCCTCGCCCATCGCGGCGCCCACGTCGGCCGCGGCGAGCGCGGGGCCGTCGTTCACGCCGTCGCCGACGAACAGGACGCGGCGCCCCTCGGCGCGACGGGCGACGATCCACGCCACCTTGTCCTCCGGGCGTGCGTGGGCGACGAACTCGTCGACACGGGCCTCCCCGGCGATGCGCGCGACCACGGGGGCGCTGTCGCCGGAGAGCAGCGCCACCCGCAGCCCGCGGGCCTGCAACGCCGCCACGATCCGCGCCGCGTCGGGCCGGAGGGCGTCCCGCAGCCTGATCTCGCCCATCCCCACGACCGCTACGCCGTGGGCGCCGCGGGCCAGCCGCACGGGCTGACCGTCGACGATGCCCGTGAGGCCCTCCCCGGGCACCTCGTGGACCTCGTGGGCGTCCGCGAGCGGGATGCCGCGGGCGGACGCGGCGGTGACGAGCGCCCGGGACACGGGGTGCGCCGAGTGGCGGGCGAGCGCCGCGGCGACACGCAGGACGGCGTCGTCCGCGGCGACGACCACGGGCTCGCCCGCGGTGAGCGTGCCGGTCTTGTCGAACGCGACGAGGTCGACCTCCGCGAGCCGCCGCAAGGCGTCGCCGCCGCGGACGAGCAGGCCCCGGCGCGCCGCGGCGCCGAGCCCCACGGCGGTCGTGAGCGGCGCGGCCAGGGCCAGCGCGCACGGGCACGCGACGACGAGCACCGCGAGCGCCACGGACGGCCCCTGCACCGCGAGCCCCACGCCCGCGAGCACGAGCGTCGCCACGGTGAACGCGGGGGCCATCCGGTCCGCGAGCACCGGCGCGACCGGGCGATCCGCCGCGCGCGCCAGCTCCGCGGCCATCTTGGCGACGAGGGTGTCCTCGCCCGCCGCGGTGACCCGCACCTCCACCGAGCCGTCCTCCGCGACCGCGCCGGCCACCACGCGATCGCCCGGGGTGAGCGCGATGGGCTCGGACTCGCCGGTCAGGAGCGCCATGCGCACGCGCGCCGCGCCCGAGACGACCACGCCGTCCGCCGCGACCTGCTCGCCCAGGCCGACGAGCAGGCGGTCTCCCGGGGAGAGCCGCGCCGCCGGCACCCGCTCGATGCCCGTCGCCGTCACCCGCCGCGCCACCGCGGGCGCGATCCCGGCCAGCGCCTGGGCGGCCTCGACGGCCCGCCGCCGCCCGCCCTGCTCGAGGAGCCGGCCGCCGAGTAGCAGCGCCACGAGCATCGTCATCGAGTCGAGCCAGGCCTCCTCGCCCCGGATCGTCGCGACGACCCCGTGCGCGTACATCGCCACGACCCCGAGCGCCACGGGTAGGTCGACGGAGAGCGTCCGCTGGCGCAACGCGCCCCATGCGCCGCGCAGGAGCGGCTCCGCGCACCAGAGCGCCGACGGCGTGGAGATGGCCAGGGCGGTCCACCGCAGGAGCGCGGCCTCGCGCGGGGCGATGCCATCGAACCACCCGGCGTAGAGCCCGGCGGAGAGCAGCATCACGTTCATCGCGCAGAAGGCGGCGACGCCCACCCGGAGGAGCAGCTCGCGGTCGGGGGCGGCGGCGGCGGCGAGCGCGCGGGGGCGGTAGCCGATGGCGGCGACGCGGCCGCAGATGGCGTCGAGGTCGGTCTGGGTGGGGTCCCAAACGACACGGGCGCGGCCGGTCGCCGGGCTCACGGTGGCCTCGCCGACCCCGGGCACCGCGAGCACGACGCGCTCGGTGACCCATGCACAGGCCGCGCACGTGAGCCCGCCGACGTGCAGCCGCACCTCGCAATTGCCGTCCGGGAGCGTCTCCACGGGCGCCTCGGACCACGCCGGGCCCGCGGATGCGGTGTAGGCGGGCCGCGGCGCGGGTGCGGTGCGCTCGACGTAGTAGCGCTCGAGCCCGGCCCCGCGGATGATGGCCGCGGCCATCTCGCAGCCGGCGCAGCAGAAGCCCGGTTCCTCCACCGCGGTGCCGCAGTGGGGACAACGGGTGGCGATCCGGGCGCTCACCTCGCCTCCGCCGCGTAGGTGGGGTCGACGGTGTCGGCGTGCTGCACCGCGACGACCGCGAAGCCGATCTGGATGGCGATGACGAGAAAGAGGACGACGGCGATCCCGATGGGCCAGCGCATGTCAGCCTCCCGACTTGAAGGTGGTTCGAACGTCCACGTGGGTGTCACCCGCGGAGACGACAAGGACGAGAGGCAGGGTGCGGTCTTCCGAGCCGCCCGGCGGGATGCGCACGACGACGGGGGCCATGCCGCTCGCGGCCGCGGCGACGTGCATCGGCGGCACGAGGAGCTCCGCGCCCGGCAGGAGCGCCGTGACGGAGATGTCGATGGGCTCGAGGCTGTCGTTGGAGACGCGGAGCAGGAACGTGTTCCGGATCCAACCGTCGGTGTCGACCGTGTAGAGCGTGCCGGGGGCACGGGCCACGGTGGCATCCAATTCGCCCCTCCCGGCGAGGAGCACGCCCATCGCGACGGCGAGCCCGGTCAGGAGCGTCCCGTACGCGATCGTGCGGGGGCGCACGGCGGGCTGCTTCACGAGCGGCTTGTAGACGATGAGGCTCTCGGCGTAGCCGCTCTTCTGCATCACGCCCTCGCAGGCGTCCACGCAGCGCGCGCAGGTGATGCACTCGAGCTGGAAGCCCTGGCGGATGTCGATGCCCTGCGGGCACACGGCGACGCACTTGTCGCACGAGATGCAGCGGCCCTCGCCCTCGACCTCGGCGGGGGCGACGGCGGCGACGGCGACGACGGGGGCCACGGGGGCGACCGCGACCGGAGGCGCCGCGGCGGCCTTCGCCTTGGACACGCGGGTGGACCGGCTCTGGCGCGGCTCACCGAGCTCGGCCTGGTAGGCCACCACGAGGCTGCCGTCGTCGGCGAGCGCCCCCTGGAAGCGGGCGTACGGGCAGAGGTAGTTGCAGAACTGCTCGCGGAACCACGCGAAGTCGAGGAACATCGTCACCGCGAAGAAGGCGGTGAAGCCGTACGCGGCCACGCTCGCCGACCCGGACCAGAGCGGCCGGGCGCCCGCGAACCAGCTCACGAAGGTCATCGCGACGACGCTTGCGAGGACCGCGAACGCCGACCACTTGGCCGCCTTGCGCCAGATCCGGTCGAACGTCCAGCCCCGCTGGTCGCGCGCCCGGCGCACGCCGCGCTCGCCCTCGATGAAGGTCTCGATCGGGCGCACCCACTCTTCGAGGAACACGGTCTGGGGGCACGCGTAGCCGCACCAGAGCCGCCCGTAGAGCGCGGTGAAGAAGAAGAGGGAGAACGCGGCGAAGAGGCCAAGGAGCACGAGGAAGATCGTGTCGCGGGGCGTGAACACGTTCCCGAGGAGGAACGCACGCCCCGCGCCGATGTCGAACTGCACGGCGGGGTGGCCCGCGACCATGATCCACGGCGTTCCGAAGAGGAACGCCTGCAGGGCGAGCCCCGTCCAGCGATGGATACGCTGGAACCGACCCTTCACGGATAGCGAGTACACCCAGTCGCGCATTACTGCCCCCCTCCGGCGCCGTGCACGAAGGCCGCCACCTGCGCGACCTTCTCGGGCCCGAGGATGGGACCCCACGTGAGCATACCCTTCTCGGGAACGCCCTTCGTGATCGTCTCGGTGATCTGCGCCAGCGTGCCCCCGTGGATCCACGTGGCATCGACGAGATCGGGCCCCACGGACCCCTTCAGCTCCGGCCCGTGGCACGCCATGCAATTCGCGTCGTAGACGGCCTTGCCCGCGGCGAGGACCTCGGGGGTGATCACCAGCGGGGCCGCCGACGCCGACGACGCCTGCGGGGCGGCCGCCACCTCGGCCTCGTAGGTGGCGACCTGCGAGCGGTCGGAGACGAAGTGGTAGTCCACCACGTACACGATCGCGAAGGCGATGCTCCCCCAGAGGATGCCGAGCCACCAGGTGGGGAGGGCGTTGTCGTACTCGTCGATGCCGTCGTTGTCCTGGGCGTGGCCCAGCAGACGGTCCTGATCCTTCGCGCTCATGGGGCGTCTCCATCGTCGAGGGGAAGGCGGGCAGCGGCTTCCATGTTGGCGCGGTTCGAGGGCCACCACGCCCAGAGGGTCCAGCCCACGAAGAACAGGAGGAAGGCCGCGGTCATGAGCCCGGGGGCCCAGCCGAGCGCCGCGGTCGCGGCGGCGTCCTTGACGGGGTTCACTTCGCCTCCAGCGCGCGCTTGCCGTCCACGCCGAGCCGTTGGAGGTACGCGATGAGGGCCACGGCTTCCACGTCCGGCTCGGCGGCGATGTTGGTCGTGGCGAGCCGGGCGACGATCTCGCCGCCCTGGGCGTTCATCTGCGCGGTCACGGCGGCCTCGGAGGTGTCCGCGTAGGGGTGGCCGAGCGCGGCGAGCGCCTGCACGGAGGCGGCGGCGTCCGCGGGATCGACCTTGTCCTCCAGGAGCCACGAGTAGGCCGGCATGATGCTGCCCGGCGAGGTCGCACGCGGATCCTTCAGGTGCTCCCAGTGCCACGCGTCCGGGTACTTCCCTCCCTGACGCTGCAGATCCGGGCCGATGCGGCGGGAGCCGAGCTGGAACGGGCGGTCCCACTGGTATTCCCACGCGCGGGTCCACGGGCCGTAGCGCAGCGTCTCGGCGTGCATCGGGCGCACCATCTGGGAGTGGCAGTTGTAGCAGCCCTCCCGGACGTAGATGTCACGACCGACGGTCTCGAGCGGGGTGTACGGGGCCGCCTGGGCCGCCGCGGGATCCACCGGGATGGCGTACATCGGGGCGATCTCGACGAGGCCGCCGACGGAGATGGCCACCGTCGTGAGCGCGGCGAAGAGGCCTGCCCGGTTCTCCAGCATCCGACGATGCCAGGGTTCGTTCGTGTGAGTCACGCGGCCTCCACGGTCGCCGTAGGCGTGAGCGAGCGGGCGGAGGGGTGGGCCGTCCGCCAGAGGTTCCAGGCGAGGAGCACCATGCCGGCCAGGTACATCGTGCCACCCACGACGCGGATCCAGTAGAACGGCTTGAGCGCGGTGAGGGTGTCGAGGAAGTTGGGGTACTGGAGGAGGCCGTCCGGCGTGATCGCACGCCACATCAGGCCCTGGGTGACGCCCGCCACCCACATCGACACGATGTAGAGCACGATGCCGACGGTCGCGAGCCAGAAGTGGGTGGTCGCCGCCGACACGGAGTGCAGGGGGCGGTTCCACACCCGCGGGGCCAGCCAGTACAGCATGCCGAACATCGTCATGCCCACCCAACCGAGCGCCCCCTGGTGCACGTGGGCGATCGTCCAGTCGGTGTAGTGCGAGAGCGCGTTCACCGTGCGGATGGACATCATCGGCCCCTCGAACGTGGACATCCCGTAGAACGTGATGCCGACGACGAAGAACTTGAGCACGGGATCGGTGCGGAGACGGTCCCAGGCGCCGCGGAGCGTGAGCAGGCCGTTGAGCATGCCGCCCCAGGAGGGCGCCAGGAGCATGATGCTGAACACCATGCCGAGGGTCTGCGCCCAATCCGGCAGCGCGCTGTACAGGAGGTGGTGCGGCCCCGCCCAGATGTACAGGAACACGAGGCCCCAGAAGTGGATGATCGACAGCCGGTAGCTGTAGACCGGGCGCTCCGCCGCACGCGGCAGGAAGTAGTACATCAGGCCGAGGATCGGCGTGGTGAGCAGGAAGCCGACGGCGTTGTGGCCGTACCACCACTGCACGAGCGCGTCGGTCATGCCGCTGAACACCGGGTAGGACCGGGTGAGCGTGGCGGGCATCGCCAGGTTGTTGACGATGTGCAGCACCGCGATGGTGATGACCATCGACATGTAGAACCAGATGGCGACGTAGAGGTGCCGCACCTTCCGGATCGCGATCGTGCCGAAGAAGTTGATGGCGAACGCCACCCAGACGACGGCGATGGCGAGATCGACGGGCCAGATGAGCTCGGCGTACTCTTTCGACTGCGTCATCCCGAGCGGGAGGGTCACCGCCGCGGAGACGATGATCGCCTGCCAGCCCCAGAAGTGGAAGCTGGAGAGGCGGTCCGACCACATGCGCACCTTCAGGAGGCGCTGCATGGAGTAGTAGATGCCTGCGAACAGCGCGTTGCCGGTGAACGCGAAGATGACGGCGTTGGTGTGGAGCGGGCGGAGGCGGCCGAAGCTCGTCCAGGGCAGGCCAAGGTTGGCCGGCCACCAGGCGAGCTGCAGCGCCAGCACCACGCCGACGAGCATGCCGACGATCCCCCAGAGGACCGTGGCGGTGATGAACCGACGGACGCTGAGATCGTCGTAGGTAGGTGGGTCGTGAGACAAGGGGAAGCTCCTCGCGCCCCCCCATTCGCAAGCGCCGTGCCATCGGTAAAACGCGGTTTTTCAGTTCGGTTGTGCCGGAGCACACGGGCCCGGTGTGCGTACGTGCACAGGTTGCCCGGCGCGCTGCGACGCGGCACGTTCCCGCCATGCACCCCTTCGACGAGATGAAGGCCTGGACCCGCTTCGACGCCGCCGACGAAGAGCGGCTCCGTGCCCTGTGGCCGTTCGTGGAACCCGAGCTCTTCCCGCTGACCGACACGTTCTACGAGCGGATCCTGGAGCAGCCCGGCGCCGCCTCGGTGCTGCGCGACGAGGCGCAGGTGGAGAGGCTCAAGGGCACGCTTCGGCGCTGGGCCGAGGAGCTCGTGCGCGGCCCCTGGGACCAGGCCTACTACGACCGGCGGGAGCGCATCGGGCGCGTGCACGTCGATGTCGGCTTGCAGTCCCGGTACATGTTCACCGCGATGAACGTGTTCCGGCAGGGCCTGAGCCGCATCGCCGTGCGGAACCTCCCCCCGGAGGCCGCCGAGCTCACCCTCGACAGCCTCGGGCGCATCTGCGACATGGACCTCGCGATGATGACCGGCACCTACGTCACCACCCGCGAAGCGCGGCAGATGACGACATTGCAGGACCTCATCGTCTCCCACCTCCCCGTCACCGTCCTCCTCCTCGACGCGCACGGCGTGGTCACCGCGGCGACCCGCCCCGGCACCCGGCTCTTCGGAGACGTGCCCGTGCTCGGCCGCCGGTGGCAGGTGGCCCTGCCGCCCGCGCTGATCGCCAGCGCGGAGCTCGACGCCCAGATGCGCCACGCGCTCGCGACCGACCGCGAGATCACGCTCACCCGCGTGGACGTCGCCATCGACGGCGAGGCCCGCAACTTCCAGATCTCGATCGTCCCGCTCGATCACCCCCACGCGCGCGTGCTCCTCCATTTGGAGGAGCTGACCGAGGCCATCCGCGCCGAGAGCCGCCTGCGCAAGTCCGAGTCGCTCGCGCAGCTGGGCGCCCTCTCCGCGGCCGTGGCCCACGAGCTGCGCAACCCGCTCGCCGGCATCTCCGGCGCGATCCAGGTGCTCTCGCGCTCGATGCCCACGGAGGACCGCCGGAAGCCCATCATGGAGAAGGTCGAGCAGCAGGTGCGCCGGCTCGACACCCTCGTGACCGAGCTCCTCGACTTCGCCCGCCCCACCGAGGCGCGGATCGCGTTCGTGGCGCTCGACGAGGTGGCCGCGCAGGTGGTCGAGCTCGTGCGGCGCGACCACCCGGGCGTCCATCTCTCCGCCACGGGCACCGGCAGCGCGATGGCCGATCCCAACCTGGTCCTCCAAGTCGTCCTCAACCTCGTGCTCAACGCCGTCCAGGCGCTCGAGGGCACGGGCGAGGTGCGCGTGATCGTCGAGCCCGGCCGCGTGCTCGTGAACGACTCCGGCCCCGGCATCCCGCTGGAGAACGTCGAGAAGATCTTCGAGCCCTTCTTCACGACCCGCACCCGCGGGACGGGCCTGGGGCTCGCGATCTGCCGCAAGGGAGCCACGGCCATGGGCGGGCGGCTCACGCTCGGCGCGGGGCCCCTGAGCGGGGCGGCGTTCGCGCTGGAGCTGCAAGCGCGCAACGCGTAGCGCCTCGCCCCAGCCAGGTGAAGACGCCGCGGCCCCTTGCTACCCGGTCTGGCCCGGCGGCTTCACCTTCTCCATGCGGTAGCGGAGCGCGTAGCGGGAGATGCCGAGGAGGCGGGCCGCGGCAGACTGGTTGCCACCCGTGCGGGCGAGCGCCTGCTCGAGCAGCCCGCGCTCGACCCCTTCCAGGTCGACCCCCTCCTCGGGGAGGACGAACGGACAGCCCTGGGTGGCCGCCGCCGCGCCGCCCCCGCCCTGGAAGCGGAGCTCGGGCGGCAGGTCCACGGGCTGGATCACGTCCTCCTGGAGGAGGATGACGGTGCGCTCGATGACGTTGCGCAGCTCACGCACGTTGCCCGGCCACCGGTAGCGCTGGAGGAGCTCCATCGACGCCCCGCTCGTGCCCTTCACGTTGCGGCCGAAGCTCTTGTTGAGCTTCTCCACGAAGTGGTGGACGAGCACGGGGATGTCCTCGCGGCGCTCCCGCAGGGCGGGGACCTCGATGGGGACGACGTGGAGGCGGAAGAACAGGTCCTCGCGGAAGCGGCCGGCCTTCACCTCGTCGCGCAGGGTCCGGTTGGTCGCGGCGATGACCGCCACGTTCATCGGGATGTCGGCGACGCCGCCCACGCGGCGGAACTTTCGGTTCTCCAGCGCGCGCAGGAGCTTGGCCTGCATGCCGAGGGGGAGCTCGCCGATCTCGTCGAGGAAGAGGACGCCGCCGCTCGCGACCTCGAAGAGCCCACGCTTGGTCGCGCGGGCGTCCGTGAACGCGCCCCGCTCGTGCCCGAAGAGCTCGCTCTCGAAGAGGTGCTCGGGGAGCGCGGTGCAGTCGATCTCCATGAAGGGCCCCGTCTTGCGCGGGCCCCGGCCGTGGATCGCACGGGCGACGAGGTCCTTGCCGGTGCCGCTCTCGCCCTGGACGAGCACGGTCGGCGCGTCGATGCGCTCCAACCGCTGCAAGGTCTCGAACAGGCGCCGCATCGCGGGCGAGTCGCCCACGATCTCGGCGTAGCCGCCGCGATCCCGCGCACGGAGGTAGTGGACCTCGCGCCGGAGCCGGTTCTCGGCGAGGGCGCGCCGCACGGCGATGGTCGCCTCGCGCAGGTCGAACGGCTTGGCGATGTACCCGGCCGCCCCGAGGCGGGTGGCCTCGATCGCGCTCTCCACGCCGCCGTGCGCCGTGATCACGATGACGGGCAGGTCGGGGTCCGTCTCGCGGAGGGACCGCAGCGCCGTGAGGCCGTCCATCACGGGCATCTTCAGGTCCATCACGACCAGCGCGGGCGCGTGTTCCCGCACCGCCTCCAGGCACTCCTTCCCGTTGGTCGCCGAGAGCGTGTGGAAGCCCTCCTGCTCGAGGTGCTCGCAGAGCGACCACCGGATGAGCTCTTCGTCGTCGCAGATGAGGATCGTGTCGGACATGGTCTCCCGAGAGGGGGGCAGCGGGTCCCATAGCAAGCTTCGGGCCAACGCTCATGGGCGCGGCCGGTGGGCATTATCGCGCGGACGGCCGCAGCCCGTGTGCGCATTCACACACAAAGGGGCAGATTCGGCGCGTCCAGGCCCGGCACGGCCCTTGCTGTGAGAGGCCCCGGGAGGCTGGTGCCCGTGCGACTGCAGCAACAGGTGGAAGATCTCGTTGCCACGATCCATGCGATGGAGCGGGGGCGGCTCGGGCGGCTCGCGGCGGTCACGCTCGCGGTGCCCGAGTCGATGGGCGCCGAACCGCTGGCCGTGGCGGTCCGGGACGCGCTGGCGGCCTCCGGCACCGAGGACGTCGAGGTCGCCGCACGGGGCACCTCCGGCGCGCTGCGGGTGCTGTCCGTCGAGTTCTCCCCCACGCGGGCGAATCGATGACGCCGCTGTTCGCGGGGGCCCTGGCGGCCTCGCTCCTCGGCAGCCCGCACTGCGTCGGGATGTGCGGCCCCTTCGTCAGCGCGACCGGCCCCGCGTGGCACGCCGGCCGTCTCCTCACCTACGTGGCGCTCGGCGCCCTCGCCGGGGCGGCCGGGATGGTCTCGGCATTCATCGACGGGAACGTCGCCGCCGTCGTCTCCGCCGTGCTCCTGGCGTGGTTCGCGGCGCGCCTCGCCGGCTGGGCGCCCTCGTCCTCCGTGCGCGCCCCGTGGCTCTCCAAGCTCGGCTCCCGGCTCCTCCGGCGTGGCGGCATCGCGGCGCACCTCGGCTTCGGCGTCGTGAGCGGCCTGTTGCCGTGCGGGCTCGTGTGGAGCGCGCTCGCGCTCGCCGTCCCCGCGGGCTCCGCCCTCGGCGGCGCGGGGGTGATGACCGTGTTCTGGCTCGGCACCCTCCCCGCCCTCTCCGTGGCCTCCGTCGCGCTCCGCCGCCTCACGTCGGCCCGCCCGTGGGCCCGCCGGGCCGTCGCCGCCGCGGTGCTCGCCACCGGCCTCGTCTCCATCGGGATGCGCGGAAACATGACGACCTCAGATTCGACCGGCGCTGCCCCCTCTTGCCACACCGTGGAGTCCCCGTGACGCACGAAGCGATCCGAGCCTCCCGCACCGTCACCGCCGCCCAGGCGATCGAGGCCCTCCCCCGGAAGGGCCGTGTCGCCATCGGCGCGAACGCGGGCGAGCCCCGCGGCCTGGTGTCCGCGCTGGCCGAAGGAGCGGGCCGATTCGGAGGCCTCGAGGTCGTCCAGGTGCTCTCCTTCGGCTCCGAGGCGCTCGTCACGCCCGAAGCCCGCGGGCACCTCCGCGTCAACGCGCTCTTCATCGGCCCCTCCGTGCGCGAGGCGGTCGCCCGGGGAGACGCCGACTACACCCCCGTCTTCCTCTCCGAGGTGCCGGCCCTCTTCCGGCCCGGCGGGCGGCTCCCCCTCGACGCCGCGCTCGTGCAGGTCTCGCCGCCGGACGCGCGCGGGTGGTGCTCGCTGGGCGTCACGGTCGACGTGATGCGCGCCGCGGTGGACCACGCCCCGCTCGTCATCGCCGAGATGAACCCGCGCATGCCGCGCACGCACGGCGCCGCGGCCATCCACATCTCGCGCATCGACCGGCTCGTGGCGGTCGATCACCCGCTGCCCGAGCTCCCCCCCGAGCCCCGGGATCCCGTGCGGGAGCGGATCGCCGACCGCGTCGCCGAGCTGGTGGGGGACGGCGACACCATCCAGGCCGGCATCGGGGCCATCCCCGAGGCCGTGATGGCCCGGCTCCGCGACCGGAAGGATCTCGGCTTCCACACCGAGCTCCTGTCCGACGGCATGATGGCGTTGGTGGAAGCCGGCGTCGCGACCGGCGTGCGCAAGCCGCTCTGGCCCGGCAAGGTCGTCACCTCCTTCGTGCTCGGCTCCGACGCCCTCTACCGGTGGTGCGACGACAACGCGGGCATCGAGATGCAGCCGAGCGACGTGACGAACGACCCCGCCGTGATCGCCGCGCACCCGAACCTCGTCGCGATCAACTCGGCGCTCTCGGTCGACCTCACCGGGCAGGTCAACGCCGACAGCATCGGGCCGCGCTTCTACTCGGGGATCGGCGGCCAGGTCGACTTCCTGCGCGGCGCCGCGCGCTCGCAGGGCGGGCGTCCCATCGTCGCGCTCCCCTCCACGGCCCGCGGCGGCACGGTCAGCCGCATCGTCGGCACCCTCGCCCCCGGGGCCGGCGTGGTCACGAGCCGCGGCGACGTGCACCACGTCGTCACCGAGTGGGGCCGCGCGAACCTGCACGGGCTCTCCGTGCGCAAGCGCGCGACGGCCCTTATCGCCATCGCCCACCCCCGCTTCCGCGACGCTCTCTCGGCGGAAGCGCGGACGCTCGGCTACCTCTCCTGATGTGTGATTACGCACATGGTAGTGGGCCACGCCGCACGGCGGTGTCCGAACGACCCGCTTGATATGGATGCACCCGCGGTCCCGCTTCCCGAACCTCTCGACCCCCGGATCCCCATGTTCAAGTCCATCCTCGTCCCCATCGACTTCTCCGAGAGCGCCAGCCAGGTCGTGCGCCTCGCCGTCCAGGTGGCGCGCGCCGGCGGCGGCAAGCTCACCCTCCTCCACGTCGGCATGGCGCCGGGCGCCCAGGCCGTCGAGACCTACGGCGTGCCGGTGTCCGCCGTCCTGCCCGAGCTGTACGACCAGCTCGCGAAGGAGGGGCTCCACGTGCTCCAGCGGCTCGGCCGCGAAGAGGTGCCCGAGGACGTCGAGTGGCGTGCGGTCGCCCGCGACGGCTACGCGGCGGACGAGATCCTCGCCGAGGTCGGCACCGGCGCCTACGACCTGCTGGTCATGGGCACCCACGGGCGCCGCGGGCTCACCCGGGCGGTGCTCGGGTCCGTCACCGAGCACGTGATCCGCGAGGCCAAGGTGCCCGTCCTGGTCACCAAGTAGGCGTCACGGGACGGACCCGCGACGACGGGAGGGGCCGACATCGCTAGCGGGAGACCCAGACGCGGAGCAGGGACAGGAGCTGCTCGGTGTCGACGGGCTTGGGGATGTAGTCCGAGGCGCCGGCCTCGATGCACTTCTCGCGGTCCCCCTTCATCGCCTTCGCGGTGAGCGCGATGATGGGCAGGCCGAGGAACCGCGGCACCTTGCGGATCGCCTGCATCGTCTCGTAGCCGTCCATCTCCGGCATCATGACGTCCATGAGCACGATGTCGACATCGGGAGAGGTCTCGAGCGTCTGGAGCGCTTTGCGCCCGTCCGTCGCGTAGAGCACCTCCATCTTCTGCCGCTCGAGCACGCTCGTGAGCGCGTAGATGTTGCGCATGTCGTCGTCGACGACGAGCACGCGCCGCTTCTCGAGCACGGGGTCCACCTGGTGGAGCTGGCTTAGGAGCCGCTGCTTCGGCTCGGGGAGGTTGCGCTCGACGCGGTGGAGGAAGAGGGCGGTCTCGTCGAGGAGCCGCTCGGGCGACCGGACGTCCTTCAGAATGACGGTCTGCGCGGCATGCGCGAGCTCGGTCGCCTCGATGTCGGTGAGGTCCTTGCCCGTGTAGACGATGATCGGTAGGTCGGTACGGTGGAGCTCGGTCTTCACGAGCTCGATGAGGCGCAGCCCCGGCATGTCCGGCAGGATCAGATCGAGCACCATGCAGTCGAAGTGGGTGGCGGCGAGCGCGGCGAGGGCCTCGGCGGCGGTGCCGGCGGTGGTGATGCGCACGTCCCCTCCCCCGAGGAGCTCGGACATCGCGAGGCGCTGGACGGGATCGTCCTCCACGATGAGGAGGCACTTCTCCGGGGCCTCCATGAACCGCCGCAACGCGTCGAGGATGTCCCCGAGCTTCTCCGCGGTCGCGGGCTTCTCCAGCCAGCCGCGGGCGCCGAGGCGCATCCCGCGTTGCCACGCGCTGTCGGCGGAGATGACGTGGACGGGGATGTGTCGTGTCGAGGAGTCGTGCTTCAACCGGTCGAGGACCGACCAACCGTCGACGTCGGGGAGGCGGATGTCGAGCGTGATGGCGCCCGGTTGGTATTTTCGTGCCAGGTACAGGGCCTCGTCGCCCCGGGACGCGGCCAAGGTCTTGAAGCCTCGGTCGTGCGCCATGTCGATGAGGATGCGGGCGAACGTGAGATCGTCCTCGACGATGAGGAGGCTCCGCTCGCCCGCGACGAGGGACTCGCGGTCGTCGGCGACGGTGGGCGCGTCGGGCGCCGTCGGCTCGGGCTCGAAGCGGATGGGCTCCGACGCGGGCCGGCGCATGGCCTCGCTGCGGAGCTCGCCGGGGTTCACGCGGCGGTAGGACGCGACGGGCACGTAGGGCTGCGGGACGTAGAGGGTGAACGTGCTCCCCTGCTGGGGGTTCGATTGGACGCGGATCTCGCCGCCGAGGAGCTGCGCGATCTCGCGGCTGATGGAGAGGCCGAGGCCGGTCCCGCCGTACTTGCGGGAAGTCGTCATGTCCGCCTGCTGGAACGCCTCGAAGATGACCTTCTGCTTGTCGGCGGCGATGCCGATGCCCGTGTCACGGACGGAGAATGCCACGACGCGCGGAGCGGCGGAGAGGATGGGGTGGTCGGCGGTCCACCCCCGT
Organism: Pseudomonadota bacterium; assembly: GCA_030684355.1. Taxonomy (GTDB): domain Bacteria; phylum Myxococcota_A; class UBA796; order UBA796; family SXON01; genus CAJBVW01. The sequence continues at coordinate 92,058 of JAUXTN010000008.1, forward strand.
TGGGCGGTCTCGACCCGCACCGTCACGGTGCCGCGTTCGGTGAACTTGAAGGCGTTGGAGAGGAGGTTCTTCAACACCTGGTGCAGGCGCTTGGCGTCGGTCTCCAGCACGTCGCCCACGTCGCTCGCGAGTTGGATCTGGAACCCGAGCGCCTTGTCCTGGGCCACCTGTCGGAACGTGCGATCCAGGTAGTAGCGCAGATCGGTGAACGGGAGATCCCCGATCTCCAGCGCCATCGTGCCGGACTCGATCTTGGAGAGGTCGAGGATGTCGTTGATGAGCGCCAACAGGTCCGAGCCGGAGGCGTGGATGGTGCGCGCGAACTCGACCTCCTTGGGAGAGAGGTGCCCGTCCGCGTTCTCCGCGAGGAGCTTGGCGAGGATGAGCAGGCTGTTCAGCGGCGTCCGCAGCTCGTGCGACATGTTCGCGAGGAACTCGGACTTGTACTTCGACGTGAGCGCGAGCTGCTCGGCCTTCTCCTCCAGCGCCGTCTTGGCGAGCTCGATCTCGCGGTTCTTGTACTCGACCTCCGACTTCTGCTCCTGGAGGAGGCGCGCCTTCTCCTGCAGCTCGGCGTTGGTGTGCTGCAGCTCCTCCTGCTGCGCCTTGAGGAGCTCCTCGGACTCGCGCAGCGACGCCGCCTGCTGCTCCAGCCGTTCGTTCGTCTTGCGGAGCTCGTTCTGCTGCGCCTGGAGCTCGTGGGTGAGCGATTGGGACTGCTTGAGCAGCTCCTCGGTGCGCATGTTGGCGGCGATCGTGTTGAGCACGATGCCGATCGACTCGGTCACCTGGTCGAGGAACGTCTGGTGGATCTCGCTGAAGCGGTTGAAGCTGGCGAGCTCCAGCACCGCCTTCACCTGCCCCTCGAAGAGCACGGGGAGCACGATGATGTTGAAGGGCGCGGCCTCGCCGAGGCCGGAGTTGATCTGGATGTAGTCGGTGGGGACGTTGGTGAGGAGGATGCGGTCGCGATCGAGCGCGCATTGGCCGACCAGCCCCTCGCCACGGCGGAACACCGTCGGGACGCCTGGGCGCGGTCGGTAGGCGTAGCTCGCCATGAGCGTGAGCACGGGCTCGTCCCCGCTCGCGTCGGTGGCGTAGAAGGCGCCGTGTTGGGCGGTCACCACCGGCGCCAGCTCGGAGAGGATCATGCGCGCGACCTCCACGTGGTCGCGCTGGCCCTGCAGGAGGCGGCTGAACTTGGCGAGGTTGGTCTTCAGCCAGTCCTGCTCGGTGTTCTTCCCCGTGGTGTCACGGAGGTTTCGGATCATCTCGTTGATGTTGTCTTTCAGCGCCGCCAGCTCGCCTTCGGCCTCGACGGTGATGCTCCGGGAGAGGTCCCCCTTGGTGACCGCGGTGGCCACCTCCGCGATGGCACGCACCTGGGTGGTGAGGTTGGCCGCGAGCTGGTTGACGTTGTCGGTCAGGTCGCGCCAGGTGCCGTCCGCGCCGGGCACGCGGGCCTGCCCGCCGAGCTTGCCCTCGACCCCCACCTCGCGGGCGACGCTCGTGACCTGGTCCGCGAAGATCGCCAGCGTGTCGATCATGCTGTTGATGGTGTCCGCGAGCTCCGCGATCTCGCCCTCGGCCTCGACCGCGAGCTTGCGCTTCAAGTCGCCGGTCGCGACGGCGGTCACCACCTGGGCGATGCCACGAACCTGGTTGGTAAGGTTCTCCGCCATGAAGTTGACGTTGTCCGTGAGGTCCTTCCAGGTGCCCGCCACCCCCTTCACCTGGGCCTGGCCGCCGAGCTTCCCGTCCGTGCCGACCTCGCGGGCGACCCGTGTCACCTCCGACGCGAACGAATTGAGCTGATCCACCATCGTGTTGATGGTGTTCTTCAGTTGGAGGATCTCGCCCTTCACGTCGACGGTGATCTTCTTGGAGAGGTCCCCGTTGGCCACCGCCGTGGTCACGTCCGCGATGTTGCGCACCTGGTCCGTGAGGTTGGCCGCCATCGAATTGACGTTGTCGGTGAGGTCCTTCCACGTGCCGCCCACGCCCTTCACCTCGGCCTGCCCGCCGAGCTTCCCGTCGGTGCCGACCTCCTTCGCGACGCGCGTCACCTCCGATGCGAACGAATTGAGCTGGTCCACCATCGTGTTGATGGTGTTCTTCAGTTGGAGGATCTCGCCCTTCAC
>JAUXTN010000029.1 GCA_030684355.1 Pseudomonadota bacterium
CGCGCGGTTCGGCGCCGCCCGGCGCGGAGCGACGGGCCCGCGCCAACGGAGGGCCCCCGGCCCGACCCCGCAGGGGCCCGGCCCCGGCGTCCGCGCCGGGGACGCGCCCAGATGCCCCCGTTCAATCCGGGGTGTCGACCGGCACGGGCAGGCACGCCGCGGTTGCGGCCTCGTCGAAGGTGTCGAAGTCCTTGCCGCCGATGGGGGACCCCCACGCGGGCGGTTGGATGGCACGGAACCCGGCCCGGTCCGTGAATTGGTAGATGTAGAACTGGCCGCCGTTCTCCCCCTCGGCGTTGCATTGGATCACGTGGATGATCGAGGCCTCGACCGTGACCTTCCCGTTGGCGTCGCGCACCTCCTCCTGGGCGAAGTCGTGCACGGATTGGTAGGCGTGGGCCGGCGCGCTGTGCAACGTCAGCGCCGCGGTCACCACCGCCGACGAGAGCACGAGCAGCCACCGTACGGCTGGGGCGTGGTTCACGAAAGCCTCCTTCGAGCGTAGCTCTCTGCGCTCGTCTCCCATGTACGCACGCTCCCGGCTTCGTGTACGGTCCGATGCGCCGCACGCTCGGGGGGCGAGCGGCTACCCACCGAGCTCGCGGCGAGCCAAGGCGGCGGCGCGGGCGCGTGCCTGCAAATCGGCCAGGGCCTGCTCGGGCGCGCGCGTGGCACCGCGCTCCAAGGCGAGCTCGCGGCGGAGGCGGCGGGCGGTGGCGTCGATCTCGAGCAGCCGGGCGAGATCCGCGGTGAGCCGACGGTCGAGGGCGGCCTCGGCGGCCTCGGCCGACGCGTTCGCGGCGATGGCGGCCACGAGGCGGGCGCGCTCGACGGGATCGACGGTCGCACCGCCCCGCGCGAGGGTGTCGAGCCGGGTGAGGCGCTCGCTGGCCCACACGCTCGACGGGCCGTCGGGCGCGGCCGCGGCGACGAGCTCGGCCTCGATGGCGACCGCGTCCTCGGCGAGGACGCGCACCTCCCGCCGGAGGTCGGACAGCGAGCCGCGCAAGTCGGTCAGCACGAGCGCGGGCACCTCGACGCCGGCCGCGAGGGCCGCCTCGAGCCCGTCCAACGCGGCGAGGGCCTGCGCGGAGAGCCGCGTGGCCTGGCTCGCCTCGGAGACGCCCGCAGGGGGGGCATCCTCGACGGGGGCGGGCTCGTCGACCACGCCGGGTGGCACGGCACCCGAGAGGTGAGGCGCGAGGTTGTCCGTGTACGCGATGGGCAGCGCGCGCGCCGAGCCCGGCAGCATGGTGCGGCCCACCCACGGCCCCACGAGGGTGGCGAGCGCCACGGTGAGGCCCGCGAACACGAAGAACAGCGCCGGCGCTTCGGTCGCGGCCATCAACGGGGGAAACGCGATCCACATCAGCGGGATGAGCGCCCACCAGCGGGACAGCAGCCAGCCCACGAGATCCGTGGGCTCGCGCTCGGGGTGCACGGTGGCGGTGAGGCCGAGCGCGCGGGCGTCGTTGGCGAGGTGCTCGGCGGTGGCGTGGTCGACGTGCGCGACCAGGCGGAAGCGCTCGGCTTCGAGCGCGGGCACGTCCCGGATGGTGCCCGCCGGCAGGCCCGCCACCGCCCCGACCGCGGCCGCGAGCCGCTCCTCGAGGCTCGGCCCTCCGGCGCCCGTGACGCCCCCGATCGCGGCCGCCGCCTCCCCGACGAACCGCGACACATCCGCGACCAGGCCCCCGGTCCGCGCCGCCGCCGCCTGCGCCCGCGCGGCCCCACGACGCAGCGCGTTGCGGGCTTTCCGGGCGTCCCGGTGCTCGTCGCGCTCCTTCACGACGACGGTGAAGGTGCCGGCGGGCAAGCGCGCGGCGATCGCGCGGGGCCCCGCGGCGGCGCGTGCGTGCCCCGTCGATGTCGGACGCCTGGGTGCCGTGGGCTCGGGCGCCGTCCTCTCCTCGAGCGCCGCGACGACCGCCGCCGCGCCTTGCGGCCGGCGTGCCGGGTCGGGGTCGAGCAGGGTGCGGACGAGGGTGTCGAGCCAGGGCGGGAACCCCGGCCGCAGCGTGCCGATCGGGGCGATGTCCCCCGCGAGCTGCTTCTGGATCGCGGCGAGCGAGTGGGTCGCCGCGAAGGGCTCGACGCCCGTGGCCGCGAGGTACAGGACGGCGCCGAGGCCGTAGAGGTCCGAGCGGGGGTCGGCCCGCGTGCCGGTCAACACCTCGGGCGCGAGGAACCCGGCGGTGCCGAACGCCGTGGTGCTGCGGGTGGTGCCCGAGTCCATGACGTGGGCCAGGCCGAGGTCGGTGAGCATCGGGGTGCCGCGCTCGTCCACCATGACGTTGCGCGCGGTGACGTCGCGGTGGAGCACGCCCGCCCGGTGCGCCGCGCCCAGCGCCTCGGCGAGCCGGAGCCCCAGGCGCACGACCTGGTCGGGCGGGAGCGCGCCATCCATCGCGACCCGCTCGGCGAGGGTGCGGCCGGGATGCAGCGGGAGCACGAGGCCCAGGAGGCCGTCGGTGTCGAAGAGCTCGCGGGCGGTGAGCAGACCGGGGTGATCGAGGCGCCGGCCCGCCGCGACCTCGCGCTCCAGCCGCCCGCGCGCCTTGGGGTCCGCCGCGCGGTGGTCGTGGAGGAGCTTGAGCGCGAGGCGCTCGCCGGTGGCGACATCCTCCACGAGGTGCACGGTGGCCATGCCGCCGCGCCCCAGCGCGCCGAGCACCCGGTAGCGTCCGCCGAGCACGACCCCGTTCGCGATCTCGGCCATACCGCCCTCCGCGGCCCCCTATAGCCGCGGGCGGGGCGGCACCGCATCGCTACGTGGAACGGGGCGGGCCCCCGCCGCTCGGAGACGCGGCGGCGTACCCGGTTCCGGGCCCCGTCCGGAGTGCGGCACAAACGGGTGCAATGGCTGGCGAAATGTGCTATCCGCCGGCTCGTACGGAGCGCTCATGCCTGACCACTCGCGCAGCCGCCCAGCCCGCGCCCCCTCGTCCAGCGGGAGCCCTGCCACCGCCCGCGCCGGCACCTCCCGGCAGGATCGCCTCGGCAACGCCGGCGTGCGCGAGGTCCGCCGTGCCCCCGCCCAGACCGCCGGGCCCGAAGGCGCCGTGCTCGAAGAGGCCCGCCGCGGCGTCTCCGCCGCCCTCCCCTTCCGCGCCGAGCTGGAGGCCTCGTTCGGGGCCGACCTCTCGGAGGTCGTCGCGTGGCTCGGCGTCGATCTCGACGGCATCGACGGCGCCGCCGCCGCGTCGGGCTCCGAGGTGTTCTTCTCCACGATGAACCCCGACCGGGTGCAGGTCGCCGAGGAGGTCGCGCACGTCCTCCAGCAGCACCGCGGCCAGGGCGTGAGCCGCCCCGGGGACACCTCCGAGCGCGAGGCCGTCAGCGCCGCCACCCACGCCGCGCGCGGCGAGTCCGTCGAGGTGGAGTCCGAGAGCGACGGCAACGGCGTGCACCGCGACGCCGCGCTCCCCAGCCGCTCGACCGACGTGAAGAAGCTCAAGCTCGCGCCCGGCACGACCTACACGGTCACCGGCAAGGACATGGAGGCCGGCGAGGCCGGCGCCTGGAAGCGCATCGCCGACGCCCTCGGCATGAAGGTCGGCCACCTCGCGGCGTTCAACACGCACGTGCAGTCGGTCGGCGAGGCCAACGGGGGCACCCCCCAACGTGTCACGCCCACGCTCGCGGCGGGGATCCAACTCTACGTGCCGTCCAGCGCCGAGATCCTCTACGGCCAGTGCGTCGAGCAGGCTGGCGGCATCGACTCGGGCACGAACCTCTACGTCACCGTCTCCAAGGGCGCGAACGACGAGGTGATGAAGGCCGCGCGCAGCCGCGCCAGCGGAGAGACCGGCGAGAGCTACGGGGTCGCCGGCGTGGGCGGGCTGTTCTACACACCCAACCCGGACCTCGCGGGCGCGAAGAAGAAGGCCGAGAAGGTCGACGGGCGCACCGAGTACAAGGTCAACTGGGGCTCGGACTTCTGGAAGTGCTCCGTGTTCATGAACGACGTGGTGTTCCAGGCCGGTTGGAAGCCCGCGATCACGGACAACAAGCACTACAGCACGGCCGGCAACGCCGAGACCTCCGGGGCCTACAACATCGTCTCCGTCGCGAAGGCGCAGCCCGGCCACCTCTGGCAGCGCGACGGCGGCGGCGGGTCCGACCAGTCGCACAACGCGGTGCTCTCCAGCTTCGTCACCGTCGAGAACGTGGACGAGGAGATCGACCTCTGGAAGTTCGACATCGTCGGCGCCGAGCAGGGCCGCGCCGCCGAGAGCGAGCAGACCTACCGGATGAAGAAGGGCACGAACACCATGGCCGACTACCCGAAGACCGTGCGGTTCCTCGCGCCGAAGGCGAAGCGGTGATCGTGATCCAGGCCGAGGTCGGCACCGAGCCGGTGGTGCTCGCGGAGACCCGCGCGTGGGAGAACCACGGGGTCGACCCTCGCGCGCAGAAGCAGCAGGACCCGATCACCACGCAGCTCACGCCCACGGTGGTGGCGGAGAAGGGCACGACCACGTGGCTGCTCCGCGGGCACCGCCTCCACACCCACGACGCCCCGGGTGACACCCTCTCGACCTACCAGATGTTGTTCGAGGTCGACAGCGCCGGCGTCGTCGAGGGGTGGTGGCACGAGGACCACATGGAGGTGCCGACGAGCCTCTGGCGGGTCACCGGGAAGCTCGACGGCCACACGCTGACGCTGTCGCTCACGGGGGACGAGCCGCGCACGGTCCAGGCGCTCTACTACCGACGGGGCGCGCCGGCGCCGCGGCCGAAGCGGTGAGGACGCCGGGGCCCCTCGCGGGCCCCACGCGCGGGTCCCGATCCTGACCTGATCGGATCGGCACCGGGACGTGACCGGATCGGCGCGGTCTGCGCTACGCTGCGCCGGATCCGGAGGTCCGCTTGCCCGTTCGCCTGTTGCTCGTCCTCGCCCTGTCCGGCTGCAAGGTGGACGAGGCGAAGCCCGTCGCCACGCCGTCCCCGCTCCTCGACGTGCCGGAGACCGCCTCGTTCACCATCCCGGGGCTCACCTGCGACGCCCAGGTCGTGCGCACCGCGGGCAACGTGCCGCACATCTACGCGAAGGACCGCGTCGACCTCGCGCGCGCCTACGGCTTCACCCAGGCGCGGGACCGCTACTTCGAGATGGAGCTCGCCCGGCGCCTCGGCCTCGGCACGCTCTCCGAGATCCTCGGCGACGCCGCGCTCGGCAACGACATGGACAGCCGCGCCACCGGCATGACGCACGTGGCCGACACCCTGCTCGCGAACCTGCCCGCGGAGCACGAGAAGATCTTCGACGGGTTCGCGGAGGGCGTGAACGCCTACCTCGCGCAGGTGCGCACGGGAGACCTTCCGCTCCCGAGCGAGCTGGAGATCGCGGGGCCGTTCCTCGGCGTGACCGATCCCACCGAGCTGCTCGTCGACTGGACCCGGCGCGACCTCGCGGGCGTGGCCGCGGTGCTCGTGTACGAGCTCGGCTACGAGACCGACGACGTGGGCCGCGCCTACACGGACGCGCTGGTGGCGGCCGGGCTGTTCGACACGACCGATCCGCTCGGGGCCCTGCGGCAGGCCGGCGTGGAGCAGGACATCTGGGCCCAGATCACGCCGGTGTGGCCGTACGCGTCGGCGCCGGGCTGGGGGCTCAACGGGGCGGGCGCGACGAGCTCGGTGTCGTCGGAGGCGGCGCGGGCGCCCACGGGGTCGACCAGCGCGCGGCGGCTGGGGCCCCTGGCGGCCCGGCTGGAGGCCTTCGAGCGGCGCCTCGGGCGCGGCGATCACGAGGCCGGGTGGGGCAGCAACGTGTGGGCCGTCGGCGCGGGGGCCACCGCGGATGGCAGCGCCGTGGTCGCGGGCGACGGACACCTGCCGCTCTCCGTGCCGAGCCTGTTCTGGCAGGTGGGGTTGGACACGCGGGAGCTCGGCGGCGGGGACACCCACCAGATGGGCCTCGGCATCCCGGGCCTGCCGATCATGGCGGTCGGGACCAACGGCGACGTCGCGTGGAGCCAGACCCAGCTCATGGGCGACATCACGGACTGGTACACCGAGCAGGTGCAGCTCGGCAGCGACGGGATGCCGGCGGCGACGCTGTTCCAGGGGACGTGGGAGCCGATGACGGCGGTGACGGAGAGCCACACCATCGCGGACGTGCCGCTGTTGGGGAGCGTGGGGCGCTCCTTCAGTTGGTCGCGCTACACCACGTTCGACGGGCGTTGGCTCGCGGAGATCGAGGGGACCGCGGTCGAGAAGGGCACGGCGGGCGCGGTGGTGTTCCCGGACGGCGCGGTCCTGCCCGGTGACACCGACGGGGACGGCATCGTGAGCGCGGTGACGTTCGACTACACCGCCTTCTCCGACGGCAACCTGCTCAACGCGGTGGACCGCTTCGGCCACTCCGCGAACGTGGAGGAGGTGCGGGAGGCGACGAAGTACCTCGTGGCGTACAGCCAGAACATCGGCGTGGCGGACAGCTCCGGGAGCGTGTTGTACACGGGGTACCAGGCCGTTCCCTGCCGTGGGTACCTGCCGCGCGACGCCGACGGCCGCTGGCCCGCGGGTGCCGACCCGACGCGTCTGCTCGACGGCACGACCTACGGCGGGTTCGAGATCCCGGTCGCGGCCGACGGCATGGTGGACGAGAGCCAGGGCGCCGATCCGAGCCGCTGTGTCGTGCCGTTCGAGGACTACCCGGCCGCGTTGGATCCCACCGCGGGCTTCATCGTGAACGGGAACAACGACCCCGGCTCCATCACGCTCGACAACGACCTCTGGGACGAGCCCTGGTACATCGGCGGGCCCTGGGTCGAGGGCTGGCGCGCGTGGCGCATCGCGGAGCGCATCGAGGAGCAGATCGCCGCCGGCACCGCCGACGAGGCCGGCATGGCCGCGATCCAGGGCGACCACCAGAGCGCGCTCGGCACCCAATTCGGCGGCCACCTCGTCGACGCCATCGTGAACGGGCGCGCCGCGGCGGCGACCGGGGAGCTCAACGGCGCGGGCGCGCGGATCGCCGCCCTGTACCTGGCGGACGCCGAGGCGTTCGACGAGGTGGAGTCCCGCGTCTCGGCGTGGCTCGCGCGCGGCGCGATGGCCGAGAGCGGCGTGCAGACCTTCTACCACTCGCCCACGGCCGAGCAGATCGACGACAGCGTCGCCACGATGCTGTTCAACGCGTGGCTCGCGCACTGGGACGACCGCGTGTTCGACGAGTCGCTGCCGAGCGTGTGGAACGGCGGCAGCACCGCGGGCAAGACGCGCGCGCTGACGATGTTCCTCGCCGGGCGCGGCACGGGCAACCCGGGCGACCTCGCGAGCTGGAACGCCGAGACGGGCGAGAGCGTGTTCTTCGACGCGATGGCCACCACCGACGTGGTGGAGACGAGCGACGAGGTGGCCCTCCAGGCCCTCGGCGACGCCCTCACCTTCCTGCGCTCGGCGCCGAGCGCGGATCTCCGCGGATCGGGCTTCGGCACCACCGACATGAGCGGCTGGAAGTGGGGCCTGCGCCACTGGACCCGCTTCGAGAGCGTGCTCGCCGACTTCGTGGACGCCGAGGAGTTCAGCTTCCTGACCGACACGTTCTCCGTCAACACGGACGTGCTCCCGCTCGAGGGCGAGGCCGGCACCGAGTCGTTCGAGTGGTTCCCGCGCCCCGGCGACAACCTCGCGGTGGACGCCGCCAACTCCGGGTGGGGCACGGACTTCACCCACGGATCCGGCCCGGTGTTCCGCATGGTCATCGCGCTCGGCCCCGACGGAAGGGTGAGCGGGCGCAACGTCATCCCGGGCGGCCAGTCCTCGATGATCGACACCCCCTACTTCTCCGACCAGGCCGCGCTCTGGCTGGCGAACGACACGATGCCGCTCCTCTTCTCCGTGGAGGACGTGGTGGCCGGCGCGACGGCGCGCGAGCGGCTCATCGGCGCGGGGGCGTGCGACTGATCGCTCCGGACTCGCCGAAGCGGAGCGTGTAGACCGACCCCGCGCCGGTCTACACGCTATGAGGCGCGCCGCGCCCGCCGCTCGAGGTTCCCCGTGTCTGTCGCCCCCGCCCGCATGCCCGCGCTCTTCGTGAGCCACGGCGACCCTCCCCTCGCCGCCGACCCCGTGTGGACGAGCGAGCTCATCCAGTGGGGCGCCGCCATCGGCCGCCCCACCGCGATCCTCATCGTGTCCGCCCACTGGGAGCGGCGCCCCGTCACGATCGGCGCCACGACGACGGTGCCGCTCCGCCACGACTTCAAGGGGTTCCCGGACCGCTACCTGCGCGCGCAGTACCCCGCGCCCGGCGCCCCGGCGCTCGCGGAGCGGGTCCGTGCGCTCCTCGAAGCCACCGGCGAGCGCGTGGACGAGAACCCCGAGCGCGGGCTCGACCACGGCGCCTACGTGCCGCTGATGTTCCTGGCGCCGAGCTTCGACGTGCCGGTGCTCCAGATCTCGCTCCCGGCCATCGTGCCGGCCCCCGTCTACGCGCTCGGCCGCGCGCTCGCGCCGCTCCGCGACGAAGGCGTGCTGCTGATCGGCAGCGGCTCGATGACCTACAACCCGCGCGACGGCTACCAGAAGGCCACGCCGCCGTGGGCGGTCGAGTTCGACACGTGGGCCGGCGCGGCGCTCGCGCGCGGCGACATCGACGCCCTGCTCGCCGTCGAGAAGGCCCCGGCGGTGAAGCGCGCCCACCCGCGGCTCGATCACTACGCCCCGCTGTGGTTCGCCGCCGGCGCCGCCGCGGACATGCCCGGCCCGATCACGTGCCCGATCACGGGGTTCTGGCAGGGCGGATTCTCGAAGCGGTCGGTGCAGTTCGGGTAGCCAGGCCGAGCGCCCTCCGGGTTCCACGGGGGCGCCCGGGAAGCAGCTACCGCCCGCGCCCGTCGCCCGCTCGGCGGGGCCTCCTCAGATGCATCCCGCGCTGTCGCTGCACGTGCGCGTCGCCGAGGGGCCCAGCGTGTACCCGGAGCCCGCCGCGTAGGCGTCGTAGGGGGTGTTCCCCGAGAAGCTGGAGGTGACGATGTCCGCGCTGGAGCTGCGGTTGAACGTGAACACCCCGGCGGTGCCCCCGGCGTTGTCGGTGAAGGTGCAGTCCGTGAACGTCGTGGTCACGCCGTTGTCCAGGTAGATATTGCCCTGGTAGGTGGCGGTGTTGTCGGTGAACGTCGTGTCCGAGAACGTGATCGTCGATGACACGAACCCGTAGACGGCCCCCCCGCTGTTGCCCGAGAAGGTGCTGTTGGTCACGGTGGTGACACCGGTGAGCACCTCGAGGGCGCCGCCGTAGCTCGCGGCGTTGTCGGTGAACGCCACGGTGTCGATCGTGCCGTCGCTGTAGTAGTCCATCAGCCCGCCCGCGGAGTAGCTCGGGTCGGTGTGGTTGTTGGACACCGTGGAGTTGGACAGGGTGAAGCTGCTGTACCCGAGGTAGAGCCCGGCGCCGCCGCGGGTGCCCATGTTGTCGTCCACGAGCAGGCCATCCAACACGAGGCCGTCGGAGGTCGCGGCGTAGAGCCCGCCGGCCACGAGCGAGGTGTTGTCCGTGATCTCGGTGTCGAGGAGCTCGGCGTTGACACACGTGTCGAGCGCGACGCCGCCGCCGTAGCCGGCGGAGGTGTTCCCGGTGACGATCACGTCCTGCACGAGCAGATCGGCGGACACACACTGGAGCCCGGCGCCGTAGCCGGCCGACGATCCGTTGGTGAGCGTGAGCCCCTCGAGCGTCAACCCGCCGCCGCTCACCGCCACGACGCGGTCCAGGCCACCGCCGTCGAGCACCGTGGCATCCGCCCCGCCCTCGCCGAGGATCGACACGGTGTTGCCCGTGACCGTGACGTTCACGAAGTAGGTGCCTTCGCAGACGTGAAGGTCGCCGTCGCCCGGGGCGGTCCACGCCGCGGGGGCACCGTCCGCCCCCGCCGCGAAGTCGTCCGTCACCGCGGTCCATGCGCCGGCGCTGTCCTGCCAGGAGACGACGCCCGCCTCGTCCCCGGCGCGCCAGGACGCCGTCGCGTCGCAATCGTTGGCCTGTCCGTCGCAGCGCTCCTCGGCGCCGGGGAACAAGCCGGCGTCGGTGTCGTCGCAGTCCTCGGCGATCGCCACGAAGTCGTCGGGGGGGTCGCACGCGAGCAGCGTGATGCCCTCGTCGCCGTAGCCGTCGCCGTCGGTGTCCTGGTACCAGACGCTGGTGCCCGCCACCGTGTCGAGATCGTCCACCAGGCCGTCGCAGTCCTCGTCGGTGTCTCGGGTGTCACACACCTCTCCCGCGCCCGGGTTGACCGAGGCGTTGGAGTCGTTGCAGTCGGTCCCGTCCGCGACGTAGCGCCCGGGCGCATCGCAGGCCGCGACGGTCTCGATGGTGTTGCCGTACCCGTCGCCGTCGTAGTCGTGGTACCAGGTCGGGATCACGCCCTCGTCGACCTCGCCGTCGCAGTCCTCGTCGAGGTCGTCACAATCCTCGGTGGCGCCCGGGTTCACCGATGCGTTGGTGTCGTCACAGTCGCCGCCGGTGGCCACCGCGCCCGCCGGGGCGTCACACGCCACGGAGGCGGTCGCGTCGGCCCCGAAGTCGTCGCCGTCCCCATCGGCGTACCAGGTGCCCATGTCGACGGCGTCGAGGTCGATGGTCCCGTCGCAGTCGTCGTCGTGCCCGTTGCAGAGCTCGCTGGCCTCTGGGTTCACGGCCGCGTCGGCGTCGTCGCAGTCATCGCCCGCGAGGAAGCCGTCGCTGTCGCCGTCCGCGCCCGGGTCGGCCGAGTCATCGGTGACCGGCGCGTCCTTGGCGCCACAGCCGACCAACGACACAGCGAGGAGCGGCCCAGCGAGGAGAGGCCCAGTGAGGAGCGGCCCAGCGAGGAGCGGCAGGGCGAACAGGGACAGGGGGCGCAACCGGGCGTACATGTGGGCTCCGCGGAGAGAGCCCGCGGTTGTACCACGAGGTGTGTCTTCCACGGAGCCCCGTGGCACGGCGACGCGATAGAGAGCGGGGATGTCCTTCTTCCCGCCGATCCCCGTGTCCGCTGGCGAAGCCGGCGCCATCGCGCGCGCCCTCCACACCGTCGCGGCCTGTGACAGCTTGCATCCGCGAGAGCTCGCGATGATCCGGGCGTTCTCCGAGGACTTGGGTGAGGCCCCCTCCCCCATCGAGCCGGCGGAGCTCGCCGCGGCCCTCCCGGGCGGCGATCACCGTCTCCTCTGCCTGAAGTTGGCGCTGCTCGTGGCGCACGCCGAGGGCGAGGTGTCGGAGGCGGAGCGCGTTCTGTTGGGCCGGTACGCCACCGCCCTGGAGTTGACCGACGCCGACATGCTCGCGCTGGAGGAGCAGGTGCTCGAGGAGATGGTGGCGCGGGCGGGCTGACCGTCGCCGCCGGGCGGCGGGTGGCACGCGTCTTGCTTCCCCTCCTGGCACACGGAGACGATCCATGCGCCACGCCTTCCCCCTCACGCTCCTCGCGCTCCTCGTCCCCCTCGCGGGCTGCCCCGGCGACAAGGTCAACGAAGGGCCGTCCTGCGAGTCCGCCTCCACCGAGCTCGCGCTCGACGAGGTGACCGTCCTCGGCTTCTCCGCGGCCGACGTGCTCGTCAACCTCGCACCCCACGAGGACGCCGTTCTGACCTGGGCCGACGGCACGGTCACCGACCTCTCCCTCGACTTCGCCCCGGGCGCCACGGCGCGCTTCATCGACCTCACCGAGGTGCCCCCGACGGGCAGCGGCCCCACGCCCGCCATCGCGATCGTGTGCGACGACTACGTCGAGATCGACGTCGGGCTCGGGTTCGCCACGGCGGACGGCGCGTTCGCGGAGGATCTCGCCACCTTGATGGGCGCGACCGCCGCGGACACCGCCTGGATCGACGAGCCCCTCGACCTCGAGGCGCTCGCCGGCACGTTCGACCTCGTGCCGTTCGTCGATGCCGAGGATTGGGACGAGCTCTCCGCCTCGATCCGCGTCGACCTCGCGGCGGGCGCCCCCACGAGCGGCGTCATCAGCGGCGTGGCATCGGGCGAGGACGAGTGCGCCGAGGGCGACGAGTGCACGGCGTGGGCGACCCAGGTGCCCGTCGGGACGTGGGGCCCGACCCCGGAGTAGCCGCTACTTGTGGAGCACGATCCAGAGCGCGCCGGCGGCCGCCACGAGGCTGCCGGCCACCTGCCGCGGGCGCAGCGTCTCCCCCAGGAAGAACCGGGCGAACACGAGCATGTAGACCGTCGCCATCTGGTTGAGCGTGGCGGCGACCGACGCGTTCGCCCACTTGAAGCCGCCGAGCCAGAACATCAACGAGAGGTAGGTCCCGAAGAACGCGGCGGGCACGAGCGTGCGCCACAACGGGCCCGGACGGAACGCCACCAGGGCCTCGGCGCCCCGGCCGCGCGTGATGGTGAACACGATCATGCCGACCATCCCGGCCACGAGGCGCGTCCAGGTGACCTCGACGAGATCCGACCCCTCGAGCACCGGCTTCGCGATGACCACGCCCAGCGCGGTGCCGGCGATGGCGAGCGTGGCGTAGAAGGCGCCCAGGCTCACCTCGCGCCCCCCCTCCTTCGCGATCGCGCCGGGGTCGACCGAGGCGAGGGTCACCCCGCCGATGACCAGGACGCCGCCGAGCAGGAAGCCGGCGCTGGGCGCCTCGCCGAGCAGGAGCCAGCACAGGATGACGACGAGCGGGGCGTAGATCGTGTCGACCACGGCGAGCCGCGCCGCGCCGATGCGCCGGAGGCCCTCGAACAGGAGGGTGTCGGCCACCGCGAGCCCCAGGAACCCGCTGACGAGGAGCCGCGCCCAGTCCCCGGCGCTGCGGTCGGTCGGGATCGGGATGCGCAGCACCAGCAGCGTGATCGAGAGGAGCACGACCGCGAAGGTGTTCTTGAACAGGTTCAGCGAGATCGCGGGCGCCGCGGACGACCGCTTGAACAGGATGACCGCGATCGACCACGCGAGCGGAGCGAGGAGCGCGCAGAGCTCGCCGAGGGTCGCGTCAGGCACGCGCGGGCCTATCTCCGCGGCCGCCCGGGACCGGGCTGGCGGGGGGCTCGCCGTGCGGAGTCGTCATCCGACGCGAGGTGGACTACCCAATCGTCGGCACGACCGCGCCGCCGAGGCTATGCCCGGACGAGCACCGGCCCGACGACGCCGCGCGCCGACACGCCCCGCGCGAGGTCGACGCCGTCGCCCCCGACAAGGTGGACGGCCCCGAGGCCCGGCACGGCCACGACGTCGCCGTCGCGGGTGGGCCGCTCGCCGGGCGCGCCGGGATCGGGGAGGAGGCGCGCGAGCGCCGCGAGGACCCGCGCCGCGGGCCGGGGGTTGCCGCGCCGATCGTAGAGGCCGTGGCGGGTGAAGTAGCCGCGGTCGTGATCCTGGAAGGTGTCGAGCACCACGGTCACGTCGGGGTGCGCGCGGGCGGCGAGCGCGGCGAGGGCGACCCGGCGCGTGACGGCGGCGTCGTCCGTGAAGGTGACGGACTCGCCGGCCCGCGGGAGCAGGACGAGCGCCATCACGGCGCGCCCCGGCGTCACGTGCCGCGCGGCCCGGGCGATGCCCTCCCAGGCGTCCACCTCGGGGTCGATCCGCACCACCACGCCTTCGCCGCTGGCCCGGGGCAGGTCCGGATCCTCGGGGACGAACCCGTGCGGCGCGAAGTGGCTGAAGTAGCGGCCCTCCTCGGCGGGGAGGCGGCCCAGCGGCGCGACCCACCGGGGCACCGCGAGCGGCGGGAGCGGGCGGTCGAGCCACGCGCGCGGCACGATGATTTCCACGGCCGCGATGGCGTGCTGGTGGGCCTCGACGAGCGCGAGATCCGCCGCCGAGAGCCCCTCCGGCGACCATAGCACCGCCCGCTGCCCACGGTCCGCGAGCGCGAGGAGCCGGGCGCGGGTGGCGGGCCGGCGCAGGTCCTCGAACGGGAGACGGAGCACGGTGGCGCCGAGCTCCCAGGTGGCGAGCAGCACGAGGTCGTTGCGTGCCTGCTTGCGACGGAACGGATCGAGGCCGTCCGCGGGGATGTCGAGCACGGCGTCCCAGCTGTGGCGCAGGGTCACGCCGACCGGGCACCGCGGGCGCGCCTCGCCGGGGCCCAGGCCGGTGACGGTGTCCGGCTCGACGGTCACCCCCCCGGTCCGCACCCACTCGACGCTGTGACCGTTCTCGTCCACATGGACCAGGCAGAACCCGAGCCGCTCCCCGTCGTCGCGCCCGTGCTCCGCGCCGGGCCCGATGCGCGCCAACTCGGCGTACCCGGGCCGCACGAACGCGGTCGACGGCAGCAGGTAGATGTCGAGCGCGCCGGTGTCGCCGATGTGTCGGTTCCAGAACGGGTGATGGACGTGGCCGCAGAAGAGGGCCTCGACGCCGGCGCCGACGAGGAGGTCGAGCAGGCGGCTGCGCGCGGGCTCGGCGAGGTTGTCGTAGTGCTCGGGCTCGTCGGGCGAGAGCAGGTACGGCGGGTAGTGGACGAACGCGAAGATGCGGCGGCCGCGGAGCCGCGCGAGGGTCTCGGTGAGCCACGCCCACTGCTCGGCCTCGAGCCCGAGCCCGCTGTTGAGCACCGGCGTGTCGATGCCCAGGAGCACGAGGCCGTCCCGCTCCTCGACCCACCAGGGCGCGCCCCAGTGGGCCCGGAACACCGCGTGCTTCTCGACCGAGACGCTGGGCGCGGGGGCCCAGGGGTGCGGCTT
Organism: Pseudomonadota bacterium; assembly: GCA_030684355.1. Lineage (GTDB taxonomy): Bacteria > Myxococcota_A > UBA796 > UBA796 > SXON01 > CAJBVW01. Next base: position 14,645 of record JAUXTN010000029.1, read on the forward strand.
GTCGCCCACGTCATGATTGCCGGGCACGACGTAGAGCGGCGTGTCGAGCGCCGCGTAGGTCTCGTGGGCCACCGCGAGGGCCTCGGCGTGGGCGGCGAGGCCCGGCACCGGGTGAGGCACGTCCCCGAGGTGCACGGCGAACGCCGGCCGGGCGCGACGCACGAGCGCGATGGCGGCACGGTTCCGGTCGTTGAAGTGGCGGTCACTCTCCCAGACGGCCTGCTCGGGAATGCCGGGCGGGTGGAAGTGGGAGTCGGCGATCACGGCGAAGGTGACGGGCGGCATGGGGCCGCGTAGCCCGTCCTCGTACGCATTGCGGACGCGCGATGTGGCGGGTTGCGGGATCGGCGCGAGGATGCGCCGACCCCGCAGGTGCCCATTCAGTGGATCTGGTGATTGCCCTTGTCGAGCGGCCCGCTCACGGTGAGGACGACGTTCCCCTGCACGTCGCGGATCTCGATGGTGGCGGTGTCGGCAGTGCCGGGCTCACCCGCGTCGGTGAACGTGAAGGAGATCGTGGCGCCGGGGACACCGTCAAAACGGCCCGTTCCGGTACCCCGGTACGTGTCGGGCGAGGACCGCGGCTGCTCCGCAGACGGGATGCTCGGATCGTCGAAGCACTCGGCGGTCAGCATCTCGAGGAGGTGAAAGCGGTGCTCGGAGTCCCAGTTGACTTCCAGGCTCTGCGGCTCGTCGTCCTCCGGCCGAACCTCGAAGCCGTGGGTGACGCGGACGCCGGCGTCGGTGAACACGCTGCCGCCGCCCGTCATGCGGCACTCGACGACGTCCACGTCCGCGTCGGCGTCGGAGTCGGCGTCCGTGTCGGCGTCGGCATCGGCGTCCGTGTCGGCATCCGTGTCCGCGTCGGCGTCGGCGTCGGTGTCCGTGTCCGCATCCGCGTCGGTGTCCGCGTCCGCCTCCGCGGTCAGCGGCGCCGAGTACGGCACCGGGTGCTCGCCGAGGACAGGCACGGTATCCTCGCCCTCCATGGGCGTGGGGTCGATCGTCTGGAGCTCGTTCCCGACGCCACACGCGGACAAGCACATCGCCAGGAAGATCATCTCGTTTCTTGACATTTCTCAACACCCCCAGCAGGAGCTTAGCCACCAATGAGCCGGTGGCGGGACAGACGTGCCCGAGCCGGCTCCGCGTCGGCTCCGAGGCGTCGCCCGAGGCGTAGACTCCTGCTCCACTCGTTGCCCAGGACCCCCATGCTCCGCACCGCCGCCCTCCTCGCCCTGCTCGTCGGTGTCGCGCTCGCTGGAGACGGTCGCGGAGGCGGCTCCGGGAAGGGCGCGAAGGGCGGGGGCCGCGGCGACGCGCTCGTCCCCGAGGTGGTCCTGCCCGTGACCGACCCCTGCCCGGGCGGGTGCATCAGCTTCGTCGTGAACGTGCACGACGTGAACCACGTGGGCGACAGCGCGGACACGCTGCTGCACCTGGTCGACATCTACACGCGCCAGGGCGTGAAGGGCGAGTTCTACCTGACCGGCCCGATGGTGGAGCTCTACAAGGCCCAACGGCCCGACGTCATCGAGCGGCTGCGGTCGAGCGGCATGGCGATCAGCTACCACGTGCGCGCGCCGCACCCCCTCGTGAACGGCTTCGAGGGGAAGCTCGCCGACCTCTCCGACGCGGCGCGCGAGGCCCTCCTCCGGGACTACGAGACCTACGCGCTCGACCGCGCCACCGGCGAGCTCGATCGCACGAAGCCCGGCGGCTACGCCCTCGTACGCGACACGTTCGGCCGCGCGCCGATCACGGTGGTGACCCCGAACCGGGACGCGCGAAACAAGCTCGCCGCGCTGCACGTGTATCGGTCGCTCGGCGCCCGCACGGTGGTCTGGTACCACGAGGAGCAGGCCTCGCTCGAGCACCCGATCACCTCCCGGGAGGGGCTCGTGGTGCGGCCGAGCGACATCGGGCTCACGCGGTGGCTGGACGCGGGCGGTGTCGAGCAGTTCTGGTGGAACCGCGTCGGGCGCGATCCGGCGTTCAACCCCACGAGCCGGTTGAAGGAGCGCCTGGCGGCGTGGACCGGCCCGCGCGGCGCGTTCGTCACCGCGCTCGTGCACGAGAACAACTTCTACCGGGCGGGCCCGGAGGGCTGGACCCTCTCCTACTACAGCGGCAAGGACAAGGAAACGCCGCTGCCGCCGCCCTGGAACCTGAACCCGAAGGAGGAGTCGCGCGTGCGCTCCGCGGACGAGCAGGCGGGCATCTGGGCGGCCTACGAGGAGCTCGTCCGATGGTCGAAGGGCAACCTGCGCGTCGTCACCGGGGGGGAGATCGCCGACATGGCGAAGTGACGGGGCGCGTCCGGAGAAGCGCCCCCCTTGACCACCTCCCGCCTCGTCCGTAGGCTGCCGCGCATGCGCCCTCCCACCGCTCGCCCCGCGTCGCCCGTGCGCTCCCCGAGCCTGCTGCTCGCCACGGGGATCCTCCTCGCCCTCGCGCTCGGCTGCGCGGGCGGAGACTCCCCGACCGCCACGGCGCCGGCCCCCGCCGCGGTACCCGGCGCCGCCGCGCCCACGCC
>JAUXTN010000031.1 GCA_030684355.1 Pseudomonadota bacterium
CGCGCGGTAGTCCTCCACAACCTCGGCCTTGTCCGTCTCCGAAAACACTCTCCGTTCCACGACGTGCATGCGCAGCCTCCGCTGGGGAACGATCACACGACGGCTGGTCGGGGCACAGGTGGGGTGTGCTGCGTGCTTACAGTTCGGACGCTATTTCCGTCCGAACTCCCGGGGTAATCGGTCATCCCCCGAGTTCGGACGCTATTTCCGTCCGAACTCCCGGGGTAACCGACCATCCCCCAAGTTCGGGCGCTGTTTCCGCCGGGGCTCCTCGAGAACTCGGTCGAGCAACTGGCGCGGCACGCCCTTCCCGACGGCACGCTGATCGACGCGCCCGGAGCGCCTGGTCGCAATCCTGTGCGGAGGCCAGATCACGGTTCTGTTTTTCGATAGGGCTGCGCTCCGGGGATCGTCCTCTCGCGCGGACTGCGGGGAGCCGGACCGCGGCGCCCTACTGCCGGACGCTTCGGCTGGCGCGTCCTGGTGGTCACGCCCGCGGGGCTGGCGCTCGCGTCCTGGTGGTCACGCCCGCGGGGCTGGCGCTCGCGGCCGAGCCCCCGGCCGAGCCCCCGGCCCAGCTCCCGGTCGAGCCCCCGGCCCAGCTCCCGGTCGAGCCCCCGGCCGAGCCCCCGGCCCAGCCCCCGGCCAAGCCCCACGGGCCCATGAGCGCCTCCGCGCGGGTCGATGCGCCCGTGCAGCAATGGACGGCCGCGGACGCCCTCGTGTCGGAGCGTGACCGAGTCCATGAACGTGCGGGACGCCGTCCAGCGAGTCGTCGCGGCGGGCTATCCGGACGTGGTCCGCTGGGACGGGCAGCGAAGGTTGGTGCCCTCGATCACCGACACCATCGGCGAACCCGTGCCGGCTGGCGCCCTGGACCGCCCGCCCGCCCCTTGACGCCGCCGCCGCCGTCAGGGATAAGCGCCCGCGAAAGAGAGGCTCTCCCATGCGCGCGACCGTCCTGGCCCTCCTCCTCGTCTCCTTCCCCGCCCGGGCGACCCCCGACAACAGCGGCGTCCCCGACCGCCTCGCGGCGCTCGAGGCCCGTGTGGCCGAGCTCGAAGCCGACCGGGACACCTGCGTGGCCGAGCTCGACGTGCTCACCGAGGACGCCGCCGCGCAGGCCGAGGCGCTCGAGGAAGTGACCGAGGACGTGGGCGTGCTCGAGGGCGTGGTGAGCACCGCGCTCGACGACCTGGATCGGTACGGGGACCTCCTCGAAGAGGCGCTCGCGCGCGTGCCGGTGCACGAGCCGGACTGGACGAGCTTCGACGACCGCGTCGTGGTGCTCGAGGGCGAGGTCTCCGAGCTCCACGATGCGCTCGCGGACCTGCTCGACTGCGTCGCCGCGTGGCTGCACGGCGACACCGCGGCGTGCGCGTCCGGGGACGACGAGGACCCGAACGGGCAGGGCGAGTAGCCAGGCCGGCTGGATTCAGCCCCCCCACGCGAGCACCCGGCCAACGCGGCCCCGTCGGCCGGGCGGCGCGCGCCGTCGGCCGCGGGCTCAGCGGGGCGCCTCTCCCGGCGGCAGGCTCGCGAGGTGGAACCAGAAGGTCTCGATCAGGCGGATGGCCTCCCGGAACTGGTTGAAGTCCGTCGGCTTGGCGACGTAGCAGTTCGCGTGCAGGTCGTAGGCGACGTTGAGGTCCGCCTCCCGCGTCGACGACGTGAGGACGATGACGGGGATGCAGCGCAGGTGCGCGTCCTGCTTGATCGCCGCGAGCACCTCGCGGCCGTCCATGCGGGGCGTGTTGAGGTCGAGCAGGATGAGGTCGGGGCGCGGGGCGTCGGCGAACGGCGGCTCGCGCCGCAGGAACTGCATGGCCTCGACCCCGTCGTTCACGACGTGGAGCCGTGGCCCCAGGCCGCGCAGGGCTTCCCGCGTCAGGAAGGCGTCCGAGGGGCTGTCCTCTACCAGCAGGATCTCGCGCGTGCGGTTCATCGTGCTCCGATCACTGCGGCAGCGTGAAGTAGAAGGTCGAGCCCTCCTCAGGCTCCGACTCCACCCAGATCCGCCCCCCGTGCCGCTCCACCACGGTCTTGCACACCGCGAGGCCGATGCCGGTACCGGGGTAGTCCTTTCGTGTGTGCAGCCGTTGGAAGATCTTGAAGATTCGATCGGCGTATTGGGGGGCGATGCCGATGCCGTTGTCCCGGACCGAGAACATCCACTCGTCCCCGCGGTGCTCGGCGCTCACGTGGATCTTCGGCGTCCGCTCGCTCCGGTACTTCAGCGCGTTGCTGACGAGGTTCTGGAACACCTGCAGGAGCTGCGTGCGGTCCGCGCGGACCACGGGCAGGTGGTCGTGCGTCACGACGGCGCGGCTCTCCTTCAACGGGACCTCCAGGTTGGCGAGCGCCTCCCCGAGCACGTCATCGCAATTCGTCGGCTCCAACGGGGCTTCCCGGCTCGTCAGCCGCGAGTAGGTCAGCAGGTCGTCGATGAGGGTCTGCATGCGGTTGGCGCCATCGACGGTGTGGCGGATCGACTCCTCCGCCTCCGCGCCGAGGGCCTCGCCGAACCGGCTCTGGAGCACCTGCACCGACCCGCTGATCGCCCGCAGCGGCTCCTTGAGGTCATGCGAGGTGACATAGGCGAACTGCTCCAGGTCGGCGTTCGAGCGCCGGAGCTTGGCCGCCGTCTCCTTGAGCTCCCGCTCCGCCTGCCGGCGCTTCGTGTCCATGCGGTAGAGCGAGTTCACGCCCCACCACATGACGCTGACGAACACGGCGACATTCGCGATGGCAAAGAACGCGAGGCCCGGCTCGAAGTCGTAGATGCCGGCGCTCTGCCCACGCTCCTGCAGCCAACCGAGCAGGATCGGCACGATCAACGTGGCGGGAAGGAGCCGGCGCGCCATGACCCCACCCAGGCTGTTGCTCGCCACCTTTGCCATGAAGCCCTGATCCGCACGGACGCAGATGAGGCCCGTGGAGACGAGGAGCGCGGAGACCGCGGTGTACAGCGGCATCTGGCCGGGAAACGGCGCGGCGCCGTAGACGTAGCCGACGATCGCCTGGAGCGAGATGGCGGCGGAGGCGAGGCCGAGCACCTCCGCGACGCGGTATTCGCGCGCGCAGTCGACGAGCAGGAGGCCGGCGCCGATCGCCAGGAACGCGAGCGCGGTCATCAACGTCATCGAGGTCATGCCCGTCCAGCGCTCGAACCCCAGGTCGCCCTGGCCGATGTTCTCGGCCACGCCGAGGACCGCGAGCGTGGCCGTTGCCCCGACGCAGGCTTGCAACAGGTAGGCTTGGGTCCGCTGGGCCCAGATGTGTGGCCGCTGCAGCAGGTACACGGCGGCGCCGGCGGTGACGGTGCAGAGCGCTGCGCTGGGTGTCATCGACGGGATGCCGGGCGCGGGGCTCCGCAGGAGGTCGATCCCGAACACGTGCCCCAACAGCACGTGGTAGCCGACGACGATCGAGGCGATGGAGGTCCACCGTGACACCGCCCGGAAGCGCTCGAGGGTCGACGCCGTGGGCGCCTCGATCTCCGCGCGCTCGGCGGGCGTGCGCCGGATCGTCGGCAGGCGCACTCGCGATCGGAGGCGAGGCCCCAGGTCGTGGCCCCACCCTTCCAGGCGACCGACGAGGTCAAGCCCGGACATTCGTCGTACCCTCAAATTTCATCCTCGTGTTTTCCTATCAGGTTTCGTCCGCCGTACGGTCGCGTGACAGTTCGGTCCTGGGCGGATGAGACAACTTCGGGCAATCGCTGCACGAACGGCGCTCCGGAGGCGGCTCCGTTTCGAGCGGACTCCGTGTGTGCGCTGGGCGCAAACACGGAGTGGCGAACTAAACGGAGCTGTGTCTGCGCTGGGTGAAAACACGGAGCCGCGAACTAAACGGAGCTTCGTCGACCAGATAACGATACACAGGCCGTGCGCTGGCCGGCCTGGCTACCCAAGTGCAGCGAGCACGGGATGGAGCGGCCGCTCTCCGCCGCGAGCCCGCCCGGCCGCGGGGCCGTCGCTTAGGCTCCTACAGGTCACAGGCCGGGTGGGGAGGCGTGCAAACCGCCGCCCCGTCCCGCCGGCACGTCAGTGGATCTGGTGGTTGCCCTTGTCGAGGTACCCGCTCACCGAGAGCGCGAGCGTGTCGGAGGCGTCGCGGATCTCCATGGTGGCGGTGTCGCGGGTGCCCGGCTCCCCGGCGTCGGTGAACGTGAAGGTGACCGTGGCCGGCATCCCGTCCATCAGGCCGACGCCCGCGCCGCGGTAGGTGTCCGGCCGGAAGAACCGGTCGTCCTCGATCGCGGGGTCGTCGTAGCAGGACGCGCTCGTGAGCGACTCCAGCTTGAACTGGTGGTCGGACCCCCAACTGATCTCCAGGCTCTGCGGCAGCTCGGCCGCAGGCCGCAGCTCCAAGCCGTGGGTCACCCGGACCTTGTCGCTGATGAACACGCTGCCGCCACCGGTGATGCGGCAGCCAAGGTCGATGACCGTGTCCGTGTCGGTGTCCGTGTCGGTGTCCGTGTCGGTGTCGGTGTCCGTGTCGGTGTCGGTGTCCGTGTCGGTGTCGGTGTCGGTGTCGGTGTCGGTGTCCGTGTCCGTGTCGGTGTCGGTGTCGGTGTCCGTGTCGGTGTCGGTGTCGGTGTCCGTGTCCGTGTCCGTGTCGGTGTCCGTGTCTGCGTCCGCCTCGAAGGACGTCCCTGGGATCACGAACTCGCCCGCCCCGGCGGCGGAGCCCTCGACCGGCTCCGATCGGAGCGCCTGGAGAGAATTGCCGATCTCGCAGCCCGAGAGGACAAGGAACAGGACCAAGCCGCCGCTTTGTGACATTTCTGGACACCCCCGGCGAAGAGGGTAGACAGCCTGCGGCTGTTGGGAAGGGGGTTGCGCGAGGGGACCGGAGGGCGGTGCGGGCGCCCCTGTTCCCAGCGCCGGAGGCGACCCGATCCCGAGCGGCCCGCGCCGGTCGGTCGGCCCGCAGCCGGCCGACGGAGCGCGGAGCGCGACCCCGCAGGGCACCGACCGCCGCCGTCCGCGGCGGTGGGCGCGCCCGGATGCTCTCGGAACGTCGCTCGGAGCCGCTCTCCGAACCGCTGTCAGAACCCGAGCCGGTACCCCACCGCCAGCCCCATCCCCGTGCCGCCGGGCGCCGGGCCGAGCACGAGCAGCTCGGCGGGGGCGATGGGGACGATCAGATCGGCGGTGAGGTCGCCGGGGCCGAGCGGGAACAGGCCGCCGACCTCTGGCTGCACCCACCCGGTGAGCACGGCGTCGTGGGTGCGCCCGACCTGGGTATCCACGTCGAGCGTGACCAGCGCCACCCCGCCCGCGAGCCCGACGCGGAGCCGCGGCCCGTCGGCCTCGCCGACGATCTGGTACCCGACGCGCACGCCGCCCGCGAGCATGGTGAGGCCGGCGGTCCAGTCGAGGTCCTCGGAGAGCGATTCGTGCTCCAGCGTGTCGCGCGCGCCGGTGGGGATGCGCGCCGAGAGCTCCGCGCCCACGGTGAGGCGCGGCACCACCGCGTAGTCGCCGAGGATGCGCAGGCCGGGGCCGGGGCCGAGGCCCGCGGGGGGAACCGGCATGGTGAGGGTGAGGCCGGCTTCGAGGCCGGCGCGCTCGGCGGCGGGGTCGGCGGCG
>JAUXTN010000046.1 GCA_030684355.1 Pseudomonadota bacterium
CCCTCGTGGACCGCGGCGTCCAGGAGCCCCGCGCCCTCCCCGTCGTCCTGCCGTTCATGGGGCCGCGGTCCCGCCGCCGCCCCGTCGCCGTCGCCACCCTCGCGCTGGTCCTCGGCCTGCGGTTGGGGCTCCCGCGCGGCGCCCTGGCGGATCTGGTGCTCGCCGCCCTCGCCGCCACCGCCCTCCCGCCCGGCGCCGACCCCGAGACCGTGGCTCGCGCCATCGCCGGCCGCGCCCGGAGCGGCCGCCTCTGCCAGACCGACGCCCGCGTCGTCCTCACGTTGTGGGGGCTCGGCGCCTCCGCGGACCGGACCTCGGGGCGCCACCCGCACCTCTACGCCCGCATCGTGAGCCTCGTCGACGAGGCCGACGGCATGCTCCGCGCCGACGGGCCGGACCGCCTCCTGCCCGACGAGGCCATCGCGCGGCTCCAGGCGCACGCCGCCCGCCGGCACGACAGCGCGCTGGTCGAGGCCCTCGTCTCCTGCGTGGGCCGGTACCCCGTCGGGAGCACGCTCGTGCTCGACAGCGGCGAGGTCGCCGTCGTCTGCCGGGCCCCCGCGACCCCCGCACACGTCGCCCGGCCGGTTGTCCGCGTCGTCGTCGATCGCGCCGGGGTCATCCTCGGCGGCGGTCCGCTCGTCGATCTCGCGCTCCCCGCCCGTGCCCAGGCCCGGATCATCGCCACCGTCGACCCCACTCGCCTCGACATTCCCCTCGCCGAGGCGGTCCTCGGGTAGCCAGGCCCGTTAGCGCGCGGCCTGTCTCACTTCATCGGGTCGACGGGTCGCGCGGGCGCGGGGTAGGAGCCGGGCGGAGGATCTACGCTTGGCGCCCCTCGCGCTGCTCACCGACTTTGGTCTCGGCGATCCGTACGCGGGCATCCTCCGCGGGGTCCTGGCGACGCTCGCGCCGGGTGTCCCGGTGCTGGACGTGACGCACGGCGTGCCGCCGCAGGACGTGCGCGTGGGCGCGCTCTTCCTCGACGCGGCGTGGCCCCACTTCCCCGTCGGTACCGTGTTCGTGTGCGTCGTCGACCCCGGGGTGGGCACCGCCCGCCGGCCGATCGCCGTGCGCGCCGCCGGCCGCCTGTTCGTCGGGCCCGACAACGGGCTCCTGGGGCTCCTGCCCGATCCCGAAGCGCGCGCCATCACGGCTCCGTGGGGCGTCCCCTCCCCCTCGCGCACCTTCCATGGTCGCGACCTCTTCGCCCCCGTCGCCGCCCGCCTCGCCACCGGCGCCGCGTTCAGCGACGTCGGCCCCATCGTGACCGATGCCGTCCGGATGACCCTGCCCGCCGCGGACGACGGCGCGGGCGAGGTCCTCTACGTCGACCATTTTGGAAACGCGGTGACGAACCTGCCGGGCGTCGACCACGGCGTCGTGCGGATCGGAGACCGTCCCGCCCCCGTCGTGCCGACCTACGGCGCCGCGCCGCGGGGCGTGCCCGTCGCGCTCACCGGGAGCACGGGGCGCGTCGAGATCGCCCTCCGGGACGGCAATGCCGCCCACACCCTGGGCATCGGCCCCGGGACGCGCGTGACGTGGGAGCCCGCATGACCGAAGCCCTGGATCCGCGCCTCACCGAGAAGCTCGACGGACTCCGCGCCCTCCTCCGCTCGATGGAGGACGTGCTCGTGACGTTCTCGGGTGGCGTCGACTCCGCGCTCGTGCTGAAGGTGGCGGTCGACACCCTTGGGGACCGCGCCCTCGCCCTGACCGCGGACTCGCCCACCTTCCCGCCGGAGGAGTGCGCGGAGGCCCGTCGCTTCGCGGCCGAGATCGGCGCGCGCCACCTCGTCGTGGCCGCGCACGAGCTGGAGCGGGAGGGGTACGCCAAGAACGCCGGCGACCGCTGCTACTTCTGCAAGACCGAGCTGTTCGACCTCGCGCGCGACACCGCCGCGGCGCGGGGCATCCGCTGGATCCTCGACGGCACGATCGTCGACGACCTCGGCGGGCACCGCCCGGGGCTGAAGGCCGCCGCGGAGCACGAGGTACGGCACCCGCTCGTCGAGGCCGGCTTCACGAAGGCCGACGTGCGCGCCGCGGCGAAGGCGCTCGGCATGCCGGTCTGGGACAAGCCGAGCTTCGCGTGCCTTGGGAGCCGATTCGCCGTCGGCACCCGTGTCACGCTCGGCCGGGTGACCCGCGTCGGCCGCATCGAGAGCGCGCTGCGGGTACACGGCTTCCGGCAGTTCCGGGTGCGCTTCCACGAGCTGGGTGGATCCGAGCTGCTGCGCATCGAGGTAGAGATCGGCGAGCTCGCGCGCCTGGTCGCGCCGGGCGTGCGTGACGACATCGTGGCCGCGTGCCGCGCGGAGGGTTTTTCTTGGATCACGCTGGACCTGGAAGGCTACCGGACGGGCAGCACGTCGGGGGCCCACCCCTCCGTCCCCTCGGCATCGGAGACCGCGTCGACCACGTCCCCCCCGGCGCACGCAAGCGGGTCTTCGCGGAGCTGACGGCCCTCTGGCTCGTCACGCTCCTCGCCATCCGCGCGGTCGTCGCCCTCAAGGGCCCCGAGTGGACCCTCGCGGCGGTCCCGTTCCTGTTCATCTACGCGCCGGTGCTCCTCTGCCAGTGGCGCAAGGTCGACAGCTACGGCTACCGCATCGCCATCCCGGCATTCTCCGACTGGCCGGCGTGGCGCGAGGGCCTCGTCGCCGCGGGCCTCGTCATCGGCATCATCGTGGTGCCGTGGCTCGCCGGGTACCACCTCTACCAGACCACCCTGTTCGGCCTCTCGCCCGGGCTGCGCGTGCCGGAGAACTGGGCGTTGCTCGTGCCCTACCACCTCTTCTTCGTCGCGATCCCCGAGGAATTCTTCTATCGGGGCTACTTCCAGACGCGGTTGAACGAGGTGTTCCCGAGGAAGTTCCTGGTCTTCGGCGTCCCCATCGGGTGGGGGCTCGTGATCGCCAGCCTGTTCTTCGCGTTCGGGCACTCGCTCGTGACGGTGCGGTGGTGGCACTTCGCGACGTTCTTCCCCGGGCTCCTCTTCGGGTGGCTCCGCGAGAAGACGGGTCAGCCGCTCGCGGGCGCGCTCCTGCACGCCTGGGCGAACGTCTGCGTCACGTGGCTGGACACGATGTACGGGGTCATCTAGGCAGGTGGCCCGAACGCCCGCGGCCTACTTGACCAGCTTCTGGAGGCCGCGCATGCGCGCCTCGACCTCAACCACGCGGTAGCTGCCGTCGAGATCGCGGAGTTCTTCGAGGAGGCGCACGGCGGCACGCGGCTTGCCCGTGGCGGTGTAGAGCGCCGAGAGTTCGAACAGCGCGTCGGGGTAGGCGGGATCGCTCTCCAGGGCGTCGTTGGAGGCCTCGCGGAGCAGGTCGAGCGCGCGCGTGACCTCGCCGAGGCCGCGCACTGCCTGGGCGCGCAGCACGGCGGCCTCCAGCGTGGCCAGGCCGTCGAGCATCGCGAGGGCGTCGGCCCACATGCCCACCGCCACGAGCGAGCGGGCCTCGTCGACGTCGGCCTCCGGGGCGAGCTCGTCGAGGGCGTCGGGCAGCACCTCGGCGAACGTGCCGTCCTCCAACGGGGCGAAGTCGGCGAAGGCGTCTTCCTCCTCCTCCTCGACCGGCGCCGGCGTGACCGGGGGCGGCGGCGTGGCTGCGCGCGCGCTGCTGCGGAGCGCGGAGATCCTGGTGAGGACCGTGTCGTCGAGCGGATCCTCGCTGAGGGCCTCCCGGTACGCCATCATCGCGCCGGCGAAATCGCCCGCGCTGGCGAGGCGATCGCCGCGTACGGCGGCGGTCTCCGGGGGGGCGACGGGCGCGACCGCCGGGGCGGGCGCCGCGGGGGGGGCCTCCGCGGTGGGGGCCTCGGGAGCGGACCCGGCGGGCGCCGAGAGGCCGGCCTTGGCGCGAATCACGGCGATGCGATCCCGCACGGCCTCGGCCTCGTCGCCCGCGCGCGCCAGGATGCGCTCTGTCGTGCGGAGCGCGTCCTCGGGGCGGCCCAGGGCGGCCTCGACCTCCGCCATCGCGGCGAGGAGGCCGAGGGCATCGGGCTCCTTGGCGAGCGCCTCGCGCAGGGCGGCCTCGGCGCGGTCGGTGAAGCCATAGCGGTGGTAGACCTCGGCGCGCACCTGGGCGCGCTGGGCGTCGTCCGTCGTCGGCTGGGCGAGCGCGAGCTGCGTGAGCCGGCGCTCCATCCGGCTCACCTTCGCCTCGGCGGCGGTGAGGCGCGCTTGGAGCTCGCCGTCCGCCGGCGCGAGGCGCGAGGCGCGGCGCAGGGCGTCCGCCTCCGCGGCGGGCGTGCCCCGATCGGCGGCCACGCGAGAGAGCTCGATGAGGACCTTCAGCGCCTTCTCTCCCTGTCCCACGCCCTCGAAGGCGCGGGCGAGGAGATCGAGCGTGCGCGGCTCCCGCGGGGCCTGCCCGAACGCGAGCTGCAGGTGGACGAGCGCGCGCTTGTGCTCCCCTGCCTCGACACGCGCCGCGGCGGCGTCGAGCAGGAGGCCCGCGTCGTCGGGCTTCAGGCGGAGGGCCATCTCCGCGATGCGGCCGACCTCGTCGGGGCGGCCCCGCCGGCGGTACTCCTCGGCCACCTCCTGGTAGGAGGCGGCGGCGCCATTGGCATCCCCGCCGGCCTCCAGGAGCTCCGCGACCTTCAACCGGAGCGGCGGCTCGCCGGGCGAGAGGTCTGCCACGCGCCGCGCCGCCTTGGCGGCGTCGAGCGCGCGACCGGCGCCGATCCAGAGGCGCATCGCGGTATCGAAGTGGACCCGCGCGTCGTTCTGGTAGCCCGAGGCGACGTAGCACTCGGCGAGGTCGAGCTGGAGGGCGGGGTCGTCCGGCCGCATCGTCACGAGCTGCTTGAGCACGGCCACGGCGGCGCGGTGCGCGCCCTCCCGCACCAGGCCCTCCGCGACCTCGCGGAACTGCTTCTCGGCGTCGAGCGGGCGGCCGAGCTTCAGCATCAGCTCGCCGACCTTCTGCCGAATTCGGCGATCGCGCGGATCAAGCTTGAGGATTGCCGAGTAGGCGCGCAGCGCGCCCTCCTGGCTCCCCAAGTTGAGCTGACGCATCGCCTCCTGTTCGAGCTGGTTCCGATCCATCGGCGCAGCCTACCCCGGTCGGTTCTTCAACCACTCGTCGATGTACCGCGTGTGGAACTTCACATCGCGGAAAGCGGGGTCCGAAAGCAGGAGCTTCTGGAGCGGCAGGGAGGTGCGGATGCCCTCCACGACGTACTCGTCCATGGCGCCGAGCAGCTTGCGGATGGCCGCGTCGCGGTCGGGCGCGTAGACGATGAGCTTGGCCACGAGCGAGTCGTAGTAGGGCTGCACGAACGCGCCCTCGTGCACCGCGCTGTCGACGCGCACACCAGGGCCGCCGGGCGCGTGGTAGCCGGTGATGCGGCCGGGGGACGGCGTGAACTTCCACGGGTCCTCGGCGTTGACGCGCACTTCGATGCTGTGGCCGCGCAGGCGCACTTCGCTCTGCGAGAACGGCATCGTCTCGCCCGCCGCGAGGCGGATCTGGAGCTGCACGAGGTCGATGCCGGTCACCATCTCGGTGACGGGGTGCTCGACCTGGATGCGCGGGTTGACCTCGAGGAAGAAGAACTCGTCCCCTTGGACGAGGAACTCGCAGGTGCCGACGGTCACGTACCCGGTCGACGCCACCAGGCGCGCGGCGGCGGCGCGGATGCGGTCCCGCAGGCCCTCGTCGAGGTTCGGCGCGGGCGCCTCCTCGATGATCTTCTGATGGCGGCGCTGCATCGAGCAGTCGCGCTCCCCGATGTGCACGGCGGCGCCGTAGCGATCGCCGGCGAACTGGACCTCGATGTGGCGCGGCGCGCGGAGGAAGCGCTCGAGGAACACCTCGCCGCTCCCGAAGGCGGCCTTCGCCTCGGCCGTCGTGACCGCGAAGACCTTGCGGAGCGTGTCCTCGTCCTCGACGACGCGCATGCCCTTGCCGCCGCCGCCGGCCGCGGCCTTCAGCATGAGCGGGAAGCCGGACGCGCGGGCGACCGTGACGGCCTCCTCGAGCTCCTCGACGGCGCCGTGGCTCCCGGGGAGCAGCGGCAGGCCCGCAGCGCGCGCGGCGGCCTTCGCGGAGAGCTTGTCCCCGAACTGGCGGAGGTGCTCGGGCGACGGGCCGATGAACGTCATGCCGTGGGCGTTGACGGCCTCGGCGAAGGTGGCGTTCTCCGCGAGGAACCCGTATCCGGGGTGAACGGCGTCGACCCGGGTGATGTCCGCCGCGGAGATGACCGCGGGCAACGAGAGGTAGGACTGCCGGGCCTGCGCGGGGCCGATGCACACGCTCTCGTCCGCGAACCGGACGTGCGTGGCCTGGCGGTCGGCCTCCGAGTAGACGGCGACAGTGCGGATGCCGAGCTCGCGGCACGCACGGATGACGCGCATCGCGATCTCGCCGCGGTTGGCGATGAGGATCTTGCGGAACACCGCCTACCTCGGGGCGAGGCGGATGAGTTCCTGCCCGAACTGCACGGGCTGGCCGTTCTCGATGAGGATCTCGGTGACGACGCCCTCGACGTCGCTCTCGATCTGGTTCATCAGCTTCATCGCCTCGATGATGCACACGACCTGGCCCTTGCGCACGGTGTCGCCCACGTTCACGTAGGGCTTGGCCTCCGGGGAGGGCGAGCGGTAGAACGTCCCGACGATCGGCGCCTTGATGAGGCGACCGTCCGCCACGGGCACCACCGCCACGGGGGCGGGGGCGTGCGCGGCCGGGGCGAGGTGCGTGACGCCAGGTGCCGCGGCGACGACGACCCCGGGGGCCCCCTCGAACCGCACCTTCAGCTTCGAACCTTCTCCGCCGGTTTCCCACGTGAACTCGGCCACACCCTGCCGCTTCATCATCCGGATGAGTTCGGCCATCTCCTTGCGATCCATCAGCTCTCCCGCAGCGCGGCGCAGCCTAACAGACCGCGGAGCCCAAGCTCGTAGCTCTGCGCGCCGAATCCACATACGACGCCCACTGCCACGTCGCTGAAGTAGGAGCGCCGCCGGAAGGGCTCGCGCGCGTGCACGTTGGAGAGGTGCACCTCCACGAACGGCAGGGCCACTGCGAGCAGGGCGTCGCGGAGCGCGACGGACGTGTGCGTGAAGCCGCCCGGATTGATCACGATGCCGCGCACGCCCTCGTCCGCGGCGAGATGGACGCGGTCGATCAGCGCGCCCTCCCAGTTCGACTGGAACGTGGTCACCTCGACCCCGAGCTCCCCGCCGAGGTTCACGAGCCGCGTGTCAATGTCCACGAGCGTGGCGCTCCCGTAGACGCCCGGCTCCCGCCGGCCCAAGCGGTCGAGGTTGGGCCCGTGGACCACCAGGATCTTCACGTCGTCCTCCAGAAGTGCCGCGCGTACCGGGCCACCGGGTGGCGGCCGCGAGGGGGGCGCCCCTCCGCGGGCTCCGTGCTGTCCACCAGCGCCGCGAAGGCGTCGGCGAGGCCGGGGAGCGGGCGCCGCGCGGCGTCCGCGGGGACCGGGAACTCGTTCGGGACGTCCGACTGGCCCTCCAGCGCGCGGTTCAGCGCGAGGAGGGGCTCCTGGATCGAAGCCAGGGACGGATGCTCGCGGTCGAGCCGGCGCCAGAGCGCGGCGGCGCGGTGATAGTGGCCCGCCTGCGCGAAGCGCGCGGCGAGCCTCGGGTGATCGAAGGGGTCGCTTCCGCGCGGCGGCGGCTCGGTGGACCGGCCCGCGTCGGGGACACGGCTTCCGAGCGCGCCGTCCGGGTGGTTCGCCATCCGCAGGCGCTCGACGAGCGGCCGGGCCTCGCCCATCCGCCCATCCTCGACGAAGATCCGCGCCAGCAACGACGCGGCCGCGAGGTTTTCGGGGTCCGCCTGGACGACCTCCGCGAGCACGTCGGACGCGAGGGACCGATGGCCCATCTCGAGGTGGATCCGGCCGAGCACGACGCGAGCCGCGGCATGGTCGGGGTGCACGCGGAACCCTTCGCGGAGGATCTGCAGCCCCTCACCGAAGCGCCCCTCTCGCCGGAGGGCATCGGCAAGCGCCACGAACACGGTCGACCGGGGCTCTTCTCGCACCCGGCGGGCGAGGCGCGCGATCTCGGCCTCGGCCACCGTGCGCTCCTACTCGAAGTCGTAGGACCAGGACACCGTGTCGACGACGATGCTCGCGTACATCGGGATGGGGATGACCTCCCCGTCGTCGTCGTACGGGATCGAGTCCACGAAGACATAGAACTCGAGCGTGCCGCGGTTGTCGGTGCCGCCGGACATGTACGTCGGCCGGAGGCCGCCGAGATCCTGGTACTCGCCCGCGAACTCGTAGTAGTGCTCTTCGCCGATGTCGAACCAGGCGTCACACTCGGCGGAGCCGTCGCCTTCGCAGGCAGCCTCGTACTCGTCCACCAACTGAACGGCGGTGGAGGGGATGACGTAGGCGGCGGGCCACCCGGACGTGATCTCGACCTGGATGTTGTTGAGCGGCACCACGCGGTCCTGCGAGGCGTCGTCCATCGTGACGGTGACGAACTCCTTGATGAGGAGCCCGATGCCGTCGTCCGGGTCGTTGTACGTGATGTCGAAGATCAGGCCCTGGGCATCGCCGGGGTAGCTGACCTCGGCGCCCGACGGGGCCCCGTAGGGGCCGACTGCGCAACCGACGGAGAGGGCGAGAAGCAGGGGCATCAGCGGCTCCACGAGAGCCCACGAGGGGCTACGGGTCGGAAAGCAGGGCCTGGACGAGGAGAGGTACCTCTTCGACGGGGATCGACCGGAGGTCGACTCGGCCCGGCGCGGAAGGCACGACGAGCCGCAGCATACCACGAGCGCGCTTCTTGTCGAAGCCCACGGCCGCTGCCAGAGCACCGGGTTCGACGCCCGCGGGCACGCGCGTCGGGAGCCCGAGCGCGAGGGAGAGGGCGAGGAGGCGATCGGGAAGGTCGGGCGTGTCCAGCCAGCCGCGCGCGGCGGCGTAGCGGGTGACCCCGAGGAGGCCGATCGCGACCGCCTCCCCGTGCCGCAGGGTGCCGTACCCGCAGACCGCTTCGAGGGCGTGTCCGAGGGTGTGCCCAAGGTTGAGCACGGCCCTCCGCCCGTTCTCCAACGGGTCCTCGGCGACCACCGCGGCCTTCGTACGGACCGAGTCGGCGACCACCCGGGCAAGCGCGGAAGCGTCGCGACGAACGAGCGCGGGCGCGAGGGCTTCGCAGGCCGCGAGCGCGTCTTCACCCTGGAGGACGGCGTGCTTGACCACCTCGCCGAAGCCGCAGCGGAGCTCGTCGTCGGGCAGGGTGCGCAGCGTCGTGAGCGCAGCCCACACGAGCGCGGGCTGGTGGAAGGCCCCGACCAGGTTCTTGCCCTGCGGCGCGTTCACGCCGGTCTTGCCGCCCACGGACGAGTCGACCATGGCGAGGAGCGTCGTCGGCACCTGGACGAGCGGGAGCCCCCGCAGGGCGGTGGCCGCCGCGAAACCGGCGATGTCCCCGGTGACACCCCCGCCGAGCGCGACCACGGGGGTGTGGCGGTCGATCCGCAGCGCGAGGATGCCCTGGACGAGCGCCTGCCAGGTCTCCAGCGTCTTGTTCGCCTCGCCGTCCGGCAGCTCCACGACCTCCGGCTGCCAGCCGGCCCCGCGCAGCTCGTGCAGCAGCGCAGCCGCGTGCAGGGGCCCGACCACGGGGTTCGTGACGACCACGCAGCGCCCGCTGTCCCGGCCTGCCGCCATCGCGGCACCGAGCCCGCCGAAGTCTTCGGCGATGACGACGTCGTAGGCGGCCCCCGCCACGGCTACCGGGATGCGCACAGCTCCTCCACCCGATCCGCGACGGCGTCCGGGCCCAACCCATCCGTATCCACCCGGGGGCCGGCGGCACGCCATGCCTCGGCCCGCGCCCCGAGGAGCGCCTCCAGATTTGCCGCGAGGGGCCGCCCGGGGCCGTCCCCGATCCGCGCGCGCAGCGTCGACGGCGCGCCCATCAGCACGACCACGCGCCAGCCATCCAGGAGCGCGCGGTTCGCCGGATCCACCACCGTGCCTCCACCGAGGGCCAGCACGCCCTCGCCTTCCACGAGCCGCGCGAGCATCTCCCGTTCGCGACGGCGGAAGCCGGCCTCCCCCTCCGCGGCGAAGATCACGGGGATATCCCCGATCGCGGCGTCGAGGTCCACGAACGGGACGGACCAGCGCGCCGCCAGGAGGCGGCCAACCGTCGACTTTCCCGCGCCCATCGGGCCCGCGAGCGCCAGGCGCACTGGGCCGGCGGGGCGCACCTACCCGTCCGATTCCAGCGGCACGATGCGCGGCGTGATGAACACGAGCATCTCGTTCTGCTGACGGCTCTTCGTGGAGTTCTTGAAGAGGAGCCCGATGATCGGGATGCTGCCGAGGCCCGGCACGCGGCTCTGCGCCCACGACTCGGACGTGGCGTACACGCCGCCGAGCACCGTGGTGTCGCCGTCGGGCACGAGGACCCGCGTCTCGATGGACTTCGTGGTGATCGACGGGTTGCCGTTCACCGAGTTGGAGAAGTCAGGACGGTCGTTCGACACGGAGATGTCGAGGAAGATGGTCCCATCCGACGTGATGTGCGGAGTCACGGCGAGCTCGAGGTTCGCCTCGACGAACTGCACCTGGGTGCCGTTCTGGCTGGTCGACACGAAGGGCACGCGCGCGCCCTGGATGACGGTCGCTTCCTCGTTGTCGAGGGCGGTCACGCGCGGGCTCGAGATGATCTTGCCCCACCCTTCCGCTTCCAACGCCGTGAGACGGGCGTTGAGGTCGAGCAGGCCCGGGATGCTCCCGAGGGAGAGGGCCAGGGCGCCGGCGGGCGTGCCGCTCGCCGCGAGATCGACGAGGAGGCTGTCGGACTCGGCGGTGAAGAAGGTCCCCGCACCGCTCGTGAGCTGGCCGCCGCTGACCCCGACGCTGCTCGGGAAGAAGGCGCCCGTGGGGTACCCGGTCGCGGCGGAGGCATCGACCATGCCGCCCCACTGGATGCCCAGGCTGCGCGTGAAGTTGCTCGTGGCCTCGACGAACCGGGCCTCGATGCTCACCTGGCGGTTCGGCCGGTCGAGGGTCCGGAGGAGCTCGCGGATCTGCGCGACGTTCTCTTCCTGGTCCCGGATGATGAGCTGGTTCCCACGGGCGTCCACCTGGACGCTCCCTCGGGCGGAGAGCACCGCGGTCACCTGCTCGGTGAGCTCGTCGGCCTGCGCGTAGTTCAGCGGCGCGACGTAGAGCTGGAGCTCGGCGAGGTCGACCCGCGCCTTCTCCGACTCCAGCGAGGCCTGCTGCTCGGCCTTGATGGTCTCGAGCGGCGCGACGCGGATGATGTTGCCCAGGCGCTGCGCGCCGAGGCCCTTCGCCTGGAGGACGGCGCCGAGCGCCTCGTCCCACGGCACGTCCTTGAGCCGCACCGTCACCTTGCCGGCGACGTCGTCCGACGTGATGATGTTGATGTCCGCGAAGTCCGCGATGAAGCGGAACACGACGTGGATGTCGGCCTCTTGGAGGTCGATGCTCATCCGCTTGCCGGTCGAGCGCGCGGAGGTCGAGCTCTTCACGTCGGTCGCGAAGCTCAACGACCCGGGCGACGACGAGCCGCCGCCGCTGCCGAAGACGGCCTGGGGGTCCACCGAGCGGCCGGAGCCGGTGATGAGGACCTCGGAGCCCTTCGCGTTCGAGAGCCCCTGGCCGCCGTTCGTCTCCGGCGTGGCGGGCGCGGCGGGGACGGACCGGCTGACCGCGGCGCCCTGGATGGCGGCCTCGCGCTTGGCCAGGATGTCCGACGGGATCTGGATCGAGAGGACGGTCAGCCCGCCCTCGCGGGAGACCTCGTACTCGGCGCCTTCGCGCAGCACGACGGTGATCCGGGCCCCGGCCGCGGTCGGCGCGGCGCGCACGGAGTCGACGGCGCTGTAGAAGAAGCGCGTGTCGAGCTCACGGCCGAGGCTCTCGGCGATGCGGGCGCCGGGGAGGTCGATCGCGATGGTGTTCCGGGCGGGCTGCGAGACCGCGGGCTCGACATCGTGGGCGCCGATGAGCACGCGGCTCACGCGGTCCTTCTGCTGGAAGTCGAGCGTGGCCAGGGCGGGGCCGGCGATGGGCGCCTGCGGGCCCGAGAGCTTCACGCCCGTGTCGGACGGCGCGCCGAGGGCCTCGGCGAGCGGGTCGGAGACGGCACCCGGCGTGAGCGACAGGACGATGGCGCCGTCCTCGGACTTGATGTCCCACTGGGCGGGGCCCGTGAGCCACAAGGTGAGGCGGACGTTGTCCGTCCCATCGTTGAACGTGCCGTACTCCGCACGGGAGACCAGCCCGCCGACGCCCGGCGCGGCCCCCGGCGTGAGACGGGCGCCGGCGATGTCGAGCACGAGGCGCTCGGGGTTGGTCTGGCGGAACGGGCTCACCGTGGGGCGGGCCCCGGCGGCGTCGATCGCGATGCGGACGACCGTGACGTTGGCAGTGGTGCCGATCTGCGCGCCACCGACGTTCGGAGGGTCGGCGGCAAATGCGGGAGCCGAGGCGAGCGCCGCCACGACGACGAGGCCGGCGACGCGCGTGCGGCTCGTGAAATCCCCAAGAAAGAAGCGGATCATTTCCTTGCCTCGGTGGGGAAGCACACCGTTACGGGGTTGACGACGAGCTCGCCGTCGAGGGTCTGGTACTCCTCGGTCACCACCACGCAGCCTTCGGAGATGGACGTGACCTTCCCCCAGTTGCGACCGACGTAGGTGCCCGGACGGATCGAATGGCCCATGCCTTCGGGATCGACGAGCAGCGCGCGTGGGGACGACGTGTCCCAGATGACGCCGCGGAGCAGGTACTTGTCGACGTCCCAGCGCTGCAGCGGGGGCGCGTTCTCCACGACGGAGACCGGATCCTCCCGCTTGAGGAAGCTCTGGAACGGATCGCGCTTGCCCGCCGGGTTGTAGAAGTACTCGTCGACCTCGGAGGAGGCGGCTTCGGCGCCCTCGACCTTGACCGGAGCCTTCGGGGCCAGCTTTGCGCCGCCGGTCGGGACGGGATCCCCGCAACCGACGAGCGCCGCCGTCGCGATGAGCAGGGCGAACCTATTCATTGGCCGCCCCCGCCTGGCCCTGGCGGCCCTTCTTGTTCGATGCGGCGTTGCGGGCGGCCTCGATCTCGGCCTCCGTGAGGAAGCGGTAGGTGACCGCCTGCGCGCTGACTTTCAGGGTGGTCTCCGAGCCCGACTCGACGGGGTCCGACATCTCGATGTCCTGCACGGAGACGATGCGGTTCATCTTGCGGATGCGGTCGAAGAAGACGCCGATCTCGTGGAAGCTGCCGTCCATCACGAGCTGCACCGGCACGTCGGCGAAGTACTCGTGCATCACCTCGGCCAGCGGCTGGAACCGGCGCACGTCCAGGCCGGACTTGCGCGCGTGGCCGTCGATCTCCGAGAGGAGCACGGGGATCTCGCGATCGTTCGGGAGCTCCTTCAGCGCCTGCTTCAGCTGCGCGGTGAGGGTCTCCAGCTCCGCCTGGAACGAGGCCTGGTTCTCGGCGCGAGCGCGCACCTGGTCGCGCTTGGTCGTGAGCTCCGCCTGCTGGCGGCTCGCGGTGTCGATCTCCGCGAGGGTCGGCGAGATGAGCGAGAAGAAGAACACCACGCAGATGAGGACGTAGCCGAGGCCGACCAGCAGGAGTCGCTGGGACCGGGGGAGCTTGGTGTATCGGTCGAGGAGCTGGTTCACGCGCCACCTCCCTTCGCGGCTTCAGGAGCGGGCGCGGGCGCCGGAGTGGCGGCGGGCGCGGGAGCGGCGGCGGGCGTAGGCGCGGGGGAGGTCGTCTCCGCCGGCGCCGGCGCCGGCGCGTCGGCCGGCACGGGCACGGCGCCAGCGGCCGGGACCGCCCCACCGGGCGCCGAGGCCCCCTGGGTGGTGCCGGGAGCGGTAGTCGACACGGTCTTCGGCGTCACGAGCTTCGCGGTCAGCTTGAAGGTCTTCAGCGTCAGCGAGAGGTTCTTCTCGGGGGCCATCGCCTCGATGTCCTGGAGGTAGACCTGCTCGAAGTAGGCGGAGTCTTCCAAGCCGCGCAAGAACTGGCTGATCACGTCATTGCTGACAGATACGCCCGTGATCCGCAGTTCGCCGCGCTCCTCCTCCACCTTGGTGAGGAACAGCTTGTCGGGGATTGACAGGGCAATCTCGTCCAACATGTGGACGGGACCGGCCTTCTTGTCGCGCAGGCCCTGGATGACGGCGAGCTTGCGCTCGAGCTCCGCCTTGAACTTCTCCATCTCGTCGACCTTCGTGACCACGGTCGCGAGGCGATCGATCTCGGCCTGGAACTGTGCGTTCTCGGCGCGCGTGTCGGAGAGCTCGTAGGTCAGGAAACCCCAGGTGGCGCCCGCCAGGAGCACGACCAGGAAGCCGCCGACCAGCGCCAGGGAGAGCTCCAGGCGCGCGGCCTCGAGTTTCCGGGTCTGCCGGATGGGGAGGAGGTTGATGCGGATCATTTGTCGTCCGGCCTCCGCAGCCCGAGCCCCACCACCACCGCGGCCTGGGGCGCCGCGTCCTGGAGGAAGCGAGGATTGAACGCTCGCTCGTCCACTTGGATCTTCCTGAACGGGTCGACGATCTCGACCGTACAACCACACAACCGCTGCATCGCGCTGCGCAGGCCGGGCGTCGACGCCGCGCCGCCCGAGAGCGCCACCTTCGTGAGCGGCGCGCCGCCCGACGTGGAGAGGAAGAAGTCCAGCGAGCGGTGGATCTCGCTCGCGATGGTGTCCGAGACGGTGGAGAGCACGCGCTCGACCTCTTCCGGGACGACCGCCTGGCGGTCCTTCTCGCCCCCGCCAACCTTGAAGGCCTCGGCCTCCTCGTAGGAGACGTTCATGACGCGCTGGATCTCTTCCGTATAGGCGCGGCCGCCCATCGCGATGTCGCGGGTGAAGGCGCTCACGCCGTTGCGGAGCACGTTGAGGTTCACCGTCGAGGCGCCGACGTTCACGAGCGCCGTGGGCTCGCGGGGCACGTCGTAGTTGAGCGCGTACTGGTTCTCGAGCGCGAAGGCGGCCACGTCGATGACGACGGGGCGGAGCCCGGCCTCGAGCACGAGGCTCTGGTACTCGTTGATGAGCTCCTTGCGCGCGGCGACCAGGAGCACCTCCATCTGACCGGCCTCGTCCGCCTGTCCCTTCAGGATGTGGGCGTCGATGTTCACGTCGTTCACGTCGAAGGGGATGTACTGCTCCGCCTCCCACGTGATCGACTCCTCCAGCTCCTCCTGGGTCATCACCGGCAGCGAGATCCGCTTGATGATGACCGAGTTGCCGGCGACGCCCACGATGCAATCGCGTGTCTTGACGCGGTGCCGCGCCAGGAGCTCGCGAATGGTCGCGACCACGGCGCTCGTGTTCATGAAGGCGCCGTCGACGATGGCTTCGGGCGGGACCGGGGCGACGCCGAAATGTTTCAGACGCCTCCGGCCGGCGCGATCCGACTCCAGTTCGAGCAACTTTACGTGGCTGGACCCGATGTCCAACGCGACTGCATTCCGGGGACGGGCAAACAGGGCCAAACCAGTTCCTTACGAAAGGCTGGTGGGGTTGTAGCAGGAAGCGATCGAGCCGGTCAACCGCACATCAGCGTGCGATATGCTGCCTGCCGTGCGCGCGTCGTCTACTCCCTCCCCCGCGCCCTGGCTTGCCACCGTCGGAGCCGGCTGCATCGCTTCCCTGGCTGTGCGGCTTTCCACCGAACTGTTCGCCGCTGGGCCCGTCTCGCTCCTCTCCGCCACGGCGCTCGCGCTCCCGGCGGCGACCATCGCGATCCAATCCAGGCGGATTCGGAGATCGCTGGTCATTGTTGCCGGTACTCTGGTGCTCTTCACCGACACGGTCGCCCGGGTTTCCGTGTGGCTGGTCGGGTACGCCGGATTGCCCACGATCGCCGCCGCAACGGGGTTCGTGACGTTGTTGAGCCTGGGCGGGCCGCTGACCCTCGCGGCGGCGCGCGCCGGCCGCGGGCCGTGGTCGGCGGGCGTGGCGGCCTTCATCGCGGGGGTTTGGCTCGGCCCCGTGCCTCTCCTGGGCGTGATCCTCGGCGCGGGGTTCGGCGTGGCGCTCCTCGATCGCGAAACCCCCACTTCCGCGCAGCCCCCGCGGCGCGCGCTCGGCGCGGTGGCGCTGCCGGCGCTCGCGGCGCTCCCGATCTTCGGCGTGGTCGCGGTCCTGTGGGTGCTGGGGCGCGCGGCGCTCGACCCCACCGTGCTGGGATTCGTCGCGCTCGTCGCCGGCCTCGCGCTCGGCGCGATCGCCTCGCCCGGTGGATGGGCCATCCTCCCCGGCCTCGCGCTCGCGGGTGGCGCGTGCTGGGCGGCCCTGACTCGACTGGGGGACGTGCTGGACGCCTCCCCCCACGCGGGCCTCGCCGTGTTCGCCGCGCTCGGGCTCGGTGTGGGCCCCCTCCTCCGCGCCGCGCGCGTCGATCGCGTCTCCGCCGCGGTGAGCCTCGCCGCCGTCGCCCTCCTCCTCCCCGCCGCGCTCCACGCCGTCCCGGTCGACCTCGCCGCGCGCGCCGCCGAGGCCCACGCCGCCAACGCCACGTCGCGCGAGCGGCTCCAGGCCCTCCGCGAGAGCGCCACCGTCGCCTGGGCCGGCATCGGCCCCGCGGGCGCGGCCGCGCTGTACCGCCGCGATCGGCACGTCATCCTCGAGCTCGACGGCGGCCTCGCCGACGCCGACACGCGCGCCGGCGCCGCCGAGCGCTTCGCGGGGACCCTCGCGGCCTGCGCGACCGACGGGAGAACGCGCGCCCGCGTGGGGGGCGACGACCTCGGGCTCGCCGTCGAGGGCCTGCGCGCGCAGGGCTTCCTCGCGATCGACGCCTCCGTGCCCGACGCCGACCTCGTGCGCGCCCAGGCCGAGGCGGTCCCGAGCCTCGGCCGCACCTGGCTCCACCCCTCCGTGCGGCTGGTCGCCCTCCCCGCTCCGGCCTTGCTCCGCGCGGGCCCCCCCGCCGATGCCGTCGTCGAGATCGCGCGTTCGCCGTTCACCGGCGCGCGCGCCACCTTCCCGGATCGGCGCGCGCTCCGCGCCGTGCGCGCGGGGCTGGCCGCCGGGGGCGTCCACGTCCTCGCGGTCCCCACGACGACCCTCGGCGCGCCCGCGCTGCGTGCGCTCCTGCTCGACTTTGTGGCCGTCTACCCCGGCGCGTCCGCGTGGCTCCCGCCCGAGGGCGCGGACACCGTGCTCCTCGTCGGCCCCGCCTCGGGAGCGCCCCTCCCCTGGTCCGGCATCGAACGCTGCGTCACGGCCGACCCCGCGGGGCTCGAAGCCGTGTCCCTGCGCTCCGCGATCGACCTCGGAGCCCTCGCCTTCGCCGACGGACGCGCGCTCGCCTCGGTGCCCGCCGGTCGCCCCGTCGGCCTCGGCCTGCCCGCGAGCCTGCGCGCGCCGCCGGGCCTCCCGCTCACGTCGCTCGGCGCGCTCTCGGCCAACCCCGCGACGGTGTTCACCGGCGCCCCGGAGGCCGCCCTCGCGGCGCGCGCCCCGAGCCGCACGCTCCTGCTCGAGCTCCTCCAGGAGGCCACCACCGGCGACGTGCGGGATGCCTTCGCCCGCGCCCGCGCGCTCGGCGAGGTGCCCGGCGGCGCCCGCGCCCTGGAGCCGGTCGTCCGGCCCCACCTCGTCCGCGCGCGCCAGGCGATGGCGGTCGGCAAGAAGGAGGGCGTCACGTCGAAGGCCTGGGAGGACGCCGAGGCCGCCATCGCCACCGCGCGTGCGCTCGCCCCGAGCTTCGCCCTCACCCGCTGTCTGGAGGGAGAGCTCGCCGGCGAGCGGGGACAGCTCTCCCGCGCGGAGGAGTCCTTCGCGAAGTGCGCGGAGCTCGATCCCACCGGGCTCCGCGGGCACGAGGGGCTGGCGCAGGCCCGACGCTCCCGCGGAGACCTGCTCGGCACCGAAGCCGCCCTCCGCGCCGCCCACAGCGCCCGGCCTGACCTCTGGACCACGGCCCAGAACCTCGGCTACTTCCTCTTCGAGCACGGTCGCTACGACGAGGCCGAGCGCCTCTTGAAGCAGGCCACGGCCATCCAGTCCCGCGCGGGCGCGAATGCGGGCCAGCCGGCCCCCTACCTCGCCCTCGCGGGCCTCTACCTGGAGACCGGCCGCGCCGAGCTGGCCCTGGCCCAGGCCGAGCGCGCGGCCGCCTTCGGGCCGAACCCCCAGACGTTCGCGCTCCGTGGGGCCGCCCGACGTGAGCTCCGGCAGCTCGACGAAGCCGAGCGCGACTACCGCGCGGCGCTCGACCTCGACGCCACCCACGTCCTCGCGCGCGGCGGCCTCGCCCAGGTGCAGGCCGACCGGGGCGAGTACGAGCTGGCGGCCGCGTCCTGGCAGGCCATCCTGGTGAAGGACCCCGACAACGTCCAGGCGCGGGAGAACCTCCGCCGCATCGGCCCGCTCCTGAAGGAGGCGCAGGGCCCGTAGCCAGGCCGGCCATCGCACGGCCTGTCGATCGTTACCTGGCCGGCGCTTCCGTCGGTCTAGTAGATCTCCATCCAGGCGATCGCGGTCGTGCCGAGGAAGGGGTCCGTCGCGGCGCGGATCGTCTCGACCGCCGAGCTCGACCCGTCCGTCGTGGGGTCCGCGGTGCCGTAGTAGATGGTGCCGTCGCCGGCCGTGAGGCCCGAGACGATGCCCTCCGTCTCGATGTAGGGCGAATCGGAGGGGGTGACGCCGTCACTGCCGTCCGTGTCCATGCCGGGCGCGCAGTCGTCGAACTGGAGCCCGTAGACCCGGCCCGTGCCGAGCTCGCAGCGGTCCGCGTCGGCCGTGTAGGTCGTGAAGTACACGACGCCGGCGTAGACGAGGGGGTCCGACGTGAGGCCCTCGCCACCGTCGAGCGGGTAGTACCCGTCGTTCCCGTTGCACGGGATGGGCTGGGCGACGCTCGCGCAGGAGAGCGGGTTCTCGTCGTACATCGCGAAGAAGTAGCCGGTGCTGGACGTGTCGCGATCGAAGGGGGTGCCGCTGCCCCAGTAGATGCCGAGGGAGCCGTCGGTGAGCCACGCCGTGGTGGCCGCGTAGTAGACCTCGGGGCGCGCGCCCACGCCGTTGGTGCCGTCGGTGCCCGTCATCGGGTCGTAGAACTCGCACCATTCCAGGTCGTCGGGCTGGGTCGTGCTGACGATGGCCTTGTACATCCAGGAGGAGCCGGGATCCTGGGGATCCGTGAGGCCGGCGCCGCCCTCGTCGGTGGGGCGGTAGGTCGACGTGACGGGGAAGTAGAGGACGTCGCCGTCGCCGTCGCCGTCGACATCCACCGCGGCGAGCGCGGCGGAGATGTACCCGTGCTCGACGTTGGTGTCCGCGTCGTGGGAGCCGAGGTCCCCCGGGGTCTCGGCGCCACCCATCGGCACGCTGTCGGGGAACCTCGCCCCGATGTTGTCGCCACCGGGGTCGTAGCCGACGCTCTCCGAGGCCCAGGCGTCGTCCCCCATGTTCCACATGTACAGGTTGGCTTCGGAGGACTCCCAGTAGTTGTTCCCCGAGTCGCCGGTGTACCCGGGCGCGCGCCCGCCGCCCCACATCGCCACCCACTGGTCGGGTCCCGTCGGGAACCGCGCGTCGTAGACGTTGAAGATGACCGGGCGGCCCGTGCCGTAGCCCTGGGCGGTGGTGTCCTCGGAGTTGACCTGCTCCCACAGGAAGGTCGGGAACTGGGTGTCGGTGATGTCGAGCGCGAGGGTGACCGGGCCGCCCATGCCCTGCTGGACGACCACGACGCGGTGCCACTCGTCGGCGGACTTCATGCCGTCGCCGTCGTCGATCCACACGTCCTCGACGACGGGGCTACCGTCGAAGAGGAAGGACTTGCCGGACCACATCAGGTCGATGAGGCTGTTCGCCCACTCCTCGTCCTTGTCCCGCATGAGGAGGTAGCCGGGCACCCACGCCCAGAGCTCCTCGCCGGCCTCGTCCTCGGTGGCGGTCGCGGGGTCGTCCTCGAGCCGGAACGCATGCAGCATGCCGTCGTTCGCCGCGAGGAGCACGATGCCGGGGACCTCGTTGGCCTCCAGGGTGGCGAGAAACTCGCGGTAGGTCGCGTCCGTCGAGAAGTTGTCGTTTCGGGAGGTGACGACCACGGGGATCGAGTAGGGCGAATCGCCGAGCTTCCAGGCGCCGCGTTCCATGTCGAGGTACCGGAACTCCGCCTCGGGGAGGCCGCGCACGAAGTCGATGAGGGACTGGAGGTCGTCAACGTCGACGAGGCAGTCGTCGTTGAGGTCGTAGGCGGGGTCGGCGCCGCACGGCAGGTTCGCGGCGTCGAGCGAGGTGTCGAAGTACATGCCCAGCGTGGCGGCGCTTCCGCCGACGGCCTGGGCGAACTCGAGGTCGAAGCCGATCCGGCGGTCGCTGTCGGCCTCGGAGCCGAGCGCGCTGACGAGGTAGGCGTAGTCCTCGTACGTGTAGATGTCGCGTACGCCGACACCGTCGTTGTCGTCTCGGTTGGACTCCCCCGACGTGATCGGGCGGCTGACGAGCAAGTCGCCGCCGTCCCAGACCGCGCCGCCGTAGGCGCTCGGCCCGTCGTACATGACCTCGCCGTAGGTCGACGACGCCGGGTCGTCGTCGAGCTCGTACGCCCGCACGTGGCCCTGGGCGAGAGGGTTCTCCCCGGTCACCTCGTAGAACGTGTAGATGAGGAAGGCCCCGTCGGCGGTGACCACGGGGGTCGAGCGGGTGTAGGTGCCCGCGGCGATCTCGCTCATGATCGAGAGGATCCCCGAGAGGATCTCGCCCTGGCTGGTGCCGTCGGTGTAGAGCCCCTCGCCGACCGTGTTCGTGCTCGCGTTGTTGAAGAGGTCCTCGGCGATGGACCCGGCGGTCACGCCGAGCGAGATCGTGTGGACGATGGCTCGCTGGGTGTCGGCGAGCAAGGAGAGGTCGAGGTTGTAGAGGTGCGCCGCGACGTTGTCGTAGGTGCACTCCAGGTCGGGAGACGTGATGCCGGCGGCGTCACACGCGACCTCGCCGGCGGTCCCGTTGCTTGCCGCCGCGTAGGCGAAGTCGACCTGCTCGTCGTCGACGGGGCGGTCCTTCGCGAGCACGATGATGTGCGTCTCGCTGCAGGAATACCCGATCGGCGTCTCGCCCCAGTCGCCCGTGTACCCGTCGCCGTCGTCGTCCTCCTCGTCGTCGTAGGCGGTGTTCTGGAGGTAGGTCTCGGACAGGCTCTCCACGACCTCGGCGAGGTTGCGCGTGGTCCCGCCGTGCACCGTGACGGCGGCGAGCGCCGTGGCGATCTCGGCGTAGGAGCTGCCGACGGGCACGATCGGGAAGTAAGCGTCGTCGGTCGGATCCGAGCTGGTCCCGACGACCCCGTACGCCGCGGTGTCCCAGTGGCGCGCGACCTGCTGGATCGCGTCGAGGGTGTCCTGGAGGCACGAGTCCCCGACGCCGCTGCCGTCGCACGGGGCAGACATGTCGCTCGACAGGTCGACGACGAAGACGACCACCGGCGGCACGCGCTCGATGGTGGAGAGGAGCTCGTCCGTACCGGTGCTGGCGGCCCAGGAAGGGGCGCCGAGGAGGAGGAGGAGCGCTAGGGGAGCTCGGTTCATGGCGTCCTCACCGGATCTTGCAGCTGCCGCGGACGACCTTGCGGATGGTCGAGACCACGACGGCCTGGGTAGGGTTGATCTGGGAGTAGGCCGCGTCGTCGAACGTGGCCCGGGAGCGCATGTCCCAGAAGTCCGAGCGGTAGCCGACGCGCCCCAGCTCGGTGCTGTACCCGGGGGGCGGGTTGGAGCACTTCTGGTAAACGGCGTCCACCTCGTAGATCCCCTGGTTCATCGGGAACGCGATGCCCTCGAAGGAGGTCTCCGCCTGCGTCTTCGGCACGAACATGCTGCCGGTGTCCGCGGTGTCCCAGCCCTCGTTGGCCGGGTTCTCGGACTGCAACAGGAAGCGCGCGTGCTCGGTCCCCGCGTCCGCGGTGTTGAGCACCATCATGTGGCGCCGGTTGTGCGTCGCGACGCGTTGATCCACGCCGGCGACCGACAACGAGGTCGCACCGATGATGGTCAAGAGCGCGATGAGCACCAGCGCGACGAGCATCGCGTAGCCCTGCCGGGAGCGTCGATCCTGCGAGCGGAGGGACATCATAGGAGGCTCTGGATGCGCATGTTCCGGACCGTGACCGAGGTCGAGAGCACCTGCCGGAAGTAGTGGTCGGTCGAGGTCGAGAGGGGGTTGTCCTCGAGGGCGGGACGCTGCCCCTCGTGGAGGCGGGAGGGGTCCTCCCGGCTCGAGCGCACGGTGACGCCGATGCGGATCATGTACACCTCGCTCGCCTCGTCCGTGGCGATCGTGTCGACCCAGGCGGTCGGGTCCGAGCAGTCGGTGGTGCCGGCGGCGGCGGCCAGGCAGTAGGCGATCTGCAGGTCCTCGACGTTGTCGACGAGCGGCACGTCGTCCGCGTCCGGCGACTCGAAGTCGAGGTCCATCATGAGCACGGGGTGGTCCGCGCTGCCGGCGCCGATGCCGTCGGAGTCGTCGGCGTCGATGTAGAAGGTGACGACCTCGGCGCGCGAGCACGTCATCACGATCGGGAGGTTCTCGGCGCTGGGACAGGAGAGGTCGTAGTCGGCGTAGCCGGTGGCCGTCCCGATGGTGAGCTCGCCGGAGCCGGCGTTCCCGTCCGCCGTCATCGGCCACAAGAAGCTTCGAAAGCCGCCAATCGACGCGTAGTCGTAGCACATGAGGAGCTCCCCATCGTGGTACTGCGCGACGCGGGCGGCGTTGTGGAGGACCGTGGCGTCGACCGTGAGGGTCGTGGCGGCGCAGCTCGGCGGGAAGGTCGCGGCGGTGTTCACGATCAGCGCGGGGTCCATCGAGACGATGGTGATGGCGTCGCTGCCGTTCGGGCCCGTGTTGTTCGACGCGATGATGGCCGGCAGGGAGTTGTCGTCGTTCCCGCCCGCGCCGAAGATGCCCGCGGTCGTGCCGTTGGTCCCCAGGCCGGCGAGGCGCGCGGTGCGGCTCAACATATCCACGGACAACCGTGTATTCTGGTGCATCTCCATCTGGAGATCCTGGTACACGAACTGGCGCACCTGGTTCGTGAACAGGTTGTAGAGCGCCGCGATGACGAAGAGCCCGATGATCAGCGCGAACATCAGCTCGATGAGCGTGAAGCCGCGACGAGCGCGAAGGCCGGCACGCCCGATCCGGGAGGCTTGGATCATCACGAGTCCCTGTAGCGGAACGACGAGATCGTCGTGCCGTGACGGGTGTTGAACGCGGAGTCCTCGTAGGTGCAGCGCACCCGCAGGCGGACCCAGGTGGCGCTGGCGTCCATGTCCTCGACATCCCAAGTGACCGTGTAGAGCGCGGGCGACATCGTGGTCGGCGAGGCGCTGTTGAGCGCGTTGACCTCGACGGGCGCGGTCGGCCATTCGAGCTCGTCGTTCATGCCCACGGCGTCGGCATCCACCGCGCCGCTGTTCGTGAGGTCCGACGGGCGCGCGGCGCTGGCCCAGTCCATCGAGAGCAGGAGCTCCATCTGGGTCTGCGCGAGGTAGGTGCAGTCGGTCAGGCGGCGCGCGTTCATGTTCGCGCGCAGGGCCTGGCTGTGGAAGCCGAACATCACGATCATCGAGAAGCCGAGCAGCGCCGAGGCGATGACGACTTCGACCATCGTGAAGCCCGCACGACCGCCGAGGCGGCCGGCGCGGGTGGCGGCTCCCAGCCGGGAGCTGGCGAGGGGCCTCGTCATGGTGCGGTGGCCTCCGCGACACCCACGGTGGTGGTCGGCAAGGTCGAGCTGTCCCCGAGCTCGAGCCGGGCGAGCCCGCCGCGCGACAAGCGGAGCGTGGCCTCCTCGGTCCGGCCGTCGGCGAGCGCCCGCTTGTTCACGATGCGGAGCGCGACGTACCCGTCCGCGAAGTCGGTCGCGGGGTTGGTCACCCAGCCGCGCGGCGAGAACACGATGGCGTCGGCGTTGTCGGTGCCGGGGCCCACGAGGGTGGGCCAGCGCGCCAGGCTGATGTGGGGGGCCTCGTCCGCGCCGTCGTCCGAGAGGCTGCGCTCGCCTTGCGAGTTGTCGGCGGCCCCCTCGTCGATCGGCAGGGTGTCCCACTCGACGCTGCCCGTCGAACGGTCCCCCGCCTGGAGGAGCCACTCGCCGACCTGCACGTCGTCGGGGTCGAGGGCGTCGTCGGCCACGAGGAACACGATGCGGGTCTCCCGATTGGACGAGATCGCCAGCGCGCGGAGCGACTGGAGGTCCGAGTGTAGCAATCGCGCGGCCTTCAACATGCGGAAGCGGTCGACCTCGGGCTGAATGGCGGTCCACCCCATCCCGGCGAGGATCCCGACGATGGCGATCGCCACGGCGAGCTCGACCAGGGTGTGGCCAGACCGGGTGCTTGCAAGATCCGATCCGGCGCGATCCGCCGCTTCGTCTCGTTTCGTCACGTCGCGAGATGGGAAAAAACTACCCATCTGGGAACTTCCTTCCCAACGCCGTGGCCGCCGGCGGGCCGGTGGGCAGCCGGGCGCCCGGACACTGGTCGTCGATGGCCCCGCGCCGGTGCCGCACGGCGCGCCGCGACGAGACGAGCTCCGGCAGGGGCACCCCGGTGGCCTCCGCCTCGTCCAGCGCGCGGTCGGCCTCGGCCAGCCAGGTGTAGACCGGCACGGCGGTCCCCGCGCAGTCCGTCGGATCCACCCGCCCGCTCGTGGCCGCGAGGATGGCGCGGGCGCGGGTGACCTCGGCCAGGGCCCGCCCCCGGGGATCGTCCCGGGCCAGCCGCACGGCCTCCGTCGCGGCGTCGAGGGCGGCCTCGGGCTTGCCGTCCGCCACGAGCGCCTCCGCCAGCGCCTGCCGGAACACCGCCCGGGTCGGCTCCTCCGCGGCGAGGGCCTCGAACGCGGCGGCGGCGGCGGCCACGCGTCCGGTCGACAAGTCCAGGAGCGCGAGGCTGTGGCGCACGGCCACGTCGTTCGGGGCCTTGGCGAGGGCCTCCTCGAAGCGCCGGCGAGCGAGGTTCGGGTTCCCCTCCGCCATCGCGACGCTGCCGAGCCCCTTGTAGCCGAGCGGGCTCTCGGGGTGGGCATCGACGCACTGCTGGAAGGCCTCGCGCGCGGCCTCGGTCTCGGCGGCGAGGTGGAGCGTCCAGCCGAGCCCGTAGAGCGCCTCGGCGCGGCCGGGATCCGCGGCGAGCACCTGCCGCCACGCGGCTTCCGCCCCCTCGAGGTCCGACGCGTCGAGCGCGCGCTGCGCCGTCGCGACGCCCCGCGACACGGCGGTCGCCCGGAGGCCGACCGCCACGAGGAGCCCGAGCAACGCCGCGCCTGCCACGCTCACCGCCGGGGAGCGTCGCATCAGGCCTCGAGCCCGTATTCGCGGATCTTGTAGAGCAGGGTCTTGTACGAGATCTCCAGCACCCGCGCCGCCGCGGCCTTGTTGCCGTCGGACTGGCCCAGCGCCCGCTCGATGAGCCGCTTCTCGAGCGCCGCGACCTGCGCCGGGATGGAGAGGTCCTCCGACGAGGGAGGCCGCGCGCTCGGCGTGCGCAGCTCGCGCGGGAGGTCCTCGGGGGCGATGGTCCGCCCGTCGCAGACCAGCAGCGCCCGTTCGAGCGCGTTCTCGAGCTGCCGGACGTTGCCGGGCCACCCGTGGGCCAGCAGGATCCGCAGCGTCTCCTCCGGCATGTCGGGCCGCGGGAGGCGCATCCGCGTCGCCAACGCGCCGAGCAGGTGCTCGACGAGCAGCGGGATGTCCTCCGCGCGCTCCCGCAGCGGCGGGATGTGGAGATGGACGACGGCGAGCCGGTAGTAGAGGTCCTCGCGGAAGCGCGGTGGGGCGAGCGGTTGCGCGGACGCGGCCACGATCCGCACGTCCACGGGCTGATCGCCGCGGGCGCCGAGGCGCCGGACCATCCCGTCCTCCAATACCCGGAGGAGCTTCGACTGGAGCGGCGCGGGGAGGTCCCCGATCTCGTCGAGGAACAACGTCCCCTTGTCGGCCTGCTCGAACAGGCCCGGCCGCGACTGGACGGCCCCGGTGA
Source organism: Pseudomonadota bacterium (assembly GCA_030684355.1). Taxonomy (GTDB): domain Bacteria; phylum Myxococcota_A; class UBA796; order UBA796; family SXON01; genus CAJBVW01. The sequence goes on from JAUXTN010000046.1 coordinate 26,005, forward strand.
ACGCGCCCCGGGCATGCCCGAACAGCTCGCTCTCCAGGAGGGTCTCGGGGATCGCGGCGCAGTTCACGGCCACCCACGGGCCCTTCGCGCGGGGCGACAAGCGGTGCAGCGCGCGCGCGAGCAGCTCCTTGCCGGTGCCGCTCTCGCCGGAGAGGAGCACGGTCGAGTCGTGGCGCGCCGCCCGCCCCAGCACGCGCAGCAGCTCGCCGATCCCGGGGGAGCGCCCCACGAAGCCCTCCACGGGCTCGCCGATGCGCTCCTGCAGCCGCGCGTTCTCGACCGCGAGCCGCCCGCGATCGGCCGCGAGGCTCTCGCGCTCCGCGAGCTTGCGCAGCGTCAGCACGATCTCGTCGGCCTTGAACGGCTTCGACACGTAGTCGTAGGCGCCCCGGCGCATCGCCTCGAGCGCGGTGTCCATGGTGCCGTAGGCGCTCATCATCACGACCGGCGGCGCGCCCGGCGGGAGCGCGCCGAGGAAGGTGAGCCCGTCCATCTCGGGCATGCGGATGTCGCAGAGCACGACGTCGGCCTCGCCGAGCCGCCCCAGCGCCTCGCGCCCGTTCGCCGCCACGACCACGCCGTAGCCGGCGCGGCCGAGGATGAGGGTGAGCAGGTGACGGAGGTTCTCCTCGTCGTCGACCACCAGCACGCGGAGGGGAGAGTCGGGCACGGCGTCGATGATACCGGAGCGGGGCGTGCCACGCCTCCTGCAGCTCGTTCACGGGTACCCGCCCCGGCAGTCCGCCGGCACCGAGCAGTACGCTCGCCGGGTGGCGGACGGGCTCCGTGCCCGGGGCTGGGACGTCCACACCGTCGCGGCCGCGCCCGACGCCGGCGCCGCGCCGTACGCGATCACCGAGGGCCCGGGCCTCACCCGCGTCGCCAACAACACGCCCTACGCGGGGCTACGGCGCGGCGCCTCCGATCCCGCCTTCGATCGCATCGTCACCGACCTTGCTGCTCGTTTCCGCCCCGACGTCGTCCACGTCCAGCACCTCGCCTTCCTCTCCGCGTCGTTTTCGGTCGAGGCCCCCGTCGTCTGGACCCTCCACGACGCCTGGGGGTGGTGCCCCGCCGGCGGGCTCCTCCTCCGCGACGGTCAGCCGTGTGACGGCCCTGGTGCCGCCTGCGTCCCCTGCGCCTCCGAGTGGGCGCGCGACACGCCGGCCTTGACCCGCGCCGTGGGCCTCGCCGGCCGCGCGAGCCGCTACGTCGCGCCTGCCCGCCTCCAGGGGATGTGGCGGCGTCTCCCGGGCGGGCTCCGCGCGCGGATGCTCGCGGGCTCCACGCCCCCGCTCACGGCCGGCCAGCTCGCCGACCGGGATCGCACGATCCGCGCCTTTGCCGCCCGTTGCGCCGCGCTCGTGAGCCCCAGCCGCTGGCTTGCCGCCGCCGCCGTCGCCCAGGGGCTCCCCGCCCCCCGAGTGATCCCGCATGGCGTCGATCCCGTCGCCTGCCGCGATCCGCGCGCCGCCGACGGCCCCTTCCTGTTCCTCGGCACGCTCGCCTCCCACAAGGGCCCCCACCTCGTACGCGAGGCGTGGCGCGCGTCCGGGGTCGACGTGCCCCTCCGCGTCCACGGCCCCCCGGGCCCCGACGCCGCCTACGTCGCCGGCCTCCCCAACGACGGCGCGCTCGACGCCGCCGTCATCCCCGCGCAACTCGCCCGTGCCCGCGCCCTCGTGCTCGGCTCGATCTGGCCCGAGAACGCGCCGCTCGTCGTCCTCGAGGCGCGCGCTGCCGGCTGCCCGGTCATCGCCCCCGACATCGGCGGCCTCTCCGAGCTCGTCGAACCCGGCGTCGACGGCTGGCTCTACCCCCCCGGGAACGTCCCCGCGCTGGCGGCGGCCCTCCGCGCCGCGGCGATCACGACGCTCCCCGTCCGGCCACCCCCGACGTTCGCCGCCCACCTCGACCAGCTCGTGGCCCTCTACGCGACGACGCACGGCTCCGCATCCGGTCGCCCACCCGTCGGCCGCAACGGCGTATAAGTAGAGGCTCCGGAGAGGGACCTTGAGCGACCGCCTGCGCATGCTCGCTGACCGGGTGAGCGACTTCCTCGTCCGGATGGACATCGATCCGGACCGCAATCCCGAAGGGATCTTCCTACTCAAATACGGCTCCACCGTCGTGATGGTGTCCGTGTTCGAGGACGAGGACCACGCGTTCGTGCGCTTCGCATCGACGCTGCTCTCCGGCGCGCGCCCCCAGCTCGAGCTCGTCATGCGGCTCCTGCGCATGAACACGGAGGTGCTCTTCGGCGCCTTCCTGCTCTTCGAGGACGACACCGTCTCCTTCACGCACACGCTGCTCGGGGACACCGTGAACTACGACGAGTTCGCGCACGCCCTGCGCTACGTCGCCCGCGTGAGCGACGACCACGACGAGGAGCTCCAGGCGCTCGCCGGGGGCCAGCGGGCGGAGGAGATCCTGGCCGAGGACGGGTGAAGGGAGAGATGGGCGCGACCCCCTCGCTTCGCTCGGGGGTCGGACCCCTCCAGGCTCGGCGCGAGGCGCCTCGGTCGGGCCGAGGCGGCCCGACGGGCCGGAAGCCGGCCCCCTTCCGGGCTCCTCGCGCGACGGACGTGGCTGCGTGAACCCGCCCCCCGCACCCGCCTTGCGCATCCTCCACGTGGCGCACGGGTGGCCCCCCCACGATCTCGGCGGCACCGAACTCTACGCGGCGGCGGTCGCGGAGGCCCAGGCGCGCGCGGGCGCCACGGTCACGCACTGGACCCCCGCCGCGCTGCCGAAGCGCCGCCTCCCGTTCCGGGAGACCTTCGCGCGCGCCGAGGCCGACGCCGCCTTCGGGGTGGCCTGCGCGGCGGCCCGCCCCGAAATCGTGCACGTCCACCACCTCACTGGCGCGTCGATGGGCATCCCGGCGGTGGCGCGCGGCCTCGGCGCGCGGGTCGTCCTGACGCTGCACGACGCCTGGCTGGCGTGCGCCAGGGGCCAGCTCGTCGACCGTACCGGCGCGCGGTGCCCGGGCCCCTCGGAGGACCGGTGCGCGCGCTGCCTCGCGCCGGCGCTGTGGGCCCCGCTCCCGCCCGCGGTCGCCGACCGCCTCCCGTTGCGTCGTGACCTCGTGCTCGCCCGCCGCGGCGCCTTCGACCAGCTCCGCACCCACGTCGACCGCTTCCTCTCGCCGTCGCAGCACCTCCCCGCCCGCCTCGGCCTCGACGCCACCTGGCTGCCGTTGCCGCTGCTCCGCCCGATGGCGCCCGCCCCCGTCTCGGTCCCTGGACCGGTGCGGTTCCTCTTCCTTGGCGGCCTCCTCCCGACGAAGGGGCCGCGCGTGGCGCTCGAAGCCTTCGCCCGCCTCCCCGCCGGAGCCGCCACGCTGCGGATCGTGGGGCCATCGCTCCCCTACGACGGCCGCCTCGCCTACGTCGACGCCCTGAGGGCCCGCGCGGCCGAGGTCCCGGGGGTCACGCTCGACGGCCCGTGTGCCCCCGAGGAGGTCCACGGATTCTTGACCGAGGCCGACGTGCTCGTCTTTCCGAGCACGTGGGAGGAGAACAGCCCCCTGGTGCTCCGGGAGGCCGCTGCGGCCGGGGTCCGCATCGTGGCGAGCGACGTCCCGGGCGTCACCGAGGTGCTCGGGAGCGCGGCGATCCGCGTGGAGCCAGGCTCCGTCGAGGCGTGGCGCACGGCGATGGCCGCGGAGATCCGCCGGGGCCGGGAGCGCGTGGCGCCGTTCGCGAGCGAGGGCATCGACGCGCACGCGGCGCGGCTCCTCGAGATCTACCGGGAGGTCCGCGGCGCGACGCCCCTCGGGCCGCGCCCGGGGCCGTTCCCCGGGCCCTTTCCAGGCGACGGTCCACCCGCGGTGCTGTAGATTCCGGCCATGGTGCTCTACTCCCTCCTGCTCTCTGCCCGGGCCGCCGACGAGGGCTGCTACGCCTGCTGTCAGGCGGGCGGCCTCGCGAGCTGCAACGCCGAGCTCCGCGTCTACGGCGAGGGCTCCCGGCTCTCCCGCGAAGGCGGCAGTTGGCGCATCGTCGGCCTGTGGGAGATCGGGTGCGGCGGGCAGGGCGTGTTCAACGCGGGCGCCACCGTGGCCCTCGACCATCCGCCGCTCGGCGGCGAGCTCGTGATGCAGGCCGTCAACCCGTTGCAGGTCCACTGCTTCCAGCAGGCCTGCGCGGTGCCCGCGACCACGTGCGTCTCGCCCGCGGACGACATGGGGCGCTTCTTCCTCCTCGACTGCCAGAGCGACCTGCCGGTCGACGGCTCGATCCTCGCGAACGTCACGCCGGTCACGCGCGTTCCGAACGCCCGGGTCGTGGTGGTCGACGGGCGGCCCCTCGTCGTCACCCCGGTCACCGGGAACGCCTTCGCAGCCGGCACCCGCAACGGCGCGCAGGCGCCGGCCTCCTCGGGCACGCGCCCGGCCACGACGACGACGTACGGCACGACCACTCCGGCCTACACCCCGCCCACGCCGGCCCCCCCGACGGCTACGTACACGCCGCCGGCCCCAGTCCCCACGGCCCAGCCGTCCGCCCCGCCGAGCGACCCGATGTCGGCCCTCGCCGCGACCCTGCCCGCCGACCCGCCGGACACGTGCAAGGCCCCCGGGGAGGCCGTGCGCGGCGAGGCCCGCAAGCGCGTCGACTCCGGGGATGAGCGTCGGATGCGGAAGGACGCGCTCGGCGCCCTCCAGGAGTACCGCGCAGCGCTCTCGATGGACGTGTGCAACGCCTACGCGTGGAACGGCATCGGGGACATCGCGAGCGAGGCCCTCCGCCCCGATCTCGCCGTGCGGGCGCTCCGCAACACCACCCGGCTCCTCCCCGGCCACTACGGCGCGTGGACGATGCTCGGGAAGAACTACGAGGCCCTCCGCCAGTCGGTGCTCGCCGCGGAGGCCTACTCCAAGGCGCTCGAGCTGCGGCCCGGGCTCCCCGAAGCGCTGGACGGCTGGCGGCGGACGGCCGCGCCGTAGTCCCGGGAACCCGGCGGTACCACCGGTCGTTCGCTCGGGTGACACGTTCGCGGGCCCGTCGGTGGCGCCCCCGTGTTACCCGCCGACCTCATGGATCCAGTGCTTCCCGTCTACCTGGCCTCGGTCGCCGCGGCGGACGACGGTTTCTCGATTGTCTCCCTCGTCCTCGAGGCCGACTTCATCGTCCAGTCGGTCCTGTTCCTGCTGCTGGCGATGTCGGTGGCGTGCTGGGCCATCATCCTCAACAAGTACCTCGCGGTCCGTCGCGCGTCGGTCCAGTCCCAGGCGTTCCTCGACGCCTTCTGGAAGGCCCGCGCGCTGGATGACGTGTACGAGCGCAGCGGCCGCTACCCGAACGCGCCCGTCGCCGAGGTGTTCAAGGCCGGGTACGTCGAGCTCCAGCGCCTTACGACGGGTGACTCCGCCGGCGCGATGGACCTCGGGCTCACCGAGAACATCGAGCGCGCGCTCCGGCGCACGGCGAACGTCGAGCTCAACCAGCTCGAGCGCATGATCCCCGTGCTCGCCACGACCGGCTCCACCGGCCCGTTCATCGGGCTCTTCGGCACCGTGTGGGGCATCTTGCGGGCGTTCCAGAAGATCGGCGCCACCGGCCAGGCCTCCATCCAGACCGTCGGCCCCGACATCGCGCACGCGCTCGTCGCCACCGCCGTCGGCCTGCTCGCGGCCATCCCCGCGGTCATGGCCTACAACTTCTTCAACAGCCGGATCCGGAGCATCGCGAGCGAGATGGACGGGTTCTCGTCCGACTTCCTCAACATCGTGAAGCGCCACTACCGGGGGCGGTAGCCATGGGAATGAGCGGCCCCTCCCGCGACGGCGGCATGATGGCGGACATCAACGTCACGCCCTTCGTCGACGTGATGCTCGTCCTCCTGATCATCTTCATGGTGACCGCCCCGCTCATGACGACCGGCGTGGCGCTCGACCTCCCGCGTGCGGAGGCGCCGCCGCTCGGCGCTGACGAGGATCAGCTTGTCCTCTCGGTTACCGGTGAGGAGAAGTACTATCTCGGCAAGAACGAGTTTCCGCTCGACGAGCTCAAGCTGAAACTTTCCGCGATCGCGAAAGAAAACCCCGACCAGCAGGTGTTCGTACGTGCAGATGGCAAGCTCGCGTACGAGAAGGTCCTCCAGCTGCTCGCCGTGGCGCAGAACGCCGGCGTCGCCAAGGTGGGCCTCGTGACCCAGCCCGGCGCGGTCTCCGAAGGCCTCGGCGAGGCGCCCTAGTCCATGGCGGCGGGCCCCACGATCACCTGGGAGGTTCCGGTCGCGCTGCTCGCGCACGTGGCGCTGTTCGCGATCGTGATGGTGGCGCGCTGCTCGTCGTCCTCCGAGGAGCCCCTCTTCAAGCCGGAGGACACGATCCAGGTCGCCCTCTCCGGCCCGCCGAAGAACGTCACCCGCATGCCCCAGAAGGCCGAGCGCGCGCCGGAGGCCCCCAAGGCCGCCGCGTCGGATCCAACGGCGCAGCCCCCGCCGCCCAACCCGAGCGACATGGCGTTCAAGACGCCCGATGCCCCCAAGACCAAGGGGGATCCGAATGCGGACGCGCTGCAGAAGACGAGGGACGAGCTCCGCATGCGGCAGGCGCTCGACAACCTCTCGGCCCCCGTCGGGGAGGTCGATCGGCTCGCCTCCAACCCGGACGGCGTGGAGGGGGACGAAGGGACGACCGCCACGAGCGGCCTCAACGACCCCGAGCTTGCGCGCTGGCAGGTGAAGGCGCGCGAGAAGGTCGGGGTCAACTGGCACCCGCTGCGCTCGATCTGCGTCGCCGACCCCACGCTCGCCGTGCTCGTCGCGGTCGACGTCGACGCGAACGGCACCCCCCAGGGTGCGCCGACCATCAAGACCCGCAGCGGCAACGTCTCCTTCGACGAGGCCGCGAAGCGCGCCGTGGAGGCGACCGGCCCGCTGCCGAAGCCCCCGGCCCGGTTCACCGACGGCCTCATCGCCACGCTCAAGTTCACCGGGAAGGAGTGCCAGTGATGTCCGTCCGCACGCTCGCCGCCGTCTTCGCGCCCCTCTTCCTCGTGGGGTGCGGGGTCGCCGTTGCGCAGGACGCGCCGAGGACCAACGTCCTCATCGAGATCGGCCGCCCCGGCGAGCGCGCCATCCCCATCGCCATCCCCCTGCCGAAGGGCACCGGCGGCCCCAACGACGAGTTCTGGGCCATCGTCCGGCGCGACCTCGAGCTCTCCGGCTGGTTCCGGATCCTCGACGCCAACGCCTCCATGGAGCCCGCGGGGGCGGGGATCCGCCTCGGCGAGTTCGACTTCGCGGATTGGCGCCCCACCGGCGCGGCGGTCCTCGCCAAGACCCTGCTCACCTCCGCCGACGACAAGCTCCGCACCGAGGTGTGGATCTACGGGGTGGACGGCGCCGAGAAGCTCGGGGCCAAGGCATTCTCCGCGCCGACCTCCGGTGTCCGCGGCCTCGCGCATCGCGCCGCGGACTTCATCGTCGAGACCGTCACCAAGCAACGCAGCTTCTTCGACACCAAGTTCACCTTCGTCGGGAATTTCTCTGGCAACAAGGAGATCTACGTCGTCGACGCGGACGGTGCCGGGCGGCGCCAGATCACCAAGAACGGCAGCATCAACCTAAAACCCAAGTGGAACGCGACGGGCACCGCCATCGCGTACACGTCGTACGTGGCAGGGAACCCCGATTTGTATGTCGCGGATCTCGGCAAGGGGCAGATCCGCCGCGTGTCCAACCGATCGGGCATCAACACGGGCGGCTCGTTCTCCCCCCTCGGAGACATCCTCGCGCTCACCCTGACGGTCGGCGGAGACTCCGAGATCTTCACGATCGACCCCTACGTCGGCCGCGAGATCGCGCGGCTGACGGCGAGCGCCGGCATCGACGTCTCGCCGTCCTGGTCCCCCGACGGCTCCAAGCTCGCCTTCGTGAGCGAGCGCAGCGGCTCCCCCCAGATCTACCAGATGAACGCGGACGGATCGGGCGCGAAGCGCGTCACCTTCTCGGGCTCCCAGAACACCGATCCCGCCTGGTCCCCTGCCGGCGATCGCATCGCCTTCGTGGGGCGCGAGAGCGGCCACTTCGACGTGTTCACCGTGCGCCCGGACGGCTCCGGGATGGACCGGGTCACCCAGGGCTCGGGCGACAACGAGGACCCGAGCTGGTCCCCCGACGGCCAGTACATCGCCTACTCGTCCACCCGCGACGGCGGTGCCCACATCTGGATCAGCTCCCTGGATCACCTGCACCAGATCAAGGTCACCTCGGGCGGCGGGGGCTACACGAACCCCTCCTGGTCGAACCACCTGAGCTGGTAGCCGGGCCCGGTCGGCCAGGCACAGCGGCCCGCCGCCCGCCCGGTCGGACCTCTCCGGCGAAGGACCCCCTACGCGAGCGCGACCGGGCTACGTTGCGGCCGCCTCCGGAAGGTCCATGCCCCGCGCCGCGATCGACATCGGGTCCAACTCCCTGCTCCTCCTCGTCGTGGACGATGCCGGGAACGTGCTGCACGACGAGGCCAACGTCGTCGGCCTCGGGCGTGGCCTCGGGGACGTGGGCGTGTTTCGACCCGACCGGATGGAGGCCGCCGTGTCCCTCCTCGGGGACTACGCGCAGAAGGCCCGCGCGCTCGGCGTGGCCCCGGAGAACGTCCGGACGATCGCCACCTCCGCGTCGCGGCGCGCCCTGAACGCGACCACGTTCTACGCCAACGTACGGGCGAAGACAGGCCTCCGCGCCGAGATAGTGAGCGGCGAAGAGGAAGCGCGCCTGACCTGGCTCGGCGGCGTCGCCGGCCTGGGCCTCGGCCCCGGTCCCGCGCTGCTCTGCGACCCGGGCGGCGGCTCCACCGAGGTGATCGTCGGCGAGGGCCCGCACATCCGCAGCCGCGTCTCCCTGGAGATCGGCACGGTGCGCCTCACCGAGCAGTACCTCGGCACGGGTGTCGTCGCCGCGGCCGCGCTCGCCCGGCTCCGCGCGCACGTGGATGCCGCCGTCGCCACGCTCGACCTGGACTTCATCCCGAAGGCCGCCGTCGCCGTCGCGGGCACCGCCACCACCCTCGCCGCCGCCGACCTCGGACTCCCGGCGTACGACCCCGCGGTCGTCCACGGGTCGACCCTCACCGCGGCAGCGCTCCGGCGTTGGATCGATCGCCTCCTCGCGGCCACCCCGGAGGAGCGGAGGCGCCTCGTCGCGGTCTCGCCCGAGCGCGCGGACACCGTGCTTGCGGGCGCCGTGATCCTGCTCGCCATCCTCGAGCGCGCGCGCCGGCAAGCGTGGCGGGTGTCCGATCGCGGGCTGCGGTTCGGCGCCATTCAGCGCTGACAAGCTCAGACGATTCGGTAGAAAAGGCCACAAACTCTTTGCGACTTGACCGTGCTTGTGGTTCAATGCGATTCAGCCGGCTTCCCGTTCGAAGGAAGCCCACCGCTCTCCTTCCCTTCGTGCCACCGCCTTCGTGCCACCATCGCCCGGCTCCGCAGCCGGAGAGGTTCTGACATGGTCAAGCTTCTGCTGCCCTTCTCCCTCCTCGCCCTCCTCGCGGGTTGCAACGGTACCCCCACGCCGGGTGACGACGACAAGCCGGCGGACGACACGTCCAAGGCGGTCGACGAGGACGGCGACGGCTTCCTGCCCTCCGAAGGCGACTGCGACGACAGCAACGCGGACGTGAGCCCGGCGGCCACCGAGCTCTGCAACGGCATCGACGACAACTGCAACAGCGAGATCGACGAGGACGTCCAGGGTAGCTACTACCAGGACTTCGACGGGGACGGCTTCGGCAACCCCGACGCCACCTCGGTCGCGTGTGACGCCCCCTCCGGCTACGTCCAGAACGGCAACGACTGTGACGACAGCGAGAACGCCGCGTACCCCGGTGCCACCGAGATCTGCGACGAGATCGACAACAACTGCGACGGCGCGGTCGACGAGGGTGTCACCCAGACCTGGTACGCGGACGCCGACGGCGACACCTACGGTGACGCCGCCGCCCCGAGCCTCGCGTGTGACCAGCCGGCCGGCTCGGTCCTCGATGCCACCGATTGCGACGACACCACCGGCAACGCCTACCCGGGCAACGCCGAGGTGTGCGACGAGATCGACAACAACTGCGACGGCACGGTCGACGAGGGTGTCACCACCACCTACTACGCCGATTTCGACGGCGACCGCTTCGGCAACTCCTCGCTCACGCAGGAGGCTTGCGCCGTCCCCACCGGCTACACGATCAACGCCACGGACTGTGACGACGCCGTCGCCGCCGTGAACCCGGACGCCACCGAAGTCTGCAACGGCATCGACGACGACTGTGACGGCGCGATCGACACCGGCGCCAGCGACATGCTGACCTGGTACGCGGACACCGACGCGGACGCCTACGGTGACGCCGCCGTCTCGCAGCTCGCGTGCACCCAGCCTGCCGGGTACGTCTCGATCTCCACCGACTGTGACGACGCCCGCGCGCTCACGAACCCCGGCGCGACCGAGTACTGCAACAGCTACGACGACGACTGCGACGGCACGGTCGACGAGGACAGCGCGGCCGACGCGACCACCTGGTACCTCGACGCCGACGGCGATACCTACGGCGGCGCTGCCATCACCGACGTGCAGTGCACCCAGCCCGCCGGCTTCGTGGCCGACAGCACGGACTGCCTCGACTCCAGCGCCATCTCGTACCCCGGCGCGGACGAGATCTGCGACAGCCTCGACAACGACTGCGACGGCACGGTCGACAACGACCCCGTCGACGGCGACACGTTCTACCTCGACGCCGACAACGACGGCTTCGGTGACCCCTCCTCGACCGACATCGAGTGCGCGGTCCCGAGCGGCTACGTCGACAACTCGTGGGACTGCGACGACACCGACCGCACCGAGCCCGTGGTCGCGGACCCCGTCAGCGGCTCCGCCTCTGGCACCGGCTCGCTGGCGAGCCCGTACGACAGCCTGCAGGACGCCATCGACGCCGCCTACCAGTGCGTCGTCGCCTACAGCGGCACCTACCGCGAGCAGATCGACCTCGACGGCAAGAACATCGATGTGTGGGGCGTCGAGGGCTACGACGTGACCACGATCGACCCCAACCTGTCGACCTGCACCTCGACCGACCCGACCGCGTGCGGCACTGCCGTCACGATCGACTCGGGTACCAACGCGGCGCCGACCATCCACGGCTTCACGATCACCGGCGGCACCGGCTCGTACACCTCGTCGACCACCACCACGACCTGCGCCGATTCCTCCGCGTCCCACTCCGGTCGCACGACCTGCACGGTCACGACCTACGAGTACTGCGGCGGCGGCATCTACGTGAACGGGGACGACCCCGTCTTCTACGACGTTGACGTGCGCGACAACACCCTGCCCGAGTTCCAGCAGGTCTCCTCCGGGTCCTTCAACCAGGTCTGGATGTACAGCTACGGCGGCGGCGCCTGCCTCCAGAACTCGAACGCCAGCTTCGAGGACTCCTGGATCGCCGGCAACTTCGCCGACCAGGGCGGCGGCATCTTCGCCGAGGACGGCTCGAGCTTCACCTTCGAGCACGGGTACGTCGGCGAGAACGAGGCCTCCGACGGCGCGGGCGTGAACCTCTCCGGCGCCTCCGCCGCGTTCACGAACGCCGCGATCTACTGCAACGACGCGGACACCGACGGCGGCGGTATCTTCACCGAGACCTCCGGCACGGCCACGTTCACGAACACGGTGTTCTTCGGCAACACCTCGTCCTCGTCCGGCACGGCGCGCGGCTCGCAGGCCTACATCGGCACGTCGACCACGTTCAACCTGCTCAACTCCATCGCGGAGGCCACCACCACCGTCGCGCTCGTCTACGGCGCGGGCGGCAGCGGCACGCAGGACTACAACAACGTGTACAACAGCTCGGGTAGCGCCTACGGCGGCACGCTGTCGGCCGGCTCCGGCGCGATCTCGTCGGGCAGCAACTTCTCGTCGGGCACCTGCGAGAACAACCCGTACAACGACACGTTCGCGCTGCGCTCCACGTCGTCCTCCATCGACGCGGGTGACCCCTCGGCCGCCTACAACGACGTTGACGGCACCGTGAACGACCAGGGCGCGCGCGGCGGCCCCGCCGGGACCTGGTAGCCCCTCCCCTCGGGGATTGAGCGACGGCGCTCTCGCTTCGGCGGGGGCGCCGTCCTTCGTTTTGGGGGGCCCGCCGCGCGAGCCGTCCCGGCTACCGCCGCGGCGCGAACAAGGTCATCTGCGGCGTCGGCGCGGGCAACGGCGCGACCCACGCCCCCCGCGCCAAGGCGGCCTGCTCGACCTCCACATGCCGCGCCGCGCCCTTCAACGTCACCAGCTCCTCCGCGCTCACGAGGGCGAGCGCGTCGGGATGCTCGACCACATGCATGGGGCGCGCCGGGCCGTCCACGAAGCGCCACGTGGGCTCGGCACCGAGCTCCCAGACGGCCGACCCCTTGGTCTCCGCGCGCTCCAGGAAGGCGGTGCGCTCGGTGGAGCCGGGGTGGACGACCACCGCGGCGCCGAGGGCGAGCGCCTGCCGCGTGTGGATGTGCCCGCACAGGATGTGCCGCACGCCCGGCGGGAGGTGCGCCTCGCCGATGGTGTCCGCGGGGCTGCCGACACGGAACGCGAAGCCGGGCACGCGGGCGCCGTCGAAGGCCTGGTGGGCGAGCAGGAGGTCCACGCCCTCGCCACACACGTCGCTCGCGGCGGCCCCCCACGCGGCCGGGTCTGGCAGGTAGGGCACGAGCGCGAGCCAGGCCCCCGCGATCCGCACCCGGGCGGCGCGATCGACGATCGCGACGCCGGGCAGCCCTCCGCCAGCGAGGTGCGCGCGGAGGCCCTGCCGGTCGTGGTTGCCGGGCATGAGCGCCACCGGCACCTGCCGCGCGACCTCCGCGAGGAGCGCGATGGCCTCGGCGACCGCGCGCGCGGGTGGGCGCGAGCGGTCGAACAGGTCCCCGGTGTGGACCACGCCGTCGACCTCCCCCCGGAACGCCGGCGCGAGGGCGGCGCGGAACGCGGCGAGGTGGTCATCGCCGCGGCGCCATCCCCGAGGCGCGCCGCGGAACCAGCGATCGACGCCGAGGTGCGTGTCGGTGACATGGAGGAGGCGCACCACGAATGCCTATCCCTCGACGTCGCGTCGCGGAGAGGGCCCCCCGCGCGGGCGGTGCCGGCGCCTTGGGATAGGGCCGCGGAATGCTCGTGCTCCTCCAAGCCGCCTGCGCACCGACGGTCGAGGCCGTCGAGCTCACCGGCGCGCTCTCGGGCACCGACGCCCACGCCGCCCGCTTCGAGATCTCCGGCGAGGGCGAGGTGGAGCTGCGCTGCGCAACCGCGGCCGGGGCGGACGTGCACCGTCTCTCCACCCCCCAGAGCCCACCCGCGCCCGTGGTGATGCGCGGCCTGCTCGCCGACACCCTCTACCGCTGCGCGGCCACGCGGGACGGCGCGCGTTCCAACGTCGTTGAGCTCACGACACCCCCGCTCCCGACCGGCCTCCCCGTCGCCGAGGTGACCATCCCCGGTGACCCCGTGGAGGTCGGCTTCCACCTGGTGAACCTCGCGCACCTCCTCGATCCGGCCGCCGCGGGCGACGACTCCTTCTCCGACGAATTCCTCGCGATCGTCGACGCCGAGGGGCGTCCCCGCTGGCAGTTCGCGGGCGAAGGCGGCGGCGACATCGACGCCACCTGGGTCGGCGCGGACCGCATCCTCTACGGTGGCTTCGGCGCGGACGCGAGCACCGCCCCGACCATCCGGACGCTGGACGGCGAAGTCGTGCTCGAGGCGCCCGACGAGGCGGGGAGCCCGTGGCAGGTGTCGGCGAGCTGGCACCACGACGTCGGCCTCGCGGCGGACGGCGAGAGCCTGTGGGTGCTCGCGGAGGAGGCGGTCCCGGCGGCGGACGATCCCGAGACGACGTGGGAGGGGTTCGTCGTCCAGCAGCTCTCGCCGGAGACGGGTGCGATTTTGTGGAGCTGGAGCTCGATGGACGACGGGGTCGCCAGCGGCGCGCTCGACGCGGGCGACCGCTACGACATCGCACCCTTCCACGCGAACGCGGTGTGGGACGTCGAGGAGGCCGGCGGCCTGAAGCTCTACGTGAGCCTCCGCAACCTCAACCAGGTGGTCCGCATCGACGTGGCGACCCGCCTCGTGGACCTCCGCATCGGCCTCGGCGGCGACCTGGCCCTGCTCGACGCCGGCGGCGAGCCCGCGGAGGACACCGAGTGGTTCTTCGGGCAGCACGACGTCAAGCGCATCGGCGACCTGCTCGTCGTCTACGACAACGGCCTGAACCGCACGGGCAGCGGGGTGGCACACTCCCGGGCGCTCGTGCTCGAGCTTGACGAGGCCGCGAAAACAGCGCGCATCCAGACGCAGTGGATCGGCGACACGGAATGGATCACGCCCGCGTGGGGCGGGCTCGATCTTCGCGCGGACGGCGGGCTCGAGGTCGCCGTCGGCAACTTCTGGTGGGTCCGCCCGGACTCGACGCAGCGGTCTGCCCTTGCGCTCCTCCACCCCGACGCGTCCGGGGGCGCGGAACAAGCTTGGCGCCTTGATTTCCCGAGCGTGGAGACCGCGCTCTACCGCTCGGAGCGGCTGGACGGCTGCGCGCTGTTCGACCTCCAAGAGGCCTGTCCGTAGCGGCGCTCACCACGCGCGCCGCGCCCCGTGCGCCACTCCCGGGCTCGCGCATCCGCCGTCGTCGCTGTCCCCCCCACTCGGGGATCCGCATGGACAGACGATCCTTTCACGCGACTCGCACGACCGACGAAGCCGGCTTTACAGACTTTGCCTTTTTTCGTAAACTCCACATACCGCTTTTGAACCTTGCCCCCTTGCCCGCCCCGAGGTCGCCGATGATCCGTATGCCCCTCACTCTGTCCCTCCTGTTCTTGCTCGGCTGTCCCGGTGGCGACGACGGCCCCAGCGACAAGCCGCTCGACGACACCTCGGGGATCCCCGCGGTCGACGAAGACGGCGACGGCTTCCTCGTCTCCGAGGGCGACTGCGACGACAGCAACTCGGACGTGAACCCCGGTTCCACCGAGATCTGCAACGGCCTCGACGACAACTGCAACTCGCAGATCGATGAGGACGTGCAGGGCAGCTACTACCAGGACTTCGACGGGGACGGCTTCGGCAACCCTGACGCGCCGTCCATCGCGTGCGACGCGCCCGAGGGCTACGTCCAGAACGGGACCGACTGCGACGACAACGAGCCGGACTCGTACCCGGGCGCCGCCGAGGTGTGCGACGGCATCGACAACAACTGCGACGGCACGATCGACGAGGGCGTGAGCAACACCTTCTACGCGGACGCCGACGGGGACGGCTACGGCGACCCCGACGCCGGTTCCCTCGCCTGCGAGGCTCCGGCCGGCGCGGTCGCGAACGCGGACGACTGCGACGACACGACCGACCACGCCTACCCCGGCAACGCCGAGGTGTGCGACGAGCTCGACAACAACTGCGACGGCAGCGTCGACGAGGGTGTCACCAACACCTACTACGCCGACTTCGACGGGGACTCCTACGGCGCCGCGGCGCTCACGCAGGAGGCCTGCTCGGTCCCCACCGGGTACACCGTCAACGACGACGACTGTGACGACGCCTCGGCCGCGGTGAACCCGTCCGAGACCGAGGTCTGCAACTCGATCGACGACAACTGCGACGGCACGGTGGACGAGGACAGCGCGTCCGGCGCCCCCACCTGGTACGCGGACGCCGACGGCGACGCCTACGGCAGCGCCTCGGTGAGCACCGTCTCGTGTACGCAGCCCGCCGGGTACGTCGCCGACGCGACGGACTGCAACGACGCCCGCGCGCTGACCAACCCCGCCGCGACCGAGTACTGCAACACCTACGACGACGACTGTGACGGCTCGGTCGACGAGGACGCCGCCGCGGACGCCGCGACCTGGTACCTCGACGCCGACAGCGACGCCTACGGCAACGCTGCCATCACCGACATCTCCTGCACGCAGCCCACCGGCTACGTCGCGGACGCCACCGACTGCAACGACGGCAGCGCGCGCGCCTACCCCGGCGCCCCCGAGTACTGCGACACCATCGACAACGACTGCGACGGCACGGTCGACGAGGACACCGCAGTCGACGCCCGTACCTGGTACGCGGACGCCGACTCCGACTCCTACGGCGATGCCTCCGTGAGCGACATCGAGTGCTCGCAGCCCTCGGGCTACGTGGCCAACGCCACGGACTGCAACGACGCGCGCGCCGCCAGCTACCCGGGCGCCCCCGAGTACTGCAACAGCTACGACGACGACTGCGACGGCACGGTCGACGAGGACACCGCGCTCGACGCGAGCACCTGGTACGCGGACGCCGATGGCGACGCCTACGGCAACCTCTCGGTCACCGACCGCGAATGCACGGCGCCCGCCGGCTACGTGTCGAACTCGACCGACTGCGATGACACGCGCGCGCTGACCAACCCCGGCGCGACCGAGTACTGCAACAGCATCGACGACGACTGCGACGGCACGGTCGACGAGAGCGCGGCCGACGCCATCACCTGGTACCGGGACGCCGACGGCGACTCCTACGGCACCTCGACCGCCACGAGCACCTCCTGCACGGTGCCCTCCGGCTACGTCGCCAGCAGCACCGACTGCCTCGACACCAGCGCCATCTCGTACCCGGGCGCCGCCGAGATCTGCGACGGCCTCGACAACGACTGTGACGGCACGGCCGACAACGACCCGACCGACGGCGACACCTACTACGCCGACAGCGACTCCGACGGCTTCGGCGACCCCGCCGACAGCGTCCAGGATTGCGGCCTGCCCTCCGGCTACGCCGACAACTACTACGACTGCAACGACGCCGAGAGCGGCGAGCCGGTCGTGGCGGACCCCGTCTCCGGCTCCGCGGCGGGTTCGGGCACCCTGGGTGACCCCTTCGACAGCCTCCAGGACGCGATCGACGACGCCAACGAGTGCGTCGTCGCTTACGCCGGCACGTACCTCGAGCAGATCGACCTCGACGGCAAGTCGATCGACGTGTGGGGTGTCGAGGGCGCGGACCTGACCACGATCGACGCCAACCTGTCGACCTGCGGCACGTCCAACCCGACGGCATGCGGTGCCACGGTCACGGTGGACTCCAACACGAACGCCGCGCCCGTCCTGCACGGCTTCACGATCACCGGCGGCACCGGTGCCTACACCTCGGTGAGCTCCAGCACGACCTGCGCGGACTCCTCGGCGTCGCACTCCGGCCGCACGACCTGCACCGTCACCACCTACGAGTACTGCGGTGGTGGCGTGTACGCCTACGGTGACGACCCGATCTTCTACGACACCATCATCCGTGACAACACGCTGCCGGTGTTCGAGCAGACCGCGACGGGCCGCTACGCCCAGGCCTGGATGTACAGCTTCGGCGGCGGTGTCTGCCTCCAGGCCTCCAACGCCAGCTTCGAGACGACGACCATCGAGGGCAACTACGCCGACCAGGGCGGCGGCATCTTCGCCGAGGCGAGCAGCAACTTCTCGTTCGAGCAGGGCTACGTCAGCGAGAACGACGCGACGGACGGCGGCGGTGTGAACCTCTCCGGGTCCTCGGCCTCGTTCACCAACGCCATCCTCCACTGCAACGTGGCGGACACCGACGGCGGCGGTCTCTACACGGAGTCCTCGGGCACGGCCACGTTCACCAACACGGTGTTCTACGGCAACACCTCGAGCACCTCGGGCACGTCGCGCGGCTCGCAGGCCTACATCGGCACCTCGACGACCTTCAACCTGTACAACTCCATCGTGCAGGCCAGCACGACGGTGTACGCGGTCTACGGCGCGGGTGGCTCGGGCACGCAGGCGTACAACAACGCCTACAACACCCCGGGCTCGGCCTACGGTGGCACGTTGTCGGCCGGCACCGGTGCGGTGTCGAGCGGCAACAACTTCACCACCTCGAACTGCGACAACAACGCCTACAACGATGACTTCTCGCTTCGCAGCGCGTCGGGCTCGTTCAACACCGGTGATTCCTCCTCGTCCTACAACGACGCGGACGGCACCCGGAACGACCAGGGCGCCTTCGGCGGCGCGAACAGCACCTGGTCCCTGTAGTCGTCGGGTAGTCCCCCAGACCGGCCGTGCGCTCGCCCGGCCGGTCTACCGCCGCAGCTCCGATGCTCGGAGCGCGGCGAGTCGGGTGCCCCCCTCCAGCGTGCTCTTGACGCCGAGGATGCGAACGAGGTCGTCCAGGGTGACCACCCCCTCGAGGCGGCCGTCATTCGCGACCAGGAGGCTGGTCGTGTCGGCTGCCTGCATGCGGCGGAGCGCCTCGGCGCCGTTCGCATCGGGGTCGATGAGGGCGTTCGCGTCGGCCGCGTGCACCACGCTCTGCACGGTGCGCCCCGTCCACTCGTCGCGCGGGATCTGGCGCACGTCCGCCACGTCCACGTAGCCGACGAGCTGATCCGCCACGGCGACCGGGTAGCGCATCCGCCCGCGGGCGTAGGCGTAGTCCTGTACGAAGTGCTCGAGCGTGGTCGCCGGGGCCACCACCATGGGCGCGCGGTCCATGATGCGATGCACGGGCACCCCCTCCAGCACGCGCTGGATGTCGAGCTGCTGCATGGAGCTCGCCGCCGCCCGCCGCAGGAACGACCCGATGAGGATCCACCACAGCCCGCTCAGCAGGTTCCCGGCGATCCCGAAGAAGACGCCCGCCGCCATCAGCAGGAGCCCCAGGCCCTGGCCGACACGCGAGGCCGTGCGCGTGGCCGCGTACAGGTTCCCGTTGACCTGCCAGAGGATCGCCCGCAGCACCCGCCCGCCGTCGAGAGGGAAGCCGGGGAGCAGGTTGAACACCGCGATCACGAGGTTCATCCAGCCGAGGTAGACGAAGATCGCCGAGAGCGCCATCGGCGCCCCCACGAGGTCCAGGCCGACGCCTCCGACCAGCGCGAGGACGGCGAGCACCATGCTGCAGACCGGGCCCGCGATCGCGACGCGGAGCTCGACCGAGGGGTTGGCCGGCTCGGCGACCGTCTCCGCGACCCCTCCGAAGAGCCAGAGGGTGATGAAGCGGGTCTCCAGGCCGTACTGCCGCGCCACGGCGGCGTGCGACACCTCGTGGAGCAAGATGGACCCGAAGAGCCCCAGCGTGCCGACGACCCCCATGAGCCAGTAGACGCCCGCGTGGAGACCTGGGATCAACGCCGGAAAGGCACCGATCGCCAGGCTCCAGGCCACGAAGAGCGCGATGATGATCCAGCCGGCGTCGGCCCGGATCTGGAACCCGAAGAGGCGGAACAGCGGGAAACGGCGTCCAAACATCGGACCTCGCTCCCGCAAACGTAGGGACGGCGGGCGGCGTTTCTCCCGCGCCCCCGAGAATCTTGCGCCGGACGGATCAGCGCCCGTCGCCATCCGCGGGACACGGGACGGCCGACCCGTCGAGGGTCCAGAACGCGAGGGCGTCGTCCTCCACGGCGGGCGCGCCGAGCAAGGCGAGCAGCTGGCGGCGGGGCCGGGACCACTCGGAGACCCACACCACCGCGCCGTCGGCGTCGGTGCGCGGCCGGCGGAAGGCATCGACGCGAGCGAGCACGTAGCGGTAGCCGTGGGCCGCGAGCGCGGCGCGGGCCTCCGACGTGGCGGGGATCACGTTCCGCGTGTACTGCCGGTCTCCGACCGCCTCGAGCGCGGCGAGCAGCGGATCCGACTTGCGGAGCGCCGTGAACGCGAGCGGGACGAACGCCTCCTTCTTCAGCAACATCCCGCCGAGGATGGGCTTCTTGTGCACCGTCTGGTACCAGAGGTTCTTCTGATCCACCAGGAGCGGGAGGTCGATGACGGCGCCCGCGGGGGCCGCGGCGAGGCACGCGAGCGAGCCCGGCACGACGGCCTCCCACGTCGCCAACGGGAGGAGGGCTTCGCGACGAAGCGGCACCCCGGTGGCGAGGAGGAGCGCGGCGCCGGCCGGGATCCAGAGCTTCCGGGGCAGCGCGCGAAGGAGCACGGGCAGGAGGCCGGCGACGAAGAGGTGGAACAGGAAGATCGCCCGACCCGGCCACCACCAGCGTCGCAGGATGTCGACCGTCGCCACCAGCGCGATCCACGGGCGATTCGGGACGAGGTGCCCGCCGATCACGATCGCGGGCCCGCTCGCCACGAGGAGCGTCAGCGTCGCGGCGATCGCGAGCCAGCCCCACGCGCGCACGCCCGACCGGGCGCCCTCCCCGCCGCGGGCCAGCATCCACGCGAGGCCGAGCACGGCCACGACGAGGTGCACCGCGAACATCGCGGGGATGCCGGGGTTGAAGCGGAGCTCCCCCTCGTCGAGGAGCGAGCCCGCCGCCGCGGCGAGCGGCGCGACGACGTAGAGGCCCTGGGGATCCCCTTCGAGCGTACGGAGCGCGAGCGGCGCGAGCGGGCCGGTGCCATCGAGCGCGAGGAGCCCGGGGATCTCGCCCGCGTCGAGCGCCCGGAGCATGGGGGCCGCGAACGGCCACGCGACCACGAGCGCGACCGTGGCCGCGACGCCGTGCCGACCGAGCGCACCCAGCCGACCGGGCCCGGCGAGGATGCGCCACACGGCGTGCAGCACCGCGACGACGCCGAGGAGGAGGCCGTAGTACCAGTAGACGAGCCCGGTGACCGCGAGCGCGAGCCCGGAGAGGACCGCCGCGCCCACCGAGCGCATCGAGACGAGCCCGGCGAGCGCGAACCCCGCGGGCGCCAGCCACGCCTGGGTCGGTCGCCCGAGGTCGAGCTCGCCGAGGACATAGGGGTTGAGGACCAGCGCCACCGCCGCCGGCCAGCGCCACCCCTTCGGCACCCCGAACGCCGCGGCGAGGCGCGCGCCCGCCCACGCGTTCGTCGCGAGGAGGACCGCGATCCAGAGGTCGAAGCCCGCCACCGGGCCGAACGTGTACCGCAACGGCGTCGCGAGCCAGGCGTCCACGAGGTTCCCACCGGTGTGGGCGTAGAGGTCCTTGCCCCAGGGGAAGAAGAGCAGGTCCGTCCAGCCTGCGCCCTGCCGGCCCGCCAGCACCTCGCTCGCAAACCAGAAGAACCACTGGGTGCCGAAGCCGTCCACGCTGGGAGAGCCGACGATCCGGGAGGCGGGCGAGAGCACGACGGGGCCGAGCACCGCGACGATCGCGAACGCGACGGCAAGGACGCCCCAGGGGGGGCGCTTCCGCGCTGGCTCCACCTCGCTCACAGGGCCCCCAGCGACACGTGGAGCCGGAGGAGGTCCTCCTCGCGCTCCACGAGGCGCGCCGGGTTGAAGCCCACGTCAACCTGGATGGGACCGATGACCGTGGCCCGCCGCAACCCGACGCCCACCGACCAGCGGAGCGCGGGGTCGAGCCCGCGCTCCATCGAGTCCGTCACCCCGGGATCGAGGAACCACACGTTCCCGACGTCCGCGAACACCGCGAGCTGCGTGCCCGCCCACTTCTTCAGCCCGATGCGCTCGAACGGGACGCGGAACTCCAGGCTCCCCAGCGCCATGGCGTCGCCCCCCGTCGGCACCCAGCGCGACGGCGCATCCCGCCCGCCGTAGGCCACGATCGGCGCGAGGCCGTCGTTGAAGTCGATGTCCTCGCGCGCCACCTCGTTGGCGGGGCCCACGTCGTCGAGCGCGAAGCCACGCAGGTTGGCGCCGCCGCCGAGCCGGAACCGGTCCTCCAAGGGGAGGGTCCCGGCGTCGCCCGGCACCCACGCGACCCCGCCGCGAAGCCGCCCCTGGAGGCCGAACCCGCCGATCGGGGCCCACCACGCCCAGCTCCCCTCGCCGCGCACGTAGGTCAGGTCGGAGAGGACCTCGTCCGTGACGTTCACCAGCAGCGTGCCGACGCCGCCGCGCGTGGGGTTGAAGGGGTCGTCGCGGAGGTCGAAGACGAACGAGAGATCGAGGCCCGACTGCGCCCGGACCGCGCTCGGCAGGGTGGGCACGGGGTCGGCCGGGTCGGAGACCCCGAGCTCGTCGAGCCAGGGATCCCCGGGCACGATGACGCCGGGATCCACGTCGAGGAGCCGCCGGAACTGGACGCGGTAGGCGAGCTCCGCGGTCCCGTTGGAGCCGAGGTGCAGGAGCACCCCGAGCCCGCCGCCCGAGCGCTCGAGCCGGTAGCTCGGCTCCTGCTGCTGCTCGTTGAAGACGATGTCGAGGGCCACGCGCTCGCCGCGCGCCGGGATGTTGGGCGCCTCGTAGCGCGCCGCCGCCTTCCACTCGGGCGCGAGCAGATCGAGGCTCCATCCGTCTCCCACCCAGCCCACGCCGGCCTGTCCGAGCAGCGTCAGCCGGTGACCGAGCCCAAACAGGTTGCGATGCCCGCCGCGCGCGAAGAGCTTCACTCCGAGGTCCGTCGCCAAGCCCCCGCCGAGCTCGGCGTGCAGGTTCGGGCGCTCCTCCACCTCGACGATCAGGTCCTTGACGCGGTCCTCGTCGCCCACCAGCTCGGCGGACACGCGCGAGAAGAGGTCGAGCTCGTAGAGGCGCCGGCGGATCGCCGCGACGCGGGAGGGCGCGAGGGGGTCGCCCGCGCGCAGATCGATCTCGCGCTCGATCACCGACCGGCGCGTCCGGCGGTGGCCGCGGAGGATCACCGACCGCAGGTAGACCATCGGGCCCGTCGTGACGGCGACATGTACGTTCGCCGTGGTCCCGTCGGGGGAGACCACGGTGGCCGTCCGGGCGTCCGCGGCGAGGTAGCCCTGCTCGTTGAGCGCCTCGACGAGCTGCCGGCTGCGCGCCTCCATCTCGGCGGGGTTCAACGGTTGGCCGACCAGCTCTCCGAAGAGCACGGAGGTGTCGACCTCCTCGACGCCGTCCCCTTCGATCTCGTAGCCCTCGAGCATCGTGCGCGGGCCCGCCTTCACGCGCACCTCGATGTCCACCGGCACCACCGCGGCCCCCGCGCGCTCTGCCACCTCCCGCTCCACGAACGCCGTGCGAAGGAGCTCCGCCGAGAGGTAGCCCTGCGAGCGGTAGAACTCCTGGAGCACCTCCAGCGCATCGTCCACCGCCTCCGGCGAGATCCGGCCCCGCGCGATGAGGTCGGGGCTCGCCTCCTTCAACGCGCCGGTGAGGTAGCGATCGTCGTAGACGGGATCGCCCACGAAGACGGCATTTCCGAGGCGGTGGCGCGGCCCGGCTTCCCCGGTGACCCGCACGGTGACCCGATCCTCGGCCTCCTCCACCGCGACGTCCACCCGCGCTTCCAGGTGGCTCGCCTTCCGCAGCGTGTCCGTCAACGACCGCGACGCCTCTTCCCCGTAGCGGCGCGAGAGCCGCGCGCCCTCGCGAAGCCCGAGGGCCTCGACGAGGCGCGCCTTCGAGGGGAGCCCCTTCCCGTCACGCACGACCTCCCAGCGCCGCCGCGGGTCCACCAGGACCACCAGCCGGTTGCCCGTCGCGAGGGGATCCAGCTGCACGACCACGCGGCCTTCGTAGTAGCCCTTCGCCCGCAACGCGCTCGTGAGCGACTCGCGCGCCGTCCGCAGCGCCGCCTCCGTCCACGGGCGCCCGGTCGCGAGCCCTGCCCGCGCGAGGATCCAGCGCACCCGCAGCGGCGAGAGCGCCCCGCCGTCGCGCACGCGCACCTCGGTGACCCGGTTCGGTTCGCCCTCGTCGACCTGGAGCTCGAGCGTGACCTCCCCGTCGTCACCCGCGGTGGTCACGACCTCGACCTCCGCGGCCGGGTACCCGATCGCCGCGTAGGCCGCCTGGATCGCGATCCGCGCCCGTTCCTTGTCCTCTGGGAAGAACGGATCGCCCAGCTCCCGACCGATCACCCCGAGCAGCTCCCGCCGGGCGAGCACGCGGTTCCCGCGGACGACGGCGCGGGCGAGGCGCGGCGGCGGAAAGACGCGGTACTCGACCTTCACGGCGGGCACGGGCTGGCCGTCGGCGTCGAACGCGACCCAGTCCTCCACGTCCACCTCCACGCGCGCGAAGTCGAGCACGCGGTGGAGCACGGCGATGTCCTGGCGGACCGCCTGGGGATCGTAGCGGGTGTCCTGCTGGACCCGCAGCAGCGGCTCCAGGCTCTCGGCGGGCAGGCCGCCCTCCGGCGCGACGAGGGTGCGGATCGCCACGATGCGCCCCGTGTACCGGACCGCGAGGGGCAGGGTGGGGTCGATGGAGGGCGCGGCGGCGCCCGGCTCCTCGAGGGGGTCCAGCTCCTCGAGGGGGTCCAGCTCCACGGGGGGCTCGTCCTGCGCCGACGCCCGCCCCACGCCCACGAGCGCGACCACCGCCCCGTTCCGGGCCGTGCGCGTCAGGGTGGCGACGGTGTAGCGGATCGCGCGGGGGGCTCGCATGCCGGCCGGAGGCATAACGCGCCCGCCTCCCTGCTCCCGGGCAGCGCGGGTCCGTACGCCCGCCGACCGGAGTGGCCGGCTAATCGAGCTCCCACTTCAGCTTGAACTCCGCCCCGTAGGCGGCGCCGATCGGCAGGGACCTCCCCTCCTGGCGCGTCGCGATGTAGGCGGTCGCGTAGAGCCGCTCCGCGAGCCGGCGCTCGACCGACGCGTACCAGTCGCTGGCGAGGTTCACCCCGAACGCCTTCTCCACGGTGATGTCGAACTCGCCGACCTGCTTCTCCGCGATGAGACGCAGATCGCTGGTCACCGCGCTCGAGCCGCGCTCGGAGATCCCGCTCACGAGGCTCCACCGGTCGATGATGAAGAGGTTCGCGCGCGAGATGGCGGTCTGGGCGAGGAGGAGGTCCCCCGTCTCCGCGACGAGCGCGGTGCCGAGCCCGCCGTAGCGCTCCAGCTCCTCGCGGGTCACCCCGAACAGGAGCAGCGCGTTCACGTCGGCCTGCGCGAGGTAGGGGTCCGACGCCGTGTTGGTCCGCCAGTCCGAGAACGGCCCCGTGACGCCGTAGGTCACGTGGTAGTCCTGCTCGTGGCTGCGCACGTCCGTCTCCAGGAGGATGTCCAGGTCGGGATCGAAGGTGTACGGATCGACGTACCGGAGCTCCCCGCGGGTCACCTCGAACTCGCGCTCGTGGAGGTAGACCTCCCCGCCGGCGTCCACGCGGATCTCCCCCACCATGCCCGGCCGCGACGTGTCCCCGATGATGCGGAGGTTCGCGGTCGCATCGGCGTCCGCCACGTTGTTGCGCAGCCGGATCGTGTCGTTGGCCTGCACCTCGAGATCCATGTTGAAGTACCGCGCGCCCTCGACCGGCGCGCTCCCGGTGAGCCGTTCCTCGCGGAGCGACAGCACCATGGCCTCCCAGTCGATGCGGTCCCGGAACTCCATCTCGTCGATGTCGATCGTCCCGGAGAGGAGCAGGTCGTCCACCGGCCCGTCGAACCGCAACGTGGCGTCGCCCACGATCGGCGGCAGGTAGTCGAGGTACTGCACGCGGGCGTCCTCCAGCTCCCCCTCGAGCTGGAACCGGCGCGGGCTCCACCCCTCCGCGTCGATGACGCTCTCGCCGCTGCGGAAGCTGCCCCCGCCGACCTCCGCGGTCACGTCGCGGATGACGTACCGGTCCGACGTCGCCTCGATCGTCGCGGACAGGTCCTCGAAGTCCGCCGGGAAGTACCCCGAGCGCAGCGTCGCGTCCTCGACGGTCGCGCCGAGCTCCAGGCGCGGCACCCCGTCGCGGTCCTGCTCGATGGCGACCTCCACCTCCGCCATGCCCTGGGCCAGCTCGAGCTCTGGCACGAACGCGCGCGCGAGGTCGAGGTTCACCTGGCCGCCGCCGCGGAAGGCGAGCTGCCCGCGCCCGGTCGTGTAGCCCTCGAAGGCGAACTCGGTGCCGTCGTTGCCGAGGAGGCGCAGGCGCGGCACCTGCATGCTCGTCCCGTGCACGGCGAACACCCAGGGTTCGGGCGCGGAGAGGGTGTGGCCGTCCCACCGCGCCTCCACCGTCTCGAAGCGCCCCTCGATGTCGACGGGGGTGGGGTTGTCGCCGAAGCGGCCGGCCAGCGAGAGGTCTCCGGTGATGCGCGCGTCGACGAGCCCGCCGTCCTGCGCGCGCGGGTAGAAGAGGTGCAGGGGGAAGCCCGAGAAGGCGGCCTCGATGTCGTAGGGCTGCTCGCCCCACATCCCGAGGGTCCCGCGCGTGCGCAGGGCGTCGCCGAGGATGCCCCCGCCCCAGGTCAACACGCCGTCCGCGGCCGAGAACGCGACGGAGGTGTCGTCCAGCCGGGTGCCGTCGTAGAACGTCCGCGTGGCGGTGAGGCGCCCGCGCGGCGCGGGATCGTAGAGCGTCCCCCCGATCTGCGCGTCCAGGCCGAGGCTCCCGGTGAGCGGCAGCCCCAACGGCGCCACGTGGTCGAGCCGCTCGAGCGCGACGCCGTCGGTCTGCACGTCCAGGTTCAGGACGAAACCGCGCGCGATCGAGCCCCGAGCCAGCAGGGTCTCGGGCCCGCGCGCCAGCACCAACTCCTCGAGCGTGAACTCCCCGTCGTCCATCCAGGCGGTCGCGTGCCCCTCGGGGAACGCTTCGCCGTACAGATCGACGGCGCGCAGCTCCAGGGCGATGTCGCCGTCGAGGTGGTAGGGCTCGCCCGAGAGCACGCCCGTGCCGGAGACGAGGCCGTCCATCGGGCCCACGTCGACGAAGATGCCGGCGAGATCGCGAATGTGGCCGCCGCTCACGTACACCTGGGTGTCCATGTACAGGTCGTTGGCGAAGTCGATCTCGAAGTCGCCCTGGTAGTCGGTCTCCCCGAGCCGCGCGCGGATGTCGGTCAGGTGGAGCCGGCGGAGGTCGCTGTCGAGCGTGGCGGTGAGCCGATCCGCGAGCGGGAGGCCGAGCACCACCGCGTCGACGATGCTCAACGTGCCCTCCGCGGACATGGGCCGGTCGTAGCGGCCGCCGACCCACCCGTGCACCTCCGCGAGCCCGCCCAGGCCGGCGTCCCCGAGGGGCTGGAGCTGCGAGAGGTCGAGCTTGGGGAAGTCGACGTCGACGCCGAGCGGGCCGTGGGCCGCGAACCCCACGTCGGCGCGCGCGTGGCCGCGGCTCTCCCCGGACTCCACCCGCCCGTCGAGCACCATGTGGGTCGCGTCGACGAGGAGGTCGCCGACGATGGTGCCGGCCGGCACAGCGAGCAGCACGTCCGAGCGCCCGTCCACCGGGCCGTCGTTCACGTGGAACTGGCCGACGTTGATCTCGAACGGCCCGTCCAGGCGGAACGGCGAGACCGTGCCCACCACGTGCGTCTCGATGTCGCCGCGGAGGTCCACCCACGGCGTCGGCGCGACGCCCGCCGACTGGAGGATGCGCGCGAGGCTCACGTCCTCGGCCTGCACCACCCCGCTCAAGAGGCCCGTGGCGGGCTCCATCCGCGCGTCGACCTGCAACGTCCCGTCGCCCCACACCATCGCGAGCGGCCCCACCTCGACCGCCGCGGGCGTGCCGGGGACGAGGCGCCAGGGCCCGTGGGCATCCCCCACCCGCGTGGCGTGCAGCCCCCCCTTGGAGTTCGGGCGCCAGATGACGAGCCCATCGACCGCGACGGTGCCCTCGGCCCCCGGCGCGCCGGTCGTACCCCCGAACGCGGCGTCGAGGTCGATCCGCCCGTCCACGTACCCGGACCCCGGGGGCCCCGCGCCCGTGAGGCGCCCCAGGTCGACGTGCACGGAGAGATCGCCCCCCAGCGGCCCGCCCTGCACGGCGGACACCGCCCCGTCGAGCGTGAGCGCGTCGAACCGCAGGTCCACCTCCGGCGCGATGAGCCGATCCGGCGCGAGCACGAGCCCGGGGAACGAGAGCTCCGTCGCCACCTGGTCGATCCGGCCGAAGCGGAATCCGAGCGAGTCGAGCGCGAGGTCGGTGGTGCCCGTCGCGCTGCCGGGCCGCGCGTGGATGCCGACGACCTCCACCCGCCCGTCCGCGGTCTCGAGGGTGAACCGCCCGTCCCGGATCATCAGCTCCTGCCACGGGAACCGCGTCGCCTTCGGCCCGTTGCCGGTGCCCTTCGGGAGGCCCCGGAACTCCCGCAGCCCGTCGGCGTCCAGGTGGAGCGCCACCTGGGGCGCGTCGATGGAGAGCGTCCGCAGCACCGGTCGAGGGCCGTCGAGCCCGGGCTCCACCCGCACGGCCCGCACCGCCGCGATCGTCTCGCCCGTCGCCGCGTGCGTGACGACGACCCCTTGCAGCTCGACCTGCAGGGGCACGTAGGAGAGCTCGATGCGCCCGATGGTGACCTGCTCGCCGATCGCGGCCTCGGCCGCCCGCTCCAGCGCCCGCGCCGTGACGCGGGCCACGAGGTCGGACTGCAGCACGAGCAGGCCCACGCTCACGAGGCCCAGCGGGACGAGGATGAGGCGCCCGCGACGACGACGCGTCCGGACCGGGCGCTTCGGTCCCTCCGTCGTCCCCTCGGTACCCGTCACGCCCTCCTGATAAATGCGCCGCCGCCGGACGTCCACTCCTGCTGCGCGACCCCCGCGGTCGCTCCCGAGCACGGACACCCTTGCCGAGTTGAGACACCGCGTATACATGCCTCCGCGATTGCGGGTGTAGCTCAGCTGGTAGAGCACGAGCTTCCCAAGCTCGGTGTCGTGGGTTCGATTCCCATCACCCGCTCCATTACTCGACGTGGCCGTTCCTCCCGGAACGGCCCCTGAACCTCAAAGGGCCGCCGCGTACTTCCACGCTGGCGGCCCTTCGTTCATCTGCATGGAGCTTGCACATGCTCCGGTACACGGCCGGTCCCGACAAGAAGGACGATGACGGCGGCGTCCGCATCGCCCCCGATCTGGACGTCAAGACGCGGATAGAAAAGCCGCGAATGTACAAGGTCCTCTTCCACAACGACGACTACACCACGATGGAGTTCGTCGTGGAGGTGCTGACCGTCGTGTTCCGGCGAACTCGCGTGGAGTCGACGCGGATCATGCTTTCCGTTCATCGGACTGGAAAGGGCGTCGCGGGTGTCTATACGCGTGAGATTGCGGAAACAAAAGCCCAGCTTGCGATGGACCGTGCGCGCGACCGTGGGTATCCGCTCCTAGTGACGACCGAACCGGAGTAAAGGATACATGACGCTTTCCCGCGAACTCACCATCGCCCTCTCCCTTGCCATGGAGGTGGCCCGTGAGAAGCGGCACGAGCTCTTGACGCTCGAGCACGTGCTGTACGCGTTGCTGACCGATCCCACCACGGCCGAGTGCCTGGAGGCCTGCGGCGCCGACCTGAAGAAGCTCGAAATGGAGCTCGACGCTTTCTTCGAACGGATGGAGAAGCTGCCCGAGGACGAGGCCGAGGAGTACGAGCCCACGCAGACCGCGGCGTTCACCCGCGTGCTCCAGCGGGCCGTGCACCACGTCCAGTCCTCCGGGAAGACCGAGGTCACCGGCGGCAACCTGCTCGTCGCGATGTACTCGGAGAGCGACAGCCACGCGGTGCACATGCTGGAGAAGCAGCAGGTCACCAAGCTCGACGTGACCGCCTACATCGCCCACGGGGTCCGCAAGACCCCGCAGAAGAAGGCCTCCGCGTCGACCGGCTCGACCGAGAGCGAGTCCTCGTCCGCCACCTCGAGCAACGACCCCCTCTCGAACTTCTGCGTGGACCTCGTCGCCCGCGCCGCCGCCGGCAAGATCGACCCGCTCGTCGGCCGAGACGCCGAGCTCGAGCGCACCCTCCAGATCCTCGCGCGCCGTCGCAAGAACAACCCGCTCTTCCTCGGCGACCCCGGCGTCGGCAAGACCGCCATCGTCGAGGGCCTCGCGCGCCGCATCCACGAGGGCAACGTCCCAGACCTCCTGAAGGGCAGCAAGCTCTACGCGCTCGACATGGGCGCGCTCATCGCGGGCACCCGCTACCGCGGGGACTTCGAGGAGCGGCTGAAGGCCGTGCTGAAGTCGCTCGACGAGAAGCCGAAGTCGATCCTCTTCATCGACGAGATCCACACGATCATCGGCGCCGGCGCGACCCAGGGCGGCTCGATGGACGCCTCGAACCTCCTGAAGCCCGCGCTCTCCAGCGGAGAGCTGCGCTGCATCGGGTCGACCACCCACGCCGAGTACCGCGCCGCGTTCGGCCGGGATCGCGCCCTCGCCCGCCGGTTCCAGACGATCGACGTGGCGGAGCCCTCGGTGGACGAGTGCATCCTCATCCTGCACGGCCTGCGCAAGCAGTTCGAGACCCACCACGGCATCACCTACTCGGATGACGCCATCGACGCCGCGGCCCGCCTCGCCGCCCGGCACATCAACGACCGCCACCTCCCGGACAAGGCGGTGGACGTGTTGGACGAGTCGGGCGCCGCGGCCCGCCTCCACAACCCGGGCTCCGTGGTCGGCGTCCCGGAGATCGAGGCGACCGTCGCGCGCATGGCGCGGGTCCCGCCCCGCACCGTGAGCAACGAGGAGCAGATGAGCCTCGGGCGGCTCCCCGAGCTCCTGCGCGCGCGGATCTTCGGTCAGGACGAGGCCATCGCCGCCGTCACCCAGACCATCAAGCTCAACCGCGCGGGCCTCGGCGCGCCGAACAAGCCCGTCGGCTCGTTCCTCTTCTCCGGGCCCACCGGCGTCGGCAAGACCGAGCTCGCCAAGCAGCTCGCGGAGGTGCTCGGCGTCGCGTTCCTGCGCTTCGACATGTCCGAGTACATGGAGAAGCACACGGTCAGCCGCCTCATCGGCGCGCCCCCGGGGTACGTCGGCTTCGAGCAGGAAGGGCTCCTCACGGGCGCGGTCAACCGCACCCCGTACGCGGTGCTCGTGCTCGACGAGATCGAGAAGGCGCACCCCGACATCTACAACATCCTGTTGCAGGTGATGGACCACGCGACCTTGACCGACAACAACGGCAAGAAGGCCGACTTCCGCAACGTCATCGTCGTGATGACGACGAACGCGGGCGTCCGGGAGGGCCAGCGGCCGAGCCCGGGCTTCCAGCGGGCGGACCAGGGCCGTCGCGTGGACGACGCCGTGAACCGCACCTTCCCGCCCGAGTTCCGCAACCGGCTCGACGGCATGGTCGCCTTCGGCCCGCTCTCGCAGGACATCGTGCTGAAGGTCGTCGACAAGTTCGTGCTGGAGCTCTCGGCCCAGCTCGGCGCGCGCGACGTGACCCTCCAGATCACGCCCACGCTCCGCGCGTGGCTGGGAGAGCGCGGCTACAAGCCGGAATTCGGCGCACGCGAGATGGGCCGCGTCATCCAGGACGAGCTGAAGAAGCCCCTGGCGGACGAGCTCCTCTTCGGCCGCCTGATGAAGGGCGGCAGCGTCCTCGCGGATCTCGACGGCGAGAAGGTCACGTTCACGATCGCGGGCCCGGCGACCGTGCTCCCGGTGAGCGAGCTCCTGCCCGACGGCGAGGGCGCGATCGACGGCAAGCGCGAGACCGAGTCCGCCGTCTAGCTGGGGCCGCCGGTCGCTCGCAAGCGCGTGGCTGTTGACGCCAACGGCCGCCCGCCCATAGCATACCGGCCACCCCCGCCTCCCCGTGCCTTTGGACGGGGGGGCGGACCTCCCCGAGGCAGCTCGTCATGAACAAGCCGCAGCCCTTCGTCGTCCCGGCCGGTGTCAACTTCCAGATCACCGACCAGGGCGTCGTGATCGAGAACGAAGGCGACATCGTCCTCCACACCAACTTCGGCCGGACGCTCACGCGCATCGTGAGCACGGCGGGCTCCATCACGATCCACGCCCCCGTCTCCGGCGGCATCCTCCACGCGGCGGGTGACGTCGCCATCCACGGCGACACCCAGGTCGACGAGCTCCGGGCAGGCGGCCACGTCACCGTCGCGGGCAGTGCGCAGGTGGGCGCGCTCTCGTCGGGCGGCCACGTCGCCATCCAGGGGAGCGCCACGGGGGCCACGCTCGACGCCGCGGGGGATGTCGGTGTGGCCGGCACGCTCACGGTGGGCACGGTCCGCGCCGGCGGCACCGTCGAGATCGCCGGGGCGGTCAAGGCCGACACGCTGCACGCCGCCGTGCTCCGCTTCTCGGGGGGGACCCTCACCGCGCGCGGCATCCAGGGCGCCTCCGCGGTGTACATCGGCGCCGCCAAGCTCCAGGTGGACGCCATCCTCGCCCCCGAGGTCCACCTCGATCCGCACACCTCCGGGCGCGCCACGGTCATCGAGAGCCAGAACGACCTCGGCCAGAACGCCATCAAGGGCGGCTTCCGCCTCGCGGACTACGCCGAGATGTTCGGCGATCCGACCAGCTTCCTCTCCGACCGCGGCCTCTCCCCGCTCGGCAGCGCGGCCCCCGTCGCGGCCCCGGTCCCCGCGCCCGTGCGCACCGCGGTCCCGGCGCCGATCGCCGTCGCGCTGGGCGAGCCGGAGCCGGCCCCCGTCGACGCCGCTCCCGCCGTCGAGCCCGAGGTCGCCACCGGCCCGGCCCCCCTCGAGCCCATCGAGGACGACACCGCCGTCGAGATCGAGGCGGAGGACGCCCCCGCGAGCGACGAGGACCAGCCGAACGTCCAGGAAGTCGAGGGCGATCCCGCGACGGTCCAGGCCGAGTCCCTCCCCGTCGAAGAGGCATCGGTCGGCAACATCCCGCCCGAGCACCCGCTCCACAAGCAGCTGGTCGACGCCGTCACGCGCATCAGCGAGAGCTACGCGGACGCCGAGCTGCCCCCCGCGGTCAACCACCTCATGTCCCTCATCGAGACCCGCTCCTACGACCAGGTGCGCGCCGAGATCACCGCGATCTGGTCGGACTTGCTGAAGTACCACCAGAAGAAGGGCCTGCGGATCCAGCACCAGGTCACGACGACCTTCAACACGATCAACTCGCTCGTGAAGAAGATGTGATCGGCGAGCGCCCGGTGGATGTCCGTGGCTTCCGGACCGGGCGCGCCCCCGCCGCTCCTGAAGCAGGAGCGGCGGGGTCAGGCCCTTCCAGGCAAGCCCTCCGGGCTTGGTCCGCCCGTCCGGGGGCCGGGCGGGACCGGCCGGCCGGGCCGGCCGCCTTCCAGGTCCTTCGCGCGGCGCTCCTCGTCGCGCTGACGTGTGCGGGCGCCCTCGGGCCCGCGTTCGACGCCGCCGCCGCGCC
>JAUXTN010000053.1 GCA_030684355.1 Pseudomonadota bacterium
CGCCGCGCGCGCCGCGCCCGTGAAGGCCCCGGCCGCGGCTGCGCCCGCAAAGGCCCCGGCTGCCGCCGCCCCCGCCGCCAAGGTCACCCCGTCGCGCCCGAAGGAGGGCTGCGTCCCCGTCGACGTCGCCGGCCTGCTCGCGGCCCTCGCCCCCGCCGGCAAGCCGCTCGTCGTGAACCATTGGGCCTCGTGGTGCGACCCCTGCGTCGACGAGCTCCCGCGGCTCGTCCGCGCGGCGGCCGGCGTCGCCGACCTCGGCGAGTTCGTCGGCGTGAGCTGGGACCTCTTCGATCACCCCGGCAAGCCCGACAAGGTCGCCAAGAAGGTCGCCCAGTTCGCGGACAGCGCGGGCGTCGGCTACGGGAGCGTGCTCTTCACTGGCTCGCCGCAGGAGCTCTTCGCAGCCTGTAACCTCGACTTCGAGCAGATCCCGCAAACGGTGGTCATCGCGCCGGACGGCCGCGTCGTCTACCACAAGAAGGGCGTCATCGACCACGACGACGTCTTCCCGTTGATCGACGCCGTGAAGGGCGCGCTCGGATGATCGCGCTCGTCGCGCTGTTCGGGTGCGTCCACCCGACCCTGGAGCCGGGGCTCCCCGAGGTGGGCGGGCAGCTCACGATCCTCCACACCAACGACATCCACGGGCACTTCCTGCCCGAGCAGGCCGAGTGGCTGGAGGGGCGCCGCCCCATCGGTGGCTGGGCGCGGATCGACGCCGAGGTCGACCACCTCCACGCCACGCGCCCGCGCAAGAGCGTCCTGCTCTTCGACGGCGGCGATCAGCTCACCGGCACGCCGCTGACCGACCTCGTGGTGGACGGCAGCCGCGGCGGCGCGATGCACGCCTTCTTCGAGACCGTCGGGTACGACGCGTGGGCGGTGGGCAACCACGAGTTCGACAAGGGGCTCGACAACCTGTCGGCCTACACCCAGGACTTCGACATCGTCACGCTCTCGGCGAACCTCCGCGCGCCGGACGGCCTCACGCCGCTCCTGCCGAACCAGGAGTTCAGCCACGTCTTCGAGCGCAGCGGGATCAAGGTCGGGGTCATCGGCGCGACGACGGACCAGCTCGCCGGCCTGATGAGCCGCTCCGACTTCACCCGCCTGAAGCTCCTGAAGGTGGAGGACGCCGTGCGTGCCGAGGTGGCGCGCCTCGATCCCGTCACGGACGTGATCGTCGTCCTCTCGCACATCGGCCTCGACTCGGACGAGCGGCTCGCCCGCTACGTGCCCGCCATCGACCTCATCGTGGGCGGGCACTCGCACACGCCGATGAAGGAGGCCTCGCGGGTCGGGAACACCTGGATCGTGCAGGCGGGCAGCTACGCCCGCTCGCTCGGGGTGGTCGATCTCGTCGTCGCGGACGACAAGATCGTGAGCCTCCAGTACGAGCTGCGCGACCTCCTCCCCGAGACCGCCCCGGGCGAACCCTCCCCGGAGATCGTCGCGCTCGCGAAGGACTACGAGGCGCAGCTCGACGTGATGTTCGGCGAGGAGCTGACCGACGCGCCCGCGGTGCTCGGTCGCAACTACCACCACGAGAGCGCGCTCGGGCGCTGGATCACCGACGCCCTGCGGGAGACCGCCGGCACCGACGTCGGCATCTACAACGGCGGCGGGCTCCGCTCCGACATCCTGGCCGGCAAGGTGACGCGCGGCACCCTGTTCAACTGCTTCCCGTTCGGGAACGAGCTCCAGACCTTCGAGATGACCGGCTCGGACCTCCAGAACGTCGTCCTCCGCAACGCCATCGCGGAGAACGACGAGAAGCGCGGGTTCCTGCCGCTCTCCGGGGTGACCTGGACCTGGCGCGTGCGCAACGGGGCCCCCGAGCTCGTCGAGGTGAAGGTGGGCGCGAGCCCGCTCGACCTCTCTCGCACCTACACCGTGGCCACGAACTCCTACATCACGGAGCAGTGGGAGAAGCACCTCGGCGTCGCGCCGAAGAACCTCCGTGACACCGGCCAGACCGACTACGACGCCGCGGTCGAGTACGCGCGGACGCACGGGCCGGTCGTCGATCCGGGCGACCGTCGCGCGAAGAAGCTGGAGTAGTCCACCCGGGAACCTCCACGGTGCGCATCTCCCCAGGAGGAGGCCGTCACCATGGGGAGAGAGGGACTCGCGGGCGCCGCGGCGCCGCTCTCGGTGGGGCTCGTCGGAGACGTGATGCTCGGCCGAGGGGTGGCCCGCGCCATCGAGGTGTACGGGGTCGACCACCCGCTCGGCGCGGTGACGCCGCTGCTGGCCGACGCGGACGTGCTGTTCGGCAACCTGGAGTGCGCGTTCACGCAGCGCGTCGTCCACGGCGACGAGGGGAGCGGGGGCACCGCGTACCTCCGGGCCGACCCCCGGCACGTGGACGTGCTGCGCCGCGCCGGGTTCGACGCCGTGAGCCTCGCGAACAACCACGTCGGGGACTTCGGCCCCGTGGGCATCCTCGACACCCTCGCGGCGTTGGGCGCCGCCGGGATCGGGCACGCCGGGGCGGGGAGCGACCTCACGACCGCCGAGACGCCGGTGCGGCTCGTGCGGTGCGGCTGGCGGGTGTCGATGCTCGCCTTCGCGGACCACCCGGCGGCGTGGGCGGCGGGCCCGTCCACGCCCGGCATCCGCTACGTCTCGCTCGATCCCGCGGGGCTCGCGCGCGCGCGTGCCGCGGTCACGGCGGAGCGAGCCAACGCCGACCTCCTCGTGGTGTCCCTGCACGTGAGGCTGCGCGCCGAGGGGACCCGTGCCCGACCGCACCCCGCCGTCCGCTCCTTCGCCCGGGCGCTCGTCGAGGCCGGCGCGGACGTGGTGTGGGGCCATGGGGCGCACGTGGTCCAGGGCGTGGAGTGGGTGCACGACCGGCCCGTGATCTACGACGCCGGCGACGTGGTGGACGACTACGCCGCGGATCCCCAGCTCCGGAACGACCTCGGCGCCGTGTGCCTCGTGCGGGCGCGGCGCGGCGGCATCGACGCCGTCGAGGTGGTGCCGACGCGCATCCGCGGGATGCGGAGCATGCCGGCCGAGGGCGTGGAGCTGGCACGGGCCCTGGCGCGCGTCGCGTCGCTCTGCGCGGAGCTCGGCACGCCCTCGGAGGTGGTCGGAGGGCGGGTACGGGTCCCGGCGCCAAGCCCGGAGATGGCCTGATCTCGCTGTGACCGCGCTCGCCTCCGGCCCCAAAAAACGCCTTGAGACATCCGCCCATCGGCGCGTGCGCACGATGCAGAGAAGGTGGGCCCGACGCACCGATCGCGCGACCGACCTTGGGGGGCATGTGTCGATGCGGGGCGAAGACCGGGTGTTTCGAGATCGCGAGGACGCGGGTCAGCAGCTCGCGCAATCGCTCTTGCCGTATCGGGGCCAGGATGTCGTCGTCCTGGCGCTTCCACGGGGGGGCGTCCCGATCGGGTACGAGCTCGCCCGTGCGCTCGGCGCGCCGCTCGACGTGTTCCTCGCGCGCAAGCTGGGCGCGCCGATGCACCCCGAGCTCGGGATGGGCGCGATCACGGAGGGCGGCCTGCGGGTCCTCGACAACGCGATCGTGCGGCTCGTGGGCGCGACGCCGGAGCAGCTCAACCGCGTGGTCGAGCGGGAGGAGGCCGAGCTTCGGCGCCGGACCGTGGCCTACCGGGGGGCGCGCCCGCTCCCCGACGTGACCGGGAAGGTGGTCATCCTCGTCGATGACGGGATCGCGACGGGAGGAACCGCGCGCGCCGCGCTGCGCGACCTCCGGCAGAGGGGGCCGAAGCGGCTCATCCTGGCGACGCCCGTGGGGGCGCGGGACGCGTGCCTGGCGCTCTCGTCGGAGGCGGACGAGGTGGTCTGCATCGAGACGCCGGCGTGGTTCCACGCGATCGGCGAGTGGTACGAGGACTTCCGGCAGCTCGACGACAGCGAGGTGATCGAGCTCCTCGACCGGGCCCGTCGGGAGTGGCGCGCGCAGGCCCCGGCGGCGTCGTCCGAGGCGCGTCCGGCGTCGTCCGGGGTGCGTCCGGTTGCGCAACCGACCGTGGCGCCACCGCCCGTGCCGCAGCCGACCGTGGTGTCCCCACCCCCGCCGCAGCCGATGGCGGCGACGCGACCCGCACCGGCGCACGTGCCACAATCGTCGGTGCTGGCGCCACCCGCCCCGCAGCCGCGCACGTTCCGGCTGGGGACGCTCGTGCTCGACGCGGATGTCTGCGTGCCGGCCGGACCGCGCGGGGTCATCCTCTTCTCCCATGGCAGCGGTTCGAGCCGGCACAGCCCGCGCAACCGCGCGGTCGCCAACACGCTGGTCGACGCGGGCTTCGCGACGGTGCTCCTCGACCTGCTCACGCCGGCCGAGGAGGCCCTGGACGTCGTCACCGCGCGGCTCCGCTTCGACATCGGGCTCCTCTCGCGGCGGCTCGTCGGGGTCATCGACGAGCTGGGGCAGGACCGCGAGCTGCGCGCGCTGCCGATCGGGATCTTCGGGGCGAGCACCGGCGCGGCGTCGGCCCTCGTCGCGGCCGCGGCGCGGCCGGACCAGGTGCGGGCGGTCGTGTCGCGCGGCGGGCGCCCCGATCTCGCCGGGGACGCGCTGCCGCGGGTGAGGGCGCCGGTGCTCCTCATCGTCGGCGGTCGGGACGCGCCGGTGCTCGACCTGAACCGGACGGCGCTGCGGGCGCTGCGCTCGCACGCGGTGCTCACGATCGTGCCCGGCGCGACGCACCTGTTCGAGGAGCCCGGGACGCTCGAAGAGGTGGGGCGCCTCGCGACGGCGTGGTTCGGCAAGCAGATGGCGGGGGTGCCGGAGCCGGCGTGATGGAGGCCTAGCCCGCCGCGCCCGCCACCTTCGGCTCCGCCACCTTCGGCCTCTCGACCCGCGCGCGCGCGTTCCAGACGACGAAGGAGAGGGCGAGGCCGACGATCGCGGCGGGGAGCATGGCCGCGGGCCAGGTCCACCAGTTGTCGGCGATGGCGGCGGCGTCTCCCTCGGGGAGGATGCGCTTCAAGACGGCGGCCTGGAGAGCGGTGCCGAGGTAGACGAAGCCGTCGATGATGCCGACGACGATGCCGACGTTCTTCTTCCCGCCGAAGTCCATCGACGCGGTGCCGGACAGCATGCCGTGCACGCCGATGACGCAGAGCGACATGAAGAGCACCATCCAGCCGAGGGCGGGCGTGCCGAGCAGGAAGAAGAGCCCCGACGCGCCGAGGACCATGCCGCCGTAGAGGATCGCGGAGACCGGGCCGCGGCGGGAGTGGAACAGGACGTCGCTGATGGTGCCCGCGAACACGCCGCCGAGGATGCCCGCGCAGCAGAGCAGCATGCCCCAGTTCGACGCGACGAACAGGTCGTCACTGCCGATGGCCTTGGCATAGACGGGGTGCCACTTCATGACCGCGTTGCGGAGGAAGCCGCTGCAGAACTCGATGGCGGTGATGGTGAGGATGACCGGGTTGGTCAGCATCAGCTTCAGGAGCGTGAGGAGGCCGCGCGCCGGGCCCTTGTGGTCCGAGCCGGCGTCGCCCGTGTCGAAGTCGGCATGGCCGGCGTGCCCGGGGGTGTCGCGCACGAGCAGCGCCACCGCGGTTCCCATCACGAGGAGGATGAGCGCGGGCACCCAGAAGACCCAGTGGTCGGCGGCGATCGACGGGTCGATCGCGGGGGCGTTCTTCGGGGCGGCGACCCCCCACATCTCGGCGATCTTTCGCGTCCAGTCGTACGCGAAGTAGAGGCCGAGGCTGATGAGGATGCCGAAGATGCCGCCGAACGTGCCGCGCTCGCGGAGGTGGAACCAGGAGGCGTTCACCTTCACGATCGAGACGGCGCCGAAGCTCTGGAAGTACATGTTCGCGGCGTAGGCGTACCCGAAGGTGCGGCCCTCGTCGTGCTGCCAGCCGTCGAGGGCGAGGTAGCCCATGACGCCGTTCATCACCGCCGAGCCGGCGATGCCGACCATCATCGTGGTGCGCCCGCCGAAGCGGTCCGCGAGGGGCCCGTTCAGGAGGAAGGCGAGGCCGTAGACGATCGAGCCCCACTCGTCGATCGTGCCGTAGTCGGCGTTCGTCATGCCGACGGCGTTCTTGTAGGCCGTGAGGTTGTACCTGGCCATGTACATGAACGCGTAGGCGAGCCCGACGGGCAGCCAGTTCATCACGCGGCGCTGCTTGAACGCGGCGGAGTGGCCGAGTTCCTGCTTCGGGAGGCGCGCCACGACCACCACCACCACCGTGAGGAGGATGAGGATCGGCAGCAGGTTCTCTAACCACGTCGGCATGGGCACCCCGGTTGCCGGCGCACCCTACCTCAGCCGGTGGCTCCTGTCCCCGTCACGCGGCGCCGGCACGGGAACGTCACGCGTGCGTCGGGCTCAATCGCGGCGCGGGGGCGGCCCTTCGGGGAGCTCGTCGTACTTGATGCTGCCGGGCTCGTAGATCGTCGCCACGAACTGGCGGTGGACGACCTTCTCTTCGCGCGCGGTCGGGTCCTCGCCGGGGTGGCGATCGGCCCACGCGGCCACGCAGGCCTCGCGGAACGGCGTGAGCGGGATGCCGAACCGGGCGGCGGTCGCCGGGCCGTCGACCGCGCTGTCGCGGGAGAACCACGCGTCGAGCGCGCGGAGGTGGTTCTGCCACCGGCGGCCGAGAGGGCGCGCGAGGGGCGCGAGGCCACGAAGCACGGCGGGCGGGAGCTTCCAGTTGTCGGCGGGGACGTGGGCGACCTCCGCCATGGTCTTCCAGGCGGCCTCGACCGTGAGCACGTCCGGACCGCCGACCTCGATGACCTGGTTGCGGACCGACGGGAGGTCGAGCGCGGCGGTGCACATCAGGGCGAGGTCCCGGCCGTGGATGGGCGAGATCTTCGCGTCGGCGCGCCCGGGGAGGAACACGGCGCCGTTGGTCTCGGCGCGGCGCGCGAGGTCGGCGAAGTTCGCGGCGAAGAGCCCCGGGCGGAGGATCGTGTGCGAGAGGCCCGAGGCGATGAGGTGGTCCTCGGCGGCCTTCTTCCCGGTGAGCGCGGGGACGCCCTGCGGGTCCGCGGCGCCGGCGCAGCTCACGAACACCACGTGCTCGACCTTGCGGGCCTTCGCGGCTTCGAAGAGCGCGATGTTGCCCTCGGCGGTGACGTTCTTGTGGTGGTTGTCGGTCTTCTCGACCCGCACCCCCGCCGCCGCGATGACGTAGCGCACGTCCCGCATGGCGCGGGAGAGGCTCTCGGGATCCCGCAGGTCCCCGAAGAAGTAGCTGGCGCCTGTGTCGTTGAGCCAGAAGTACTCGCTGCCCTTGCGGACGAGGCAGCGCACGTCGAGCCCGACGGAGCGGAGGACGCGGACGATCTGGTTGCCCAGGCGGCCCGTGCCGCCGGTGACGAGGATCATGGAGCTTCCCGAATAGCGCCCGCGTATCAAGAAACCGGGCGGCGGGGCTCCCCCTGCTCACCATGCCGCGAGGTCACGCGCCGGGCAGGGCCGGCGAGATACCAGGGCGGATCGGTGGAGGTCGTGTGTCGGAACGTTCGGGCGACGAGGGTGGGCAGCCGCGGATCGGATCGGGTGAGGGTGGCGACGCGGGGTCCGAGGGGACCAACGTCCGTGGGCCCGAGCGGCGGCCGGGGGGCGACGAGCCCCTCGTCGAGCTGTTCACCGACCTCATGGGGAAGCTCTGGCGGCGCGGCCGCGTGGAGATGGAGAAGGCCGCGCGGAAGGGCCGCGAGCGGCTCGAGCTTCGCCAGCTCCGCAGCGACCGGGACCGCATGTACCAGAAGCTCGGCAAGGAGGCGCGCCTGCTCCTCGAGGCCGGCGAGCTCGACCACCCGGGCCTGCGGCGCGGCGTGGAGCGCATCCGCGAGCTGGAGGCGCGGCTGCTGGAGGCCGAGGACGCCGTGCGCGCTGTCGGTGGGGATCCCGATCGCGAGGGGACCGGCGAAGAAGGCGGAGGGTCCGAGAACGCGTGACGCTCGCGTCGGGGCGCACGTGAAGAAGATCACGTCGCGCCCCTTGCGAGCCCGCGGGGACACGATAATAGGGTTTCACCTTCGGGGGCGCTAGCTCAGTTGGGAGAGCATCAGAATGGCATTCTGGGGGTCAGCGGTTCAACTCCGCTGCGCTCCACCACTTAGGTAAAGCAAGGCCGCATCGGATGAAAATCCGATGCGGCCTTTGCCGTTTTGGTTCGGCCACGCTGGGGCGGGGTGGGGCGCGCGTGGCGCGGGTGGCGCAGCGGAGGCCCCGCGGCGTCGGGCGACGTGCAGCTCCAGGTTGCCAGGACACGTCCAAAGGCACGCCGGAGCCCGCGCCTACCCGTGACGAGGGCGGCGACACGCCCTCGCTACCCGCCCCGGATCGGCTCCAACCCCGGCGCCAGGCTCGCGGCCTCGGTGATGTGGTCCCCCGCGTGCTCCACCACGATGCGGCCCTTGCCGGCCCGCTTCGCGCGGTACATCGCGCGGTCGGCCTTGTGGAGCAGGTCTTCGACGCGGGCGGGGGCGTGGCGGAAGTGTACGACGCCGATGCTGAGCCCGACGCGGGTGTCCGGGAGGTTCGAGGCGCTCTCCGCGACGTGGAGGAGGCGCTCGAGGACCCCGTGCACCACGGCGGGGTTGGCGCGGTAGAAGAGGACGGCGAACTCGTCGCCGCCGAGCCGGGCGGGGAGGTCGTCGTCGCGCACGGCCTGCTGGATGTCACGGGCGAGGCGGCGGAGGAGGGCGTCGCCCGCGGCGTGGCCGTGCCGGTCGTTCACGAGCTTGAAGTCGTCGAGATCGAGGTAGGCGACCGCGAGATCGCTCGCCCGACGCTCGACCGCGGAGCCGAGCGCCTCGATGAAGCAGCGGCGGTTGGCCAGCTCGGTGAGGCCATCCGTGCGGCTCAGCGCGTGCTCCTTCTCGAGGGCGGCGGTGAGGTGGTCGCGCGCCTGCACGAGCCCATCGCCGTGCTTGCGGAGGTGGTGGATGAGCAGCGCTCCGCCGCCGAGCACGAGGAGGCGGGCGACCGCGTTCCAGGCGCTCACGGCGAGCGGGTACTCGACGGGCCACGCGTACTCCGCCCAGAAGCCGCATGCGACGCCGATCGCCACCGTCAAGGCCGCGACAGGCGGCGCCAGCCACCACGCCGCGATGCCGATCGGCACGAGGTAGAACGGAGAGAAGGAGAGGTGCGGGCCCGTCACGAAGTCGATCAGCCCCACGCCGGCCGACGCGCCCAGCACCGCGACCGTCATGACCTGGCGTGGCACACTGGACTCACGTACCATCCCCACCCCAAAGAACCTCGGCGCTCCGTGCGCTGGAGGCAGGAACCCCCGAAGGCCGGCGCTCATCCGGCGGAGCCGGCGGGTTCCCGGAGCCCGGACAAACAGCGACGGGCCCGTGAGCGGGGCCGCGGCAGCCGACCGGAGGGCGGACGGCTGTGCCGGCCGGCTCGGCGCCGCCAGGCGCCAGCCAAGCGCGAAGC
>JAUXTN010000054.1 GCA_030684355.1 Pseudomonadota bacterium
CGCTCGGGCGGCCGGTCCGCCCGCGCTCCGTCCTCCGGAGCGCGGGCGACCGAGCGGCCTCGCCGCGAGCCTGGAGTGCACCGACCCCCGCGTCCGCGCGGGGGGCGCGCCCCCGTGCCCCTTCCAAAACGACGAACGGCGGCCGGGATCCCGACCGCCGCCTCGCGCGCACCGATTCAGACGTACAGGCGCTTGAGCCGCCCGACGGCCTCCATCCGCTCCTCGGCCACCTTGTTGGCGGCGCGGATGGTCGTGGTGCCCTCGGACTTGGCCTTGTTGATGATGCGCTTCACGGTGTTGAAGATCGCCGCGGCGTCGACCATCGCCTTCTCGCGGCTCTGGTTCTTCAGCTCGGCGCACACGTTGATGAGCCCGCCGGCGTTGATGACGTAGTCGGGCGCGTAGGTGATGCCGCGCTCGGAGAGGGCCTCGCCGTCGCGCGTCTCGTCGTCGAGCACGTTGTTGGCGCCGCCCGCGATGATGGGCGCCTTGATCATCGGGATCGTGCGCGTGTTGATGATGCCGCCGATGGCGCAGGGCGCGAGCACGTCGCAATTGGCGCGGTAGAACTCGTCGCCCTCGAGGACGGCGCCGCCGAACTCCTCGACCACGCGGCCGAGGCGCTTCTGGCTGATGTCGGCGTAGAGGAGCGACGCGCCACCCTCGTGCAGGTACTTCGCGAGGTAGTAGCCGACGTTGCCGACGCCCTGGATGGCGACGGTGCGCCCGGACACGTCGGGCGAGCCGTAGATGACCTCGAGGCAGGCGCGGATGCCGTGGTAGACGCCCCACGCCGTGACCGGCGAGGGATCGCCGGAGCCGCCGGCCGAACCGGTGACCCACTTCGTCTCGCGGCGGATGTTGTCCATGTCCTCGACGGAGGTGTTCATGTCCTCCGCCGTGATGTAGCGGCCGCCGAGCGACTGCACGTGGCGCCCGAAGGCGCGCATCATGGCCTCGCTCTTCATCGAGGGGTCCCCGATGATGACCGACTTGCCACCGCCCAGATCGAGGCCGGCCACGGCCGCCTTGTACGTCATGCCGCGGGAGAGCCGGAGCACGTCGCGGACGGCGTCGGCCTCGGTGGCGTAGTCGTAGAGCCGGCAGCCGCCGAGCGCGGGCCCGAGCGTGGTGTTGTGGATCGCGATGATCGCGCGCAGGCCCACGTCGTCGTTGCGGCAGAAGAGGATCTGCTCGTGATCGTAGGACGAGAGCTGCTCGAAGATGGTCATGGCCGGCTCCTGAGGCGCGCCCCTTATCGCGTGCGCCGGCGACGCTGTGCCCGCGGCAGCGTCCGCGTTTCGTCAAGACCGCGACCTCAGCGGTGCGTAAAACCTGACGCACCCGCCCATGCGGCGATCGTGACGGCATCGACGTCCCAGGGCCAGACCTGCGCGCCGACGGGCGCCCAGCACGCGGGATCGGTCACGCCGAAGACGACGCCCACGCGCGCCCCGACCGCCGCCGCGAGGTGCGACGGCCCGGCGTCCGGGCCAATCCATGCGCGGCACGACGCGGCGAGCGCGGCCAGGCCGGGCAGGTCGGGGCAGCGAGCGTCCACCGGCCAGTCCTCGCCGGCCTCGTCGGGGCCCCGCACCCAGACGACGGGCACCCCCGCGGCCTCCAACAAGCCCGCGACCTGGCGCCAGCGTTCGAACGGCCAGCGCTTCTCCGCGCCGCCCGAGCCGGGGGCGAGGACCACGGGGGCGCCGTGGACGGTGGGATCCGGGGCCGCGGCGACCCGCGGCGCGCGGTCCACCGCGACGAGGCCGTCGAGCACGCCGGCGTAGTGGTCCACCGCGTGGACGCCCGGGGGCGGGCGCGGCGCGACGGAGAGCACCTCGCGCACGCCCGCAGCGCGCAGGGCCTCCGCGGTGACGGCCGAGAAGGCCACGGCGACCGGGTAGGCGACGGGCGGCGCCGCCCCCCGCCACAGCCACTCGCCCGAAACCAACGTGGCGCCCGGCGGGAAGAGCACGCTGTAACGTTGGGAGGTCACGACGTGGACGGGCCCGACCATCGTGAGCGCGCGAAGCACGGGCAAGGTGAGGACGAAGTCCCCGAGGGCGCCGGCGCGGACGAAGAGGATGGGATCGCCAGGCATCCTACGCCTCGACCGGCCGGATCGGCGGGTTGCCGGGCTGGCCGCCCCACGCGGGGAGGAAGCCGTCACAC
The DNA here is from genome assembly GCA_030684355.1 of Pseudomonadota bacterium. Classification (GTDB taxonomy): domain Bacteria; phylum Myxococcota_A; class UBA796; order UBA796; family SXON01; genus CAJBVW01. Next base: position 2,176 of record JAUXTN010000054.1, read on the forward strand.
CCGGCGTCCGCGGCGCAGAAGCGGCAGGCATCCGCCTTGGCGAACGCCACCACGCCCGGGAAGAACAGGAGCGCGGCGCCGAGCTGATGGTCGGCGTCGACATACCAACGGTTCGCGCTCTTGCGCAGGTACGGCGCGTAGCGGCCGAGCCAGCAGGCGGGCAGGCCCTTGATCGCGACGCCGATCCCCTCCCCCACCACGATGGGAACGGCATCGGCGAGCACGGCCAGGGCTTCGGGCACGGTGGGCGGCGCCTCGGGGCCGCCGGTCGGGAAGGGATAGGTGAACGTCACGGTGGCGGCGCCGCCGTCGCGCGCGATGCCGGCGGCCGCTGGCACGAAGGGCAGCGCGGTCCTCGCGAGTGACACGTTCGCATCCACCGGGGCCCCCGCCGCGCGTGCCCCGGCGAACGCCGCCGCCAAGGCGACGGCCTCCGCGCCCTCCGGGCCGAGGCGCACCGGCAACACGTAGCGATCAATGCCCGCGATCGGCACCAGGCCGCCGAGATCCTCGACCCCGACGTGGAGGATCACCCGGCGGACACCGAGGCTGCGCGCGAGCCCGACGAGCTCGGAGAGATCGGGCCGGGCCGCCACCCCCTGGCCGGAGACCACGAGGGCGTCGACCGGGAGGCCGCGGGGGCTCACCGCCGTGAACCAACGCAGGTTGGCCGCGACCTCTTCGGTGGAGAGCCCGCGGGAGGGGGGCGGCGCGCCGGCGGCGACCCGATCCGGATAGGCGCGATGGAGCCGCAATTGGAGGGTACGCGGCCGGGGCACGGCTCCGGCAGGCGTCCAGGCGAGCATGCCCCCCGTTTAGCGCACGCGCCCAGCCGCGCCAACGCTCCGGTCCGAGCGCGCCGGGGGCAGGCGGGCCCCGTACGAGCGAGCCGCCGTGCGCCCTCGAGACGGGCCTCCCCACGAGCGAGCCGCCGTGAGCCTCTCGGCGTCGGCTTCTCCCGTCGCTACGCCACCCGCACGCTCCGACACCCCGCCAGCTCCCACTGGACCATGAAGTCGCCGATGGGGAGCGAGCGGTTCTCGTCCTTCTCGTCCCACGGGTTCGGGTCCATGACGCGGGCGGCGTCGTCGAAGGCCTCGACGAGCACCCAGTGGCGGCCCACCTCGCCGTCCGGCTGGCGATCGATGATGACCGCGAGCCAGGGCAGCGGGTTGCCGAAGTGGGTGCGGCGGATGGCCGCGATGCGCGCGTCCCGGTCGGGGGCCTCCCCGAGGTCGGTGAACACGTGGTCGTTGCCGAGGAGCGCGGCGAGGGCCGCGACGACGTCCTCGACGCGGACGCCGGACAGGCGCACGGTGACGGCCCTCACGAGGGCCGAGCCGAGGGTCTCGACCGGGGCGCCGCCAGCGTCGAACGCGGCGCAAGCGGCTTCGACCGCGGGGTCGTGGAGCGTGAGGCCCGCGCGACGCACGAGGAAGAGGAAAGTGGCGAGGGTGACGGCGAGAGACTCGTCAGGCGTGTGCACGTGCGCTCCGGAGGTCGGTCGTCCTAACCGGAGAACGGCCGCGCGGCGTCCTTGTCGCCCGTTGGGTTAATCGGGCGCGTGGAGGCCGAGTCGCCCGTGGGAACCCGCTCTTGGCGTCGCCGCCCCATCGCCCCCCTCCTCGCCCTCGGGCTCGGACTCGCGTGCTCGGGCGGCACGGAGGCTCCCGCCGCCGCGGTGCCCGTGCCGCAGGACCTCCCCGCGCTCGGCCTCACCGACGCCGCCGGCACCCTCGCCTGGCGCGGCCTCGACGTGCTCGACACCGCCCGCATCGTGCTCCCGCCCCCTGCGGCGGACGCGCCGACGGTCACCGGCGCGTTCCCGCTCGGCGGCGAGTGGGCGGACACGGGCCGCATGTTCGGCCGGCTCCGCATCTACGCGTACGCGCTCCCCTTCGTCACCGACATGCCGCGCCCCAACTACGCGCCGATGGGCGCCCGGCTCTACCGGGGGGACACCGAGCTCCCGTTCGTGAACGACCCCGAGGATCTGCGCGGCGGCGGCTGGTTCGTCGAGGACGGGAACATCCAGCTCTTCACGCTCGAGCACCCCTCCCGCTGGTCGACCGCGCCGCGCCTCCAGGTGGACGAGCTCGCCGCGGAGGCGAAGCGGCGCCGCTGGTCGGGCGTGGGGAGCGCGGAGGCGTGGGTCCGCACCGAGGTGACCATCGCCGGCGTCACGCGCCGAGGGGTGCAGCTCCCGCCGGGCGCCGAGCTCACGTTCACCGTCGACGTCCCCGCCGACCCCACGCTCGAGTTCGGCCTCGCCATGCTCCCCGCGCTCCTCCCCGACGACGAGGGCGGCCGCGCCTCCGTCAGCTGGCTGGTGGACGGCGAGGAGGTCGACAGCGCCGCGGTCGTGGCGGGGGCCGCCCCCACGGATCGGCGCCTGTCGCTGGCGAAGTGGGCCGGCCGCAAGGTCGACCTCACGTTCCGCGCCGCGGCCGACGCCGTCGGCAACGCCGTCGTCACCTCGCCCACGATCACGACGCGCACCGGCCGCGTGCCCCGCCACGTCGTCGTGGTCGGCATCGACACCCTACGGCACGACGCCCTCGGGCTCTACGGGTACGACCGCCCGACCTCGCCGGAGCTCGACGCGTGGGCCGCGCAGTCGGTGGTCTTCGACGCCGCGTGGGCCCCCGCGCCGCGCACCCGCCCCTCCTTTCGCACCGCCCTGACCGGGCGCTACCCGCTCGCCGCGGCCGCCGCGCCGACGATGGCCGAGTCGTTCTCGGCCGAGGGGTTCCGCACCGCGGGCGTGGTCGCGAACGTGCACCTCGTGCCCCGCTTCGGGTTCTCCGACGGGTTCGAGCACTGGCACTACGAGAACGGAGCGAAGGCGGAGGTCGAGGTCGACCGCGCGCTCGCCTGGCAGAAGGCCCACGCGGACGAGGACACCTTCCTCTTCCTCCACCTGATGGACCCCCACACCTACTACGACGCCCCGGCGCCGTACGGAGCGCAGTTCCACACGGGGCCCCGCCCCGACAAGATGCCGGAGACCTTCGAGCGCTGGCAGGTCTACCGGATCCTGGAGGAGCCCTGGTTCGGGGACGACCACAAGCGCTGGATCCGCGAGGCCTACGACGGCGAGGTCGCCTACACGAGCGCGATGCTCGGCCGCTTCTTCGCGGAGCTCGACAAGCTCCCGGGGCGCACGCTCACGGCGGTCCACTCCGACCACGGCGAGGAGATGTTCGAGCACGGCGGCTTCGAGCACAACCACACGCTCTACGACGAGCTGGTGCGCGTCGCGCTCTGGATCCGGCCCCCCGGCGGCCGCTCCGGGGCGACCCGCATCGCCGAGCCCGTGGGCCTCATCGACCTGGCGCCCACGCTGCTCGACCTCGTCGGGCTCCCCGCGGTGCCGTCGGACGGCCGCTCGCTCGCGGCGTTCGTGGACCCGGTGCGCTCCGCCGAGGCGCCCGCGTTGAAGACGGAGCTGGCGGCGCGGCCGCTCATGCTCGGCCACCTGATGTTCGGGAAGGAGCGCTGGGGCGTCGTCTCCGGCGGGTGGAAGTACCTGCTCCACACGGGCTCCGGCCAGGAGGAGGTCTACGACCTCGGCGCCGATCCCCACGAGCAGAAGGACCTCATCGCCGAGACCCCCGCCGAGCGCCTCGACGCGCTGCGGGCGGCGATGGAGACCGCGTCGGGCTGGGCGGTCCGCCCGGGGTGGCGGCTCCGCGTGGAGGGCCCGCGGCGGCCGCTCGATCTCCGCTTCGACGCCCCCATCGCCGATGCCGGCATCATCGATCCCGAGGCGGAGCGCTCGTCTCGCTCGAACCTGGAGTGGGGGGAGCGGCCGCAGATCGCCGTGGCGGAGGTGGGCCGCATCGTCGTGAGCGAGGACCGTCGCTCGGTGCGGTTCGTGCCGGGCCCGCGCGCCTCCGGGCACCGGATCCAGGTGAGCTGCCTCGGCCCCTGCCCCGCGGGCACCGTGAGCGTCGGCGAGAGCGTGACGCCGCTGCTCGAGGGCTCCCTCGCGGTCGCGGAGCTGCGGCTCGAGGCGACGCCCGGCACGATCCTCGACGTGCCCGACGCGGACGAGCAGCTCGCCGCGCCCGAGAGCACGCAGATGCAGGCGCTCCAGGCGCTCGGCTACATCGACCCGGACTAGGCGTCCGTCGGTCGGGCCATCGGGCACGGCTGCCCTCCGCGACGCCTCACCCCTACGCCGACGGCGGCACCAGCGCGTCGAGGTGGGACTCCACGAGCGCGTAGCTCCAGGGCTCCATCAGGACGGCGCTCCGCGCGCCCGCATACGGGAGATCGCGCGCGAGGCACCGGGCCTTCACGTGCTGGCGCCGGCCGCTCCCGACGGGGAAGCGCAGCAGCACCGACGCCCGGAGCGCGAGGGGGACCATGTCGTAGAGGAGGGTCACCGAGGTGTCGGTGCCGCCGCCCTGGCACAGCACGGTCCGCAGCCCGCGCAGCGCACGCTCGCGGACGAGGTTCCCCAGCATCTCCTGCACGCCGAAGCGGTTGTGCAGGCAGTCCACGTCGTCGAACAGGAGCGCGGGCGCCGTGCGGAGCTCGGGGGCCCAGACGCGGTTGCGCGCGGCCGCGACGACCGCGGGGCGAAAGGAGGACTCGACCGCGCCGGGGATGTCCGAGAGGATGCGACGGGCGACGGAGCTCTTGCCCGTGCCGGAGGGCCCCAGCACGAAGATGATGGGACGCTCGCGGAGCACGCGCGGGAGCGGACGGCGACCGAGGAGCTCCGACGAGGTGCGCGTGAATAGCGCCGGCAGCAGGAACTCCCCGCTGTTGTCGCCGTTGCCCGCCATCGGCCCCTCCGACCGCGAACGATACGGGATCCCCGTTGGGGGATCAATGTCGGTCATCAGTCACCAGCGCGGCTTCACGTGGCCGCGGACGAAGCCGACGATGCTGTCGATCGGAGTGCCCGGAGGGAACACCGCGGAGACACCCTGCTCCTTCAGCCGCTCCGCGTCGGGAGCGGGGATGATGCCGCCCGCAATCACGAGCACATCTTCGCGCCCGGCGGCTCGAAGCCCCGCGACGACCGCGGGGAGGAGGGCGTCGTGCGCGCCCGACAACACGGACAAGCCGACGACGTGGACGTCCTCGTCGACCGCCGCGCGGACGATCTGCGCGGGGGTCCGGTGGAGGCCGGTGTAGATGACCTCGAAGCCGGCGTCCCGCAGGCCACGGGCCACGACCTTGGCGCCACGATCGTGGCCATCCAGCCCCGGCTTCGCGACGAGGACGCGGATGCGCTCGGCGGAGGCGGGATCGGGTTCGACGGGGGGCGGCTGCACGCTCAACCCAGGTACGCGCGGGCGATCACGATGCGCTGGATCTCGCTGGTGCCCTCGTAGAGCGTCGTGATGCGCGCATCACGGAAGAGGCGCTCGACCTCGTACTCCTTGCTGAAGCCGTAGCCGCCGTGGATCTGCAGCGCGCGGTCGGCGCAGAAGTTGGCGGTCTCCGAGGCGGCGAGCTTGGCCATCGAGCACATGTGGCTCGCGCGGGCCTTGTCGTCGCCGTCCTTGTAGACGGCCGCGCGCCAGGTGAGCAGACGGGCGGACTCGATGCGCGTCGCCATGTCCGCGATCATCCACTGGATCGCCTGGTTGGCGCCGATCGGCTTGCCGAAGGCGATGCGGGACTTCGCGTGGGCGACCGCGAGGTCGAACGCGCGCTGGGCGATGCCGAGGGCCTGGGCGGCGATGCCGATGCGCCCGCCGTCGAGCGTGGCCATCGCGATCTTGAAGCCCTGGCGCTCGCCGCCGAGGAGGTTCTCGGCGGGGACGTGCATGTCCTCGAAGATGAGCTCCGAGGTGGCGCTCGACGTGATGCCGAGCTTGTCCTCGGGCTTGCCGACCTTGTACCCGGGCCAGTGGGACTCGGCGATGAACGCGCACACCCCGCGGTGGCGCTCCTCGGGGGCGAGGTTGGCGTAGGCCACGGCCACCTGCGCGTAGGGCGCGTTGGTGATCCAGATCTTGTTGCCCGTGAGGGACCAGCCGCCGCCGGGGAGCGGGGTGGCCTTCGTGCGCTGGGCGCCGGCGTCGCTCCCGGCGTCCGGCTCGGTGAGCGCGTAGCAGCCGAGCTTGCGGCCGGTCGCGAGGTCGGGCAGGTACTTCTGCTTCTGCGCTTCGGTGCCGAACGCGAGGATGGGCCAGCAGGCGAGCGAGTTGTTGACGGACATGGTCACGCCGACCGAGGCGTCCGCGTAGCAGATCTCCTCGAGCGCCACGACGTAGGCGAGCGTGGAGAGCCCGGCGCCGCCGTACTGCTCGGGCACGAACATGCCGAGGAAGCCCATCTCCGCGAGCTTCGCGACCTGCTCCGCGGGGAAGCTGTGGCTGTGGTCGCGCGCGGCGGCCCCAGGCAGGATCTCGTTGCGCGCGAAGTCGCGCGCGAGGCCCTGGATCTCCTTGATGTCTTCGGGAAGGTCGAACATGGGGGGCTCCGCTCGGCTGCGCCCTCTATTCCGGCTCGTCGGCCAATTCAACCGTGGCGGGGCTACACCTGCCCGGCTCGAGACAACAGCGTTCACGCCAGGCGCGGTCGATCCACCGGGTCACCTCCGGGGAGGTCGCGCCGATCGTCGGCGGGGTGGGCGTGCAGCCTCCCCCGCCGAGGCGGGCGAAGGCCTCCCGACGGACCTGCGCGTGCAGGGCCAGGCGGCACGTCTTGTCGGGGCAGTCCTCGGACGCGACCGGGAGCCCGGCGGCGAGGCGGATCCGGTGCCACGAGCGCCAGAAGTCGAGCGCGCTGTTCTTCCCGGTGACGTCCGGTCGGACCGTCGCGAACGCGGCGGCGACATCGGCGGCGGTCGCGTCGCGCAGGGTCATGGCGAGGCCGTCGAGCACGTGCTGCTCGCAGTTGACCGAGAAGTTGCTGGCATGGCACGCGCGCAGCGCCGCGGGCCGATCCCCGCCGCGGGAGAGGTGCTCCGCCTCGGCGAACTCGCACTCCTCGCGCCACACCCCCTCGGCGATGGCGCCGCAGCGATCGAACCGGCCATGCCGGGCGACCACGGCCTGCTCGCAGTCCGCCCGCTCGGGACCGGCACCCGCGCAGAGGGCCCAGGCGCTGTCGAAGTCGGCGGCGGCCAGGGCGCGGGCGTAGTGGTCGGCGGTGCTCTCGCCGGACTGCGACCACGAGCAGGCGAGGAGCAACGAGAGCGCGAGCGTCGCACCGTGGCGCGACGCTCGCGATGGGCTCCCTCCCCGCTCGCGGGTCGGGCTCACGCCCCCGTGAACCCCGGCGCGCGCTTCCCGAGGAACGCCGCCATCCCCTCCTTCTGGTCCGCCGTGGCGAAGCAGAGCCCGAAGAGGGTCCGCTCGCCCGCGAGGCCGACGCGGAGATCGGCGCCGTCGCCGTCGAGGATCGCGCGCTTGGCGAGGCGCACCGCCACGGGGCCCTGCGCCGCGATCTGGTTGGCCAGCGCGAGCGCGGCGTCCTTGACCGTGCCCTCGGTGACGACCCGCAGCGCGAGGCCGATGGCGACGGCCTCCTCGGCCTTCACGTTGCGGCCGGTGTACACGAGCTCGCGCGCCCGCATCGACCCGACCCGCCGCACGAGGCGCTGGGTGCCGCCGAAGCCGGGGATGACCCCGAGCTTGACTTCCGGCTGGCCGAACACCGCGTTGGGCGCCGCGAGCACCAGGTCGCACGCGAGCGCGAGCTCGCAGCCGCCGCCGAGCGCGAACCCGTTGACGGCCGCGATGACGGGCATCGGGAGGGCCTCGAGCTTGTCGAACACGCGCTGGCCGAGGCCCGCGAACGTGGCGGCCTCCATCGGCGAGAGCGTGGACATCGCCGCGATGTCCGCACCGGCGACGAAGGCCTTCTCCCCTCCCCCCGTGAGCACGACCGCGCGGGCGTCCCCCACCTGGTCGATGGCGGCGTCCAGCGCGCGGAGCGTGGCGGCGTCGAGCGCGTTGAGCGCCTTCGGCCGGTCGATCGTGAGGACGACGACGTGCTCGAGGCGCTCGAGGCGGACGGGGGAGTCCATCCCGGCGTCCATCAGCGGGCCTGCTGCGCGTAGGTGTAGAAGCCGCGGCCCGACTTGCGGCCGAGCCAGCCGGCCTCGACGTACTTCCGCAGGAGCGGGCACGGGCGGTACTTGCTGTCGCCCATGCCGTCCTGGAGGACCTCGAGGATGGCGAGGCAGGTGTCGAGCCCGATGAAGTCGGCCAGCGTGAGCGGGCCCATCGGCACGTTGGTGCCGAGCTTCATGGCGGTGTCGATGTCCTCGACGCTGCCGATGCCCTCGTAGAGCGCGTAGACGGCCTCGTTGATGTACGGCATGAGCACGCGGTTCACGATGAAGCCGGGCATGTCGCGGCCGAGCACCGTCGTCTTGCCCATCTTCTCGGCGGCCTCCTTGACCTCCGCGTAGACCTCGTCGGTCGTCGCGAGGCCGCGGATGAGCTCGACCAGCGCCATGAGCGGCACCGGGTTCATGAAGTGCATGCCGATGACGCGGTCGGGGCGGTCCGTGCGCGCGGCGATCGCGGTGATGCTGATCGACGACGTATTGCTCGCGAGGATGGCACCTGGCTTGGCCACCTTGGTGAGCTCCTCGAAGATCTTGAACTTGAGCTGCACGTTCTCGGTGGCGGCCTCGACGATGAGGTCGGCCTCGCCGTGCGCCGCGAGGTCCGTGCTCCAGGTGATGCGCCCCAACAGCGCCTCCGCGGCCTCGGAGGTGAGCTTCTCCTTCTTCACGAGGCGGCCGAGCGAGTCGGCGATCGTCTTGCGGCCGCGCGCGAGGGCGGCGTCCGAGATGTCCGTGCAGGTGACGGGGTAGCCGGCGGCCGCGGCCACCTGGGCGATGCCGTTGCCCATCTGGCCGGCGCCAACGACACCGATGCGGGTGATGCTCATTGAGGGTGCTCCTGGGGGGCGGCCTGTTATCCCGGCCGGGCCCCCGCCACGAGCCCCCAGCGAGGACGAGCTCGCGCTGTGGCGGGAGTCGCCCCCGATCCGCCAGACCGGCGCTGGAGACGATAGATCGTCGCCCGCGCCACGCGCGGACGGAGGGTGACGGATGGACGATCTCTACGCCCTCTCGGAGGCGGAGCTGGCCGCGCGGCTGACCGCCCTGGGCGAGCCCGCCTACCGCGCGCGGCAGGTGCGCACGTGGCTCTACGAGAAGGGTGCGTCGAGCTTCCACGAGATGACGGACCTGCCGAAGCGGCTGCGCGAGCGCCTCGAGGAGCACTTCGCCCTGGGCGCGCTGGTCGTGGAGACCGAGCAGCAGAGCCGGGACGGCACGGTCAAGCGCCTCTACAAGCTCCACGACGGGCAGCTCGTCGAGGCCGTGCTCATGGCCTACGACGACGGCCGGCGCACCGCCTGCATCTCCTCGCAGGCCGGCTGCGCGATGGGGTGCGTGTTCTGCGCGACCGGCCAGATGGGGTTCGCGCGGCACCTCACGTCGACCGAGATCTTCGAGCAGGCGGCGCTCTACGCGCGCGAGCTCCAGCAGAAGGGCGAGCGGCTCTCGAACGTCGTGTTGATGGGCATGGGCGAGCCCTTCCACAACTACGACGCCGTGCTGGAGGCCATCCGGCGGCTCAACCGCGAGCTCGGGATCGGCGCCCGGCACATCACCGTGAGCACCGTGGGCCTCGCCCCGAAGATCCGCCAGTTCGCGGAGGAGGGCCTCCAGGTCACGCTCGCGATCAGCCTCCACGCCGCCACCGACGCCGAGCGCAGCGCGCTCCTCCCGGTGAACGACCGGTGGCCCATCGCGGAGCTGCTCGACGCGTGCCGCCACTACGTCGACAAGACGGGGCGCCGCATCACGTTCGAGTGGGCGCTCATCGCGGGGAAGAACGACCAGCCCGAGGTCGCCGAGCGGCTGGGGCGGCTCCTGCGCGGCCTCCCGTGCCACGTGAACCTCATCCCGCTGAACCCGACCACCCGCTACGACGGCGCCCCCACCGCCCTCCCCGACGCCGCGCGCTTCGTGGAGATCCTCGAGCGCCACGGGGTGCCCGCCACCGTCCGCGTGCGGCGCGGCATCGACATCGACGCCGGGTGCGGCCAGCTCAAGTCGACGGTGATGAAGCGGCGCGCGCCCCCCGTGTCGAGCCCCGAGCCGGGCGAGCCCACGCCGTCCCGATGACCCGCGGATGATCCCCGCCTGGCTGCCCCTGCGCCCCGATCTCCCCGGCCGCGCCGCGGTGATCGCCGAGGGCCGGGAGCGGCTCGCGCACGACCGCAGCCTGACGCTCTCCGGGCCGCCCGGCATCGGGAAGACCGCCGTGGCCGGCGCGATCGTGGCCGGATCGGGCCGCACGCTCCTCGCGGTGTCGCTGCTCGGCTGCGAGGACGCCGCGGACGCCGTGCGCGCGCTCGGCGAGGCCGTCGGCATCCGCCCCGTGGGGGACGAGGGCGCCCTGCTCGACGCGATGCGGGCCCACGGCCCAGTGGACCTGCTCGCCGACGACATCGCCAGCGAGGCCGTCCTGGAGCCCATCCTGCGCGCGGTGGCCGCCGCGGCGGACGCCCGGCTCGTCCTCGTCTCCGAGGGCACGCTCCCCGGCGGCCTCTCCGCGAACCAGCTCGTCCTCGACGGCCTCCCCGACGACGTCCTCGGTCCCCTCGCCCCGGACCTCGACCCCCGCGGCTTCGACGGCAACCCGCTCCTCGCCCGGCTCGCCGGCGCGCTCTCCCTGCCCGTGGCCGAGGCGCTCGCCCGCCTCGGGAAGCCGGCGGCCCTGCTCGCCGCGTTCCCCGTCGGCCTCGCGGGGCTCGGCGGTCCGGGCCTCCCCGCGGTCGCGACCGTCCCCGACGCCGACCGCGTCGTGCTCCGCCGCGGCATCGCCGCCCACATCGCCCCGCTCTCGGACACCGACGCCGCCGCCCAGGCGGTCCCCGCGCTCGAAGGGCTCCTCGCGCTCGCCCGCGGGGCCCACCCCCCGGTCGTGCCCGACCCGCGGGACCTCCTGCTGCTCCGTCGCCTCGCGAAGA
>JAUXTN010000062.1 GCA_030684355.1 Pseudomonadota bacterium
GCCTATGCGATCGCGGCCTTGGGGTGGTCCCTAGTTCGCGCTTGGGTGGTCCCTTGTTCGTGGCCGGCGGCCACCTCGGCGGGGCGGGGGTGGTCCCTAGATCGTGGCCGGAGGGTGGTCCCTTGGGAGTGGCCCTTGACAGCGAGCCCGCTCATCGTGAAGGCCCGCGGCAGGGAGGCCGTCATCGGCTTCGTGGATGGGGACATCTGGGCCCCCCTGATCCGCTTGGCCGGGGCCTCCGCCGCGTTCAACGTGATGGATCTCTGGGTACGTCAGAAAGATCGGTGGGCGTTGACGGAGGTGCGCGGGACTCCAACGATGGTCGCGGAAGCGCTCGCGGGCCCGCTACGATTCACCTGGGCGTTCGAGGTGCACGGCTCGCTCTCCCCGCCGGAATAGTCGAGCCCGCCCAGCCGATCCCGAGCGCCGGATGGCGGCGGATGCGATGGCACCTGCCACGAGGCCCCCTGGCCGTCGGCACGCGCGATCGCATGCGGGAGGCGGCGCCCCTGGTTCGGGACTTCCGATCTCCGGCACTAGCCAGGCCCCTCGTCGCCCGTTCCGGCAGGATCGGGCGCCCCGCCGCCTGCGGCGGCGCCGGTCCCCTGCGGGCTCGCGGCAAAGCCGCTCGGTCGGCGCCGCCGAGCCGGCGCCGGACCGGGCCGCCCCGAGCGGCGGCCCGCCCTCCGGGCACCTGGGCGGCGTGCGTATCGAATCGGGCGCCAGGATCTCGGGAGCAGGCCAGGAATTGCCCCGAAGCTCCGCGCCGGCCCCCAGCGGCGTCGCGTCGCTACTCCGCTCCGACCGGCCTGCGGCCACGACGCGGGCGTACAGAGCGCGGCGGCCCCCGGGTGGTGAAAATGCGTCGTCACCGCGTGCGCCGAGCCCGCGCGGGCCTGGCGCCGGCGCACCGCGGGTACTTTACGTCCCCTTGACGAACTTTCGATCGCCCAAGAATCCGGGGCCGAGGCGGCGCTTTCTCTCGGGCTGCCACAGCCTGTCGCCGCACTGTAAGTGGGGTGTAAGACTGTGTCTCGATCGGTAGCGCGGTACCGTTTGCCCATGCGCTACCTCCTCCTCGTCGCTCTGCTGGTTCCCTCCACGGCGCTCGGCGCTACGACCGGGACGGTCACCGTCCTGCTGCTCAACTCGGGCAGGGGGAGCTTCGGCGCAACCGATCCAATCCGCGTCACCGCCGACGGGGATGTCGACGGCTTTGACAAGTCTGTCAACGCCCCGGCCACGGGCACGGCCCTCCCGGGCCTCGGCTTCACGGCGGCGGTCACGGGCCTCTACGCCTACGACTCCGCCGGCACCTACACGTTCGTCGCGACGTTCCCCGACGGGAGCGGCACGCGCACGGTGAGCCTCGCCACCAACGTCCAGTTCCCCGGCGCCGGCCCGTATTGGTTGTCGACCAAGGGCATCACCACGGGCAATCCGGGGAGCAGCTTCGGCTTCTCGGTTGGCAACAGCGCGCCCGACAGCTACGCGATCTCGGGGTGTTCGCCCAGCGCTCCCAACCCGACGCAGAACCTGGCGGTGTCCTGGTCCGTCGGCACCTCCGCGCCCGCGGACTTCGAGAAGTACACCCTCCAGCGCGCCCCCCAGACGGGCCTCACGTTCACCAACGTCGCCACGTACACGTCCTGGGGCACCGCGAGCTTCACGGACACCAACCTCACGGCGTCGACGACGTACCGCTACCGGGTGGTGCACCAGGACCGCTACGACGCGACCACCACCAGCGCCGTGGTCACCTGCACGACCTCGAACGGGGACGCCGACGGCGACGGCCACGTCTCCACCGCGTACGGCGGCGACGACTGTAACGACGCAAACGCGACGGTCTACAAGGGCGCGACCGAGCTGGCCGACGACGGCATCGACCAGGACTGCGACACCGTGGACCTCGTCCTCGTCCCCGCGCTCGACAGCGACCTCGACGGCGCGCTCGAGACGGCCGACAACTGCCCCACGGTGGCCAATGCCGACCAGGCGAACCTCGACGGCGACCTCAGCGGTGACGCCTGCGATCCCGACGACGACAACGACGGCGTGGCGGACACCGTCGACATCTGCCCCACGTCGTACGACCCCACCCAGGCCGACCTCGACGGGGATCTCTCCGGGGACGCCTGTGACCTGGACGACGACGACGACGGCGTCGACGATGACACCGATGTGTGCCCGCGCGTGTCGGACCCCGACCAATTCGACCTCGACTTCGACACCTACGGCGACGCCTGCGACGGCGACGACGATGGCGACGGTGTCTCCGACCTCGCGGACGTGTGCCCCGACATCCCCGACCCCGACCAGGCGGACGCCGACGGCGATGCCATCGGCGACGCCTGCGACCCGGACACCGATGCCGACGGCATCCTGAACGACGAGGACAACTGCCCCTCCGACGCGAACGCCGAGCAGCTCGACACCGACGCCGACGAAGCCGGCGACGCCTGTGACGTGGACAGCGACAACGACGGCGTGGGGGATGACCTCGACCTGTGCCCCGTCAACGCCGATCCGTTCCAGGAGGACGCCGACGCCGACAGCCTCGGCAACGCGTGCGACGAGGACGACGACAACGACGCCGTGGTCGACGAGGACGACAACTGTGTCTTCGACGCCAACGCCACCCAGGCGGACCTCGACGCCGACGGCCTCGGCGACGCCTGCGACGACGACGACGACGACGACGGCGTGGACGACGCCGCGGACAACTGTGTCACCGAGTCCAACAGCGACCAGCACGACAACGACGCCGATGGCGCCGGCGATGCCTGTGACACCGATGACGACGACGACACCGTCGCCGACATCGCGGACAACTGCCCCTCGCTCGCCAACCTCGACCAGGCCGACCTCGACGGCGACGCCGTCGGCGACGTGTGTGACTCCGACGACGACGACGACCTCGCCTTCGACTTCAGCGACAACTGCCCCGTCGATTGGAACGAGGACCAACTCGACACCGACGCCGACGGCCTCGGGGACACCTGCGACCCCGACGACGACGACGACACCATCCTCGACGCGGTCGATCTCTGCTCCACCGTGGCGGATCTCGCCCAGGCCGACGCCGACTGTGACGGCAGCGGCGATGCCTGCGACGACGACATCGACGGCGACGACATCGCCAACGTCCTCGACGACTGCCCGGACGACGCCGCCTACCCCATCGAGCTCGTCGAGGACGGCTGCCCCGACGACGCCTGTGACCTCGTGACGTACATCCGCGGGCGCACCACCTCCGAGATCGCGGCCCAGACCACCAACAGCCTCGCGGTCAAGGCCAGCGGCGCGTGCACCAACCTCGGCACGCAGGAGGGCATCAACAAGCTCGAGGCCCTCGCCAGCGAGCTCGCCGCCCAGCGTGGCAAGAAGGTGGCGCCCACCACCGCCGACCTGCTGCTCGGGTCCATCGAGTGGATCGAGACGGCCTGGACGTGCGACCAGACCGGCGTGGGGTGTGAGTTGCTGGATGTCTGCGGGGAGTAGGCGCTAGGGCGGGCGTTCACGCCCCGCCCGCCGCCCGACGGGCATGGGTCAGGGGTGACGGACGTCCGTCGGATACGACGGACGTCCGTCGCTCTGAACCGGGATAACCAAGGTACAGCCGTCGGCCCCGCCCTTGCAGGGCCGCCCTGGCATGTTCCACCTGGTCGCCAACGCCCTGCACGGGCGCCTGCTCTTCCGCACCCACGCGGAGGCGCGCGCCCTGTTCCAAATCCTGGCCCACGCCTTCCCCGACGTGGCAGCGATGTGTGTCCTGCCCGACCACGTGCACCTCGTCGTCGAGGGCGCGGAGGACGGCCGACTGGCCCGAGCGATGTCCGCCTACGCACGCTGGCGAAACCACGCGCGCGGGGAGGTCGGGGCGGTCTGGGCCACCCAGGCGCCACCCGAGGCCATCCCCGACGCCGCGCACCGCCGCCGCCTCGTGCGCTACGTGCACTTCGCCCCGTGCCGCGCGGGCCTCGTCGCCGACCCGCTGGCCTGGCCGTGGAGCACCCACCGCGATTCGACGGGGCTCGCGGCCCCGCCCGTCGTGGCGCCCGCGGGTGACCCGGCGGGCTTCCACCGTTTCGTGTCAACCGACCCGAGCCTCGCCATCGAGGGCACCCTGCTGCCAACCGGGCCCCGGGGCCCCGTGAGTTGGGAACAGGTGTGCGACGCCGTGAGCGCGGTGTGTCGCGTGCCAGCGGAGGCGCTGGGACGCATCGGGGCGCCCCGGACCCTCGCGCTGCGTACCGCGTGGGCGCTCGACTTGCGGGACACGCTCGCCCTGGCCAGCGCGACGGGCATGGCACGCAGCGGGGTCTACCGCGTGTGTGCCCGTGTTCCAGGCCGGCGCCTCCTCCATCGCGAGCCCGCGCTCCACGCATGTGTCCGCGCGGTGAACGACGCCCGGTTCGGACCGCTCCCCGACGGGGACTTGCGCGGCCGCCCCGAGTGGGAGACGTTCCGGGCGCGGTCGTGAAAAACCAAATGAGCCAGGCAGAGGGGGTGGGAGACACGCCCCGGCACGGCCGCGTCCCCCTGAAGCCCGAGGCTCAGCCGACCGTGGCGAGCCACGTGGCGAGCTCTTCCGCGCCGCCGATGTGCTTGCCGTCCACGAACACCTGGGGCGTCGTGCGCGCGCCCGGCAGGGCGCGGAGGATGCGCGGCGACGTGGGGAGCTCGGCGTAGGCGAGGCCCTTCTCCGCCAGCGCCGACTTGGCGCGGACGCAGTGGACGCAGCCCGGCTTGGTGAAGAGCACGATGTCGTGCGGGGAGCTCCCGCCCAGGTAGCCGAGCATGGTGTCGGCGTCAGAGACGAGGAAGGGGTCACCCGCCACGTCCGGCTCGATGAACATCTTCGCGATGACGCCGTCACGCACGAGCATCGAGTAGCGCCACGACCGCTTGCCGAACCCGAGGCTGTCCTTCCCGACGAGCAGGCCCATCTTCTCGGTGAACTCGCCGTTGCCGTCGGGCACGAAGGTGATGTGCTCGGCGTGCTGGTCCTGCTTCCAGGCATCCATGACGAAACAATCGTTCACGGACACGCACAGGATGTCGTCGACACCCTTGGCGGTGAACTCGTCCACGAGCTCGTTGTAGCGGGGCACGTGGGCGCTGGAGCAGGTGGGGGTGAACGCGCCCGGGAGCGCGAACACGACGACGGTCTTGCCGCCGAAGAGCTCCTTGGTGGTGACATCCCGCCACGTGCCGTTCACGCGGGTGTGGAAGGTCACGTCGGGGACGGTCTGGCCTTCGCGATTCTCGAATTGGTTCTTGGACATGGAGGTCTCCTGGTTCAACGAGCGAGTTGAGTGCTTGCGTCGCGGAGGGCGGTGCGGAGCCCCTCCTCGATCACTGGGTGGTAGAAGGGCATGCCCAGCATCTGGTCGATGGTGAGGTTCTGTTGGTGGGCCCACGCGAGCAAATGGCCGATGTGCTCGGCGCGCGGAGCGATCATCTCGGCGCCGAGGAAGCGCCCGGTGGCGCGGTCGGCGTAGACGTTGAGCCGGCCCCGGTTCTGCCGCATCACGCGGCTGCGGCCCTGGTCCTCGAAGGACACCCGGCCGATGACCGGGTTACGGTCCTTCACTTGGGCCCAGGTCTCGCCGACCATGGCGATGTTGGGGTCGGTGAACACCACCGAGAGTGGGGAGCGCCGGAGACCCGGGAGAACGGCCGGAAAGCGCGCCGCGTTGTCGCCGGCGATGCGGCCCTCGTCGGCGGCCTCGTGGAGCAGGGGCACGTCCGCGTTGGCATCGCCGGCGATGAAGATGCCGGTCGTGCCACATTGGAGGGTGGTGGGGTCGTACACGGGCACGCCGCGGCGGTCGCGGACGAGGGTGGTGTTCTCCAGCTCGAGGCGGTCGACGTTGGGGGTGCGGCCGGTCGTGGCGAGCACGTAGTCGAAGGTCTCGTCGCGGCTGGTGCCGTTCTCCTCCCACGTGATCCGCACCCCGTCGGCGACGCGCTCGACGTGGGTGACCCTGGCGTCCGGGTCGAGCGGCACCTCGGCGTCGATCACGCGGCGGGCCTCGTCCCGGATCTCGGGGTCCGAGAGCGGGCCGACGAACCCGCCCACGCCGAACATCCGCACCCGCACGCCGAGCCGGTGGAGGGCCTGGCCGAGCTCCAACCCGATGACGCCGGGGCCGAACACCGCCACGGAGGCGGGCAGGTCGGTCCAGTCGAACACGTTGTCGTTGACGAGGAGGCGGTCGCCGGCGGCCTCGAGGAAGGGGAACACCCGCGGCCGGGAGCCGGTCGCGATGACGATGGCGCGGGCGTCCACGACGCAGCCGCCGTCGGAGGGGTCCCCCACCGCGAGCGTGTGGTCGTCGACGAAGCGGGCCCGGCCGAGCAGGCGGTGGTGCTCGGGGAACGAGGTGACGGTCTCCTCCACGAAGCCGACGAAGCGGTCGCGCTCGGCACGGACGCGGTCCATGACGCGGCGGCCGTCCACGGAGACCTCGGACACGTTCACGCCGAAGCCCGGCGCCTGCTGGGCGGCGTGGGCGGCATCCGCGGCGGCGATGAGCAGCTTGCTCGGCATGCACCCGACGCGGGCGCAGGTGGTGCCGTAGCGGTCGGCCTCGATGAGCACGACGCGGTCCGTCACGGCGGCGGCGGCGCGGTAGGCGGCCATGCCGGCGGTGCCGGCGCCCAGGATGGCGACATCCACGGTGTGGATGGGGTTCATGCGGTCCTCTCTCGTGACTCTCCTTAGCACGCGGCATGCCAGGGGCGGCGACGTAATATTTTCATGGGGTTGGACCCCAACAGCGGTACCGACAACGAGGTCTCGTTGTCGGGCGGCGACGATATGTCGTCGCTGCAACGAAATCACGCTACGATCCGGCCATGCCCCACACCGTGGTCGACTACACCGCCGATCTGCACGACCTCGCCGCCCTCGTCGCGGGCCGGGCGAACACCGAAGACGTGCTGGACCGTGCCCTCGGCGCCCTCACCGCGCTCATCCCGCACGACCTCGCGGTGGTCTTCCGGCTCGACGGCGCCCGCCTCCGCGCGGTGGCCGCCACGGGTTCGCTCGCGTCGCCCCAGGTCCGCGCCCACAACCTCGACCTCGCGCGGTACCCCACCATCCGCCGGGCGCTGGAGCTGCGCATCCCGATCGCGCTGGCCGAGCACAACCACGCTGGCGAGGAGGGAGACCCCTTCGACGGCCTCCTCGACTTCCCGCACGGGCACGCGTGCATGGTGGTGCCGCTCTTCGCGGGGGACAAGAGCCTGGGCATCATCACGATGGACGGCCGCGGCTGTGGCATGTACCCGCCCGAACACGTGCGGCTCGCGGGGGTGTACGGGCAGCTCGTGTCACTCGCGCTCCTGTTGGCGGACCAGGCGAGCTTGCTCGACCGCTACCGCCACCAACTGAAGGAGCAGAACCAGCTCCTCACCGAGGAGACCGGCGGGGCCGCCATCGCCTGCCGTCGCCTGGAAGCCAGCCGCTCGCCGCGCATGGCCGAGGTCGTGCGGCTGGCCCAGCAGGTCGCGCCCGCGGCCCTCCCCGTGCTCATCCGCGGCGAGACCGGCACCGGCAAGGAGGTGCTCGCCCACGCCATCCACGGGTGGAGCCCGCGGGTCGACGGGCCGTTCGTCAAGCTCAACTGCTCGGCCATCCCCGAGAACCTCGTCGAGAGCGAGCTCTTCGGCCACGTGAAGGGCTCGTTCTCCGGCGCCGACCGCGACCGTCGCGGCCGCTTCGTCACCGCCAACGGCGGCACGCTCCTCCTCGACGAGATCGGTGACATGCCGCTCGCCGCCCAGGCCAAGCTCCTGCGCGTGCTCCAGGAGGGCACCTTCGAGCCCGTCGGCGCCGACCGCACGGTGCGCGTCGACGTGCGGGTCATCGCCGCCACCCACGTGGACCTCGAGAAGGCCGTGGCCGCGGGGCGCTTCCGCCAGGACCTCTACTACCGCCTGGCGGTGTTCCCGCTCCGTATCCCGCCGCTGCGCGAGCGCCCGGAGGACATCGTCCCCATCGCGCTCGAGGCCCTCGACGCCGAGTCCGCCCGCTCCCGCCGCGGCCCCTGGACCCTCCCCGCCGAGACGCGCACCGTCATGGAGCGCGCGCCCTGGCCGGGCAACGTCCGCGAATTGGTCAACGCGCTGGAGCGGGCCACGATCCTCCAACGCACGGGTCCGTTGTCGGTCACGCACCTGGGCCTCTTGGGGCAGGGGGGCTCCCCCGCGACGCCCCCCCCCTCGGTGTCCGCGGTGGTGGCGGCCGAGCGGCTCCCCACGTTCGAGGAGAACGAGCGCCGCTACTTCGCCACGGTGCTGGAGCACGTGGGCGGCAAGCTCTACGGCGACGACGGGGCGGCCGTCATCGTCGATCTCCCGCCGACGACGCTGCGGAGTCGCTTGGTGAAGCTCGGGCTGCGTTGATCCGCGGCGTGGCCTTCGGCCCTCGGGGCTCTCGGGGGGAGGGGTCAGACCCTGCAGTTTGACACCTGCCCGCAGCCGGGGCCGCCGGTGGGCCCCTCTGGGAGCAGCTCACGGAGCCGCCACCGAGGAAGCCCCGGCAGGGGCGCAGGGCCCCGGATGCGGTTCTTCGGCGCGCCCCCTTCGCCCGCGCCGGACGGTTATTCGGCCCGGATGCATCTCGTCCTTGGCCCCAACGGCGCCTTCGGCGGCGCCATGGTCCGCGCGCTCGTCGCCCGCGGCCAGTCCGTCCGTGTCCTGGCGCGGGATCCCGCGCGCGTCCGGGTACCCGATGGCGTCGAGGTCATCGCGGGCGACGCCCTCCAGCTCACCGACGTGGTCGGGGCCGCCAAGGACTGCGACAGCATCGTCCACGGCGTGAACCTCCCGTACGCGGAGTGGGACCCCGGCATGATCACCCTGACCGACCGCGTCATCGAGGCGGCGGGGCTCACCGGGGCGGCGATCGTGTTCCCGGGGAACATCTACGGGCTCAAGCCGATCTACGAGGTGCCGCTCCCGCCCAACTCGCCCACGCTCGACACCAACGACCGGCCGAACCGCAAGGGCGCGCTCCGCAACCTGCTGGAGGAGAGCCTCGCGCTCCACGCCGAGGAGAAGAACGTGCGGACGCTGGTCGTGCGCGCGGGGGACTTCTACGGCCCCGGCGCCGACAACGGGCTCGTGGGGCCGATGTTCCGGAACGCGCTCGCCGGCAAGCCGATCCAGTGGTTCGGCGCCCTGGGGAACGGGCACGCGTTCACCTACGTGGACGACGTGGCCACCGTCGCGACCGGGATCCTTCTGCAGCGCGACCGGCCCATCCACGACGTGGTCGCCGTCGCGGGGCATCACTTCCCGAACGCCGCCGCGTGGGCCGCCGCGCTCGCCAAGGCGGCCGGGCAGGCGAGCCTCCCCACCCAGCTCGTCGCGGGCTGGAAGGTGCGGCTGCTGGGCCTCGTGGACCGGCAGGCGCGCGAATTCGCCGAGCTGCTCTACCAGTGGGATGGCGCCATGCTTCTCGACGACGCCCGCGTCCGCCGCGCGCTGCCCGATTGGACGCCCACGCCCGCGGAGGCTTCGCTCGAGGCGACGATGGCGTGGTTCCGCGCGAACCCGGCCACCACCCGATGAGCGACGATCCGAACGCGCCGGTCGCGCCCGCTGCTGCCGCCACCGCGGCCACCACCCCCACCGTCGACGCCTGGGAGGCCCGCCTCGCCCTCGCCCGCGAGCGCCTCGCGCCCGCCCTGCTCCTCGCCGGCGAGTGGGTCGGCGACGGCCAGGCCCACGGCGAGCCCATCACCGCCAAGCTGCGCGTGCGCCCGATCCTCGACGGCACGGCGTTGGAGGTGTGGGAGCAGGTCGGGGACGACCACGAGGACCTCTCGATCTACCGCTACGATCCCGACTCGGGGCAGCTCGAGGTGATCCACTTCATGGCGGGCTCGCTGAACCAACACCCGGTCGAGCTCACGCCCGACGGCCTCGTCTGGGTCACCCCGCCGAGCCAGCCCGCGGTGGTGTGGACCAACCGCGGCGCCTTCGTGGAGAGCGAGGTGGTGTGGCCCGGCCAGCGCATCGCCGAGGTGAAGCTCACCTACCGGCGCGCGTAGATGCCGGGCAACAGCTTCGGCGAGCGGCTCCGGATCACGACGTTCGGCGAGAGCCACGGCGGCGGCCTCGGCGTGGTGATGGACGGGGTGCCCGCGGGGCTCCTGCTCGATCTCGCGGCGATCGAACGGGATCTCGCGCGGCGCCGCCCCGGGCAGAGCGCGATCACCACGCCTCGGAAGGAGGCGGACGCCTTCGAGGTGCTCTCCGGGCTCTTCGAGGGCCGCACGCTCGGCTCGCCGCTCACGTTCCTCTTCCGCAACGTCGATGCCGATCCGCGCGCCTACGCCCCGTTCAAGGACCTCTACCGCCCCTCCCACGCCGACTTCACCACCCAGGCGAAGTACGGCCACCGTGACTGGCGCGGCGGCGGGCGGGCGAGCGCCCGGGAGACCGTCGCGCGGGTCGCCGCCGGGGCCGTGGCCCGCCAGTTGATCGCCCCCATCGAGGTCGTGGCGTGGGTGCACCGCGTCGGGGACATCGAGGGGCCCGACCTCTGGGACGTCGACGCCGGCGCCGTCGAGGCCAACGCCGTGCGCTGCCCCGATCCCGACGCCGCCGCCCGCATGGAGGCCCTCATCCGGGCGATCCGCGCCGATGGCGACACCATCGGCGGGGTCGTCCGCGCGGTGTGCCGGAACGTGCCCGCGGGCCTCGGCGAGCCGGTGTTCGACAAGCTGGAGGCCGACCTCGCGAAGGCGATGTTGTCGCTGCCCGCGGCCAAGGGCTTCGAGTCGGGCAGCGGCTACGCGGGCACGCGGATGCGCGGCTCGGCCCACAACGACGCGTTCGTACCGGGCCCGAACGGGGTTCCGATCACGACGACGAACCGCTCCGGCGGCATCCAGGGCGGCATCAGCAACGGCATGCCGGTGACGTTCACGGTCGCCTTCAAGCCGGTCGCCACGATCTTCCAGCCCCAGGCCACGGTGGACGTGCACAACCAGCCCGCGACGCTCACGCCGCGCGGCCGCCACGACCCGTGCGTGTTGCCCCGCGCGGTGCCGATGGTCGAGGCGATGGCCGCGCTCGTGCTGGCCGACCACGTGCTGCGGGCGCGCGCGAGCCGCTAAGCGGCGGACCGACGCGGGGCGGTCCCGTGTACCAGGACTCCGTCGTCCGGCTCAGCGCGCCGTCCCCCAGCGCTCGAGCTCGGCGCGGCACGCGGCGAGCGTGCTCTCGTCGGCCGGGCGCTCGGTCGGCTCGGAGAGCACGACGGTGCGGACGGTGGTTGCGGCGAAGGCGCCGGTGCCGCCGAGGCGGGTGGAGTCCAGGAACTCGAGGCGGTCGATGCGGCCGAGGTCGACCTCGGGCGCCGCGCTCCCGGCGAAGCGCACGCGCTCGAAGCGGGCGGAGGCAAAGCCCATCCCGGTGTCGAAGCCACCGATGTCGACGCTGTGCTTGTTGTCGAGGAACAGGCTGTCGCGCACGGTGAGGGTGGTGGCCGGGCCGATGGAGTACAGGCTGGCGCCACGGGGCTTTCGCGAGCCTCCGCCGGTGTCGGGCTCGGCGAGGTTGACCACGGCGACGTGATCGAGGGTCACGGCTCCGGAGGAGTAGAGCGCGAGTACCTGCCCGGTTGGTCGCCGCCCATCCAGGACGAGGTCGGAGACGGTGATCCGCTTGCCGACGAGGTGAAGCGCTCCGTTGAGCAGGGTCGAACCGTTGCCGAGGACGGTGATGTCGAGGAGGTCCGGGTCCGTCACCTCCCCGAGCTGGATCCCGAACCGCTCCTCGATCACGCCTCCGGGGAGCTCGATCACCAGCGCGGGTGTCGGGCGTGACGCGGTCGCCCTGAGGGCTCCGACCGCTCGATAGAGGTCCGGGATGTCCGCCGCGGTCCGAATCGAGACCCGGATCGGCTCCACGTGTTCCACGGGCGCTCCTTGGGAGGGACGGGGTGCTGCGGTCGGGGCGGCGGGCTCCGCTTCGGGCCGGGAACACGCGGCGAATAGAATCCAGAGCAGCTTCACTTGAGGGCCACGCTCTGCTGGCTGTCGAACGAGCGGAAGAACTGGTCGAGCGTGACGACGAAGGCGCCGTCATCCTGGGTCACGTCCGCGGTTCCCGTGGGGGCCGGGGAGTTGGTTCCGTGCGGGTTTCGCAGGTTCACCGCGGACCGCGCGGCGTCGATGAGGGGCAACATCATCGGCAGGTTGGCATTGGTCACGGCCAGCGCGGCGCCGGTCGCGTCGCGGAACGTCGAATTCATGACGACATACTCGTGTCGGGCGTAGACGTGACGCTGGCCGCTGCCCTCGTCGTCCCCGAGGTTGGCGACGATGAGAAGCAGCTCGTCGAGCGCCCGGTACTCTCCGCCGCCGCGGTCGGAGCGCAGGATGGGCCAGGTGCCCGGGGCCACCATCGTCCGTGCGGCCCGTGTAACACCCGCCTCCAACGCATCCTTGTCGGGCCCGTCGGTCGCCTTCGACCAGTCGCCGATGGCGCCGTCGAGGCGGCGGAGCGCCCGCTCGAAGTCGGGGTACTGCTGGACGTCCTTCTCGCCGAGCAGAAAGGCCAGCTGCGCCCCGAGCCGCTCGATGGACTTCGTCTCGGTGATCCCCACGGTCATCACCGTCTTCTCCCCGGCCACGGCGCCGTCTCCGCGTTGGCCGAGCAAGCGTAGCACCGCGCGCTCGTTGGCCTCCACATTTGCCTGTCCGGGCGACCACTCAACGTCCGCCGCGGGCAAGGCCCCGGCTCCCTCGCCCAACAGCACCCGCAACACCGGCTGTGTGAAGCCAGCCTCGATGATCTCATAGCCCGACCGGGCGTTTCCTTGCCCGTCGGTGGCCTCGTTGGCCCTTCGGGGCGCAAAGCCCCCATACTGCCCATACCGCTCGGCGAACCGCGCGTATGCCTTCTCGATGAGCGGCACCCACATCGCCGCCTCGTAGTACGCGTCCTCGCACACCCACAGGTCGTCGAACGGCGCCTGCGCGTACCACTCGGACCGCACCGGCTGGTCGGATCGTCGGAACCCGGCCCCGTTGAGCCGGGGGCCGTCGTTCGCGTCGAAGCGATGCGCGAGGTCGAGGTTCACCGTGATCGCGGTCGGCACCCAGGCGTCCGCGGCGTCGTCGTGGCGGAAGAAGGACACCACCGCCGAGCCCCCGGAGACCTGGATCATGTCGGCGACCCGGCCCGGGTCCGCCGCGACCAGCCCGATCAACCCGGCCATCAGGTAGCAGTCGCCCACCTGCCCCTGGTGGACGTCCATCACCGACGGCGCGCCCCCCACGAAGAGGGAGCCTTCGACGAGGCTCTCGCTCCGCATCGGCGCCGCGACGCTTCCGCGCACGCCGCCCACGGCCTGCCAGGACGGATCGCACACCTCCGCGAGCGGACGCTCCTCGTAGAGGTCGTCCGAGGCGGGCGTGGCCTCCGAGACCCGGAGCGGGTCGTCCTCGGCGTGGAGGATGCGGACCTCGCGCTCCCCGGTCTGCCGCTCGGCCGTGGCGGACTCGCCCGCGTTCACGGCATGACCCGCCTCGGCCGGGGCGTGCTCGACGGGGGTCCCCTTCACCGCGTAGTCCGCGGGCGCCCGGCTCGTCGCCTCCGCCTCCACGCGGTCCGCTGTGGCCGCGTTGCCGCGCCCGCTGGTGGGGCTGCGTTCGGAGGCGACCGCGCTCGTGGCCGCCGCGCTCGTCGCGAGGGAGCGCACGCTCTGGCTCGGCATTTCGCCTCCGAGCGACAGGGTAGCGGTCCGGCGAGGAGCCGTCAAAGGAACACCCCGTTCCAGGGGAAACCCATGGACGGGCGGAGGGCGTCTCGCGACGAGGTCGCCCCCGGGGGGCGGCGGCGTTCGTGGGACGTGAAAGTTGCCCACGCACGGATCCCCGGGGCGTTGCGGGGGTGGGCCCCCGCACGGAGCCGGGCGCCCTGGCGCCCGGCTCCGCCAGAAGCGCAAACGCGTTCATTGCGTCGAAAGCGTGGTGAGAACGGCAGAGTTCGTGCGGGGGCGTGACCGCGTCCGACACCGAAGGACACATTTCTCGTTGCCCGATCTCCCCCCGGTGCGAACAATGGTTGGTCGGGCGCCAAGCGGAGTCCGAGCGGAGCGACTCTTGATCCACTTCGACCAGTTCGGCGTGACCGCCGAGACCATTCGGGCCGTGCTCGCCACGGCGCTGGCCAAGGGCGCTGACGACGCCGACCTCTACTTCGAGCACTCGGGCAGCACGTCGGTCGCGCTGTCCGACAACAAGGTCAACCGGGCCTCCACCCACGTCGATCTCGGCGTGGGCGTGCGGGTCGTGGTGGGGGACCAGGTCGGCTACGCCTACACCGAGGACCTCTCGCGCGACGCGATGATCGCCGCCGCGCGCCTCGCCGCCGAGATCGCCACGGGCACGCAGGCCCACGCGCCGATCGATGTCACGTCGCGCACCTACGCCGACCGCTACCCGGTCACGATGCCGTGGGAGCAGGTGGAGCTGGAGAAGCGCGTCGCGATGGTGCGGGACTGGGAGCAGCGGATGTTCGCCGCGGACCCGCGCGTGAACAAGGTGGAGGTGTCGCTCGCCGACTCGTTCCGCCACGTGCTCATCGCCCGGCCGGACGGGCGGCTGGTCTACGACTACCAACCGATGACCCGCGCGTTCATCGTGTGCACGGCCGAGCAGGAAGGACGCCGCGAATCGTCCAGCGCCAACCTCGCGCAGCGCATGGGCCTCGAATTCTACACCGACGAGCGTGTGGCGAGCCTCATCAAGCGCGCCGTCGATGACACGATGATCCTCTTCGAGTCGGGCAAGCCCCCCGCCGGCGAGATGACCGTGGTGCTCGGCGCGGGCTCGTCCGGCATCCTCCTCCACGAGGCCATCGGGCACGGGTTGGAAGCGGACTTCAACCGCAAGGGCGTGAGCATCTACGCGGACCGCATGGACACGCGCATCGCGCCGAAGGGCGTCACCGTCGTGGACGACGGCACGCTCCTGCACGCCCGCGGCAGCATCAACACCGACGACGAGGGCAACCCCGCCGAGAAGACCGTCCTCATCGAGGACGGCGTGCTCCGCGGCTACCTCCACGACGAGATCTCCGCGCGCCACTACAAGGTCGCCCCGACGGGCTCCGGCCGCCGCGAGAGCTTCCGGCAGCCGGTGCTGCCGCGGATGCGCTCCACCTACATGGAGGCCGGGCCGTACGATCCGGCGGAGATCATCGCGAGCGTGGAGAAGGGCATCTACTGCCGCAGCTTCGCCAACGGGCAGGTGCAGATCGGTGCGGGGGACTTCGCGTTCTACGTCCGCCACGGCTGGCTCATCGAGGGCGGGAAGCTCACGCGCCCGATCAAGGACGTGAACCTCGTCGGCAACGGGCCGCGCGTGCTGGAGACCATCGAGATGGTGGGGAACGACCTCGTGATCGACGAAGGCGGATGGACGTGCGGGAAGGACGGGCAGAGCGTGCCCGTGTCGCAGGGCATGCCGACGGTCAAGGTGAGCCGGCTCTCGGTCGGGGGGGCGAGCTAGATGGAACCCCTCGAACTCTGTCGGGACATCCTCGCGAAGGCCAAGGCGCTCGGCGCGGAGGAGTCGGCGGTCGTCGTCTCCCGCTCTACCGAGGTCTCGCTCGTGCGCCGCGCGGGCAAGCTGGAGCAGGCCACGCAGGCGTCGAGCCTGGGCGCGTCGCTGTCGCTGCTCGTGAACGACCGCTACTCCGTCCACTCCACCTCGGACCTGCGCCCCGCCGCGCTCGACGCGTTCCTGGAGCGCGCCATCGCCGCCACGCGCGTGCTGGAGCCCGAACCCGAGCGCCGTCAGCCGCCCGCGGAGCTGTGTGGCCGCTACACCTCCGAGGCCGTGCTCGATCGTTTCGACCCCGGGTGGGAGTCCCTCACCGCCGAGCAGCGGCGCGACCAGGCCGAGCGGCTCGAGGCGTGCGTCGATGCGCTCCCGACGCGCGACCAGGTGCTCTCCGCCACGATGTACGTGGGGGACAGTATCGGCGAGACCGCCCGCGTCCTCTCGAACGGGTTCGAGAACGTCAGCCGCGGCACCGGCTATGGCCACGGCGCGGAGATGACGCTGCTGGAGCCGGGCGGCCGCCGCCCCGAGGGCTCCTCCTACTTCTCGGCGACCCACCTCGCGGACCTCCCCCCGCCAGAGCACATCGCCGCCGAGTGTTGGAAGCGCGCGGAGCAGCGCCTCGCCAGCGGGCCTGCCCCCTCCGGCCGCTACCCGATGCTGCTCCAGAACAGCTCGGTGGGGCGCATCCTCGGGGTGCTCGGCGGGCCGCTCTCGGGCTCCGAGCTGCACCAGGGCCGCAGCTTCCTCGCCGGCAAGAAGGGCGAGCGCATCGCGGCGTCGGGCCTCACCATCCTCGACGATCCGACGATCCCGCGCGGCCTCGGGTCCCGCCCGTTCGACGGTGACTGCCTCTACGCCAGGCCCTTCTCGGTCATCGAGGCCGGCGTGTTGCAGAACTACTACATCAACGTCTACTACGGGCGGAAGCTCGGGATGGAGCCGACCACCGGCGGCCGGTCCAACTGGGTCGTGACCCCGGGCGCGCGCTCGGTGGACGCCATCACCAAGGACCTCGACCGTTGCATCGTCGTGACCGGGTTCCTCGGCGGGAACAGCAACGGCCTCACGGGGGACTTCAGCTTCGGCGTCCAGGGCCTGCTCCTGGAGCACGGCGAGGTCGTCAAGCACCTCTCCGAGATGAACGTCTCGGGCAACATCGGGGAGCTCCTGATGAACTTCGGCGAGGCCGCGGACGACGTTTGGAAGTGGAGCGGCGTCCGTACGCCGTCGCTGTTGTTCGAGGGCGTGCAGTTCAGCGGAACCTGACACGGTTCCGTGCCGGGGGGGCCGTTCGGTGCGCTACAGTGCGCCGATGACCCCCCTGCTCCTCGTGCTCCCCGCCTTCGCCGCCACCACTGCCGAGTACCGAGCGGGGCTCGCGGCCGAGGCCGGCTGGACGGAGGTGGCGCGCAAGCAGGCCGACTCCGTGGGCGAGATCGTGATCCGGCACAAGGAGATCGGCGGGCAGGACTGCCTCGAGGGCAGCACGACCGCGGCGCTGCCGGCCGACGCCCTGCTCGCCGCCGCGGCGGACATCCCCACCCAACCCTCGTGGTCGAGTTGGAAGGTGCCCGCGTCGGTGAAGCTCTCCGGCGGCGCGAGCTCCCTGGACTACTACCAGGTGCTCGACAATCCCTCGCCGATCGCCGACCGCTATTGGTTCCTGCACGGCACCGTCGGCCGCGTGGGAGAGGACCGCGTCTTCACGTGGGAGCTCGTGGACCCCGCCACCGCCTGGCCCGCGGCGCTCGCGCAGGTGGCTGCCGGCTGGCCGGACGCGGTGATGACGCGGGTGAACGTGGGCGATTGGACCTTCACGCCCCAGGGCGCCGTCACGCGCATCCGCTACCGCATCTGCACCGACGCCGGCGGCAACATCCCGCGCTGGGTGGGCGAGATCGCGGCCAAGACGACGCTGCCGACCAACATCGCGGACATCGTGAAGGAGGTCCGGCGGCGGGTGGGGAAGTAGGGGGGCCGCGGGACGAGCCGTGGGCTGACCGACCCGATAACGATAGCCAGGCCGTGCGATAGCCGCCCTGGCTACGGCTCGGTCCAGAGGCGGAGCTCGCCCTGGGACCGGAACCACCGCTCGGCGTCGGCGGCGCCGCCCTCGGCCCGCCACGCCTTCGCGAGGCCGCGGAGGAGCGCCCGCCTCGCACCCGCTGGCGTCTGCTCGTAGAGGCTCGTGCAGCGCCCGCCGCTGTCGCAGAGCGCGAGCGCACGGCGGTAGAGCGCGAGCGCGCGGACGCTGTCGCCGCGCTCCATCGCGCCCCCGGCGAGGGTGATGAGCACGTCTCCGCGGCCGAGGGCCTCGGCGAGCCGGGCGGCCTCCACCGCGGCGCGCGCGGCGTCGGCGGGGCGGGGGGTGTAGGGCGCGTAGTCGGCGCCGTAGTACCACCCGAGGCTCTGCCAGACGCCCATCGCGATGTCGCGCGCGCCCGCGGCCTCCGCGCGGCGGGCCAGCGTCTCGGCGGCGTCGAAGCGCTGGAGCACGAGGAGCGCCGCGAAGAGGTCGGTGACGACGGGCCCGGTGTAGGGCGCACCGGCGTCCAGCGCGGCCGCGTACACCCACACGGCGGCCTCGCGCGCGGCGGTGAGGCGCGCCTGCTCGGCGGCGACCCACTCGGCGTTGCAGTCCTCGGGGTCCCCCCAGCGGCAGGCCTCGGCGCGGTGCTCGACCCAGGCGTGCGCGAGGTCGAGGCCGGCGCGGAGCTCGGCGAGGTGCTCGAGCGCGGCGGCCATGGGTTCGCCCGTGGCGTCGGGGCGCGGCATGGAGCCGAGGAGCTCCGCCGCGGCGTCGAGGCGCGCGTCCAGCGCCAGCACGCGCACCACCGTGCTGTCGCGGTCGTACAGGCGGGTGGCGACCTCGTCGCGGAGGCGACGCGTCGCACAGACGTGGAACGTCTGCTGGTAGTAGAGGAGCCAGGCCGCGACGGGCGCGTCGCTGTCGGGGTACGCCTCGGCCCACCGGTCGATCCGAGAGAGGTGGTCGGGATCGGCGCGGTACTGGCCGGCGACCTCCGCGGCGGTGATGCGGACGATCGCGTCGTCGAGGCCGGGGGTGTCCGGAGCGCGCTCGAGCAGGGCGTCGTAGCGGCGGAACGCCGGCCCGAACGCCTCCCGGGCCCACTTCCAGTCGCGCATGGGCGGCTCCGGCAGCGCGCAGGGGCGGGGGCAGGCGTTCCACGCGCGCCGCGCCGCGGCGAGGTCGGCCGTGGCCGCGAGGCCCCGCGCCAGCTCCAGGTCCGCGAGGTGCAGGGCCAGCGCGGGGTCCGGAGCGGCGCGGAGCCGGTCCGTCACGGCGACGATCTCCGCTTCGACCGCGGCCCGTTCGGCGGTGACCGCGGGGGGCGGCTCGAGCAGCTCGATCCAGGCCATTCCGTAGTCTAGCCGATCGGGAGGCCGCCCGGATGTGGTACGACGCGGCGTCGGAGGCTCCATGTCGCACGTCCTGCTCCTCGCCGCGCTCTTCCCCGTCCTGGTCCCGGCGGCTCGCGCCGACATCGCGCCGTCGCCCGACTACGTCGAGACCTGCACCGTCGAGCAGCGGTGCACCGAGGCCGAGGAGGGCAAGATCTGCTCGGCGAGCTTCCAGGGGCGCGAGGACTGCGCGGCGCTGGAGACCGCCGGCTGGACCAAGAAGTGCCAGACCTCAGGGGCCTCCGTGTGGTCCGAGGTGTTCTGCCGGCCCAAGGCGGGCGGGACGGCGGCGGGTCCGCCCCCGGTCATCGATCCGTCGAAGCCGGCGGTGATCCCCGAGGTGGCGCCGACGCCTACGCCCGTCGCGGCCGAGCCGTCGCGGTGTGGCCCCCCTGGGGAGGCCGGTGGGGTGTGGATCGCGGGGTTGCTTGCGCTGGGGCTCTTGCGGCGCGTTCGCGGGTAGCAACCGTCAGATGCAGAGGTCCGTCGCGTTCGTGCACACGAACGAGGCGGTGGCGCTGTAGGCGCTGTACGCCGCGTAGGTCGACCCACTGGTCTTGAGCTCGACGTCGTTGGGCGAGTTGTCCGTTGCGCCGGTGCCGAAGTCGCACGACACGGCGGTGAAGCGCGCGGTCGTGCTGAGGTGGTTGCTGAGGAAGCCGCCGCCACCGTGGTCTGCGGCGACGTTGCCGTAGATGCCACCGCCCGTGCAGGTGACCGTGCCGTTGTCGACGAAGAAGCCGCCGCCGTCGTCATCGGCGTAGTTGTCGACCACGTACGAGTCGGTGATCTCGAACGTGCCGTCGTCCAGGTAGATGCCGCCTCCATCCGTGCTCGCCGTGTTGGCCTCGACGGTGGTGCCGTCCAGGGTGAGGTCGGAACCCGCGTAGGTGTAGATCCCCCCTCCGGACGATGCTGTGTTGTTCTGGACCACGCTGTCCTGCAGCGTGAGCTGCGCGTTGGAGTAGGCGTAGAGCCCGCCGCCGTTGCCCGTGGCCGCGTTGTCCTCCACCGTGGTGCCGACGAGCTCGATCCACGCGTAGAGATAGGCGGCCACGCCGCCGCCGTAGGCCGCGGTGTTCCCCGTGACGACGCAGTCCTCCAACACGAGGCTGGGGGCCGTCGGCACCGCGCTCGAGACGCTCGCGAGGATGCCGCCGCCGTACGTGCTTCCGGAGGAGCCGCTCCCCGTGCCGCCCGTGATGGTGAGCCCGGAGAGGGTCACGCTCCCGTTCGTGACGCTGATCACGGCGCCGGTTGCTGCGTTGTTCTCGAGCGTCGTCACGTCCGCGCCGTAGAGCCCGACGACATCCGTGGTGTCGCCGCTCCCCACGAGCTTTGCGTAGTACGTCCCCGCGCAGAAGTAGTAGGTGCCGGAGTCCATGCTGTAATTGATCGCTGTCGCCCCGAACGACGCCGAGTAGTCGCTCCACACCCCCGCCGTGTTGACGTGCGAGACCATCCCGTCCTCGTCCGCAGAGGTCCAGCTCGCGGCCGTGGTGCAGTCGTTCGCGACACCGTCGCAGATCTCGGTGCCTCCGGGCGACACGAGATCCGAGGTGTCGTCGCAGTCGTCGTCGTTGCTCACCAGGCCGGTCCCCGACGCGCAGTCCCCGACGCCCGCGCCGTAGGAGTCGCCGTCGGCATCCGCGTAGTAGAGCGTCAGGCCCTCGTCGACGCTGCTGTCGCAGTCGTCGTCCAGGTCGTTGCACGACTCGGCGCGCGCGGGGTGTATCGAGGCGGAGGCGTCGTTGCAGTCGTCATCGTTGTCGGCGGGGTAGCCGGCCGTCGCGTCGCACGCGCATTGGCTGGCGGTGGTGCCGTAGGTGTCCCCGTCGGCGTCCACGTACCAGTCGGTGCACCCGGCGGCGTCGACGGCGTTGGTGCTGCCGTCACAGTCGTCGTCGTCCGCGGTGGCGCAGGACTCGGTGCCGGCGGGGTTCACCGTGGCGTCGGCGTCGTCACAGTCCCCGCCCGCGGCCGCGGTGTACGGGACCTCCGCCTCGCACAGGCACGCGCTGGTGTCGGCGCCGTACCCGTCGACGTCCACGTCGGCGTAGAAGTCCGTGCAGCCGAGCGCGCCGTCGTCGTTGTTGTTCGCGTCGCAGTCCTCGTCGATCGTGTTGCCGCAGGCCTCGAGCGCCCCGGGGTTGATGTCGCCGTCGAGGTCGTCACAGTCGGTGGTGGTGGTGTAGCCGTCGGCGTCCTGGTCGAAGTCGTCGTCGCCCGCGCAGTCGGCGTCGAGGTCGTCGTACCAGGTCTCCCGGGCCCCGGGGTAGACCGTCGCGAGCGCGTCGTCGCAATCGTCGCCCACGAGGCCGGCGGCATCGGCGTAGACGTCGGTACGGTAGCTGTCCCCGTCCGCGTCGAAGTCGTCGTTGCCGGCGCAGTCCTGGTCGAGCCCGTCATACGGAGGGTCCGCGGCGCCGGGGAAGGCTTCCGCCGCCTCGAACCCGGAGAAGCCGTTCAGCGGGCTCCACGCCGGGGCGTCCGCCGGCGCATCCCAGCAATCGCCCGCCCCGTAGGCGGCCGGGACCTCGTACGCGTAGCCCTCGACGTAGAAGCCGTCGCCGTCCTGGTCGCCGTCGTTGCCGTCGCAGTTGGCGTCGATCCCGTCGTACCAGGTCTCCAGGATGCCGGCGTCGGGGAAGCGGGCGGCATCGAGGTCGTCGCACTCGTCGTCGCGCGCGAAGCCGTCGCCGTCCTGGTCGTAGTCGTCGTTGTCGGCGCAGTCGGCGTCCGTGCCGTCGTACCAGGCGTCCGTGGCGTCGGGGTGCACGTCGGCGGGGTCGAGGCCGCCGTCGTTGTCGAAGGGGTCTTCCAGCGCGTCGAAGCAGTCGGCTCCGAGGTCGTCGCCCCGGGCGTGGAAGGCCGAGGCGTAGCCGTCCCCGTCCTGATCGTAGTCGTCGTCGCCGGCGCAGTCCGCGTCGACGCCGTCGTACCAGGTGTCCACCGCGCCGGGGTACACCGCGGCGGCGTCGAGCTGGTTCGCGGGATCGTCTGCCTGGTAGGCGCCCGGGGTCAGGGCGGGGTCGTCCCAACAGTCGTCGCTCGGGAGGGCGCCTTCGGGCGAGCCGAGGGCGGCGTGGCCGTCGCCATCCTGATCGAAGTCGTCGGCGCCGTCGCAGTTCTGATCGACGCCGTCGTACCAGACCTCGACGTACTCGGGGCCGGTGCCCTCCGGGCAACCCGTGCCCGACAGGCGCGCCTCAAGCTCGGTTTCCGTGATCCAGGTGCAGCCAACGAGCGTCATCCACCACATGCGCGACAGCGTAACAAACGGCCTCGATGCCACGTCGGACGATCCGGAAAACGGGGAGTTCCCGGCAAGTGTTCCACGTGGAACACGCCGCATCCACGCGCCACGTCGTCGCGGGCGCCGAGGCGAAGCGCCACCCGCGCGAGGGACGTGGAGGGCGCGCGGACGCGTCAGCGGCCGCGCG
>JAUXTN010000064.1 GCA_030684355.1 Pseudomonadota bacterium
CCACGGCGCGCTCGAGGGCACGCTCGAGGGCTACGGGGGGCTCGGCGGCGGCCGGCGCGCTCGCGACGGGCACGGTGGCCGGCGGAGGGGGCTCGGGCTGGGCGGCCGCCACCGCGGAGGACCGCGACGCGCGGAAACGCGAGGTCGGCGCGGGCGCCTGGACGACGGGGGGCGGCGCGGCGACGGGCGGGGCCTCCACCACGACCTCCACCGCGGCGTCCACTCCGGACCCCACCGGGGCCCCGACGGGGGCCTCCACCGGCGCTGCGACGGGCGCCACGATCGCGGCGGCGACGGGCTTCTCGGGGGCGCCGACGACGGCCGTGGGGGCCGAAGGCGGCGCGGACGGCGCGGGACGCAGGGGGAGGTACACGAGCAGCGCGATGGCCACCATCGTGGGGACGAACGCGCCCGCCACGGCCGCGAGGATCGTGGTGCTCACGGGCAGGCCCGCCGGCGCGACGGCCACGGCGACCGGCACCGGGACGGGTGCGACGGGCACGACCTTGGGTGCGCGGGCCAGGCCCTCGAGCTCGGCCAGCAGCGCGCGCGCGGAGGGGTAGCGGCGCTCGGGCGTGGCCTGGAGGCACCGATCCGCGACGTCGCGCAGGCGATCGGCCAGCCCACCGTCCCGATCCCGGACGAGTGGCGGCGGCGCGCTGGTCGTGCGGGCGCCCATGATGCTCGACGCGGTGCCTTCGTACGGCGGGCGCCCCGCGAGCGCGCGGTAGAGGAGGACCCCCACGGCGTAGATGTCCGCGGTCTCGTCGGGCTCCTGGCCGGCGATGACCTCGGGGGGCCACGCGAGGGCGGCCTCGGCGTCCTCGTTGTCGGCGACGTGCTCGGGCGTGACCTCCGCGGCGTAGCGGCCCACCTGGGCCACCTCGGCGCCCGCGCCGCCGCGCCACACCCGCGGCCCCACGACCACCTGGTCCGCCCGCAGGCAACGATGGAGCACGCCGGCCTCGTGCAGCGCGGCGAGCGCCCCCGCGACGTCCGCCGCGATCGCGACGAGCCGCTCGGGCTCCAGCGCGCCCCGCTCGTAGAGCTCGGCCAGCGTGAACCCGTAGAGCAGCTCCTCCGTCACGAAGCAGGTCCCGTTGGGGGCACGGCCGGTCTCGTGCACGGGCGCGAGGCTCGGGTGGCGCATCCGGGAGAGCACGCGGGCTTCGCGCAGGAACCGGGACTCGAGCGCCTGCTGGGCGTCGGTCGGGCGGTCCGCGCTCAGCACGGTGAGGACGACGCGCCGCACGAGCGGCTCCTGGATCGCCACGTAGCGGTCGGCCCCGGGGGACTGCCCGAGCACCTCTTCCACCCGGTACCGGCCCCCGTACACCTGCCCCGCCGCGAGCTGGCGCCCGGTCGGTCCCTTGCCGCTCGTGGCCTCGGCACCGATCTCCACCACGTCCGCCGCGAAGTCGAACTCGTCGAGCTCGACCTCGTCCGCGGGGGGGCGCACGCGCAGTCGCAGCGGTGCCGGCCGAGCGGGGTGCTCTTCTGCCGCCTTCGGCGCTTGGACCGGCATGGGCACCGGCACCGTGCGCTTCCGCTCGGGTGACGGCGCGACAGCTACGCGGGGGCCGCCCACGACGCGCCAGCCCGACGCGGGGCGGGCCACGCCGCAGCGGGCACAGGCCACGTCCTCGCTGTCGACGGCGGAGCCGCAGCCCGCGCAATCCAAGGGGCGAGCGGCGAGACGACGGAGGGGGGGGCGGTCGATGGCCATGGTGACACCGATCCTACACCAAACCTCCCGCGACGGGATCTACGACCTCATTTACGACATGGCTTCCGCCACCTTCTCCCCACAGCGGATGCTCCCCTCGACCCACGGTTGGTTCAGCCAATCGCCGCACAGCCAGACGCCATCGCGACCCTGGCCCTCCTGCCAGAACCGCTTGACGCGGGTGAGGTGACCGACCGCGTAGATAGGGAGGGCGGCTCGCCAACGGTGTACGTGCAACGCTGTCAGTTGGCCGAAGTACTTCGGAAAGAGGCGCGTCCACTCGCTCTCGACCGCCTGGAGCACCTCGGCGTCGGTGCGTGGTGCGAACGCGTGCGCGGCCTCCTCGTGCAGGCACAACGTCAACACGCAGGATTGGCTGTCCCGGGAGCCCTTGCACCCCTCGTTCGCGGCATCGCAGATGATGGCGCTCTCGCGGAACGGAACCCAGATGCCCTCGAAGTCCCCGGCGACATCGAGCGGCACGCGGTAGCTGCACACCACGGTCGCCGAGTAGCGGGTCGAGTGCAGCACCTTCGCCTGCGCATGGGTCGGCGTGCCGAGCAGCGCGGCCGCGGCGGCCGAGGGCACGGCGAGCACGACCGAGTCGAAGCGCTCGGAGCGATCCCCCTGCAGGAGCTCGACCCCGCCCGGCGCCCGGCGCACGAGGTCCACCCGCGCCCCGCGGCGCACCCGCACCCGCTCCGCCAGCGCGCGCGGCAGGGCCCGCATGTGGCCACGGAAGCCGTGGGTTACGAATCCGCCGCGGGTCAGGAACAGCGACGCCAGCGCGTCGAAGTACTTCATCGAGAGCCGGCGGGCCGAGTGGAAGTGGAAGGTGCGCACGAAGGGGTCCACGAGGTACTCCGCGACCTCGAGGCCGCACCGCGCGACCGTCGCCGACCACGCGTCCACCTTGTCGAGCTCGTCGTCGCCGGTGGAGAGGTCGAAGAAGTCCAGGCGGTTGCGCGTCGGCCAGGTGCGGAACAGGTAGAGCAGCACCCGGAGCCGCGCCAAGGGGGAGAGCCCCGGGTACCGCGCGATGTCCCGGATCGACATCGGGTCGAAGCTCGTGAGGCGCCCGTCCCGGAGGACCCCGCCCGCGCCCGAACAGAAGGCGAACCACTCGTCTCCCAGGCCCACCTCGTTGGCGAGCACCTTCATGCGCTCGTAGTTGTCGAGGAGGATGTTGGTCCCGATGTCGATGCGGAAGCCCCCGCGATCCACGGTGGCCATCCTCCCCCCCACCTCGGCGTCCCGCTCGAACACCTCGACCTCGTGTCCCGCCTGCTGAAGCCGGTACGCGCAGGTCAGGCCGGAGATCCCGGCCCCCACTACGGCGACGTGCATGTGTCCCTCCTGAATTGGTCCCGACGCCGTCCGAGCGCCCGGTGCTACCCAGTGCGCCCGCCAGCGAGCTTGTCGTAGAGGCGTGTCCCCGACCGCACCGCGCCGCACACGCTGGGCCACCCCGCGGTGGCGTTCACGAGGTACAGGTTCGGGATGGGGGTCTCGAACGGGACGCGGGCGCGGGCGGCAGGCGTCAGCGCGGCGCCGTAGGCGTTTCCCTCGGGTGCCCAGCAATAGCGGGCGTTGGTCGTGGCGCTCCCGACGACCCGCAGCGCGAGGTGGCGGCGCAGCCCGGGCACGTAGCGCGCCTCCAACACGTCGAGGATGCGCTCGCGCACGCGGACCTTCTCCTGGGTGTAGGCCCGGCTGCCCTCGGCCTTCTTCCGGGCGAAGTGGGCGTGATCGCAGGCGGTCGCCACCTCGAGGAGCTGGTGGCCGGGCGGGGTGAGCCCGGGGGCGTCGCTGTGCAACGAGGGCGTCGCCAGGAACAGCCAGGGGTCGGAGAGATCGCCCTGGTCGAGCTGCGCCGCGTAGGCGCGGTCGAGATCGTCGTGGGGGTAGTGCCACACGTTCCAGGAGCCGAAGCCGTAGTCGCGCAGATCGATCCCCTTGACCCCGAGGTAGAGCGTGAAGCTGCCGCAGGAGTAGGGGTAGGTCACGCGCCGGGTGTAGGTGCTCGGGAAATGCTCCGGCCCCGCGAGGGCCACGGTCCGGGCCGGGTCGATGTTGGACACATAGGTCGCGGCCGTGTGGACGACGCCGTCCCGGGTCCGCACCCCGATGACACGCCCGCCCGCGATACTGATGTGGTCGACCTCCCGCTCGAGCTCCACCGAGCACCCGGGGTGGGCGCGGATCGTGTCCACCAGCCGGTCGACGAGGTGCCCGTAGTGCTGTTCCGGGTACCAGGCGCCGCGGTCGTAGCCCGCGACGAGCGCGGTGTGGAGGAGGAACGACACACGCGACGGCGGCAGCAGGTAGTCTCCGGATTGGCCGGCGAGCACCGCGCGGAGCCGCTGTGGCATGCGCAGCCGATCGTAGACCTCTCCCAACGTGGCATCGCGCCACCGGAGCACATTTGGGAAGCGGAGCGGGGCGAGCGCGTAGTCCCACGCGCGGGGCTGGTCGGGGAGCCGGTCCAGCTCGTCGCGGACATCGGTGAGGAGCCGGAAGTAGGCCCGGAGCGGGGTGGCGTGCTCGGGGTGGCGCACGAGGAGGCGGTCCCGGAACGTGTCGAACCCGTTGGGGATCCGGTACCGCTCGCCGCTGACGACGACGTGGTCGTAGCCGTCCGGATCGAGCCGGCGGAAGCGCACCTCGTCCGAGAGGCCGACGCGCTCGAGCAGATCGGCGATCGTGCCGCCCGGGTGGCAGCCGAACACGTAGTGGACCTGCGCGCAGAGCCGGTAGCCGCCCATCGGGAAGGAGTGGGCGTAGCCCCCCGGGTATTCGTGGGCCTCCAGCAGGCGGACCCGCTGCCCCGCCGTGGCGAGCTGCGCGCCGAGCGAGAGCGCCGCCATGCCGGTGCCGAGGATCAGGTAATCGGGGTCAGGAGTCGGCATTCATCGAAGAGGATGCACCCCGGGGCCCCGTCGGGCAGCGGGGTGACCGACCGCGACGAAGGCTGACGGGCGAGGGGCCGCCGGAGTGCCCGGGCGGTACGTTGGCGGCATGCGCCTCTTCCTCTCCGTGACAAGCCCGTTCGCCCGCAAGGTCCACATCGTGCTGCTCGAGAAGGCCCTCGCCTTCGAGGCCGACTACCGGCTCGGGTCCGACCCCGAGGTCGTCCGCCTCAACCCGCTCGCCAAGATCCCGGCGCTCGTGCGCGAGGACGGCTCCGCGCTCTACGACTCGTCCGTGATCGGGCAGTACCTCGAGGCGCTCGCGCCGACCCCCGCGGTCTTCCCGGCGGACCCGATGGCCCGCATCGAGGTCCTGCGTTGGGAGGCGCTGTGTGACGGCCTCTGCGACGCCGTGATCCTCGCCATGCTGGAGGGGCGCCGGCCCGCGGAGCGCCAGGATCCGGGCACCATCGCGCATCACCACGGCAAGGTGCGGCGCGCGCTCCAGCTCGTCGAGGCCGATCTCGGCGAGCGTGCCTGGGCCGTGGGCGATGCGTACACCCTGGCGGACATCGCGATCGCCATGGCGGTCGGGTACGTCAACCTGCGCGCCCCCGCGCTGCTGGAGCCGCACCCTGCGCTGCTGCAGCGCTACGCGCGGCTCATGGAGCGGCCGACGATCGCGAAGACGGCGCCGCCGCCGGCGTAGGGGCCTACGCCTGGATCCAATCGAGCCGGTTGCGGTAGTACAACACCAGCTCGCCATCGAGCTTCAACGAGCCGTTCACCGGCTCCATGGCGCGCTTCTTGTGGAAGCTCGCGAAGCGCGCGATGGCCTCGTCCAGCACCCCCTCCGCGGTCGTCGGGCCCACCCGCCGGAGGTGCGCGGTGCCCTTGCCGGCGCGGTCGATGTTGGCGAGCACCGCGGCCCGGTCGACCACGCGCGCCCCCGGGTGGAGCCGCACGAGCCGCCACGTGTCGAGCCCCTGGTGACGCGCCCGGAGCGCCTCCCACGCCGCCCACGCCGCGAGGTGGGTGGGTTGGACCACGAAGTCGCGGTGGTAGGCCTCGGAGAGCCGCTCGGCGACACGCTCGGTGTAGACGTGGTCCCGCTGCTCGTCGCGGACGACGTGCCCCGCGCGATCGCACACGTACCCGCGGCGATCGATGGGGTTCCCGTGCGGATCGAGGGAGGTGCCGTTGTCGTCCACGCGGTTGCCGGCGATGTCCATGGGGTCCCCGAAGACGACGTGCACCGCGGCGTCGAGCCGCATGAGGCGCCGCACGAACGAGGCGACCTGGCGCGAGTCGGCGAACTCGTCATCCATGATGATGTACCGCTGCTTTCCCTCCTCCGCGAGGGAGTCGGCGATGAGGGTCTCCGCCTCCAACACGAGCCCGATGGAGAGGGTGCACGGGACGATGAACACGTCCGGCTTGGCGCTTCCCTCCGCGAGGTTCTCCTGCCACGCCGCGAGGCCCGTGCCGAGGAGTCCCTTCTTCAGGTGCCGCTCCAGGCGCCCCGAGCGTGAGCGCGTGCCGCCGGGGAAGAACAACGAGTGGCACCGCCGGCGCAGGATCTCGATGGAGTAGTCCTTCAACGACTCCTTGTAGAGCCGGTTGCGCTTCCGACGGTCGACCGTGTAGGTGCCGAGGCGCTTCATGAAGAAGGCCATGGCGGGGTTCGAGAACAGGTTGAGGCCCGCGCCGTACGCGAAGGGCGGCAGGCCCGCGGCGTAGAGCGCGTAGCCGAGGAGCGGGGAGTCGAGGTTGGAGACGTGGGTGGGCGCGAGGATGAGCGTCGAGGTCTCCGCCATGCGGCGGATGCGGTCGAGCGGGCCGTCGACGCACATGCGCGAGGCGGGGTCGACGTCGCCGAAGAGGAGATCCCGCCCCTTCGACGCCGTGAGCAGCCGCGTGAGCACCCCGGGCATGATCCGCGTGGCGAACTTGTAGGTGCGCGGCGAGAAGGGGTTGTGGATCTCGCGGCCGTAGGTGGCGACGAGGGCGTCGATCGCCAGGTCCATGTCGGTGCGCCGCATGTCCCGCAACGTGTTCGCGGCCAGCTCGATGGCGGCCGCGTACGCCTCGTCCCCGCGCTCCTCCTCGAGGCGCTTGCGCTCGTGGAACACGGTGTCCGCGAGCAGATCGGCGATCGCGGCATCGGGGAGGCGGGCGAGGCGCGCACGCGCGCGGACGACCAGCGCCGCGGCGATGACATCGTCCGAGGGGGAGTCGAAGAGCGCGGGACGTTCGGAGGGAATCGGGGCGGGCGGCATCCGGGGAGCCTATCCGCGCCCCACATCGCGGGGCAGGGTTGGGGCACGCGCGCCCCATTCGCGTCTCGAACACCCCTGTTTTCGGCCTTCCTCCATTGGCACCGCGCTTGCTATACTCGTGCGTGGAGCACTCTTGATGCGACCCCTCCTCCCCATCCTCCTCCTGCTCGTCGGCTGCGGTGAGTTCGGCCTCCAGGAGGCCGTCGAAGTCGGCGGTGCGCCCCTCGTGGCGGTCGCCCCGGGCGGCCAGATCCGCTTCGACGAGGCGAGCCCGCGCGGGCGCTCGCAGTCCGAAGAGGTGACCATCGGCTCCGACGGGGACGTGGCGGCCTACGTCGCGGCGGTGTGGGTCGAGAGCGAGAGCGGCGACTTCTACACGAACGAGGAGCTGCCGTTCCCGAAGGTGATGGAGCCCGGCGAGGCGATCCCCATCACCGTGCGCTTCATGCCTGCCTCGGCCGGCACCTTCCACGGGACGCTCATCGTGGAGTCCGGCACCGACGGCACGCTCCTGGAGCGCCAGCTCGTCGGCGAAGGGTGCATCGACAGCGACGCCGACGGGCGCTGCTGAGGCAGGCCTCCCCCGCGCCGACCGGGGATCGGCGAGCATGTTAGGCGGCCGGGATGTCTGGCATCCGCGTCCGTGTCACCCTCGCCCGCCGGGAGCCCGACTTCGCCGCCACGGAGGATGACGCGTTCGGTCGGGGCCTCCTCGACCGCGTGCTCCGCGCCCTGGGCCGCGGGCCCATGCCGCCGGCGGTCTTCCTCTTCCGCCGGGACGACGTGCAGATTGTCTACGTGGCGCCGCTGCTCGCGGCCGCGAAGGACCCCCACCGCGTCCTCGCTTCGCTCGCGGGGCAGCCGGGCGTCGAGGCCATCGCGGTCCTCGGGCGCTTCACCCAGCGGCAGAAGGGTGCCCAGCCGCGCAAGCTCGCCGGCACGTTCGTCGAGTGGACGGACGGGCGCTGGTGGGCCTCGTGGCGCCCGGTGGACGACAACGGGCGCCTCATCCCGACCGACGAGGACGAAGTGCTCCGCGCGGTGGACGGTCAGCCGCGCCCCGGTGGCCTCGGCGGGTGGTTCACGCGCGCGCGCTTCGAGGGGATCCGCGCGGAGCTCACGCCGACGACGCCCGAGCGGATGGACGAGACGGTCAATTAGTCAGGGACCGAACAATCAGGAATTGGGCGGCGCCGGCAGCGCGAACAGCGCACCCTCGTGCGACCAGGCCCACACGCTCTCGGCCACCCGCGCGGCACCGTCCGCGGGGAGCGGCCAGGTGGCCTCGCCCAC
Organism: Pseudomonadota bacterium; assembly: GCA_030684355.1. Classification (GTDB taxonomy): domain Bacteria; phylum Myxococcota_A; class UBA796; order UBA796; family SXON01; genus CAJBVW01. The sequence goes on from JAUXTN010000064.1 coordinate 8,208, forward strand.
ACCGACGCGGCTCTCGGCGTCGTCGCTCGTGAGGGTCACCCCCTCCGGTCGCGGCGCGGGGGGCCGCTTCCACGGGCTGCGCTGGTGCGTGCGCTCGCGGCGCTCGCCTTCGGGGAGCGTGTAGCGGCCCACCTCGCCGTCGAGCGTGGCCACGATCAGCGTGTCGCCGTCGATGCGCGCGGCGTCCACGGCGTCCTCGTCGCCGCAGAGCCCGTGCGCGAAGCGTCCGCCGCCGAGGACCCGCACGGTGGCGTCGTCCACGTGCACGGTCCGCTCGCCGTCCGTCGCGCAGACGCCGTCGCGCAGATCGGCCACGCCGCGGGTGCCGCTCGCGAGGTCCCACACCGCGCCGCCCGGCCCGGCGAGCACCTGGCCGGCCATCGCCGGTGAGGCCCCCGCGAAGCCGTCGAGCAGGACGGTGCCCGCCTCGTCTACGAGCACGCCACGGTCGAGGTCCCAGAGCACCGGGCCCGGGGCGAAGCCGACGGGCGCGAGCGAGCCGTCCCACACCTTGCGCACGGCACCCGTCGCGAGGTCCACCCACGCCACGCCGTCCGGGCACGCCGCCAGGACCGAGGTGCCGTCGGGTGAGAAGCGCGCGCTGTCGGCGTCGAGCGTGCGGCCGACGCGCACGGCGAGCCCGCGCGGAGCGGCGACCACGGCGTCGCCCTTGATCGCGACGAGGACGCCGCCCTCGGGGCCGCACGCGATCCCTTCGGGCGACGGCGCGCGGCCCACCACGGAGGTCCGGGCGCCCAGGCGGACGATCACGTCGAGATCGATCCACACGGCCCCGAAACCGGTGGCCCACGGGCGGATCCAACGCGCGCGCAACGCGCCGTCGGGCAGGGGGAGGGGCCGCCCGTCCACGAGGCGGAGGAGGCGGTGTTCCGGCACCTCGAGGAACAGGCCGAGGTCTTCGCCGGCGTGGGTGGCGACGGGCTCGGCCTCGTCGTCCACGAGGAGCTCCTCGATGCGCGCGGCCTGCGGATCGACCCGCACGAACCCGCTACCGAGCGCGACGGTCCACCGGCGGGGCGACGCCGCGACCTCCTCGGCCTCGTCGGGGAGCTCGACGACCTCGACGTGGTCGCCCGCTCGGAGGAACAGGCGGTCGCGCAGGGTCCAGCCGATACGGACCCCGTCCGCCCCGATCCAGTCGGGGACGCCGGGGGCGAGCAGGCGGGGGAGGGGACCGTTGCCGAGGGAGAGACGCATGGCGGCTGCTAACCCGAACGGCGACGCGACCCTGGGTCCCCAGGGGACGCCCCCCGCTTGGTCACTGGCCTTCGGACAGCGCCACCAGCCGGCCGTTCGAGAGGCCGACCACGAGCCTGCCGCGCACGTAGACCGGATCCCCCGTCACCGAGGCCCCGAGCGGGACCTTCCACACCGCGCCGCCGTCGTCCCCGTCGATCCGGTAGAGGCTGCCGTCGCCGTTGCCGGCGTACACCTGCCCCTCGACGACGGTGGGCTGGGCGCCGAACTCGCCGAAGCCCTCGGCGGCCCAGACGCGCTCCCCCGTCGCGCGGTCGAGCGCGTAGACGTGGCCGTCCTTGTCGGGCACGTAGACGTGGCGCCCCACCGAGAGGGGCCCCGCGGGCTGGAACTCGGTCTGGTGGCGCCAGACCTCCTTGCCCGCGCGGTCGAACGCGAGCACGCCGCCCGGCTGTCCGGTGGACGAGGAGATCGGCACGTACACGTGCTCCGCGTCGAGCGCGGGGCCCTCCACCGCGGCGGCGGGGAGCGCGGCCTGCCACAGCACGCCGTCCTTGTTCGCCGCGACGAGCTCGCCCTCCAGCGTCGTGACGTAGAGGGTGTCGCCGTCCGCCGCCACGCCGCCCGCCGCGGAGAGGGCGACCTCGCGGCCCCAGTCCGCGGTCGACGCGATGCCACCGTGCACGGTCACCCACGCAACGCTGGTAGGGAGCTGCACGGCGAGCCCGCGCACCGGGCCCCCGCCCGTGACGGAGCGCACCGTGGCGCCGTTCTTGGGGTCGAGCACGACGAGCATGCCCGTCTCCGTGCCGACCACCGGCCCCTGGTCGGTCACGGCGACCCCGCCCGACGCGAGCGAGCGGATGTTCCAGAGCGCGTTCCCGTCGAGGTCGAAGCAGTACACCCGCCCCTCGGCGACGGCGTAGACGCGCTCGCCGTCGGAGGTCACCGGCTCGATGATCGGCCCCGGTAGCATGCGGCTCCAGGCCTCGGTCGGGGACTGGAGGATCGGCGGCCCCACGAACCCGCCCGCCCGCCACGCGTCGGGCGGCGGCGGCGGCCAGGAGGGCGGCGGCGGCGGGGCTTCGGGGGCGGCCATGTCCGGCATGGCGCGGACGGGCTCGTGGGTGGGAGCGCAGGCGGCGAGCGGGAGGAGCAGGATCGGGAGCGCGCGCCCCCTCACTTGATCTCCCCGCGGAAGCGGTAGCCCATGCCGCGCACGGTCAGGAAGTGCGCGGGCTCGTCGGGGTTGTCGAGCTTCTGGCGGAGGCGCGTGATGAAGTTGTCGACCGTCCGCTCGGTCCCGAAGTAGTTCTCGCCCCAGACGGCGTCGAGGATCATCTGCCGGGTCACGACGCGGCCCTCGCGGCCGGCCAGGTATTGGAGGAGGTGGAGCTCGCGCACGGTCATCTCGACCGGCACGCCCGCCCGGCGCACCTCGCCCGCGGCGAAGTCGGCCTCGACGTCCGCGAACGTGAGCAGCTTGCCCTGCGGCGCGGGCTTGCTCCGTCGCAGCAGCGCCTTCACGCGCGCCAGGAGCTCCTGGAGGCCGAACGGCTTCGTCACGTAGTCGTCCGCGCCGAGATCGAGCCCTTGCACGCGGTCGAGCTCCGTGCCCTTCGCCGAGAGCACGAGGATCGGAACGTTCGACCCGCGGCGGCGCAGCTCGCGGCACACCTCGTAGCCGCTGATGCCGGGCAGCATGATGTCGAGCACGACGAGATCGGGCTTCCACTCCTGGGCGGCGAGGAGGCCGTTCGAGCCGTCCATCGCGGTGCGCACCTGGTAGCCCTCGAGCCCGAGGTTGAGCTCGAGGCCCTTCAGGATGTTGGCGTCGTCTTCGACCAGCAGGATGCGTTCAGTCACGGCGGCGGGCTCACTTCGACAATGTAGCCGATCGTCCCGGCGGCTTACCAAACCCGGCCCGGCGATCTGGAGGCGGCCCGTCACGGCCGAGGAGGAGCGCGCAGGAGAGGCCGGCGGGCCCTCCTCCGACGATGATGACGGCCCACATGCGGTGAACGTGCGGCCCGAAGTCGGGGCGACGAGGCGGATCGCGACGAACGGTGGCTTCCGCGGTGTGCACGTTGGAGACAGGAGGCAGCGATGAACGTCGGGGCTATCTGTACGCGACGGGTGGCGGTTGTCGAGCGGACCTCGACCGTCATGGCCGCCGCGCGCCGCATGCGCGAGGAGCATGTCGGCGACCTCGTCGTCGTGGGACACCACGACGGCAAGCTCTTGCCGGTGGGGATCATCACGGACCGCGACATCGTCGTCGGGTGTGTCGCCCGCAGCGCGGAGTTCCTGGAGAAGCTGCTCGTCGAGGACCTCCTCGTGCGGCCGCTGGTCACCGCCACGGCCGACGAGGACTCGCTCCTCGTGGCGCGGCGGATGCGCGAGCGCGAGGTGCGTCGCATCCCCGTGGTCGACGCCAACGGGGAGCTGACGGGCATCCTGTCGGTCGACGACCTCATCGGCAGCTTGCACGCGGAGCTGGCGGAGATCGCCACGCTGTTGGGGCACCAGCACACCCACGAGGAGCGGATGCGGCCGTAGTGCGGGGCGGGGCTTCGTGCGCCGAGTCGGGAGGGCGCCCGGCCCCTACGCCGAAGTGCCGGGAGCGAGGTCCTCCCTCGAAACCCCCTCGAACCCCAGCACGAACCCCGCCCCGAACACCCCCGCCGGCGTACCGAACCCGACGCGGCCCACGCCCTCCTCCACCCGGCGTGCGGCCTCGACGGCCGTGCGTGCGGTGAGCGTGTAGCCCTCGGGGCAGGTGAGGCGGGCCTCGGCGCGCCGGCCCTCGGCGTCCTCGACCTCTCCCCACACGTAGGCGCGGGAGTTCTCGCGCTGCTCGGGGGTCGGGCCGGCGGGCGCGGCGTCGATGCGGGCTTGGATCATCCGCTTGACCGCGGGCATCCGGAGCACCGGACCGAGCCAGTTGCTCGCCTGCATCACCCGGATGGCCGCCGGCGGGAACGACGCGTACACCTCGATGTCGGGGATGTGGGTGGTGTGCCACGCGGTCGACACGTCGCCCCACGGGATGCTCACGACGGTGCGGGGCCCGCGGCCGAAGTCCACCTGGCGCGTCTTGTAGGCGGTCGGCACCTTGACGATGCGGCCGCCCTGGCGAACGGCGCCGCCCGCGTCGAGGTTCTCCGCGGCGGTGGTGACCGTGCCGTGCGAGAGGCCGGCGCCCCCCGAGGAGCCGATCGCGAGGCGCAGGTGCGTGGCGGTGGGGAGGCGCTCCTTCAGGTGGAGGGCGAGGCAGTCGGAGGGCACGACGTCGAAGCCGACGCCGGGGAGGAGCAGCACGCCCGCGGCCCGGGCCTCGGCGTCCCGCGCGGCGAGGCCCTCGAAGGTGGCGATCTCGCCGGTCACGTCGAGGTAGTGGACCCCCGCGCGCAGGCACGCGTCGACGAGCGGCCGGGCGGTGCGGCTGAAGGGCCCCGCGACGTTGAGGAGCACGGTGACGCCGGAGAGATCGGGGGCGTCCACCGGGAAGACCCGCGTGGCGAGGCCCGTGCGCGCGCCGATGGCGGCCACCTTCGCGGCGTCCCGCCCCGCGAGGATCGGCGTGAGGCCGCGCCGCTGGGCCTCCTCCACGATGAGCTCGCCGGTGTAGCCCGTGACGCCGTAGATCAGGATCATCGCTCTTGCTCCGCGGCGGCATAGCTAATCCCCGTCCGCGTCTCCCCAAGTGGCGACGCGCCGAATGTCGGCCGGTCTTCACGGGGCCCCCCGCCAACGCGTTAGGCGGCCCCGAATGCCCCGCTACCCCCGCGCCGACGGGCGCCTCGACTTCAAGAGCCTCACCCTCGACGAGATCGAGGCCGAGATCGCCGGCCTGGGCTCGGAGAAGTTTCGCGCGCTCACGGCCTACAAGTGGGTGTGGCAGCGGGGCGCGCGCACGTTCGCCGAGATGAAGAACATCGCCACGCCGGTCCGCGTCGCGATGGACGAGAAGTTCTACATCGGCTGGCTCGAGTGCGAGGGCGTGATCGAGAGCGCCGACGGCACGACCAAGTTCCTCTGGAAGACCGATGACGGCTACCAGATCGAGTCCGTGCTCATCCCCGACGGCGACCGCCTCACGCTGTGCGTCTCGTCGCAAGTCGGGTGCGCCATGGCGTGCACGTTCTGCCTCACCGGGGACCTCGGCCTGAAGCGCCACCTCCGCCCCTCCGAGATCGCGAACCAGCCGCTGCAGATCAAGGCCGGGCTGGACACGCGCATCACGAACGTCGTGATGATGGGGATGGGCGAGCCCCTCCACAACTTCGACAACCTCGTGGCGGCGCTGCGGACCTACCTCGCGGAGGACGCCCTGGGGTTCTCCCACCGGAAGGTCACCGTCTCGACCGTGGGCCTGGTCCCCGCGATGCAGAAGCTCGCCGAGCTCCTGCGGGTCAACCTCGCGGTGAGCCTCAACGCGACCACCGAGGAGCAGCGCCGCGCGGTGATGCCGATCACGCGCAAGCACTCCATGGCGGAGCTGCTCGAAGCGTGCCGCACCCTCCCGATCATGCAGCACAAGCGCATCACGTTCGAGTACGTGATGATGGGCGGCGTGAACGACTCGATGGACGACGCCGCGCGCCTCGTCGACCTGATGGCGGGGATGAAGGCCAAGGTCAACCTCATCCCCTACAACGAGAACCCGTCGCGGGACATCCGGCGCCCGTCGGACGAGCGCGTGCACGACTTCCAGACCTTCCTGGTGCACCGCGGCGTGCAGTGCTCGGTGCGCTCCACGCGCGGCATCGACATCAGCGCGGCCTGCGGCCAGCTCGGCAAGGCGGATCCGCGCAGCGCGACGGACTGGTTTTCGCGCAACCGGACCGCGTCGCCGGCGTAGCCTTCTTCCGGACGTCGTCGGCCAGGCGGTATGCTGCGTGCATGCTGATCCTCCTCGCCGCGTGCACCCAGCCGAGCGTCTCCGACAAGGAGGCCCCCGTCGACACCGATACGGCGGTCGTGACCGACACCGGGGACACCGGGGAGGCCCCGCCGGAGGACCTCGGCGATCCCTACCTCGGGATGGTCGCGGCGGTCTCGCCGGGGATCCTCAACGATACCTGCCGGTTGCGCGTCGACATCTACGTCGACGGCGAGGCGCGGGAGGGCCAGGAGGTCATGGCCACGGGCGGCGAGTGGGTCGGGCTCCCGCTCTCGGGCGACGATCAGTACAGCGCGACCGGCCTCTGGGAGAACTGCACGGATCTGAACCCTTCGGGCACGGTCAGCTCGGGGACCTTCTCCGGCGTGGCGGGGAGCCTGTTCCTGTTCTGGTACAACGGGGCGAACGCCGGGTACGCGACGCTCGAGCAGACCAAGGACTACGAGGGCGGGCGCGCGGAGATCACGCTCGCCGCGGGCGCGGACACGACGGGGATCGTCGCGATTGCCGCGGCCAACAACGTCGCCTTGACCCAGGGGGAAGGGGACGTCTGGTCGGCGGGCTTCCCCACGGATGTGCCGGTCGGGCAGGTGCTGGCCGCCTTCTCGGCTGACCCCGCGTTCGTCGAGGGGACCCCCGCCTGGATCGACGCGCCCTACTGGTGGTAGCCCGCCCACTCGTGATAGGACCGCGCGGCGACGGAGGGATCGAATGCGCATCGGCGTCATCGGCGGCAGCGGGCTCTACCAGATGGAAGGCCTGGAGAACGTGCGGGAGGAGCGGGTCACGACCCCCTTCGGCGATCCGTCCGACGCCCTGATCCACGGCCGCCTCGGCGAAGCCGAGCTCGTGTTCCTCCCGCGTCATGGCCGGGGCCACCGCTACAACCCGAGCGAGGTCAACTACCGCGCCAACATCTTCGCGATGAAGTCGGTGGGCGTGGAGTGGATCATCTCGGTGAGCGCGGTCGGCTCGCTCCGCGAGGAGATCGCCCCCGGGGAGATCGTCCTCGTCGACCAGTTCATCGATCGCACGTCGCGCCGCGAGAACACCTTCTTCGAGAAGGGCATCGTCGCCCACGTGGCCTTCGGGGACCCCGTGTGCGGCACCCTGCGCGGCTTCCTGCTGGAGAGCTGCCGCGAGACCGGCGCCACCCACCACGACGGCGGCACCTACGTGTGCATGGAGGGCCCCGCGTTCTCCACGCGTGCGGAGTCCAACCTCCACCGCTCCTGGGGCGCCTCCGTCATCGGCATGACCAACATGCCCGAGGCGAAGCTCGCGCGGGAGGCCGAGATATCCTACGCCACGCTCGCGATGGCGACCGACTACGACTGTTGGCACCCCCACCACGAAGCGGTCACGGTCGACCAGGTCATCGCCCTGGTCAGCGCCAACGCGACGCTCGCGAAGCGGATCGTGGCGGTGACCGTGCCGAAGATCCTCGCGCACGGCGGGCCCGGCCCGCACGCGAAGGCGCTCGCGACCAGCATCATGACGTCGCCGTCCGCGATCTCGCCCGAGACGCGTCGCGCGCTCGCTCCGCTCATCGGTAAGTACATGCCGGTCTGACCGGCTCCGGGGGACTTGATGCGTGCTCTCCTCGTCGTCGCTACGCTGGCGCTGGTGTCCGGGTGCGTCTCGCAGAGCCGGGTGTCGCGCTCGTCCGCCAAGGTCGACCTCGGCGCGGCCTACTACCGCGAAGGCAACACCGAGGGGGCCATCGAGACCCTCCGTGAGGCCGCCAAGCTCGATCCGCACGCGTGGCGCCCGCAGAACGCCCTCGCCGTGGCCTACATCAAGAAGGGCCAGCTCGAGCTCGCCGACGAGGCCTTCCGGCGCGCCCGGCGCATCTCGCCCGACGAGGCCGAGGTGCTCAACAACCACGGCACGCTGCTCCTGAAGACCGGCCGCACGGACGAGGCCATCGGCGCCTTCCAGCTCGCGCTGCAGGACCTCGACTACCGCACCCCCGCGATGATCTACAGCAACCTCTCGTACGCCCTGCTCCAGGCAGGCCGCGCCGAGGAGGCGCTCGGATACGTCCGCGAGGCGACGCGCCGCGCCCCCACGATGTGCGAGGCCTGGTACCACACCGGCCTCGTCCAAGAGGCCCGGAAGGACGCCCTGGCCGCGCTCGAGGCCTACCGCCAGGTCTCGCAGACCTGCCCCACCAGCTCCCTCGGCGCGCGCCTGCGCACGGGGTGCATCCAGGTGCAGGTCGGCCTCGAAGACGAGGGCGTCGCCGCCCTGCAGGACGTGATCCTCACCGCCCCCGGAACCCCCATCGCCGACGAGGCGCGGGCCTGCCTCGGCGCGCGGGCGCGCTGATGTCGGCGGGGCGCGACCTGCGCGACGCCCGCACCCGCATGGGGATCACGGTCCAGGAGGCCGCCGCGCGCGCGCGCATCCCGCAGCGCTACCTGGAGGCCCTCGAGCGGGACGACCTCTCCGTGTTCGGCCGGGGGCCCTTCGCGGCGGGGTACACGCGCCAGTACCGGCGGTTCCTCTCGCTCCCCGACGCGCCGCTCCCCGTCGTGGGCGCGGACGCCGAGCCCGAACAGACGCTCCCGACGCAGACCGCCCCGATCATCCCGTCGCGTCCGCGGCTCCTCGCGCTGGCGGGGGCGGTGGGCGTGGTGTTGATCCTCGCGACGCTCGTGGGCCGCAGCGCGATGGACGAGACCGAGCCCGAAGTGGGCGTGCCGCCCGACCAGATCGTGCTCCTCACCACCGGCGAGCCGCTCCGGGCCACGATCGTGGCGGATGGGCGCGAGGTCTTCTCCGGCAACCTCGCCGCCGGCCAGCAGCAGCGTTTCGAGGCGCACGAGCGCCTGGAGCTCGACCTCGCGCGCCTCAACGGCGTGAGCGTCGTCTACAACGGGCGCACGCTGAAGCCGCTCGGGGCCCAGTCCCGGCCGCGCCGGCTCGTCTTCATCGACGACCGCGGGAAGTGAGCGCGATGCCCGAGTCCCTTCTCAACAAGCGGGTGGATGCCATCCGCCGCCTCGCCCGCCGCGGCGCCATCCAGGCGCTCGCGAAGGTCGTGGCCACGACCCGCGCCGAGGATCTCGCCGCCGCGATCGGCCAGCTCGCCCGCAACGAGCAGCGCCTCGTGTTCGGGCAGGTGCGCGCCGACACCACCGCCGCGGACCTCCTCGTCCGCATCGGGGACCAGGACTTCCTCGCCCTTACGGCGGACCTCCCGGTGGAGCGCCTCGTGCGGCTCTTCGGCGAGATGGAGGCCGACGACCAGACCGACCTCATCGAGCTCCTCCCCGAGGACAAGCGCGAGGCCGTGCTGGCGCGGCTGCACGGCGAGGAGCGCGAGCAGATGGAGGAGCTGCTCGGGTACCCCCCCGACAGCGCCGGCGGCATCATGTCGCCCCTCGCGTTCCGGCTGCGCGAGGACATCACCTGTCGCGACGCGATCGCCGCCGTGCAGGAGGCCTCCGATCACGAGCTGGTCTACTACGTGTACGTGGAGAGCGAGTCCGGCCAGCTCGTCGGCGTCACGTCGCTGCGCAACCTGCTCACGCACCCCCCGTCGACACGCCTCTCCGACATCATGACGACCGACGTCATCGCGGTCGACGCCCACACCGACCAGGAAGAGGTCGCGCGCATCGCGGGCCGCTACGATCTGCTCGCGGTGCCCGTCGTGGACGATCAGCGGCGCCTGCTCGGCATCGTCACGGTGGACGACGTGATCGACGTCATCCGCGAAGAGGCCGCCGAGGACATGCTCCTCATGGCCGGTGTCGGCGAGGAGCCTTCGGACAGCGCGGCGGGCAACCGCCTCTCGAACGCGAGCCGCCGCCTCCCGTGGCTGCTCGTCACCCTCCTCGGCGGGATCGTCATCTCGGAGATCATCCGGCAGTTCAGCGGGGTGCTCGCCGCGGATCTCGTGCTCGCCGGGTTCATCCCGATGCTGACCGGCATGTCCGGCAACGTCGGCATCCAGAGCGCGACTTTGACCGTGCGCAACATCGCGCTGGGCCGGCTCGACGTCGGGGTGGGCGCCCGGCTCGGCGGCGAGGCCATCACCGGGCTCCTGCTCGGCGTCGTGTTCTCCGTGCTGGTCGGGCTCTACTGCATGCTCCGCTACGGGGACGTCCACACCTCGCTCGCCGTCGGCATCGCCATCACCTGCAACACCACCGCCGCCGCGCTCATGGGGATGCTCGTCCCGCTCACCCTGCGCCGCATCGGCATCGACCCCGCCATCGCCACCGGCCCGTTCGTCACCACCGCGATGGACGGCGTGGGCGTCACCGTCTACCTCGGCATCGCCGCCGCGCTGCTGTCGCTCTAGGATCCGCCCATGACCGCGTCCCGCCTCTCCGATCGCCACGTCGTCGTGACCGGCGCCTCCAGCGGCATCGGCCGCGCCATCGCCCTGCGCCTCGCGGGGGAGGGGGCCCGGGTCTCGTTGGTCGCGCGGCGGGTCGAGCAGCTCGAGGGGGTGGCCGCCGAGGTGCGCGCGGCGGGCGGCCAGGCCGCGGTGTGCCCGTGCGACATCACCGACAGCGCCGCGGTCGACGTGGCGTTCGACAGCGCGGTGGCCGCGTTCGGCCCCATCCACGGGCTCGTCGCGGCGAGCGGCATCGGCGGCCCCAACAGCGTCCCGCGTGACCCTTCCGGCCCCGGCGACCGCTTCGACACCATCGTCCAGACCAACCTCTACGGCACCTACCACTGCCTCCGCGCCACGGAGGCCCGCCTCGCGCCCGGCCCCGACGCCCGCCACATCGTCGTCATCGCCTCGGTGCTCGCCCGCTTCGGCGTGCCCGGCTACACCGCGTACTGCGCGTCCAAGGCGGCGCTGCTCGGCCTCGTGCGGGCGTCTGCGATGGAGCTCGCCGGCCAGAACGTGCAGGTCAACGCCATCTGCCCCGGCTGGGTCGACACGGAGATGGCGTGGGAGGGCATCGACGGCATGGCCGCCGCGATGGGTGTCACCCGCCAGAAGGCCCACGACATCGCGATGCGCGCGGTCCCCCTCGGCCGCATGGGCCAGCCCGAGCACGTCGCCGGCATGGTCGCGTGGCTCCTGACACCGGACGCGACGGGCGTGACGGGGCAGACGCTCGACATCAACGGGGGCGCGTGGATGTGAGGGTGGGGGGCCGATTGACACCAGGGTCTCTTGGGGCGGGGCTCCCCCCTCACGGCCGCCTTGCCGGCGGCCTCCGGGGGCGGGCTGCGACAGCTCCGGCGCTTGCCGCGCCGGACCCTCACAGTGTTCGGGTCGCTGTCTCCGCGAGGCCTTCGGCCTCCCCCGCAACGCCCGAAGGCACGTGGTGACCCGCATCGTCGCCCTCCACGGCGTCCCGACCTCGCCCAGGCTCTGGGCGCGCCTCCCGCACCCGGTCGAGGCCCCGGCTCTCCGTGGCGTCGCCACCGAGGAGGACCGCCCGGATTGGTCCCTCCCAAGCTTCGTCGACGAGGTGCTCCCCCTGCTCGACGCGGACACCGTCCTCATCGGCCACGACCTCGGCGGCGTCGTCGCCGCGATGGCCGCGCTCCGCGTCCCGGTCAAGCGCCTCGTCCTGACCGGCACCGCGCTCGGCCCCTACTGGGCCCCGGTCCGCCTCACCGCCCGCGCGCCGCTCCACCACTACTTCTACGATCGCTACGGCGGGAAGCGCTTCCTGGCCGGCAGCGTCTCCCCCGAGCGCGCGGACGAGGCCCTCGCGACATTCCCTCCCGTCCCCTACGTCTCGGCCCGCATGCGCGCCCTCGCCCGCGCCATGCGCCCCCCACCCGACCTCGCCCAATCCGTGGCAAAGGCCGTCCCCGTCTCGCTCATCTGGGGCCGCACCGACCGTTGGTACCCCCCGAGCGTGGCGAAGGCCGTCGCGCGCGGGGCTGGGGGCTCGGTCGTCTGGGTGCCGGGAGGGCACTTGTGCATGTGGGAGGAGCCGTTGGCTTATTGGGCGGCGTTGGGCTCGGTGTTGTAGGGCGGGACCCCGATGCCGATCCGGATCCCAAGCTACGTTGCCGCCGTGCCGCCCCCCCGCATCCTCATCGTCTACGCGAACCCCGCGACCACCGCGACCCCCGTCGCCCCCTACGGCGCCGAGCGCATCGCGCACGCGTTCCGGGTCGCGGGGTGCGAGGTGCAGGTGGTGTCGCCGTGGCTCCAATGGAAGCCCGCGCGGGCGCTCGACGCATTGCTGGACACCTTCAAGCCCGATCTGGTGGGGTTCTCCGTCCGGAATGTCGACGACGCGCTGATCGTTCGCTCCGCGGAGGGCGACACGGATCTGGACACGACCTTCTACCTGCCGGCCATCCGGCGCCTCGTGCAACGGGTCCAGGCGCGGAAGCTGCCGATCCTGCTCGGCGGCGCCGCGCTCGCGACGATGCCGGAGGGGGTGATGCGCTATCTGCGCGTGTCGCACGCGATCGTCGGCCCGGCGGACGATCTCGTGTGGCGCCTCGGTCGCGCCCTGGTGCAAGGGACTCCCTTCCCGGAGGCGCTCCCGGCCGACCCCCGGGTCGCGACCCTCCGCGACACCGGCACGGTTCCGGTCGGCAACGGCACGGTTCCGGTCGGCGCCGGGCCGATCCCCGACCGTGCCCGCGGCGACGCCGACGCCTGGCGCCCGGTCCCGGGCCCGACGCCGCGCCAACCCGAGTGGCTGGCCCTCGCGCGCGCCCGCGGCGGCCGCGTGCCGGTGGCGTTCTCGGCGGGCTGCGACCGGCGCTGCCACTTCTGCGTCGAGGCGAGCTTCCTCGGGTGGCGCGTCCGGCCCCGCCCGGTCGACGAGATCGTGCACGAGGTGACGCTCCTGCGTCGCGCCGGGGTGCGGCGGGTGTGGCTCGCGGCGTCCGAGCTCAACGTGCCCGACGCGCGGCACGCCACGGCGCTCCTCCACGCCCTCGCCGCAGCGAAGCTCGATGTGGAGGTGACCGGGTTCCTGCAGCCGGCGCCCGTCGACGATGCGCTCCTGGACGCCTTCGTGGCGGTGGGCGTCGACCCCGCGACGCTCTCCTGGGAGTTCGGGCACCTGGACGACGGCCTGCTCCGCGCCGGCGCCGGCCCCGCCAACCGCGCGAGCCTCGACCGGCTCGTCGACACCTACGTACGCCGCGGGCACGCCGTGCTCGGCGGCTCGATCCTGCTCGGCGCCCACCCGCTGGAGACCGACGCGACGGTCGACAGCGCCATCGCGACCGCGCGGATGTACGACGCCGCGTTGCCGGGCGGCCTCGGCCTCGCCTACGCCGCGGGCGGGCGCGTCTACCCCGCGGCCCCGCTCGGCCGCTGGGTGCGGGACCACCTCGCGGAGGCCGGGCCCCACCTCTACGGGCGGCGCAGCGTCGGGTTCGTCGCGCCCCTCGTCTTCTGTCGGCCGGGCTCGCCCCGGGCCCTGCTCCGTCGCATCCAGGACGCGCTGGTCGGCTGCAAGGGCCCCATGGCACCGCTCAACGCCGAGGCCGCCGCGACCCCCGCGGCGCTCGCCGCCGAGAAGTGGATCAACCTCGCGGTCCTCCACGCCGCCGCCGCGGACGTGCCCGCCGCCGAGCACGCCGCGCGCGCGGCCCTGCGTCGGGCGCCGGACCACCCCGAGGCACTCAAGCAGCTCGGGCTGGTCCTCGCGAACCGCAAGGGCGACGTCGACGGCGCCCTCGTCGTGTTCCGCCGCCTCGCCGGCGTCGTGAGCGTCCCGGCACACGTCGCGGAAGTGGAGGGCGTCATCCAGCAGCTCGTCGCGCTCCAGGCCACCGCCGCGGCGGGTGCCCCATGAGCGGCGGCGGCCTGCAGGTGAAGGTGCTCGACGGCGTGTCACGCGTCCCCGAGGCCGATTGGGACGCCCTCGTCGGGGAGGGGAGCCCGTTTTTGGAGCACACCTTCCTCACGACGTTGGAGGACGCCGGGTGTGTAGGGGAGGGGACCGGCTGGGTGCCCTGCCCCGTGACGGTCTGGCGCGACGGGCGGCTCGTCGGCGCCGCGCCCGCCTACATGAAGGGGCACTCCTACGGCGAGTTCGTCTACGATTGGCAATGGGCGGCGTTCGCCAAGCGCAACGGCATCCCGTACTACCCGAAGCTCATCGTGGGCGCGCCGTTCACGCCCGCCACCGGCGAGCGCCTGCTCGTGGCCCCCGGTGAGGCCGTGGCCGTCCGCGAGGCCCTCCTCGCGGGGCTCCGCTCGTTGGGGCAGCAAGCGGGCGGGCTCCACATCCTGTTCCCCACCGCGGCCGAATCCGAGTGGCTGGAGTCCCAGGGAGGGATGCTGCGGCTCCAATGGCAGTACCACTGGGAGAACCAGGATTTCAAGACCTTCGAGGACTTCCTCGCGACGCTCCCCACCAAGCGCCGCACCGCCATCCGCAAGGAGCGCAAGTCCGTGCCGGGCCTGCGCATCGTCGCGACCGAGAACCCCGACCCCGCGCTCGGGCCCTGGATGTACCGGCTCTACCGGGACACGCACCTCCGCCACACCGGCGCCGACGGCTACCTCGACGAGCGCTTCTTCGAGCTCCTGTTCCAGCGCTGGGGCCATCGCCTCCACACGGTGCTCGCCTACGACGGCGACACCGCCATCGCCGGCACCCTGAACGTGCGGAAGGGGAGCCGCCTCTACGGGCGGCACTGGGGGGCGCTCCGCGAGGTGCCGTTCCTGCACTTCGAGGTCGCCATCTACGCGGCGGTCGACTGGTGCATCGCCAACGGCGTCTCCGTCTTCGAGCCCGGCCACGGCGGAGAGCACAAGCGCGCGCGGGGCTTCACGCCGCGCCTCACCACGTCGAACCACTGGCTCACCGATCCGCGCCTCGACGCCGCCCTGCGCGACTTCTGTCGGCGCGAGGCCGAGGCCGTGCGCGCGGCGGTAGACGAAGGTTAGCCCGCGGGCGACGCCCGAAACGGTCCGCCCTGGAACACCGTCCCTCGGCGGGTTGGGGCACGCCCCGAGGAACGGTTAGGAAGCGACGGTCCAGGTGCCCGCGCCGTCGATTTCCGCGTCGCCTCCGCCTGCGCTACCATCCCGGCCATGCGCTTCCTCACCTACGTCCTCATCGCCCTCGTCGCCGCCGCCGGGGGCTGGGCATGGTTCTTCGGGCCCTATTGGCTCGACTACTACAAGATGGAGGACGTCGTCGGGAGCGCCGTGCTGTCCTGGGCGGCGTTCAACGAGAACAAGGGCAAGATGGAGCTCGCGGAGGGGCTGCGCAAGCGCGAGATCCCGGACTACCTGACCCCCGACGCCTGCCGCTTCTACCAGGAGGGGGGTGGGGTCAAGGTGGTGGACTGCGCCTGGACGGTCGACGTGTACCTGCCGCTGGTCGACCAGGCCCGCCGCCTGAACTTCCGGGTCATCCAGTCCGCCGGCAGCGACGGGCGCCTCCTCGAATGACCCGCGTACTCGATCGGCCGGCCCTCCTCGCGGCGGTAGACGGGGTGGCGGACCGCGTCGCCGCGGCGATGCGCGACGTGCCGCGGTGGGCGCTCGTCGGCATTCGCACGGGCGGCGTGCCCCTGGCCGACCGCCTCGCCGAGGCCGTCCACGCGCGCACCGGGCACCGCCCGCTCCGCGGCGACGTCGACATCACGCTCTACCGCGACGACCTCTACACGGGCCTGGAGAAGCCGGTCCTCGGGGACACGGACCTGCCCTTCGAGGTGAGCGGCTGCGGCATCGTCCTCGTGGACGACGTGCTGTTCACCGGGCGCACGGTGCGGGCGGCGATGGGCGAGGTGTGGGACTTCGGCCGGCCGGCGTTCATCCGCCTCGCCGTGCTGGTGGATCGTGGCCACCGCGAGCTTCCCATCGCGCCCGACTTCGTGGGTGTCACGATCGCGACCGCCTTGCACGACAAGGTGGTAGTGGACTGGGCGGTGGGAGAGGTGGTGGTCCGATGAGGGGGCGCAAGCGAAAGGATCTGCTCGGGCTGCGGGGCGTCGAGCGCGCGGAGATCGAGGAGATCCTCGATACCGCGGAGCAGATGCGCGAGATCTCTCGCCGCAAGGTGAAGAAGGTGCCGACGCTCCGCGGGCGGACCGTGGTGACGCTGTTCTTCGAGAACTCCACCCGCACGCGCACCTCGTTCGATCTCGCGGCCAAGCGGCTCTCCGCGGACACCCTCGGGTTCGCGGTCAGCACCTCGTCCACCACCAAGGGCGAGACCCTGATGGACACCGCGCGGACCATCTTCGCGATGTCGCCGGACGCCGTGGTCGTGCGCCACGCCTGCGCGGGCGCGGCCCACCTGCTCGCCCGCAACTTCCCGTGGACCGTCATCAACGCCGGAGACGGCATCAACGAGCACCCGTCGCAAGCGCTGCTCGACATGCTCACGATGCGGGATCGCCTCGGCTCCCTCGAGGGGCGGAAGGTCGCGATCGTCGGGGACGTGCAGCATTCGCGCGTCGCGCGGTCGAACATCTTCGGGCTCTCGACGATGGGCGCGAAGGTGCGCGTCGCCGGGCCGGGCACGATGTGCCGCGCGGATCTCGCGGCGTTGCCCGTCGAGATCCGCCACACGGTGGACGACGTGGTGGGGGACGCCGACGTGATCATGATGCTCCGCATCCAGCGGGAGCGCCTCGGCCGCGCGGTGCTGCCGAGCGCCCGCGAATACGCGGCGTTCTACGGGCTCGACCTCGACCGGTTGAAGCGCGCGCGGCCCGACGTGGTGGTCATGCACCCGGGCCCGATCAACCGCGGGGTCGAGATCGCCGCGGACGTCGCCGACGGCCCCAACAGCGTCATCCTCGACCAGGTGACCAACGGCATCGCGGTGCGGATGGCCCTCCTGTTCCTCCTCCTCGGACACGCCGACCTCGGGAGCGACGATGCCTCGGCTGCTTGAGGTCACGGTCTACGGCGAGTCCACGCCGCGGGACGTCGTGGTGGGTGCGGACGACCGCACGATCGACGCCCGGGGCCTCGTGCTCCTCCCGAGCTTCGTGGATCTCGGCTGCGACCCTGGATTTCCCGGCTTCCCCGCGCGGGAGGACCTCGCGTCCCTCTCCGCGTCCGCCCTCTCCGGCGGCTTCGGGGATCTCCTCACCAGCCCCCTCGTCGACCCCGTGGTCGACACCCCCGAGCAGGTCGCCGCCGCCTCGCGGGTCGGGCCGGGCGGGGTTCGCCTCTGGCCCGCGGGCGCCGTCACCCGGGGCCTCAGCGGCGAGGAGCTGGCGGAGATCGGGCTCATGGGGGCGGCCGGCGCCGCGGCGCTGTCCGATGGCGGGAGGCCGATCCGGGACACCGTCGTGTTGCGCAACGCGCTGGAATACGCCCGCGGCTTCGGGCTGCGCGTGTTCCTGCGCCCCGCGGACGCCGATCTCGACCTGCTCGGCGTGATCCACGAGAGCGGCGTCGCCGCGGAGCTCGGCATGCGCGGCAACCCCGCCGCGGCCGAGGAGATCGGCATCGCGCGCATCGTGGCGCTGGTCCGCTCGACCCGGGCCACCGTCCACCTCACCCGCGTCGGCACCGCTCGGGGCGTGGCGGCCGTCCGCGCCGCGCGCGCCGAGGGGCTGCCGGTCACGGCGTCCACGACCGCACGCAACCTCGTGCTCGACGAATCCGAGCACCATCTCCGTCCGTACGACACGCGGCTGCGCCTGCATCCGCCGCTGCGCAGCCCCGCCGATCGCGCGGCGCTGGTCGCGGGCGTCCGGGACGGGACCCTGCTCCTGACCGCCGACCACTCGCCACGCGCCCCCGAGGAGAAGGATCTCGAGTTCGAGCTCTCGACCCCCGGCTCGACCGGCCTGGAATCGGCCTTTTCAGCGGCCTTCACCGCGCTCGACGGGGACATCGCGGCCGTCGTCGCGGCGTTCTGCACGGGGCCCCGGGCGCTGCTCCCGGAGCGACCGGGCGGATGCGTGCTCGTCGATCTGCAGGCGACTCACGTCGTGGACGCCGCGGTACATCGCTCGCGGGCTCGGAACGACGCGCTCGACGGGCATCGGCTTCGCGGGCAGGTGCGCGCGTGCTTCCCGGAGGCGTCGATCCCTTGGGTGGGCGTGTTAGTCTCCCGGGATGACTCAACGCCTCCCCATGACCCCAGTGGGCTACGCGAAGCTCCTGGCTGAGTTCAAGCTCGTCCGTGAAGTCCTGCGGCCCCAGGTGGTCCGCGACATCGAAGAGGCCCGTGCCCACGGCGACATCAGCGAGAACTCCGAGTTCGAGGACGCGAAGGAGCGCCAGGCGCACCTCGACGGCCGGATGCGTGACATCGAGGCGCGGCTCTCCATGGCCGACGTGATCGACATCACCAAGTTCCCGCCGAGCGAGCGCGTCATCTTCGGCACCACGGTCGACCTCGAGGACACCGACACCGGCGAGTCGACCACCTACAAGTTCGTCGGCACCGAAGAGATGGACGTGAAGGCGGGCCTGATCTCCTACTCCTCCCCCATCGGGCGTGCGCTGATCGGCCGCTCCGTGGGGGACGAGGTGCGCTTCGAGACCCCCAAGGGCACGCGGACGGTCGTGATCAACGCCGTCCACTACCGCTAAGGACCCCCCCCACCATGACCGCTGCGTCCGTACATGAGGCGCTCGCTGTCCTGGGTCGCACCGCCGGCTGGCTCGCGCGTGATGGCAACGTTGCCCGCGCCCGCTACGTCGAGGCGACCCTCGGCCGCTGGGCAGCCGGCCCCACCGAATCCCCCGAGTCCACCCCGGAGGACGACCTCTCGGTCGGCTTCCAGGCCATTCGGGAGGTGATCGCGGGTTTCGACACCGAGCCCGAAGAAGCCCGGCTCACCCGCGCGACGCGGCTCGTCGAGCAGATCGCCGCGATGCGGGCCCGCTACGGCACCATCGAGCTCGTGCCGCCCGCGCCCCGCGCGGTGCTCCTCCCGGCGGGCATCCTCGCGGATCTCCCGCCGAAGGCACCGCCCCCGCCCCCCATCGTCGACCCGACCCTCGCCCTCGCCGAGGGCGAAGCGGCCGAGGCCGTGGCCGAGACCCGTCCGCAGCGTGCACCGGAAGAGCGTGCCGCCCGGGCCGAGCGTCCGGAGCGCGGCGAGCGCCCGGAGCGCGGCGAGCGGCCCGAGCGTGGCGAGCGTGCGGAGCGCACCGAGCGCGGCGGAGAGCGTCGGGAGCGGGGCGAGCGCGGCGAGCGTCGCGATCAGTCCCGGCGCCGCCTGGAAGATCGGGAGCCCGGTGATGGCGGGCGCCGCGCCGGGGAGAGCGGCCATCGCCGCGGTGACGAGCGCGCGCCCGAGGCTGCCGTGGAGGCGCCCGTCGCCGCTCCCGAGCCGCCGAAGCCTCCTCCTCCGCCCCCCGAGCCGAAGACCTTCCCGCTGGGCCACCCGGAGGGCACGGGCGAGCCGCTCGAGGCCCTCGGCGTCTTGACGGAGGCGGAGCTCGCGCTCTTCGCCGCCGCGGACGTGACGACCGCCGCCGATCTCCTCCTCCGCCCCCCCGTCGCCACCGAGCGCGGCGGTGAGCGCTGGATCCCCGGCGTGGTCCCCGAGGGCCCGGTCATCGTGCGCGGCACCGTGAAGGCGCGCTTCACCCGGTTCACGCCGGGCGTGCGCCGCCACGAGGTGCTGCTCGGGCACGACAAGGGCGAGGTGTCCTGCCGCTGGCTCGGGGACGTCCCCGCCGAGGTCCGCGCCCTCCGCGCGGGCGTCGAGGTCGGCTTCGCCGGCACCCTCGAGACCGACGTCGAGGTGCCCGAGGGCGCCGAGTTCCCGCGCGCCGTGCTCTACGAGGGCGAGCCCCTCGGGATCGACGGCCGCGGCGGCGACTGGTTCCCGCGCTACGGCATCCCCGGGCTCGACGAGTCCCGTGCGCGCGCCGCCATGCGCGCCGCGCTCCGCAAGCACGCGGACTCCCTCCAGGATCACCTCCCGGCGGACGTCATCGAGCGCTACCGCCTGATGCCGCTCTCGCTGGCCCTGCGGGACGTGCACTTCCCGAGCAACGCGAGCCGCAAGGGCCGCTCCCGGCTCGGGTTCGACGAGCTCCTCCAGGTGCAGCTCGGCGTGGCCCTGCTCCGCGCCCGGGAGCGCCGCGACCGCGGCATCCCGAACCCGGTGAGCCACGCCCTCGTCGCGCAGGCGCACGGCATGGCCGGCTGGCAGTTCACGGACGAGCAGGAGCTCGCGTTCGACGACATCCGCCGGGACCTCCGGCGCCCGCAGCCGATGACGCGCCTCATCCAGGGGGACGTCGGCGTCGGCAAGCACGCCGTCGTGCAGGCTGCCATGGTCCTCGTGGCCGAGGCCAAGCACCAGGCGCTGTTCCTCGCGCCGGACGCCCTCTCCGCCGAGCACCGGTACCTGTTCGCGGAGTCGTACTTCAAGTCGGTGGGCCTCGAGCCCATGCTGCTCGTCGGGCCGCCCACGCGCGCCCAGACCGAGCAGCTGAAGAAGGGCGATGCCCTCATCATCTACGCGACGCACGCGCTCGCGAAGGACATCCCCACCTTCCGCAAGCTGGGGCTCGTGGTCTTCGAGGAGCAGGGCACCTACGGCGCGTCGGACATCACGCCCTTCGAGCTGCAGGGCCAGCGGCCAGACCTCCTGGTCTTCACGCCCACGCCGGTCCCGAGCGCGCTCCTGCTCAACTTCTACGGGCAGCTCGCGCTGAGCGTCATCAACACCGGCACGGCCCGGGGGGTCGACACCTCGTCGTACGACACCGACCACCGCGATGACGCCTACCGCATCGGTCGCGAGGCCATCGAGGCCGGGCAGCAGGTCATGATCGTGTTCCCGGTCATCCGGGGCCAGGATCTCCTCTCGCCGTCCGAGGCCCGTCGCCTCTCCGAAGTGCTCGCGTCGGAGACCTTCCCCGGCGCCCGGGTCGGCATCTTCAACGGCGGCATGTCGCGCGAGGAGCGGTTCCGCGCCTACGACGACTTCCAGCACCGCCGCACCGAGGTCCTCCTCGCCACCACGTACGTCGAGCACGGCCCGGTCGTGCCGAACGCCTCGGTGATGATCGTGGAGCAGGCCCAGCAGTTCGACCTCGTGCGCCTGCACCGGCTGCGCGGCCACATCGGGAACGGCTGGCGCCGCGGCCAGTGCCTCCTCGTCGTCGGGGACGACCCCCGCCCCGAGGCGCGGCACAACATCGATCTCCTCCTCAAGGAGACCGACGGCTACCGCATCGCCGAGCTGGACCTGCGCCACCGCGGCATCGAGGCTGCCCTGGGGGACCGCGCGGCGGACGCCCCGGACTTCGCGTGGGCCGACCCGGTCGTCGAGCGTGACCTCATGGTCCGGACCCGCCAGGAGGCCGTGCGCCTCCTCAACGCGGACCCCGGTCTGAAGCGCCGCACCAACCGGCCGCTCCTGAACCTCGTGCGTGCCCGCTTCGGCGAGGAGGCCGTGCCCGAAGGGGGCACCACGCCCGCGCCCGCGGCGGCGATCGACGCCAACGCGCGCCGTCGCCGTCGGCGTCGCGGCAGGTAGGCGCGCATGCCCGTCGCCCAACGCTCCATCGAGATCGACGTGCCCCCGGCGTCGCTGATGGGGGTGATCTGCGACTTCGCGGCGTACCCGCGCTTCCTCCCCGACATGGAGGAGGCGACGGTGCTCCGCGCCGAGGACACGCGGTGGACCGTCCGGTACGCCATCCGCATCATCCGGCGGGTCGAGTACACGTTGAGCCTCGTCCGCGAAGGCGACACCGCGCTCCGGTGGGCGCTGGTCGAGGGCGCGTTCAAGTCGAACACCGGCTCGTGGACCCTGGAGCCGCTCGACGGCGGGACGCGCACCCGCGCGACCTACACGCTCGACATCGACCTCGGCATGTTCGTCCCCGGCAGCGTGCTCAAGACGCTGCTCGAGCAGAACCTCCCGGCCACGCTCCTCGCGTTCAAGAAGCGCGCCGAGGGTGGCGGGGCGTGAGCCGGCGTTGGGCCCTCGCGGCGCTCCTGGTGGCCGCGTGCGGCACCCCCGTGCCCCCGGACCCGCCCATCAAGGGCACGGGCGATGGCAGCGACACCGAGGACGGCACCGCGGACGACACCGCCGCCGAGTGCGTCACCTGCGAGCTCATCGACTGTGACGACGACTCCCCGCCCGACGACATCGCGTCCGAGGACGACTGCGCGGACGCCGCGACCGAGCAGGGGTGCCTGGAGTACCGGTTCGACGAGGGCTGTTAGCGCACGTTCCCCCGCGGCTCGCCGTCGCTACTCCGCTTCCCCGTAGGCGACGCCCTCCCACGTGACCCGGTTCGTGGTGCGGTGGACCGTCCCCTGGCGTGGCGTGCCCCCGCTCGACGCGCCCGTGAGCTCGTTGTCGGCGCAGGTCACCGTGCCGGACTCCGAGATGTCCGAGTAGTCCCACGTGTAGGTGCCTGTCCCGAACGCCAGTGTCCAGTGGCAGAGGACGGGCCCGTCGGGCCCCAGGCCGCACTCGAGCTCGTCGATGGAGCGGAAGGTCTCGTCCCACAGGATGGCGCCGCAGTCGCGCGCCTCGAAGCCCGGCGCGGTGTCGGCGGGGGCGTCCCCGCTCGTGCAGCCGGCCAGCAATGCGATCAGCGCGAGACGTGCGGGCATTCGGAGGCGCTCCTGTTCGACGAGCGACGCACGTAGCACCCCGAGCCCGGTGGCTCACCGCATCTCGATCTCACGCGCGGTCTGCCGGCGCGCGCCGCTCTCGGCGGCGTGGGCTCGCAGCTTCTCGAGCACCACGCCGAGGGCCTCGGGGGTGCGCTCGCCGGGCAGCACCCGGGCGAGCGACAGGCCCGCCCGCGCCTCTTCGAGGTAGGCCAGCGCGTAGTCCTGGAGGCTCTCGGTCCGGGCGCGCTCCAGGGCGAGCGTGCTGCGGTGCTCGAGGAGGCGCTCGAGGTGCCCGGCCGTGCCCTGGCGCCGCTCGCGGATGAAGGCGTCCGCGTCGGGGCCGCCCTCGCGGAGCGCGAAGAGCCGGGCGCCGACGGCGATGGGATCGATGCGCGCGAGGTCGGAGTCGAGGGCCTGGAGCGTCAGCGCGAGGCGGTAGACCCACGCCGCGACCTCCGAGAGGCCCGCGCGGGTGGCGCGGTCGGGAGCCTGCCCGTCGAACGACTGGTCGAGCTGCCACGCGCGCATCGCGGCGGGGCGGTAGGGCGCAGCGAGGGTGACCTGGATGCGCCCGGGGGAGGGGATGCGTGTCGGGAGCGACCAGCGCAAGGTGCCGGGGAGCAGCGCCTGCGCCGTGCAGATGCCCACGACGGCGCCGGCCCACAACGACGACGTGACCGTGAAGCCGCCGAGCAGGCCGAGGCCGTCCGCCGCGAAGAGCCCGATGCCCGCGCCCGCGACGCCCGCGAGCAGGCTCTCGACGCGCGCCATGCCGTCTCCGCCGCCCACCGCGACCCCCGCGGCCGCGCC
>JAUXTN010000069.1 GCA_030684355.1 Pseudomonadota bacterium
CGCGCGGACGCGCAGCCGTTCCGGCGGCGCGTCCGCGCGCCGCCGGCCGAGGCCGTAGGTGTCAAACTGCAGGGTCAGACCCCCTCGGGGAGCCCGACGGGCACGCGATCGTCGCGATCGGCTCCGCGCCAGGTGCCCGGAGGGCTGCGCGTCCGCGCGCCGCCGGTCCGGCTGCGCGTCCGCGCGCCGCGACCGGGCCCGTAGGTGTCAAACTGCAGGGTCAGACCCCCTCGGGGAGCCCGACGGGCACGCGATCGTCGCGATCGGCCCCGCGCCAGGGGGGCCGGAGTCCGGCCGTCTTCGGCCGGTCCCGGCGCCTCGCCGGGACCGAGCGCCTTCGGCGCGAGGACGGAGGACACCCGACCGGCCGTCCGGCCGGGGGCGCCCATCCGAGCCGAGCCTACCCGGCGACCTTGCGGCGGTCCGCGATGATCTCGGCCTGCTCGCCGTCGCTCACGGGCACGACGTAGTCCCCGTCGAAGCACGCCATGCACACCGGGCGGCCGATGATCTCGCGGAGGCCCTCCGGCGAGAGGAACGTGACGGAGTCGACCCCGAACGCGGGCGCCCACTCGGAGGGCCCGAGGCGTGCGGCCACGAGATCGTCGCGCGTCGGCATGTCGATGCCGTAGAAGCACGGGTGGCGCACCGGCGGCGAGTAGACCGCGAGGTGCACCTGCGTGGGCTTCAGCGCCCGCACGAGGTCCGCGAGGCGGCGCACCGTGGTGCCGCGCACGACCGAGTCGTCCACGAGGATGACGCGCTTGCCCTCGAAGATCTCGGGGATCGGATTGAGCTTCAGCCGAAGGGCGGCCTGGCGCGTCGTCGCGTCCGGCATGATGAACGTGCGCCCGCTGTAGCGGTTCTTGATGAACCCCTCGCGGTAGGGCAGGCCGAGCACCTCGGCCATCGCCTGCGCCGCGGGCCGCGACGTGTCGGGGACCGGCACCACCACGTCGGCCTCGAGGCCGCGCGCCTTCCACTCCGCGCCCAGCCGCTCGCCGAGCGCCCAGCGGGTCTGGTAGACGCGGCCCTCCTCCATCTGGGAGTCGGGACGGGCGAAGTAGATCCGCTCGAAGATGCAGGGGCGGGGGTCCGCGGCCTCGATGGGGAGGCGGATCGGCGCGTGGCCGGGGCGGAAGAGGAGGACCTCGCCCGGGGGGAGGTCGTCCACGCGGGTGAACCCCAGGGCGTCGAACGCGACGGTCTCGCTGGCGGCGGCCCAGGCGCCCTCGGCGTTGTAGCCGTAGCTGCCGGGGCGGATGCCGTGCGGATCGCGGAAGGCGACGAGGGTGTCCTGCCCGTCGACCTCGGTGAGCGCGACGCAGGAGTAGGCGCCGCGCACGCGCTTGAAGACCTCGCCCACGGCGTACCGCACGTCCTCGGCGGTGTGGCCGCTCGCGCGGCGCGCCCCGAGGGCCTCCGCGAACACGAGCAGGATGGGCTCCACGTCGCATTGCGACTGCACCCGGATGCCCCGGCTCACGAGCCAGCCTTCGAGCTCGGGGAGGTTCGTGACGTTCCCGTTGTGGGCCATCACCACGCCCGGGCGGCGGGTGTGGAACGGCTGGGCGTCCTCGCGGCTGCCCCCGCCTACGGTCGGGTAGCGCACGTGGCCGATGCCAGCGTGCCCGCCGAGCCCGGCGAGCACCGGGGCGGTGAAGACGCCGGCGACGCTGCCGAGCTCCTTGTAGAGGTGCACGCGGCCGTGCTCGACCGTGCCGATGCCGGTGGCGTCCTGGCCGCGGTGCTGGATCGCCTGGAGGCCGACCGAGAGCGCCCCCGCCGCCTTCTCGACGCCGATGAGGCCGATGAATCCGCACATGTCTAGAACTCCAGGAGCTTGATGAGGAGCTTGGCCTGGTACAAGGCGTCATAGTCGGCGCGGTGCTTCAAACCCAGGTCTTCCTTCTCGAGGCCGAGGCGCTCTTCCAGCACCTCCTTGCTCGAGTCGAACCAGTGGACGCCGAGCTTGCCCGTCGCGAGCGCCTTGGTGTCGAGGGCCTTGTAGCCGAAGGGGTTCGGCAGCTCCTCGGCGGCGTAGCCCCACGCGACGAAGCTCCAGTCGAACGGGGCGTTGTGGCCGACGAACACCGGCCTGGTGCCGGGCTTCGTGTGGGCCCTGACCCAGTCGGCGAGGGCGAGGAGCGCGGTGCGGCGGGGCGTGCCGTCGCGGCGCAGGGCCTCGATGTCGAGGCCGTTGACCTTCATCGCGCCGGGGTCGACCTTGGGGCCCTCCGGCTTGATCTCGACGTAGTGCATGTCCCCGAGCGTGAGCGCGCCCGTGTCGTCCGGCGCCACGACCACCGCGCCGAGGGAGATCATGTCGTAGATCGCCGGGACCGGCCCGGAGCACTCGATGTCGACGGAGAAGTAGGTGGCGCGGGTCTCGGGCGGCATCTCACCCTCCAGGGCCGCCGGCATAACCCGGCCGTCCGCGCTCGCGACGGGAACGGAAGCGTGGCGACAGCCGCCCGGGCAGCGCGCCCGGCGCCTCGACTCGTGTCGGGAGGGGGCTGTTCCACGCACGCGCGGGGTTACGGAGAACGTGGTGCAACGCCTCGCCCTCGCCCTCGCGCTCGGTGTCGGCGCCCTCCCGGCCGGCGCGGCCGTGGCGGCGTTGACCGGCCTCGGCGTGATGCGCGGCCTCGGCGCCCTGCACGTCGGCATGGCGGCCTCGTTGGTCACCCTGCTCCCCATCGCCGGCCTCTGGTCGCTGTTCGGCCGCTCCCCGCCCGCGTTGGCGGCGGCGCTCGTCGTCTGGCCCGGGCTCCTCCTCGCCGGCCTGCCCGGCTACTTCCCCGGCGAGGTGCCCGGCGCGATCGGCACCGGCTTCTCGGTCTTCGCGGCGCCCGGCGGCCGCGACCTCTCCCGCAGCGCCGCGCTCCTCGGCGAGCGGGTGGCGGGTCCGGTGGGTCACGCGCCGCAGGGCTCGGTCCCCGCGCCCGAAGCCGAGCGTGCCCCCCAGGATTGCCTGCCGAGCGCCGTCCTCGCCACGGGGGACCAGGCGGCGCTCCCCTACGAGGGCAGCGGCCACAGCATGGCGATCCCCGTCCAGTTCGGCGACGTCGAGCTCCCCATGCTCTTCGACACCGGCGCCAGCGTCACGACGCTCAACCGCGCGAGCCTCGCCCGCATCGGCGTGAAGGTCCCCGCGGACGCCCCCGAGATCTCCCTGCGCACCGCCAACGGCGAGCGCACCGCCAAGCTCGTGCTCGTGCCCCGCCTCTGGGTGGGCGGCCTGCTCGTGGAGGGCGTGACCGTCGGCATCTGCGAGGAGTGCGCCGACGAGCGCACCATGGGCCTGCTCGGCCTCAACGTGTCGAGCCAGTTCCTCGTGACGGTCGACACCGTGCGCAAGGAGGTCGTCTTCCAGGCCCGCGAATCCGGGTCGGACCACCGCGTGGGGGACCGCGTCATCGACGTGTCCCCGTGGCTGCGCGTGCAGGCCCGCGCCACGATCTACCCGGACACCCGGGTCGAGGTCGAGGTGACCGGCGAGAGCCTCGCGCCCCGCACGATCGCCGAGGCCGTCGTCGGGCTCGCGTGCGGCGAGGACCGCTTCGTCGCGCGGCTCACCAACGTGCCGCCGGAGGGGAGCGCCACCACGCTGGTGAACCTGCCGCGGGGCACCGACTGCTCCGCCTACCGGGTGACATTGGACGGCGCGCGGTGGTGATGTCGGCGCGGCAGGTGCGGTTCCGACGAGGATGAGGCATCTTGCTCCGCCCCTGGAGCATCGATGCGCTTTCTCCTCGCCGTCCCCTTCCTCGTGTCCTCCCTCGCCTGCGCGGGGATCTTCGTGGAGCCGGAGGAGGGCGACTACGAAGTCGAGGTGAGCGGGGTCGACGTGAGCGCCGCGTGCGAGGATTCCTGGGGGCTCGACGTCGACGCCTTCGGCGACATCGAGGTCATGGAGGTCGAGATCAACGCGGCGAGCGACGAGGTGACGCTCGACGGGGTCATCGAGTGCGAGCTCGCCGGCGCCGCCTTCGACTGCGAGATGGAGGACGAGCAGGACTTCGGCGCGGAGGACTACGACGCCACCTTCGTGACGTCGACCGTCGTGGAAGGGAAGTGGACCACGTCCACCACCCTCGAGTCCGACTGGGAGGTCCGCTACTCCTGCGACGGCGCGGACTGCGGCGGCGTCGAGTCCTGCGAGGTCACGTTCACGCTCGAGGGGGAGCTCGACTGACGGGTGGGGGGACGCGGCGCCTACGTCCCCGGTCGCACCACGTAGATCCCCTGATACCAGACCCGCCACACCTCCAGGTACCCGGGCAGCGGCAGCTCCGAGACCTCCCCCTTGGTGTGCTCCCCGGCGATGAAGCGGCGGAGGAGGTCGCCCTCGTAGAGCGCCATGTGGCGGACCCAGTGGGGCTCGCCGCCGAGGACCGCGAGGGCGGGCTCCACGGGGTTCGGGACCCGGGAGAGGAAGAAGACGACGTCGCCGCTCCGGAGCAGGGACCAGTCGATGTGCTCGGCGAGGACGCCGTCGAGGCCGGGCACCGGGGCGCCGAGGGCGCGGGCGGCGACGAGCTCGGTGGGGTTCTCGGACAGCTCCTGCCAGGGTTGGCCGGTCACGTCGGTCCACGCGCGGAACACGAGGCCCATGCAATCGAGGGTCTCGTCGCGGCCCGCCCACTTGTACTCGCGACCGAGGTAGGCGCGGGCGGCGGTGATGATCGGCGCCGGGTACTTCGCGGTCGGGGCGCCGGCGGGGGCGTAGGCGGGGGGCGGCGCGACGGGTGTCGCGACGGCCACCGCGGGTGTCACCGCGGGTGTCACCGCCGGTGTCACCGCCGCGGGCGGGGGCACGCGGGCGAGGTCCATGGCGGCGGCGAGGGCGACGAGCAGGAGCATGACTGGAGAATAGCGCCGGACTACGGGACTCTCCTGCCTTTCCGCTACGGCATCCCCGGCCGCCCGAACTCCGACGGCCCCTCGCCGGGGTGCTCGTCGCGCCCGATGGGGAATCGCCCGACGTCGAGGGGGCTCGCGGGGTCACCCGTGATGGTCGTGCCGGGTGTCGCCCACACGCTCGTGCCGTCCGAGGTGAGGCCGCCGGTGACGGTGTTGCCGGTGAGGGTCACGTCGCCGCCGTCGACCGCGATCCCGAACCGCGCGGGCCGCGTGACCGTGTTGCCCTCGATCCGCACGGTGGCCGTGTCCCGGGCGCCCTTGCGCACGAGGATGGCGTCCCCCGCGCCGCGCCGCTGGCCCGCGGCGGTGTCCTCCACCACGCTGCCGCGCACCGTGGCCGTGCCGACCTCGTAGAGGTGGATGCCCACGCCGCGGACGCCGCGCACCGTCACGTCGTCGAGGGTCACCGACTCCATCGCGTGCGCGTAGATCCCGCCGACGGTCGGGCCGTCCACGCCGCCCGCGATGTCGAGCCCCGCGACCTGCAGCACGCCGCGCTCGGCGTAGAGCCCGTACGCGCGCTGGGCCGCGATGACGCTGTCCTCGAGGGTGAGCGCGCCGTCGGCCAGCGAGATGCCCCACCCGCGCTGGGCCCCCGCGAGGACCGTGTCCGCCACCGTCAGCCGCCGGAGGGTCGCCACCGTGGTCGGCCCCGCCACCTGCACGCCCACCCGGCGCGCGCTCGAGACCACCACGTCCTCGACGGTGCCGGCGGCCCCGGCGCGCACGGCCACCGCGGGAGTGCCGCCCACCACCGCGACCCGGCGGAGCGCGAGCTCGCCGGGCCCGTGGAGCGCCACCCCGGCGTGCCGCGTGTTGCTCGCGAGGAAGGTCTCCTCCGCGCCGCAGCCGACGATCGCGACGGGGCGGCCGCCGCTCGACCGCAGCACGATCCCGGCCTCGTAGGTGCCCGGGTACACCGCGACGGTGCCGCCGGGGTCGGCGACGGCGTTCACGGCGTCGAGAAGCCGGCTGTAGGGGGCTGCCCGGGAGCCGTCCCCCGGCTCGGTGCCGGTGGCGACGAACACCAGCCCATCGGGCGACGCCGCGCCCATCCACGTGCCGTCCGCGCAGGGGCCCGGCGCGGCGATCGACGGCGGGTCCTCGACCGGGCCGTCGGGCTTGCCACCCCCGTCACAGGCCGCGAGGGCGAGGGCCAGCGCGAGGGGGGCCAACGCGAGGGGGGCCGGCGCGACGGGGGCCGGCGCGACGGGGGCCCACCGGCGCATGCGCTAGAGGATCTCGAACGGGAAGGCGACCTGCATCTCCTTGGGGAGGTTCAGGAGCACGCGCTCGTCTTCTTCGTTGAGCACGTCCTGCGCGTGGAACGCGTACATCCCCGGCACGACGGGCTCGCGCGTGGTGATGAGGTAGGCGTCGCGCGCGGGCAGGGCCTTCAGGTCGAACGGGACCTCCTCGCCGGCGATCCAGAGGTTCACCGTCGCGTCCATCGCGCCCAGCACGCCCTTGACGCGCGTGTGGTCGACAAAATCGAGCCTCGAGAGGTGCAGGTTCATCCGCGCCAGCTCGGACGAGCGCAACGTGGAGCTGAACACGAACGAGGCGGGGGTGCCGCTGCTCATGCCGGTCTCGGCGATGTCCTGGAGGCCCGCGTAGTGCTTGAGCTCGGTCCCCACGACCCGGATGCGCTTCGCCTCCAGGTGGACGTACTCCGTGCGCCCGACGCCGTAGAAGCCCGGCTGCTCGGGCTCGGGGTACAGCGCGAACGCGAGCGGGTCGTAGTCCCCCTCCTCTTCGGCGGGAGCGGGCACCAGCTCGATGTCCTTGATGTACCCGTCCTTCCCCGCCATCACGCGGGTCACGGGCTGTTCGGTGTCGATCGTGAACCTGCCAGCGGAGTCGGAGCGGTACCGCTCGACGACCCCCTCGATGACGACGGTCGCGTCCGACACCGGGTTGCCCCAGACGTCGCGAACATCCCCCGCGAGGACGCGTGTGTCCGTGCAGGCCGTGAGCAAGAGGCTCAGCAGCATGGTCTCCCTCGTTCTCCACGTATCGCATTGGCCGATCAAAGGCCCCGCCGTCAAGGGTTCTGGCGGAACCAGTGATCGAGGGTGCCGTTCTCCAGCTCCATGAGCGTGTGGTCGGTGAACCGGAGGTACAGTTCCCAGTCGTCCGCGGCGCGGCCCTCTTCACGCCTGCGTGCGATGGCGGCGACCGCCCAGGCGCGGCAGCGGGTGGTGAACGCGTGCACGGCGGCGATGCGTTGCGCGGGGGTGGCGTCGGGATCGGCGTGCCGGAAGAGGGGGAGCCCGTCCGGCGCCGGCTCTTGCGGCGGGGCTTCAGCTTGGGCCGGGGCGCCCGGGGGCGCCGGATCGTCCGCGCTCACGAGCGGGCCCGCAACACGTCGCGGATGGCGGAGAAGTCGACGCTGCCGGTGCGCGAGAGCCCCTCGAGGAGGCGGCGGCCGGTCTTCGCGAGCTCCAGGAGGTTGCGCACCCGGGTCACGAGGAAGCGGCTCTGGAGCATCGTCGTCGGGTCCCGGCCACGCCCGGCGCCGTCGAGGAGGGCCACGGCCTCCTCGAGCTGCTCGATGGTCCGCTCGACGAGCCGGAGCTCCCGCTCGCGGACGACCCGGGCCACCATCGCCCACATGTCCGTCTCGGCGACGAAGAGCCGGCGGCGGTTCGGGCCCGGCGGCACGCGCTTGACGACGCCCCACTGCATGAGCTCCTGGAGCGACATGCTCACGTTGCCCATGCTAAGTCCGCTCTTCGCCTCGATCTCCTCGGCGTCGAGGGGGCCCGGCGAAAGGTAGAGGATCGCCCAGATCCGCCCGAGCGAAGGCTTGAAGTTCCAGAAGCGCATCAGCTCGCCGACCGAGTCGGCGACCATCCCGACGGCGCGATCCCGCGCTTCGGTGACCTCGGTCGCGTCGGCTTCCGGCGTCATGAACGGCTCGCCATCCTCACTCGCTTCAGTTAACACTGAAATCCGTGAAGCGTCGACGGGAGGAGCGATGGAACCTGCGGCCCGCGAATATCCGGAGGAGGGCCGCATTGAGCCCGGCGTACCCCGGGTTGATCCGGCGGACGTCGTCCGTCGGCTGCACGCCGTGGGTGTCCACGCCGGCGCGCCGTTGACCTGGGTGGAGACCCCCGCGGACGTCTTCGCGCTCGCCGCCCCCGCGATGGCCGCGGCCGAGGTCCGGCTCGGCGAGCTCGTGGCCTCCGAGGTCGACGTCGTCGAGGCCATCGGGGCCTACCTCACCGCCGCCGGCGGCAAGCGCCTGCGTCCGCTCCTCACCGCGCTGGGCGCCGGGGCCGTCGGTCACACCGGCCGGCTCGACGGGCTCATGTGCGCCGGGGAGCTCATCCACCTCGGCTCGCTCCTGCACGACGATGTCGTGGACGACGGCGCCACCCGCCGCGGCCAGCCCGCCGCGCAGCGCGTCTACGGCAACGCCGCGGTCATCCTCACCGGTGACTTCTGCCTCGCCCGCGCCGTGCTCCTCGCCGCGACGGACGGCGGCCACGCCGCGGTCACCGCGCTCGCCGAGGCCGTCACCGCCATGGCCGAGGGCGAGGTCCTCCAGCTCCAGCGCGCGGGCAACCTCGACACGACGCTCGAGCAGTACCTCGACATGATCGACAAGAAGAGCGCCGCGCTCATCGCGTGGTGCGCCGCCGCCGGGGCCCTCGCCGCCGGGGACACCGTGGCCGCCGAGGCCCTCGCGTGCTTCGGCCGCGGCGTCGGCGTCGCCTTCCAGATCACGGACGACGTGCTCGACTACGCCGCCGGCACCGGCAAGCCCGCCGGGCAGGATCTCCGCGAGAAGAAGCTCACCCTGCCGCTGCTCCTCGCGATGGAGCGCGTGCCCGACCTGCGCGCGCGGCTCCACACCGACGATCTCGACGTGCTCCTCGCCGTCGTCCGCCGCTCCGGCGCGCTCGACGCCGCCCAGGCCGAAGCCCGCCGCCGGGTGGACCTCGCGGTCGGCGCCCTCGACGTGCTCCCGCCGTCCATTCATCGCGACGCCCTCGTGGTGCTCGGACGCTACCTCGTGGAGCGGTCGTCGTGAGCGTCGACCCTGGTGGATCTGGGGACGGGGCGCTGCCCCGTAACGCCCCGCCAGGGGGTGCGGGGCACCCCCTGGACCCCCCCGACGGCGCGGCGGTCGGCGGTTCCGCGACCGACGGCCCCGTCCCCGGCGATCCCAACCGCGCCCCCGCCGTGCGCGACATGTTCGCGCGCATCGCGCCCGGGTACGACCGCGCCAACCAGTTCATGTCGATGGGGATCGACCGCGCGTGGCGACGCATCGCCATCCGCACGCTCAGGGAGAACGCCAAGGGCGACATCCTCGATCTCTGCGCCGGCACGATGGACTTCACCGCGGCGCTGGCGCCCGGCGCCCGGAGCGTCGTCGCGCTCGACTTCTGCGCGCCGATGCTCGAAGCCGGCATGGCCAAGATCCCCGCCGGCGCCAACGTGCGCACCGTGTGCGCCGACGCCCGCGCGCTCCCGCTCCCCGACGCCAGCTTCGACGCCATCGTCATCGGGTTCGGCATCCGCAACGTCCCCGAGCCCGAGCGCGCCCTCGCCGAGGCTCGCCGCGTGCTCCGCCCCGGCGGCGTCATGGTCGTGGTCGACTTCTTCCGCCCCACCACCCTGGCGCAGAAGTTCTTCGCGGGCACCTACAACCGCGTCGTCCTGCCCATCGTGGGCGGCCTGGTCACCGGCGACGCCTCCGCCTACCGCTACCTCGCCGGCTCGATGGCCGCCTGGTACGACCGCGCCGGCTTCGAGGCCGCCTGCCGCACCGCGGGCTTCACCACCGTGGCCGGCCGGGAGCTGTTTCCGCCGGTGGCGTCGCTGGTCGACGCGCGGGTGGGGGCGTGATCGCGCTGGCGGCACCGCGGCGCGCGCGCGCACGCCGCGCCCGCAACCGCCCACCCCCGCACCACCTCCGGACCGTGGTCTCGATGCCAGGCGCGGGCGGGGCCGCCAAGAAGGCGATTGGCACGTCGGGCCATGGGTGCGCGCGAGGATTCGCGGTCGCCGACCACCGGGCTTCCTCGCACGCATTGCCCGGCGCCGTCGGCGGAGGGTCGGCGCCGTGCGGCCCGGGTCCGCTGGTGGGGCCCCCCTGGGGGGGACCAGCGGGGGCCCCGGACGCGGTTCTCGGCGCCGGCCCTCTGCCGACGACGCACGCAGGTGTGCCATGAAGCTGGTCCTCGGCGTGAGCGGGGCCTCCGGCGCCCCATACGCCCAACGTGCGATGAGCTTCCTGGCCGGCCCCGGCCGCGCCGCCGGCATCGAGACCGACGTGGTGTTCACCAAGACCGGCCGCCTCGTCTGGCAACACGAGCTTGGTACCAACCCCGCCGACTTCGGCCTGCGCATCTGGCCCGCGGGCGACATGACCGCGCCGTTCGCGTCGGGCTCCTCGAAGTACGACGCCATGCTGGTCATCCCGTGCTCGGCCGGCGCCATGGCGCGCATCGCCCACGGGGTCAGCGCCGACCTGGTCGGCCGCGCCGCCGATGTCATGTTGAAGGAGCGCCGCCCGCTGGTGCTGGTGCTCCGCGAGACC
Organism: Pseudomonadota bacterium; assembly: GCA_030684355.1. Classification (GTDB taxonomy): domain Bacteria; phylum Myxococcota_A; class UBA796; order UBA796; family SXON01; genus CAJBVW01. The sequence goes on from JAUXTN010000069.1 coordinate 10,484, forward strand.
CCGTTCTCGCTGATCCACCTCCGCAACATGGAGGCGGTGACGATGGCCGGTGGCATCGTGATGCCCGCGGCGCCTTCCTTCTACAGCCGTCCCAAGTCGATGGAGGCCCTGCTCGACACCGTCGTCGCGCGCGCCTTCGATCGCATCGGCATCGAGAACGACCTGGTCCGCCGGTGGACGGGGCTCTCGGAACCAAGCGAGGTCCAGGATGATTGAACTCGGCTCCACCACCCGCCGCGCCATCGACGCCGCGGGCCTCGGCCCCATCCGCGAGAAGCTGGAGGCCGGCGTGCGCCTGTCCGTGGAGGACGGCGTGCAGTTGTTCAACACGCCCGAGGTGGCCGCGGTCGGCGCGCTCGCCAACCGGGTGCGCGAGCAGCGCTGGGGCGACCTGACCTACTTCAACCGCAACCTGCACGTGAACGCCACGAACGTGTGCGAGGCGAGCTGCATCTTCTGCAGCTTCGCGCGGCTGAAGACGGGGGATCCCGAGTCCTACACGATGTCGCTCGACCAGGCGGTCGGCCGCGTGCGTGCGCTCCGCGAGGAGTTCATCACGGAGGTCCACATCGTGAACGGGCTCAACCCCGACCTGCCCTGGGAGTACTACACGGACCTTTTGCGTGGCATCAAGGCCGAGCGGCCCGACATCCACATCAAGGGGTTCACCGCGGTCGAGATCCACTACTTCGCCGAGAAGTACGGGAAGTCCTACGAGCAGGTGCTCACCGAGCTCGTCGAGGCCGGCCTGGGCTCGCTGCCCGGCGGCGGCGCCGAGATCTTCCATCCGCGCGCGCGCAAGAAGCTGTGCCACGACAAGGTGGACGGCGACGGTTGGTTGGAGGTGCACCGCGTGGCACACCGCCTCGGCCTGCGATCCAACTGCACGATGCTCTTCGGCAGCATCGAGACGATCGAGGAGCGGGTCGACCACCTCGTGCGGCTGCGGGCCCTCCAGGACGAGACTGGCGGGTTCCAGACCTTCATCCCGCTGCGGTTCCACAACGAGAACAACCGCTTGCGCCGCCTGCCGGAGCCGACCGGCTACGACAGCCTGCGCACGATGGCGGTGTCGCGCCTGATGCTCGACAACATCGACCACATCAAGGCGTACTGGATCATGCTCGGCATCAAGCTCGCGCAGGTCTCCCTGGCGTTCGGCGTCGACGATCTCGACGGCACCGTGCGCGAGGAGCGCATCTACCACATGGCGGGCGCCAAGACGCCGCAGGAGCTGACCCGGACCGAGCTGGTGCAGCTCATCCGGGACGCCGGCCGCGTGCCCGTCGAGCGCGACACCCTCTACCGCATCGTCGCGGAGGCCTAGATGACCCGCTCCAGCACTGACACGCCCGGCGAGCCCAAGGACACGCGCTACCGCGTCGCCTGCGTCGGGTACACCAACGCCTGGCCGCTCACCCGCCACCTCGACCCCGCGCGGTTCGACGTGTTCGGGTCGGTGCCGTCGGAAGCCGCACGCAAGCTGAAGACCGGCGAGGCCGACATCGGGCTCATCCCCGTCGCGAGCCTGTTCTCCGACGGCGACTACCGGGTCGTCCCCGGGCTCGCGATCGGCTGCGACGGCGACGTCGCCAGCGTCCTGCTCGTGGGGGAGACCCCCATCGAGGAGTGGGACAGCATCGCGCTCGACGGCGCGAGCCGCACCTCGGTGGTGCTCGCCCAGATCCTCCTCCGCGGGCCGCTCGCCGAGAAGCTGGGCGGTCGCGAGCTGCGCGTGTTCGGCGTCGATCCGGGCACGCCCGCGTTCCACGCCCAGGGGAAGACCGGTGCCGTCGTCATCGGGGACGCCGCGCGCAACCTCCCGGAGCGCCTCACCACCCGCATCGACCTCGGTCGGGTGTGGAAGGAGTGGACGGGCCTCCCATTCGTGTTCGCCGTGTGGGCGGGCCGCCCGGACCTCGATCCGGACGCCATCGCCGGCCTGCGCGAGTCCGCCGCGCTCGGCCTCCCCGAGCGCCAGTTGGCCCCCGAGGCCGACCGCACCTACCTCACCGAGCACATCCGCTACGCGCTCGACGATCGCGCGCTGATGGGCCTCCGCCGCTTCGCCGCGCTCGGCAAGCAGGCCGGCTTCTTCACCCACGAGGACGTGTCGCTCTACGGTCCGCCGCGCACGCGCCTCCGCGTCGACCTCGACACGCTGCTCTCGAAGGGCGCGGACGGCGAGCGCCTCACCTACGAGGAGGGCGTGCGGCTCGCGACCCAGGGCCGGGTGGAAGACCTCGGCAATGCCGCGCACTTGCGCCGTATGGCGCTGCACCCGGGCAAGGAGGTGACCTACATCATCTCCCGCAACATCAACTACACGAACGTGTGTGTCACCGCCTGCAAGTTCTGCGCCTTCTACCGGCCCAAGAACCACGCGGAGGCGTACTTGCTGAGCAAGGACCAGATCAGCGTCAAGATGGATGAGCTGGTCAAGGTCGGCGGCATCGAGACGCTGATCCAGGGCGGGCTCAACCTGGCGCTCGGCATCGAGTACTACGAGGATCTGTTCCGTTGGATGAAGGCGGGTTGGCCGGGCGTTGCCCTCCATGCGCTCTCGCCGGAGGAGGTGTTCCACATCATGAGCGTCTCCAAGCTCACGATGGACCAGACGCTCGACCGCCTCATCGACGCCGGGATGGACAGCATCCCGGGCGGCGGCGCCGAGGTCCTGGTGGACAGCGTGCGGAAGCGCATCGCGCCGCTCAAGTGCACGAGCGACGAGTGGCTGGAGGTCATGCGCCAGGGGCACAAGCGCGGCTTGCGCTCCTCGGCCACGATGATGTTCGGCATGGGGGAGACCCCCGCGCACCGCGTCGAGCACCTGCTGCGCCTGCGTGACCTCCAGGATGAGCATGGCGGCTTCACCGCCTTCATCTGCTGGACGTTCGTGCCCGACAACACCTACATCACGCCGGCCAACAACACGGCCGCCGACTACCTGCGTGTCAACGCCGTCGCCCGCCTGATGTTGGACAACTTCGACAACCTCCAGGCCTCGTGGGTCACCCAGGGCCCGGGCGTGGCGCAGGCGTCGCTCTACATGGGGTGCAACGACTTCGGCAGCGTGATGCTGGAAGAGAACGTGGTGAGCGCCGCGGGCAGCACGTGGAGCATGACCATCGCCGACGTGGAGCACAACATCCGCACCGCCGGGTTCGTGCCGGTGCGCCGCAACATGCGCTACGAGCACCTCGACGTGCGTGGGATCGTCACGCCGCCGTCGGCGCGGGTGTAACGTTGGGTACCGGTGTGCTCGGGGCCCCGCGGGCGCCCACCCAGGAGCCGCGGGCCTATCGGCCCACCTGGGCGTGGACCGACGAGGGGCTCGTGCGCGCGCCCGTGTTCGGCGTCGACGAGCGCGGGATCTTGTGCGATCCCCGGGGCCTGCCCGTCGAAGACCGGCGCGGGCTGCTCGTGCCGGGGTTCGTCAACGCGCACACGCACCTGGAGCTCGGCCCGGTCCCGACGGCGAAGCAGGCGGGGTTCGTGAGCTGGGTGGCCCAGTTCCGGGCGGGCGCGCCGCCCTCCGCGGCGCAGGCCGGGCGCGGGGTGTTCCAGGCGATCCGCGCGGGGACGGCGGCGCTGGGCGAGATCACGAACAACGGCTGGTCCCAGGGGGCGCTGACCGCGGCGCGGATGCCGGCGCGGGTGTGGCACGAGGTGTTCGGCATCGACTGCGTCGACGTCCCGGGCGACGTCTCCGGTCGGCTGACGCCGCACGCGCCGCACTCCACGCACCCCAACATGATCAAGGCGGCGGCGGCGCTCCCGGGGCCGTGGTCCATCCACTTCGACGAGGATCCGGAGGAGGCCGCGTGGCTCGCCTCGGGGACCGGCGCGTGGCGCCCGTTCCTCCAGCGCTCCGGCCGGGATCTGTCGGCGTTTCCCATCCCCGGGTTGTCTCCGGCGGCCTACCTCGCGTCGATGGGGGTGCTCGACCGGCGCGCGCTGCTCGTCCACGCCACGTGCACCCGCGGGGCCGATCTCGACCTCATCGCGGCGGCGCGCGTGTGCCTCTGCGTCCGTTCGAACGAGCACATCACCGGCCGCCTCCCGGACGTGCCGGGCATGTTGGATCGTGGCATCCCGCTCGCGGTCGGCACCGACTCCCTCGCGTCGACGCCCGATTTGGATCCACTGGCCGAGGCCGCCGCGCTCCGGCGCGCGTTCCCGCAGATCGCCGTCGAGGTCTGGTTGCACGCCCTGACCGCCGGCGGCGCGGACGCCCTCGACCTGCCCGTGGGGCGGCTCACGAACGGGCTGGCGCCGGGGTTGTTGCTGGTGGACGTGCCGGACGAAGATCCCCTCGGGGCGCTGTTCGACGGGACGGTGTGGCCGCGGAGGTGGCTCGCATGTCCGGAAGCGTGAACGTCGGCCCCCCACCCGCATCACCGGGCGCCCGCATGAGCATCGGAAGCACGATCGCGGTCTATGGCCGCATGATCAAGTTCTCCCACAGCATCTTCGCGATGCCGTTCGCGCTGGCGTCGGCGCTCCTCGCGTCGCGGGTCACGCCCGTGGCGTGGAGCACCTTCGGCCTCATCGTGGTGTGCATGGTGCTCGCGCGCTCGTTCGCGATGGGGGTCAACCGCATCGTCGACCGCCACTTCGACGCGAAGAACCCGCGCACCGCCATCCGCGAGATCCCGAGCGGCCAGATGGGCCTCGGGGCCGCCCGCGCCATCACCGCGGTGGCGGCGATCCTGTTCGTCGTGACCGCCGCGGTGCTCAACCCGGTGTGTGGGGCGCTCTCGCCCGTCGCCCTCGTGATCGTGGGCGGGTACTCCTATGCCAAGCGCTTCACCGCGCTCGTGCACCTCTGGCTCGGCGTGGCGCTCGGCCTCGCGCCCGTCGCCGCGTGGATCGCCGTGACCGGTACGGTGTCCTGGGTGGCGGTGGTGCTCGCCGCCGCGGTGATGACGTGGGTGGCGGGCTTCGACATCCTCTACTCGCTCCAGGACGAGGACTTCGACCGCGGGCAGGGGCTCCGGAGCGTCCCGGTGGCCCTCGGCCAGGTCGGTGCCTTGTGGGTGAGCGGCGGGCTGCACGTCGTGACCGTAGGCCTGTTGGCGTCGCTGCCGTTCCTGGTGCCGCTCGGCTGGGCCTATTGGCTCGGCTGGGCGCTCATCACCGGCGTGCTCGCCTACGAGCACAGCCTGGTCAAGCCGGGCGATCTGTCTCGGATCGACAAGGCGTTCTTCGATCTCAACGGGTATGTGTCGTTGTTGTTTTTCTGGGCGGTTTATTTCGCGTAGGCGGCGCGGCTAGCCCCACGCGCCCCCCAGCGCAACGGCGACTACGTTCTCGAACGGGAGGGCCGCATGGGGGAGAAATGGAAGGGGGAGGGGCCGTCGCCGGGCGCCACGGGGGAGCACGCGAACCCGGTCGGGCCGGGGCGACCGTCCGGGCCGACGCCGATCCTGCCGCCGGGCGCCGCGCTGCTGCCGCGACGGAGCCCCGACATGCCGGAGACGGGCGCGCGGCGAGGGCCGCACGGGGAGGCGCCCGACTCGCCGGAGCGGCGCGTGACCCAGCACGACTGGGAGCGCTGGCGGGCGGGCGACCGGCGGAAGGTGCCGTTCGAGTACCCGAGTTGGCGGTCCTGACCGAGCCTGGGGGTCACTCCATCGTCGTCACCGCCGGGACGCCTTAGAGGAGGCCGCGCTCGGGGCCCGCGATGTTGTTCCTGCTCAGCCTGCCGCTCGCCGTGGCCGCCCCCGCCGCGGAGCCTGAATTCCGCCCCGACTTCGGGTCGTACCGGTTCGACGCGCTCGACGGGTGCTTCGGGAGCGGCCTCCGCCTCGTCGTCGTGGAGGACGCGCGCGAGCCCACCGTGTCCGTCACGCTCGTGGTGGACGGCGGGAGCGTGGCCGATCCGGTGGGGAGGGAGGGCACGGCGCACGTCCTCGAGCACCTCGCGTTCCGGACGATCACGCCGAGCGGCGCGCCCGTGTCCGCGCGGCTCGCGGCCCTCGGTGCGGCGGCGAACGCGGAGACGCGCCCCGACGCGACGACGTTCATCACCGTGGCGCCGGCCGCCCGCCTCGCCTCGATCCTCGCCGTCGAGGGCCAGCGCCTCGTCGATCCCCTCGCGGGGGTCACCGCGGCGGACCTCGAGTCCGAGCGCGCCATCGTGGAGAACGAGCTGCGCCGGAACGAGCTCGACCGCAGCGGCCTGGTGTGGGACGTGCTGTTCGCCGCGCTCTACCCGGCCGGCCACCCGTACCACACCGCCCTGGGCGACACCGCGGCGTCCATCGGGGCGGTCACGTTGGAGGACGTGCGCGCCTACGCCGCGCGCTGGTACCGGCCCACGCAGGCCACCCTCTACGTGACCGGCGCCGTCGAGGCGTCCGCGGTCCGCGACCTCGCGCTGCGCGTCCTCCCCGACCCGGTCGCCGGCGTGCCCGCCGGGTCGCCCCGCGTCGCGTGCAGCAGCCGCCTCCCGTCCACCCCGGTCGAGCCGCCCGCGCCGACCACCACCGAGCCCATCCGCATCCCGGCGGCCGTCTCGACCCCCCAGGTGACCGTCGGGTGGGCACTCCCGGGCGCATGGGGCGAGGACGACGCCCTGGCCGAGCTCGCCGTCCAGTCCCTCAACCTGTTCCTGCCGGGGGTCGCGTGCGCGCGCGTGCCCGGGCGGCTCGGCTCCACCGCGACGTGCACGGCGCCGCTCCCCGAGGGCATCGAGCCGTCGCTCCTCTTGAAGGGGCTTGCCTTGGGGACCGAGCAGCTCGCCGACGCGCGCGCCTACGGCGAGGCCGTCACCCGCCTCGGCCTCCAGACCTACCTGGACGCGGAGGTCTCCGGCCACCCCTTCGAGGACACCCGGCGCGCCCCCGCGCTCGCCGCCCACATGACGGGCGAGCCCACCCACGGCGGGGCCACGCTCGACGCGCTGGCCCGCCTCGACCACCGCGCCGTCGTCGACTTCGCCCGGCGCTGGCTCACCGCCGAGCGCGCCGCCGTCGTCGTCGTGTACCCCGCCAACGAGGCGGCCGACCTCGCGACGACGAACCTGCCCCACATCCCCCCGGCGGCCCCGATGGACGCGCCCGAGGCCGAGCCCGCGGCCCCCGCGGCGCCGCCCGACGTGTCGCGTGTCCACTGGTTCGACCTGCCGACCGGCTTGCGCGTGGTCGTGTTGCCGTACGGGAGCCTGCCCATCGTCCGCGTCGGCCTCGACTTCCGCGGCGGCCAGCTCAACGAGACGACGCCGGGCATCGCCGAGCTCCTCGCCACGATGGAGGTCTACGAGCCCCGCAACGTCGGCTTCAACGTCAACCGCGCGGCGGACGCCATCGCCGCCGAGAGCATGACGCGCTCGAACGGCGTGGTGTGGGGCTACCGGGACCGCGTCCCCGCCGGCAACCTCGACGACATCCTCTTCCTGCTGCGCGCGCGGCTCGACGGGTCGGAGCTCGATTGGCAGCGGCGCGGCAACTTCGTGGAGCGCCGGGCACGCCTGCTCAACGCGCTCCGGACCGCGCCGAGGTGGTGGGCGAACGCGCTCGCGTCCGACCGACTCTTCCCGGGGCACCCGGTCGCGCGCGGCTGGCTCGACGACGAGCGGTTGCTCGGCGCCCGCGCCACGACGGACGCCCAGGTGGAGGCCTGGCGGGACCGCGTGCGCAGCCCCCGGAACGGCACGCTCTACATCGTGGGGGCCGTCGATCCCGTCGCCGCCGAGGCCGCCGTGCGCGCACGCTTCACGACCTGGAAGGGGCGTGGCAAGGCCGTCGCGCCGCTGCCCGCCCTCCCCGCGCCCCCCGCGCCCCCTGCGCGCCAGGTCCTCCTCCTCGACGAGCGGGACAAGGCGCTCTCGACGGTCGTGATCAGCTGCCAGGTCGACGGCACCGGCACCCCCGAGGCGCTCGACGTGCTCGAGAGCCTCGCGACGGAGCGCGTCACCGACGCGTGGCGCGTGCGGACCGCCTGGTCGTACGACCCCACCGTGGCCCTCGCCCGCTGGGAGGGCGGCGCCGCGGTCCTGCAGATCGCGGGCAGCCTCCGCCACGACGTCGTCGGGGACGCCCTCGTCGCGGGGGTGCGCCTCCTTGGAGAGCTGGCCACCCTGCCCGCCGACCACGCGGACGTGCGCCGTCACGCCCGCGCCCGCACCGACGTGCTCGCCCGCTTCACGGGCGGCGACACGCTGGAGTGGCTCGCGGAGGCGTGGCGGGCGGGGTGGCCCGAGTCGGTTGCCGCCGGCCCCGCGCGGCTCGCGGCCGTCTCGGGCGCCGACATCGGGCGGGCGCTGGCGCCGTGCATCGGGCACGAGGTCATCGTGGCGGCCGGGCCCGTCGCGACGCTGGACGACGAGGCCGCGCGCCTCGGGGCGCCGGTGGAGGTCTACGAGTGGCGGCGCGAGGCCGCGCGGCGTTGGAAGGCGCTCGATCCGGACGCGTGGGAGAAGGCGCAGTGAGGCGCGTCCTCCGCGCGGTGAGGCGCGTCCTCCGCGATAGAAGCCCAGGATGAACTTCCACCCCCCCGGCCCCTTCGGCCCGATCCCCTGCTTCCGCGCCGACCCCACCCCCACGGCGGAGCTCCCGCCCGTGGTGCTGGTGCTCCAGGAGATCTTCGGGGTGAACCCCTACATCCGCGGCGTCTGCGCGGAGCTCGCCGCGGCCGGCTTCGTGGCGGTGGCGATCGACCTCTTCCATCGCAACGCGCCGAACTTCCTGGCCGGCTACGACGAGGCCGGCTTCGCCGCGGGGCGCACCGAGGTCGCGGCGCTCGACCTCGCCCACCTGCACGCCGAGCTCGGCAGCCTCGTGAACACGCTGCGGGCGGACCCCTCGGTCAACGGCCACGTCGGCGTGCTCGGCTTCTGCTACGGCGGCCTGCTCGCCTGGGAGACCCACGCCCTCCACACCACCGACGCCGCCGTCAGCTACTACGGCCGCGCCCACTCCCCGAGCTTCGAGGGGGTGCCGCCGATCGAGCGGACGCCGACCATGAAGGGGCCCTTGCTCGCCCACTTCGCGTCGAGCGACCCCTCCATCCCCCACACCGCCGTCGGCGCGTGCGCGGAGGCGCTCGTGAAGGGGCCGGTGCGCGGCACGATCGAGGTGTGGCCGCGCACGCACCACGGCTTCCACTGCTGGGACCGCGCGTCCTTCGACCCCTACGCCGCGAGCCGCTCGTGGGCAGAGACAGTGGCGTTCTTGCGGGCGAACCTGAAGGGGTAGCCAGGCCGGCTATGGCCTACTCGACGAACACCCCGTCCCGCTCCAACGAGAGCCCGGTCACGATGCGGCTGCCGCTCGAGTCGTCCACGAGGATGGCCAGCAGCGCGTTGGTCTCGCCCGGGCGCACCACGTCGGCGAGGTTCCAGGCGCCAGACTCGGTGTAGACGAGCGAGTCGATCCGCTCCCCGTTGACGAGCAGCAGGAGCCCGTCGTCCACGAAGTCGGCGGAGGCGGACCACGCGGCCGGGTCGTCCTCGGCCGGCACCTCGAACAGGCAGAGCCAGTAGGTGAACGTGGCCTGGGTGAACGTGGACGCCGCGCTGCGGTCGCTCACGTCGATGGGCGCGACTGGAAACACGACCGTGCCGTTGTTCTGCACGTAGTCGCTCAACCGCGCGAAGTCGGCGGCCGGGTCGGCGCTGTCGACGAGCCCGTGGGCGCCGGACGGCTCGTACCAGTAGAGGTCGATGTCGCCGTGGTGATCGACCTCGTGCTCGGCGCTCGAGGTCGTCTCGTAGAGCACCCCGTCGTAGAGCTCGAACCAGCCCGTCTCGGGGAGCGGGGGGCGCGTGCCGTTGCCGGTCTGCGCGGCGAAGCGCGGGCCGTGGGGATCGCTGCTCGCGACGGCGAGCCGGCCCTCGTCGGGGGTGTCGTCCCGGGGCCGGTAGTCGACCGCGACCGTGCGTGTCTCCCCGGGGCCGAGCGTCCACGGCAGCGCGCCGTAGGTCCCGACGTAGTCCGCCAGCGTGAGCTCGCTGCTGCTCGCGGTGTAGGCGAGGTCCTGGATCACGAGGTCGCCTTCGCCCGCGTTGGCGAGGACGATCGCCGCGGTCTCCGACTCCAGGGGGTCGAGGGTGCCGAACTCGTAGAGCCCGGGGTCGATGGCGAGGAGCACGGACGCCGTCGCGCCGACGAGCGGGACGGTCACCGACGGCTCGTCGGGGTCGTCGCTCGCGAATTCCACGCTGGCCTCGACGCGGCCGGGGGCCGTGGGCGCGAAGGAGACGGCCACGGATCGCGTCCGCCCCGGCGTCACCTCCATCCCGTCCGGCATCGTCAGCGTGAAGCTCCCCGTCGTGTCCACCAGGCGTACGGCCGAGAGGGTGAGCACGGCGTCGCCGGTGTTCCGCACCGTCAGGGATCCCGCGACGGACGCGCCCGACGCGACCGTGCCGAAGTCCGCGGCGCGCGGGGCCACGTCGATGTCCGGCGCTCCGACCGCCTCGGCTTCGGCCGCCGGCGCGGGCGCGGCGTCGCGCCCGGTCACGGCGTAGTCCGAACACCCGAGGAGGAGGAGCATCGCGGGAGAGTAGCAGACACGCCGGGATCCGGTGGGTCGCGCGGCCGAACTCGGGCTCAACGGGCGGCTCACGACACCGTGAGCACCTCGTGTCCGGTCGCCGTCACCAGCACGGTGTGCTCGAACTGGGCGGAGAGGCTGCCGTCCCGCGTCACGACGGTCCAGCCGTCGTCGAGCACGTCGACCTCGGGGCCGCCGAGGTTGATCATCGGCTCGATGGTGAACGCCATCCCCGCGTGCAGGACGCCGCCCTCGCCACGGCCCCCGGTGTGGGGCACGAACGGCGGCTGGTGCATCTCGCGGCCGATGCCGTGGCCGCCGAACAGCGTCACGACCGAGCAGCCCTCGGCCTCCGCGAGGGTCTGGATGGCGTGGCCGATGTCGCCGAGGCGCGCGCCCGGTCGCACGACGGCCACGCCCGCGTCGCGGCACCGGCGAGCGGTCTCCACGAGGTGGCGCGCCTCCGGCGAGGGTGCGCCGATGCAGAAGGTGGCGGAGGTGTCGCCGTGGGCGCCGCCGAGGTCGGTCGTCACGTCGACGTTCACGATGTCGCCGTCCACGAGGACCTCCCCGGGCGACGGGATGCCATGACACACGACGTGGTTGCGGCTGGTGCAGACGGCGGCGGGGAAGCCGTGGAAGCCAAGCTGGCTTGGGCGCCCGCCGCGCCGGGCCGTGTCGGCGCGCACGAGCCGGTCGATGTCGGCGGTGGTGAGGCCGGGGCGGAGCGCCTGGGCCACGGCGGCGAGGGTTCCGGCGGCGGCGCGGCCGGCGCGGCGCATCTGGCGAGGGGAGGGCATGGGGGCTCCGGGTGCGCGGAAGATGCCGCGGCCCCGCCCGCGCGACCCATACCGAGTTGGTATGGCGCGCCGATCGGGGAGGGGAGCGGCATCGGTGGGTGCTACGTTCCCGCATGAGCCTCGACCAGCTACAGGCCGTCGTCACCATCGCGGAGGAGGGCACCCTCGTCCGCGCCGCCCGTCGGCTCCGCATCAGCCAGCCTCCGCTCACGCGGAAGGTGCGCGCGCTGGAGGCGGAGCTGGGTGTCACCCTGTTCGACCGCGGCGCGCGCGGCATGCGCCCCACCGCGGCGGGCGAGGCGCTGCTCACGTCGGCGCGGGGGATCCTCGCGGCGGTGGCGGAGGTGACCCTGCGGGTGCGGGAGGTGCCCGGCCAGCCGGCGAATCCAGCGGCGGGCGGGCCGAGGACCATCGCCACGAGCTGAACGACGTTCCGGGGGGCCCCGCGGAGGAGCAGGACCTTGCCCTCGGGGCGCGCGCGCCACCGCGAAGGCGCGGCCCCCGCCGTCTACGTGGGGAACGCCCGGTCGAGCTCGGCGAGGTCCGCCTCGGTGAGCGTGAGCTTCATCGCCGCCGCGGAGTCGACCGCGCTCGCGACCTTGGACGCGCCGGGGATCGGCAGCATCACCGGCGACTTCGCCAGGAGCCACGCGAGCGCGACCTGGAACGGGGAGACCCCGTGCCGCTGCCCGACGCCCAGGAGCGTGGCATCGGTCGCGACCTTCGCCTTGCCGCGGCCCCCGCCGACGGGGCTGTAGGGGAGAAACGCGATGCCGTGCGTGGTGCAGTGCTGCACGACGCCGTCGGTCCAGGCGGTGCGGTCGAACGGATTGCAGCGGTTCTGCACGCTGACGATGGGGACGATCGCGCGGGCGATCTCGATCTCCTCGACGCTCACGTTCGAGAGGCCGATGTGCGCGATCTTGCCGTCGGCACGCAGCTCCGCGAGGGCGCCGACCGAGTCGGCGAAGGGCACGTCGTCGTCGGGGGCGTGGAGCTGGTAGAGCTGGATCTGCGTCACGCCCAGGGCGGCGAGGCTCTTGTCGCACGCGCGGCGCAGGTGGTCGGGGCGGCCGTTGGTCGTCCAGTCCCCCGCCGGGCGCTCCAGCCCGCCCTTCGTGGCGACGACGACGCCGGTCGTGTCGGCCCGCTCGCGCAGGGCCTTCGCGATGAGGCGCTCGTTGTGGCCGATGTCGTTGTCGTCGAGACAGTAGACGTCGGCGGTGTCGATGAGATCCATGCCGGCGTCGAGCGCGGCGTGGATGGTGCGCAGGGCATCGGCCTCGGACGGCCGGCCGTGGATGGACATCGGCATGCCGCCGAGCCCGATGGGGGCGACCGTGAGGCCCGAGCTGCCGATGGTCCTGCGCATCGCCTTACTTCTTCTTCTTGGCGGCGCCGGGCTTCATCGCCTTGCTCTTGCTGTTCGACGGGCTGCGGAAGCCCGGCCGCGCCGTGATGTCGGACGGGTTGGTCAAGGCCCCGGGGGGCGCCGTCGGGGTGCTGGGGAGCGAGGTGGACTGGAACAGCTCGGACTTGCCGTCTTCGGCGGGCTTCTCGGTGTCGGACAAAAGGAACCTCCTGGGCCGCGGGCTCTAACCGGCTCTGCGCGGCGGGGCGCTCGATCCCGGGCGGCAAGAGGGCCCGGCCACCGCGCGGAGCCGGGTCAGAACAGCGCGAGCTGGCTGCCGTGGCCCGGCCGCCGGAACGTGGAGGGGCCGTCCCAGCTCGGCCACGAGGCGTACCCGAGCTTGTCGCACCACACGCGGAAGAGCCGCTCGGTCGCGGCCCACTCCTCGCCGTCGCCCCGCATGCGCGCCCCGAACTCCGGGTTGTTGAGACGGCCGCCGCGGGCACGCCGGATGCGGGCGAGCACGCCCGCCGCGCGCAGGGGGAGGGCCTCGCGGAGCCGCTGTTCGAAGTACGGCGCCACCGGGCCTGGGAGCCGCACCATGATGAGCCCGGCGCGGGTCGCCCCGGCGTCCCTCGCGGCCCGGAGCACCGCCGGGATCTCCTTGTCGTTCACGCCCGGGATCACCGGCGCGACGTTCACCCCGACCGGGAGGCCGGCGTCCGCGAGCGTCCGGAGGGCACGCAGCCGCCGGGCCGGCGTGGGGGCCCCGGGCTCGATGGCGCGGGCGAGCGTGGGGTCGAAGTAGGGGATCGACACCGTGACGTGGACCCGCGCGGCGCGGTGGAGATCGACCAGGAGGTCGACGTCCCGCTCGATGAGGTTGGACTTGGTGATGAGGTTCGCGGGGTTGCGGTAGCGGAGGCACACCTCCAGGCACGCGCGGGTGAGCCCCAAGCGGTGCTCCAACGGCTGGTAGCAGTCCGTGTTCCCCGAGAACAGGATTGGTTCGCCCTCCCAACTCGGGGCGTCGAACGCGGCGGCGAGGAGCGCGGCGGCGTTCCGCTTCACGACGATGCGGGTGTCGAAGTCCGTGCCGGCGCCCCAGCCGAGGTACTCGTGGCTCGGCCGGGCGTAGCAGTAGATGCACGCATGGGAGCATCCCCGGTAGGGGTTCAGCGACCAGGTGAACGGCAGGTCCGGGCTGTCGTTCCTGGCGAGGATGCTCTTGCTGTCGTCGTCATAGACGCGCAGCCGGGCGGGAGGCGCCTCCTCGTCGTACTCGACGTGCATCTCCTCGAAGCGGGAGGGCGGGTTGGTGGACGGCTTGAACACGTGGTCAGTATAGTCGCCCAGCCCTCTGACGGCATGGACGCGCATTCCGCGTTCCGCAGAACCAGGGTTCGGCTCGGTCGAACGGCAGGATGCACGCCGAATGGACGCGTTCGGGCTGCACGATTACGCCGGTTGGCTGCGGAGGTGGGTCTTGGGTCTCGAAGCATCGCTCCGGCGTCGACAGGTGCCCGGGCACGCGGTGTGGGTCCTCGGGTACGGGGAGCGCGGCGTCACGGTGCGCAACCAGCAGATCCGCGCGATCAACGTGGTGCGCGGGCTGGCCGAGGTGGAGCGCCTCCCCCGCGCGACCACCCGGTTGGCGATCATCGGGGCGGGCCCGTCGGGGCTGACCGCGGCGGCGGCGGCGTTGTTGGAGGGCTTCGAGGAGGTTCGTGTCTTCGAGGCCGACGCGCTCGTGGCAACCCTGTGCAAGGCGAACCATCGCCTTATCCATCCTCGGCTCTACGATTGGCCGGAGCCCGGTTGGCAGCACGCCGGGGCGGGGCTGCCGCTCCTCGATTGGGTCGGCGCCAACGGCCAGCAGGTGTCCGATCGCATCGCGGCGGGCTGGAGCGCGCTCTCGCAGTGGTTCCACCCGGCGTGCCCGATCCGGTGCTCGTGCGTGGTGGATGACCTCGTCCAGCGCGGCGACAGCTACGTGCTCGTCGAGAAGGGGGTCGCCATCTGGCGTGCGGACGCCGTGCTCGTGGCGTGTGGGTGGGGGCACGGCACCCAGGGCTATTGGGACCCCGACGATCTGCCCGCGGTGGACGCCGACGAGGTGGTCCTGTGCGGCGCGGGCGACAGCGCCCTGGTCGACCTCTTCCGCGTCGTCTTCATGGGGTTCGAGCAGCAGAGCTTCCTCGCGAACCTGGAGCGCGCCGCGCCCGAGGGCGCGCGGCAGCTCGCGGACGATGTCCGTGCCATCGAGGCCGGTCTGTCCGTGCGTCCGGCGGCGGGGGCGTCCCCCGGGGAACGCGAAGCGTGGCTCGCGGCGCGCTCCACCGCGTGGGCGGGCCTCGCCATCCCGGACGAGGTGAAGGAGTTCGTCGCGTCGAAGCTCCGGCGCGCGGTGGGCGAGACCCGCTTCCGCCCCCCGAAGGTCGCCCTCTCCTTCCGCGAGGAGGACCCCTTCCACGCCAGCTCCTTCGCCCTGAACCGTGCCATCCTCGCGGCCCTGCTCGCGACCGTCCCGGACCGCCTGGAGCTGCGCCCGAGCGCCCATGCCCCGGTGGCCAACAGCGCGACGACGCGCGCGGTCGTGCGGTTCGGCTCGGAGCTCCCGGTCATCCTGCGGTGTCCGCTCCTCGAGGCCCACGCCCGCGCCGAGTTGGCGGGATCGGATCCCTCCTCCGTCGTCGCGTGGACGGACCACTACTCGCCCGACGAAGGCGCCCGGCAGTGGGCGCTCCTGGAGCGCATCGCGCGGGCCCGGGGTGCGATGGAGAACCCCTTCGTCCTCATGGTGACGTTGCTCCACTTCCTCGATCAGGACCGGGCGGCCGCGGTCTCGCTCGTCGCCGGGGGCGCCTCCGCGCCGATCGTCGCCGGGGTGCGGGACGAGCTGGTGAGCCAGCTCCAAGGGGTCGGGAGCACGGGGCTGCTGTTGCCGCACGTCTTCGCCGACCTGCTCCGCGCCGCATGGCAGCGCTTCCGCCTGCACCCCGAGGGGGCGGCGCTCGTGGCGCGGGCCCTCGCCGACGCCATCGAGGCGGTCCTGGGCGACTCGTTCTGGGAGGGGTGGGAGCCCGGGATGATGCCGGCGCACCTGCCGGAAGCCCTGCCCGTGGGCTCGCGGTGTCCGCCGCACACCCACTTCGATCCGGCGTTCGGCAGCGCCCGCGTCGACCTCGTGCCCTCTTCCCAGGAGGCCGGGATCCGGTTCCTTCCCCGGCGGCTCGACCAGCTCACCGCCGCGCGCCGGAGCGCCCTCGCCGCGCTGCCACGCCTCGCGGTGGCGGGGCTCGACACGGAGTGTCCGGCCTACGATGCCCGCGGGGCGCCCCGGGCGGCGGAGCCCGACGGAACGGTGCTCTGCACGCCCCAGGAGCGGCTGTTGTTCCTCGCGTTCCATCGTTCGGAGCGGCCGAACGACCTGCACATGGCCCTCCGCCTCCGGCCCAGCGCCCTCGTCTTTGTATGAATCTATACAAAAGATGCTTGTCGGATGATTTCAGCATGGTCCGCGCCCGCGCAGGAGGTCAAGTAGGGGGCGAAGCGCAGAGGTGACTCATGCAGGCACTAGCGACATTCGTCAGCGAGGCCAGTGGTTCCCGTGCCAGCTTGCGCAGCCTCGCGGTCGCGTTCGCCCGCCACGTGGCGGCCGGGGAGACGGACCTGGTCCGGGAAGCCGCGCTCGTCGCACGCGAACGGGCCGAGCCCGCCGCGGCCGGCGTAGACGAGGTGTACGGGGCCGGGGCGTTCGCCGCGCTCGGGACCTTCGCGCTCGCGTGGTGCGACATCCTCGCCGAGCGGGAGTCCGCCGCGCACGGGGCCCGCCTTGCGCAGGATCCCCAGCTCTTGCCCGTCGTCCAGCGGCTCGCCGGGGGGGAGGCGCTCGCCGGCGCCGAGCTGGCCGAGGCCCTGGGAACGTCGGCGCCCACGATGTCGCGGCGGCTCGAGGAGCTCCGGAAGCTCGGCATCGTCGAGGTCTGGGCGCCCCTGGGGGCGGACGCCCGCACGCGTCCCCACCGGTTGACCGCCCTCGGGTCCTCCCTCGCCACGTCCATCTCCCTCCCCGCCGTGCGTGACGCGGAGGCGCCGCCGATCTCGGTGAGCGCGTCGTCCGCCACCGAAGCCCGTCACCTGCTCCGTCGCATCACCGTCGACCTGCCCGAGCTCTACGCGGGGCACGAGCGGCCGCTCTTCCACCGCTCGATCCTCGCCAGCCTCGCCGCCACCACCCTCCTCGATCAGCGGAGCCTGTCCCAGGTGGAGATCACCTTCGCGCAGACGCTGCACGTGATCTGCTCGCGGCCTGCCACCGAGACGACCGGGATGGGGGAGGCCCTCTACCGCACGTGGGAGGGCATGCGAGGCGGCGCGCCGGAGGCTCTCCGGATGCGGCGGTTCGGCAGCGTCCTCGCCGACATGGTGGCGCGTCCATTGAGCCACTGGGCGCGGCGCTCCGAAGAGCTCCTCACCCTGCTCCGGCAAGAGCGGCATGCCTCCTGGGTGCCGCTCGCCTGTCACGCGGCCATCGAGCACGCGCGCGCCTCCGAGGAGCATCGGGCCGCGCTCCTGGCGCTCGTCCAGCAATCCCTGGCCCAATGGGCCGAGCACCCGGACCCGCTGCTCGCGCTCCCCTCCGCGCATTGGCTCGGCATGGCCCAGTACCTCCAGGGCCAGGATCCCACCCATTGGGACTCCACCGTCCCCATGCCGGCCCCCCAGGAGGGGACCTTGCGCACCCGCGTGTTGCGCGAGCTGCTCGTGTCCGCCAAGTTCAACCGCCGGCTCGCCCGCTTCGAGCGGGGCGCCAGCGCGTGCCTGGTCGACGGTCTCGTGGCCCGCTTCGACGCCCCGCCCGAACAAGCCGCCCTTGCGGTCGACGTGGGGCGCAGCTTCGCGCCGGAGGACGCCATCGTCGGCTGGTCGGTGCGGCAGCGCGACAACGTGGATGTGCTCTTGCGCGAGTTCTACCGCCAGGACGCCGGCTGGCGCGGCGCGGTGGACGAGCTGGGCGCCGAGTCGAAGGAGCTCGCCGAGCTCACGCGGGAGGAGGGGTCGAACACGGCGCTCCACACCATCCTCGACCGCGCCCGCCGCATGTCGGAGACCCTCGCGGCCCCGTCGCCGCCCGAGCGGGCCTCCGTGGGCGACGAGGACCGCGTCGCCGCCGACAACCGCGGCCTCTTCACGTCGCCCCTGCTCTCCGCCTGGGCGCCGCGCACCGAGAACGTCGCGTAGCGGGGATGCCCGGCCGCCCCCGCGGCCCGCGCCCTACAGCGTGAAGGAGAACCCCTCCGCCAGGAGCCCCGGCGCCCGCGCCCCCGAGAGCGCGCGGCCCCCGTAGGTGCCGGTGTCGGGGAGGTCGGCGGCGTCGGTGGTGAGCCCCACGAGCTGGTCGCCGAGCACGCGCAGCAGGCTCTCGTCGAACCGCATGACGGGCACGGGCGCCACGATCTCGCCACCCTCCACCCAGAAGGTGGCGAAGCGGGTCATGCCGGTGATGCGGCCGGCGGGGCGGTCCGAGTAGTTGAGGTACCAGAGGTTGCCGATGGCGAGGCCGGTACCGAGGCGGGCGAGGGCGTCGTCCGGGGGGATGTCGCCGGGGGCCATGGCGAGCGCGCGCGGGGACTCGTCGCTGTCCGCGCCGTTCGCGGGGAGCGAGAACTCGCCCGCGGTGCGCGCGCTGACGAGCTCGCCGGCATGGCGGCCGGCCTCGACGAGCGTCACGCGGTCCGGACGCACGAAGCCGTCCGCGGTGAACGACGGGGCCCAGCCGCCCGCGGTGTCCTCCGTGAACGTGACACTTGGGTGGAGCTGGACCTCGCCCCGCGCGAGGCGGTTGAGCGGCGACGAGCCCGTGCGGAGGGCGCGGGCCGAGAAGCCGCCCCAGCTCATGACGCCGAGCAGATCCTCCATCGCCTGGGGGGCGAGGAGCACGCGGTAGCGGCCGGGTTGGATCGTCCGCGCCGGGCGGGCCAGCGCGTCGAGCTGGACGCGGGCGGTGGCGAGGGTGCGTTGCCACGCGGGGCGGGACCAGTGCGCCCCGGAGAGGCCCGTCTGCACGGCGCGATCGCCGCCCAGGTAGGCCGCGACCTTGGCGTCGAAGCGCTCCACCACGTGCCAATTGACCTGCCCCAGGGAGGTCGCGAGGCCGCGCCAGATGGGGCCGCTCGCGTGGATGCCGACGAGGTCGAGCCCGGCCGCGTCATCCGTGACGCTCGCGACGATCTCGTCGGGGCCGGGCAGCGTGCCGTGGTCGACGCGGCGGGTCGAGCGGGGCTCCGTGTTGTAGAGCAGGTAGGGGTCGGGGTCACACCCGGCGACGAGCGCGCGGGCCTCGGCGAGCGCGGCCAGGCACCGTCGAGCGTCGTCGTGGCCGGTGAGGTCGAGGCGGACCGACGCGTGCCGCTTCCCGTCGATGAGCCGCACGGTGACGCGCTGGCGGTCGACGTGCCCCGCCTGTCGCACCTTCGCCTGGTTGAACCGGATGAAGTGGGTGTCCTCGCCCTCCACGGAGAGGAGCGCCACCTCGGCGCCCCGCAGCCCGGCGAAGAGCGCGGCGGTCAGGGCCGCGAATTGGGTCTCCGCCCGCTCGGACGGATGGGTGGCGCTCATTCTTCTCCCCCGAAGACATCGACCTGGTCGAACAGGCACGCGGGCGAGGCGTGCCCGACGCGCACCATCTGGTTTGGCTCGCCCTTGCCGCAGTAGGGGGTCCCGAGGACCTCGACCGTGCCGCGATCGCCGACCCCCGAGAGGCTCCGCCAGAACGTGGCGGAGATGCCACGGTAATTGGGGTTCTTGACCACCTCGGCGAGCTGTCCGTCCCGGATGACACGCCCCCACTCGCAGCCGAATTGGAACTTGTTGCGCGAGTCGTCGATGGACCACGAGATGTTGTTGTCCATCATCACGCCGCGCTCGACCCGCGCGATGAGCTCGGCCAGCGGCGTGTTCCCGGGCTCGACGTTCAGGTTGGCCATGCGGTCGATCGGGGGGCGGTCCCACGCGGAGGACCGCGCGTTGGCCGTGCCCGGGAGCCCCGCGCGGCGCTGGGAGAGCGCGCTGCCGAGCGGCCGCTCCAGGATGCCGTTGCGGATGAGCCACTCGCGCCGGGCGGGGGTGCCGGCGTCGTCGAACGCGTAGCTGGCGAGCTCGCCGGGGATCGTGGGGTCGAACGTGACGTTGAGCAGCTCCGAGCCGTAGCGGTAGGTGCCGAACATCTCGGGCGTCACGAAGCTCGTCCCGGCGTAGTTCCGCTCGTCGCCGAGGATGCGGTCGAGCTCGAGCGGGTGGCCGATGGACTCGTGGATCTGGAGCATCATCTGGCTGGGCATGAGCAAAAGCTGCATCGCGCCCGATGGACAGTTGGGCGCCGTGAGCAGCACGAGCGCCTCCTCGCGGATCCGCTCGGCCTCGCGCTCCAGCCAGGCAACGTCGAAGAGATCGAAGCCACCCTGCCGATTGAGCCCGGCGTTCTCTCCGCCGCCGAGGGACCGCCCCTGGGAGATCGCCCCGCGCGCCGCGGTGGCCGCGAGGTTGGGCGAGACGTGCCGGAGCCGCTGGAGGGTCGCCCCGCCGCGGCTCGTCCAGGCGGCCTGGTCCACGTCGACCACGTCGAGGCCGGCCGTCGTGTCCACGATGGCGCTCTCCGGGCCGTTCGCGCCGCTCCGCAAGCGCGCTTCGAGCTGGCGGAGCGCACCCTGGATCGCCGCGCCCGACAGCTCCGCGCCGTCCACCCCCGGGCCGATGTAGGTGCCGCGGGCGTCACTCACGTCGGCCGGGAGCATCCGCACGAGCGCGCGGTCCCCGACGACGCGCGCCCACTCGGCGGCCCGCTCCAGCGCGGCGGCGAGGCCCCGCTCGCTCACGTCCGCGGTGGCCGCCCAACCCTCTGCGCCGTTGACGACGGCGGTGACGAGCGCACCCTCCGCGGAGCCGGCGGAGGGCGGCTCGGCCACGCCGCGCCGGACGCTCCAGCCGCGGCTCCGGGTGCGCGACCAGCGCACGCTCCAATCGTCTACGTCGGTGGCAGGGAGGCGGGCGCGCGCAGCGCCGGCCAGCCGGGTCAGGTCGTCGAGCATCCGTCCGCGTAACAGGGAGGCCGCGAACGGGCGCGGCCGCGTGGGGACCGCCGCGCCCTACTCCCCCACGAACCCCCGCCCGACCGCCCCGCGTACCGTCGCGATGCGCTGGCGGTAGTGGGCGCCGCAGCGGGCGGTCTCGGGATCGGCCTCGGCGGCCGTGGCCGCGGGCCCCAGGAGGATCGCGCGCACCCGTGCCGGTCGGCCCGCGCACGCGACGGCGCCGTGCTCGGTCCACGTGGGGAGCAGCCGGGCCGAGGTGACCGCCGCCACGCCCTCGACGCGCTCCAGCACGACCTCCAGGAGCCCGCCGTCACGACGCAAGCCCCGCTCGGGGCTCTCGTAGGACCACGACTGCCCCGACAGGAAGTTCCCAAGGCTGAACGCCACGAGCCCACGCCGCCCGCCGGACTCCACCCACTCGATGGGCTGGAGCACGTGGGGGTGGTGGCCGAGGATGACGTCGATGCCGCCTGCCACCAACGTCCTCGCGTAGCTCCGCTCCCAGGAGCGCGGCACGGTCTCGTACTCCTGGCCCCAATGCACCGAGAGCACGACCAACTCGGCGCCCGCCGCCCGCGCGGCCTGCCCGGCGAGGATGACCCGGGCCGGGTCGAACTTGAACACGCAGGGGTCGGTCGGCTCGCGGTTCAGGTACAGGTTGTGCACCCGGCTAGCGGCGATCCACCCGATCTTCAGGCCGTTGCGCTCCAGGATGCGCGGCGCCTCGGCCTCCGCGCAGGTGGCTCCCGCGCCCGCCCACGCGAGGCCCACCTCGTCGAGGTGCCCGATCGTCTCCACGAGGCCGGCCTGGCGCTGGTCCCAGACGTGGTTGTTCGCGATCGACACCGCGTCGAACCCGGCGTCCCGCACCGCCTCGGGGAGCGCCACCGGCGCGTTGAACACCTTCTCCGCGGTCCCGCCCGCCACGTTGGGCGCCACGGGGGTCTCGAGGTTGAGGATGGCGATGTCGGCGGCCGTCACCACCTCCTCCACCTCGGCGAACAGGCTGTCCCAGCCGTGGGCCTCGGCCGAGGCGCGCACCGAGGGGTGGGGGATGACATCGCCGGCGGCGAGGAGCCGGATCCGGGGCGGCGGCGGGGGCGGGGGCGGGGGCGCCG
>JAUXTN010000079.1 GCA_030684355.1 Pseudomonadota bacterium
GCGCCGCCGCCGAGGCGCTCCCCGACGACGCGCGCGGCGCCCGCCTCCGCCGCAGCCTCGACGAGGCCGGCCGCCGCGTGGACGCCGTCGCCACCGGGTTCCTCGCGCTCGCCCGCGCCGAAGCCGGCCTCGTGACCGAGGCGCGCGGCCCGGTGGACCTCCTCGCCGTCGCGCGCGGCCTCGCGACCACCCGCCCCGCGCTCCACGTGGGCCCCGGCGCCTTCGTGGTGCACGGCGCCGCCGAGGCGCTGGAGACGGCGCTGCGCAACCTCGTCGACAACGGCCTTGTCGAGGGCGACGTGCATATCGAAGCTCACGACGGCACCCTCGTCGTGTGGGACACCGGCCCCGGGGTCCCCGAGGCCCTCCGCGACCGCCTCTTCGAAGCCTGGGTGACCGGCCGCGCGGGCGGCACCGGCCTCGGCCTGGCCCTGGCGCGCGCGATCGTGGAGGCGCACGGCGGCACGTTGCGGCTCGAGGGGGCGAACCGGTTCGTGTTCGCGGGGTTGCGGGGGTAGCGTCCGGAGGGCGAGGGCACGGGGCTTGCGCGTTTCGGCAGTCGCCGCGCGGTGACGACGCGTGGAACCCCGCCTGGCACCTAGCGCATTCGCGAGGTGGCGCGGGCATGCACGGCAGGGTATCGTCGCGTCGGGAGGTCCCCATGGGCGACCGGAGCCACGCGCCGCAGGTCACGCCGCGGCAGGACACGCCGACCCCGTCGACCAACGGCGGCGTGAACGGGACGGCGGTCCAGGACCGGAACCTGCGCGGGCAAGGCCGGCGCGGCAACGCGGCGGTGGCGCAGGACGCCGGGCTCACCGGGCGGCCCGACGACATCGATCCGATGGCGCTGCTCGGAGAGGACGAGACCTGGCGCGGCCGCGGCAACCTCATCGGCAACCCGCCCGTCCGGGACGAGGAGAACCCGCCCAACAAGGGCATCGTGGAGGACCAGGCCGTCTACAACCAGCGCTACGCCGCGGCCGCCGCCACCATGCAGACCCAACAGGCCCGCGCGGACGCGATGCTGGATGGGGACGGCAACGTCACCGACAACCGCTACTGGTTCACCCGGGTGTACCAGTTCGTGACCCGCGGCGAGCTGGAGGAGGCGCGCGGCGCCACGTTCTACTACCCCAGCTACGTGATGCAGTCGGTGCGCTACTTCGACCAGATCTACGCGGACAACCTGGTGGCGGCCGACAACGGCGGCACGGTCGAGGACCACTGGGCGCGGGCGTTCGACGTCGCGGCGGACGAGCACGAGACCACGCTGGTGAGCGGCCTCTCCAGCCTGGTCCAGGGCGGGATGCTGGGCGGCGGCTTCCTGGCGGGCGGCCTGCTCGGGCTCGGGGGCGGATCGTGGCTGGCGAGCGCCACGGAGGACGTGACGCAGGCGACCGAGTCGCTCGTGGCGTCGATGCAGGCGCACATCCGCTACGACCTGCCGCGGGCCGAGGCGTGGGTGTTCCGCAGCTACTACTCCGGCATGGAAGACGCGAAGATGGCGAACTTCCAGCCGGACTTCATGTCGATGTCGGGCATCTTCGACCGCGCGGCGACCGACATGAACGACGAGATCGCCGACCGCACCAACCTGCCGGTGGACTGGATGCCCCGGATGCTCCAGGACTGGGCGATGGACTACATGCTCGAGGCCAACATGAGCACCGAGCGCGCCGACACGTGGGAGCGCGCCGAGTCCCTCGCCGAGAACGGCCTCGAGGGCAACGACCCCTACATGGACACCGGCACGTCGCTCTCCGGCGACGTGACGAGCACGCAGCAGCCCGCGGGCACGGGCCTGCAGCACCTGCCCGAGGCGAACCTCCGCCCGACCATGGCGGATCCCGCCGAGGTGCTCGACGACAACGCCGTTCGCGAAGACGTGGCCCGGAACGGCACGGCGAAGAAGACCACCGGCGAGCGCATCCGGATGATCCGGGGCCTGCTGGCCGGCGCCACCTTCGACGACGACGAGAACACGCTCCTCGAGATCCTCCGCGGCGCCGTGGTCGCGGGGGACGTCGTGACCGTCATCGACGGCGCGAACGCCTGGGACATGGCCTACGCGACGGACGGCGACGAGTTCGACGAGCTGCGGTCCTTCTTCCAGCAGCGCTACTACGGCCGCACGTCGCGCTCGATGGCGGTGACGCTCATCCGCCGCTGCATGGACGGCGAGACCGCGGAGTGGGAGGAGGAGATGGTGGCCGACCTCCTGGTGGCGCGTCATGGCGTGGACGGGGCCGAGATCCTCACCGAGATCGGCCGCGTGTACGACGAGGGCGGCTATGCGGAGGGGCTGAACAAGGTGCAGTGGCAGCTCGATGGCGAAGACCAGGACCGTGTCGACGACCTCTACGATGTCTAGCCGATGACCCGCCGCGGCCTGGGCGGGCTCGTCGCGGGGCTCCTGCTCGCGTGCGGGGGCGCGTCGCCCGGCGGCCGGGTGGACGGCCTCGTCGGCACGCGCGCGCGCATGCTCGAAGACGGGGGCCTCGTCGCCGCCGGCGAGCACATCGACGACGCCCTGCTCCTCGCGATCCTGGCGGATCCGCGGGTGCCCGACCTGCGGGACGTCGAGCTCGCGGACAACGCCATCACCGTCGTGGGGGTGCAGGCCCTCCTGGACCACGCGAAGACGGCGGGGCTCCGGGCGCTGCACCTCGGCTCCAACCCGCTCGGCGACGCGGGGCTGGTGGCGCTCGCCGGCTCGTCGCGGCTGGCGAACGTGGAGCGCCTGCTGCTCGGCAACGTGGGGGCGACGTCGGCCGGGGTGGCCGCCCTCGCGGGCACGCGGAACGCCTCCGCGCTCACGATGGTAGAGCTCGGCTACCAGGCGGTCGGAGACCACGGCGCCGTGGCGCTCGTGGGGCTTCCCGCGGGCACGCTGCTGCTCCAGAAGGCCGGAATCGGCGGCGTCGGGGCCCGCGCGTTGCTCGCGGGCGCCGCGGCGACGAGCCTGACGCTGGACGAGAACCCCATCGGCGCGGGCGGTCTCGTCGGGCTGACGGCGCTCGCGCCCACGTTGATGTCGCTCTCCCTGAAGCAGACCGCGCTCGGCCCCGCCGACGCCGCCGCCCTCGCCGCGCTCCCGGCCCCCGCGCTGCGCCACCTGTCGCTGGCCTACGCGGACCTCGGCGACGACGGCGTGCACGCGATCGCCGGGGCGCCGTGGCTCGGGCAGCTCAAGTCCCTCGATCTGACCGGCACCCGCGCCTCGGCGGCGGCGTACGCCGCGCTGCGGGCGGCGTGGGGGGAGCGGGGCGGGCTGTCGGCGGGGTGACCGCCCCGGGCGCGCGGTTCGGGCGGGTAAGACCGGCGATCCGGAGGCGGCTCCGAGGGGCTCAAGAGATGGACGACTCCGTCGACCCCGCCATCCTCCTCATCATCACCGAGATCCGACGGGTCGAGGACGCCCGCCACGAGTACGAGCACCACGACCACCGACGCCCCGACCACGACCACTACTACGACCTCGGAGCCGTCGGTCACGCCGTTCGCAGGACACTACCAGTCGCCGTAGGGCCCGCCGTCGGGTGCTTGCCCGCGAAACTGTGGCTGGTGGGCGTGTGGGAGGGTGGGGAGGCCGAGGGCCCGACGCGCGAGCGGAGTGACTCGCCCTTGACGCGCTCACCGGCGCGGCTACGCTGACTCTGGAGTCCTCGATGCAGGTGACCGTGCAAATCCCCGACTTGATCGCCCGCGGTCGTTCGCCCGACGACGTTGCGGCGGACGTGTCGCGGCTGGCGGTGCTCGACGCGTTTCGGCGCGGCGACATCTCCTCGGGGCGCGCGGCGCAGCTGGTGGGCATGAGGCGCATCCCGTTTCTGGAGTTCGCCGGGGCGCACGGGGTGCCCACGATGAACTACGACACGGACGACTTCGCCCGAGAACTGGCCGATATCGCCGCTCGCCGTACCTGACGCAGGGCGATGCTCGTCGTATCGGACACCACGCCGCTGCTGTACCTCGCCCGGGTCGGACGGCTCGACCTCCTGTGCGAGCTCTACGTCGAGGTCGTCGTGCCACAGACGGTGTGGGACGAGCTCGTCGAGGCTCGCCCGGATGCGCCGGGCGTGGTCGCCGTGCGAGCAGCCACGTGGCTCCGCGTCGTGCCCGACGTGTCTGCGCCGGACGACGTGGCCGAGGTGCTGGCCGAGATCGATGCAGGCGAGGCGGCCGCGATCGCCGTCGCGCTCGTGCGGCATGCAGACCTACTGCTGATCGATGACGCGGCCGGTCGCCGCGCGGCTGGAGAACTTGGTGTCGCGGTGCGTGGCACGCTGGGGGTGCTCGTCACTGCGAAGGCAGCCGGCATTCTGGTCGCCGTCGCCCCCGTCATCGCCGCGCTCCTCGCCGAGGGGTTCCGCGCGTCGGGAGCCGTCGTCGAGCAAGCCCTTCGGGCATCGGGCGAAGGCCCGACGTCGGTCGGGAGTACTTGAGCCACCGTTTCGCGGACGCGGGCAGACCGAAGGTCGCTCCACACGAAACCGTCGCTGGCCGACCATCATTCGATGCGCCGCGCGTCCTCGGGGCGCTCAAGGGGAAGGGCTGGATTGCGGACGACTTCGACGCTCCGCTGGACGAGGAATTCCTGGTGGCACCGGGCGCGGACGACCGGCGCGAGCGTTGAGCCCACGATGAGGGTACTCGTAGACACCAACGGCCTCCTCTTCGCCTTGCTCGCCCCAGAGCGCCTCTCCCCGCGGGCGCGCAGGATCCTCGAGCACCGCGGCAGCGCTCTCGTGTGGAGCGCCGCCAGCACATGGGAGGTTGTCGTCAAGGCCAGGCTCGGCAAGTTGGATCTCGGCGGAGATGTCGCGACCGTACTGGGGGAGCAGATCCTGCGCATGGGGATGCGGATCCTCCCGGTGGAGCAGGCCCATTCCTTCCGGGTCGCGACCCTCCGCGACGTCGATCGGATCGATGCCGATGGGTCGTCTCGCCGTCACGCGGACCCGTTCGACCGACTGCTCGTGGCTCAAGCCCTGGTCGAGGGGCTACCCATCCTCACCTCTGACGACCAGTTCGACCGCTACCCCGTTGAGCGCGTTTGGTAGCCACATCATCGATGTGAGGAGCCCACGGCTGCGTTTCACGACCCTGACCCCTCACCCTCCCGACTCAGGAGCTGATGCGCGGGAGAATCACGTGCTGCAACGCCTATTTCGCTTTCCGGGCGTCCCACGTCTCCAGCAAGAACACGGCGAGAGTGTGTGCCGAGTTGACGGCCAGCCGAGCGTGCCGGACCTCGACCCGGTAGGCGTTGCGGCCACGACCATGCGCCGAACTGGCATGGGTACGAGCAGCTCCGAGCCCATCGACCACCGAAGCCAAGCCACCAAGGATGCGCTTCAGGTCGTCGTCCACCATCGCGGCAGGGTCGAGCCCGAGGTGTTTCTGGACGGTGGCCCAGAGCGGCTTGATCGTTGCCGTGCCCGGCATCTCCAGTTCGGGCGTGTCCTCGATGTAGACCTTGCAGAACGCCTCGATGATGGCGCACGCGGCGAGGAGGGCAGCGGCCGGGTCCGTCGCGAGCCCAGCCTCCGCTCGCGCGAATTCCGCAGTAAGAGCGGTGAGGTCCCGTGCTCGCAGGATCATGTCCAGGGTGCGCGACGGAGCAAGGCCAGAAACCGGGTAGATGTGCCCGCCCTCCGCATACCGCAGTCCGTATTTTGCAAGAGCAGCCTCGATCGGCGCGTTCCGTTCCTTGATGAAACTGAAGTCCCTTGCCCCACCCCAGTAGGACGCGGCTGGCTGCTCCTCCATCATGTTCTCGATCAGCGCTCCAACGATCGACGCCGGGTCCTCGGCTCAGCGTTGATCATGTTCAGCCACGCGTGACACTTCGCGGGCTTGCTCCCGGCTGGCGGGTCACCAGGTGCCCCCTTCTGGGCGAATAGGACGTTCAAGCGATCATGCGAGTAGGCGTTCGCCAGGACCTCGGCGATGACGGCGAGAACGGGGTTCGGGACCTTCACGGACACCTCTTCAGGGCTGTGCGGACGGCCCCGTGGGGAGCCGGTAGCTGATCTCCACGGAGCCGCGCCAGGGGACGATGGACTCCTTCGCGTCGGCGCGCGTGGCGAACGGGCCCCAAGGCCCCGTGGTCGGGACCTCGTCATCAGGAGTCAGCGCCACCATCGCGTAGACCACGAACCAGTGGCCGCGCCCTGCGGCGACCTCGGCATCAAGTCGTCCAATCTCGGTCTCGTCGTAGTACACGTCGTAACCAGCGAGGCGCACGCGCTCGGCACCGCGAGCCCGACCGTCAAGGACCGTCTTCGCCGATGAGCCGAAGTAGCTCGGCTCGCTTCCTCTTCACTCGCTCCTCGGCGGCATCGAGGCCGCACGTGCAGGTCTTCTTCCACGCCGGCTGGTCGTTGCCGGCGCACGTCGCGGCGTGCTTCGTCCAGGGCGACAGCTCCTCGCGCTGCATGGCCCACAAGGCGAGCCAGACGATCTCGCGGCGCGTCAGCCGTGCCGCGAGGTTGAGGAGCGAGCCGTCCAGCAGATTGCCATGAAAAAAGGTTGTTGGACACCGCCCGGAGCCGCACTACCACAGCGCCGTTGATGTTCTCGTCGGCGAGCGGGCGCCCTCCCGCACGCCGACGGCGCGCGCGTCGTCCTCGAGGTTCGAGAGTTGGCGGTATCAGGCCTCGCCGGAGAGGACATCCGCGACCGCCACGAGCCCTGCCCCTCGTGCCGCGGCATCCTAAGCAAAGAAGTGGAGCCGTCGCGACCGTGCGCAAGCCGGCCTGGCTACGCCTCCGCCATCGCCGGCGCCGCCACCGCCCGGCGCCCGCGCGCGGTGAGCTCGTAGTGGCGGTCGAGGAGCCCGTCGGCGGCGAGGTCGACCGCGTAGGCGATGGGAGGCCCGCCGCTTGGGTCGGCCACCCAGCGCCGCAGCGCGTCGAGGGCCTCGTGCGAGGCGGCGAACCGCTCCTCGAAGACCAGGTCGGGGCCGAGGGCGAGCTCGGTGCGCCCGCGCTCGGTCCGCAGCCCCAGGGAGGGCATGCGGCGCACGTGGTTGCCGTCGATGAACACGTCGACGTCGCCGCGCGCCGACGCCATCGCGGTGAGCTCGGCGCCCGCCACCGAGCGGCCCCGGAACAGGAGCTTGGGGACCGGCGCGGGCAGGAGCGGCGGCGGGGCGGCGTGGTGGAAGGCGTTGCGCCACGCCTGGCGGAGCCGCTCGTCGATGGTCCACGCGCGGACGCGGCGCTCGAAGGTGGCGTCGATGTCCCGCATGCGGGACGCCGCGGCCGCCCGCGCGTGCGTCTGGTGCGCGGCGCGGCGGTGGGTCTCCCGCTCGTGGTGGTAGGCGTCGACGTACAGCAAGAGTTCTTCGCGCGTTGGCCCCGCCTTTTCCATATGGTCCCCCGAGCACACCGTAGTCGCGGGGGGCGCGGCGGATAGCGCGAGCGGAGGGGGCGGGGGCGGGGCGGGGCACCGCGCTCCGAGGGGGAGCGGGGCCCGGGAGCACGCCGGGGTTGGGGCGCGGCGCGCGGCAGGCGACCGGAAGG
>JAUXTN010000085.1 GCA_030684355.1 Pseudomonadota bacterium
CTCGACGCGCCGGCAGGGGCGAGGCGTGACATCCGCGTGCTGCTCGTCGACGACCAGGAGTTGGTGCGTCGCGGGTTCGCAGCGCTGCTCGCCACCGAACCCGGCATCGAGGTCGTCGGGGAGGCCGGCGACGGCGGCGGCGCGCGCGGCGGACTCGGTGGAGAGGAGGCCCGCGACGAGCGCGTCGGCGGCGGGATCGACGCCGTGGTCGGAGGCGAGCGGGGGCCGCAGCTCGGCGGCGGGAGGCTGGCCGCCGAAGGCGCGACCGGCGGCGTGCGCGCCGGCCGGCCACGCGCCGGTGACGAGGCGGTGGAGCGTCACGCCGAGCCCGTAGAGGTCGGCCTCGGGGGTCGCCGTGCCCTCCGGCGCCCGGTGGTGCGGCACGCGCGCCACGCTCTCGGCGCGGGGCACGCCCGAGGGTGCGAAGCGCACGATGCCGTGCTCGTCCACCACGAGGTCGTCGTCGCCGAGCTCGCCGCCACCGGCACCTTCGGCCGCGAGGATCGCGGGGGCGAGCCACCCGGCGAGCGCCACGGCGTCCGCGGGCGGGAGGCGCGCGCCTTCGAGCGTGCCGACGGTGGCGGGGCGCACACGCACCGGGAGGCCCTCGACCACGTCGGTCGCGAGCGTGGGGAGCGCGGCCGGGTGATCGGGGAGCGAGAGCGTGAGGAAGGCGTCTCGAACGCCAGGACGGAACAGCACGTGGGGCGCGGGCGAGACGGCCTCGGCGACGGTGTCGCCCCCGGTCGGGGAGGTCGCGCGCACGCGGAAGCGCCGGAGGTCCCCCGCGGCGGCGAGCTCGGCCTCGACGACCCACCGCCCGGCGATGCGGGTGCCTGGGCGCATCACTCCTCCAGGCAGGACTGGGCGATCCAGCAGGTCACGTGCTCGCGGTAGCCCTCGGCGTCGGTCTGCGCGGCCTCCGCGTGGTCCGCGCCGGGGACGAGCCAGAGCTGCTTCGGATCGGCGGTCACCGCCCCGAAGATCTCCCGCGCGTTCTCGGGCTGGATGTACGTGTCGGCGTCCCCGTGGATGACGAGGAACGGCGCGGTGACCTCCGCGGCGGCCGCGGCGTTGTCCCACTCGTCCACCAGGAACCAGCCGTCGGGCATGCCGAGCCCGGAGCCGTCGTCCAAGAGCTTCTGGCCGTTCGCGAACATGTCCTCGGTGACGAGCACCTTCGGCGAGCGGGTGGCTGCCACGCGCGTCGCGACGGAGCCGCCGAGGGAGAGGCCGAGGAACGGGATGTCCTCGACGGCTCGGCCGGTGTGGTCCTCGACGTAGTCCACCGCCGCGAGCCCGTCCGTCAGCACGCCGTCGTAGGTGGGGGAGCCCTCGGACTTGCCGTAGCCCTGGTAGTCGAAGATGAAGACCTCGTATCCGTACGACCAGTAGTCACCGACCTGGCCCATGTACTCGTCGATGTGGTCGGTGTTGCCGTGGAAGTAGAGCAGCACCTCCGCGTTCGGCGACGGCTGGTGGGCCCAGACGCCATAGAGCTTCACGTCGTCGGCGTTCTGGAAGCTCACCTCCTCGAGCGCGTCGGCGGGGACGACGTCGGAGACGAGCGCGTACGCGGAGAGCGGCGCGGGGTTGAAGAAGAAGCTGTCGAGCGACATGCAGCCGGCGAGCAGGAAGAGCGGGGAGAGCATCACTTCGCCACCTTGGCCCGTACGCCGAGCCCGAGCTGGAGGGAGATCGCGCCGAGGTCGCCGGGGGCGTAGTAGTGCGGGGTGAGCGCGGTGTTCGACGCGTAGGGGGCGATCCACTCGACCTGGGTGGTCAGGTGCACCCGCCTCCCGACGCCCCACTGGTTGCCGACCGCGACGGTGCCGAGCCCGTAGAGGCCCGGGTAGGGCTGCACGAAGCCCCCGAGCGACGCGTAGAGCGCGTGCCGGGCGTCTTTCCCCCAGTCCCAGGACGCCGTGACGGTCGGGCGCGCGAAGAACCGCACCCCGCCTTCGGCGCCGCCGTTGTCGCTGTCCGGCGCGCGGTCTCCGCCGGCCCCGATGACGGTGAGATCGGCCATGAGCCGCGGGCGAGCGCCCTTCGGCGCGAGGAGCTGCGTCGACACGCCCACGTCCGCCGCGAAGAAGCCGAACAACGCGATGGGCGTGGGGTGAACGGCCGCGTGCACGTTCGTCTTGTCGCTCACGCCGACGGTGGCGCCCACCGTCGTGATCGGCAGGGGAACCGGCGCGCCGAAGAGCTCGGTGATGGGCCCACCCAGGGAGGCGTCGATCTGCACGGCGCCGCTCCCGATGGGGCGCACGCCGTGGACCGTCGAGCACCCGGACGAGAGCACGGCGATCGCGGTGGCAAGAATGGGGACGACGAACCAGCGCACGCGTACACCTCCGGACGGCCGCACTAGCGCAGGCCCGGCCGACACGCTACACCTCCGGCGTGACGCTTTCGCCTCTCGGCCTCCCGATCTCCCTGCTCGTGCGGCTCCTCGCATGGACGTGGCAGGTGGAGCGGCCCCCGTGGCCCGTCGACGGGCCGTGCGTCGTGGCGTTCCTGCATGGGGACCTCGTGCCGATGGTGGGGCTCCACCGCGGCCTCGGCCTCGTCGTCCTCGCCAGCCGCTCCCGCGACGGCGCGCTCGCCACGGCCGCGCTCCGCGCGCTCGGGTACCCCACGATCCGCGGCTCGTCGTCATCCGGCGGGACCGAGGCGCTGCGCGGGGCGGTGCAGGCGCTCGCGAGCGGCCAACGTCCGGCGTTCGCCGTGGACGGGCCCCGCGGCCCCGCCGGGATCGTGAAGCCCGGCGCCGAGGCTGTCGCTCGGCGTGCCGGGGTGCCGGTGGTATATGGCGTCGCCGCCGCCCGGGGGTTTCGGCTGCGCACGTGGGATGGGCTCCTGCTGCCGTGGCCGTTTGCGCGCGTACGGATCCGGTACGGGGTCTGGCGCGTAGGGGAGGGGTCGTTGGAGGAGGGGATGCGGATGTTGCGCACGGTCGGGCTCGGGGAGGAACAAGGGTAGGGATGTCGGATCCTCGTGAACGCTTCTCCGCGCTGGTCACCGACTACGCCGCGGCCCGCCCCTCGTACCCGGACGCCCTCTTCGATTGGATCCTCGGGCGCGCGCGCGGCACCCGCGTGGCGGACCTCGGGTGTGGCACCGGCATCGCCACGCGGCAGCTCGCCGCCCGCGGCGTCGACGTCGTCGGCATCGACCCGAACCACGCGATGCTCGCGGAGGCGCGCCGCACCGGCGGGCGGTACCTCGAGGGGGAGGCCACCGCGACGGGCCTCGCCGCGGCCTCGGTCGACCTCGTGACGGTCGCCCAGGCCATGCACTGGTTCGATCTCGACCCGTCGCTCGCGGAGATCCGCCGGGTGCTGGCCCCGCGCGGGGTCGCCGTGGCCTTCTGGAACCTGCGCAGCGGCGGCCCGTTCATGGACTCCTACGACGCGCTCCTGCGCACCCACGTGGCCCGCTACGTGCGGCGCCCGGGCGCCCCGACCCGCCTCACCGCCGTGCGGCGTCACCCGCGCGTCACCAAGGTCGAGGAACGCACCTTCCGGAACGACCAGGTGCTCGACCGCGCGGGGTTGCTCGCCCGCACGCGGTCGGCCTCCTACGTGGCGAAGGGGGTCCGGGATCCCGCCGCCCTGGAGCGCGCCCTCGTCACGCTCTTCGAGCGCCATGCCGTCGGGGGCACGGTGACGATGCGGTACGACGTGCACGCCATCGCCTGGCAGCCCGCGTAGCGCCCTCGCGTGGCGGCCGGCGTAGCTACGGCGCCGCCGCCCACTTCAGCGTGACGCGGAACTGACCGGCATCCGGCGTGCGCGCGACGGACACGACCGCGTTGCTGTCGATGCGCACCGTGAAGGTGACCTCCATTCCGCTCGGCGGGGCGCTCCCCCCGACCCGCGCGGCCTCGCCGAGGGTCTCGGCCACGGCGCGGATGGCCGCCATCACGGCGGGGATCGCGGTGTCGGGGTGGCTCCGGGTGCTGAGCGCCCCCTTGTCGATGCCGCCGACGCTCTCGGCGTCGATGACGAGCGTGGTGCGTTCGTTGATGCGGGACTCGAGCAGCATGGGAACCTCGTCCGTTGGGCTATCCCACCGCGGTCCGCTCGTCTAGCTCTACGGGGTGCGGCCGACGGGCGAGGGGATGTGATACGAAAGGAGGCATGAGCAGAGCGGTCGAGGCGCCCTGGTGGGCCGTTCGGTACGAGGCCATGGCGGGCATCGATCCCGTCTTCGCCGGGGTGGTCGACACCGCGGCCGAGGCCCAGGTCGATCTCGTGCAGCGGCTGCTCGATCTCGTCGACAGCGACCGCATCGTCGACGTGGGCTGCGGCGGTGGGCGGCACTCGATCCTCCTGCAGGAGCGCGGGTTCGACGTGACGGGCGTGGACCTCTCGCCGCGCCTCCTCCGCCTCGCCCGGGAGAACTGGGAGAGCCGCAACCAGGGGCGGAAGGGCCCCACCTGGATGCCCGGGGACATGCGCTGGCTGCCCGCGAGCGGGCCCTTCGACGCCGCCCTGCTCCTCGACCACACGTTCGGCGTCTTCGAGGACGACGGCGACCACCTGCGCACGCTCACCGGCATCATCGACCAGCTCCGCGCCGACGGCCGCGTCGTGTGCGAGCTCCTGAACCCCTACTACTGGGCCCACCACAACGTCACCCGGCACCACCCCCCGGGCTCCCTCGCGGACGACATGGACGTGGTGCGGACCTACCGCTTCGACGCCCAGCGCGGCCGCGTGGAGGACCGCGTGACGGTGATGGGGCGCGGCCAGCGCTACGAGCTGCCTGTGCAGTCGCTGCGCTGCTGGACCCCCGTCGAGATCGTGAGCCTCTTCAAGGCCGCGGGGTTCCGGCGCGTGACCGTGCACGGCTCGGAGGGGTGGGACGTGCCGGAGGAGCCGCTTCCCGTGCACCCAGAGGAGTCCGTGTTCCTCTGGGCGGTTGCCGAGCTCTGAACTCCGGTTTCGCTACGCGCCGCCGGGGGGGCGGTTCAGCCTCGCGCGCGTGACCTTCACCTCGCCCACCGGAACCTGTGACACCGCCTCGTCGGGAGACGGGGTGCGGATCTCGTTTTCCGCGGCCGAGTATTCGCCCGAGAACTTGTTGATGACCTTGCTCACGGTCGACTTCAGGCGGGATCGAAGGCTCATGTCGGCGAAGGTAGCGGGGGGCCGACCATCCATCAACTCGTGGTATGAAGAGGCACCAGCGAGTCCGAGATGCCCACCTCGTCCATCACCCTCGAGCAGATCATCAACTTCCTGTTGGAAGCACCCATGTTCGGTGATCTGGACGCTACGCAGCTCTCCCAGATCGTCCACATCATGCAGGTCCAGCGGCTGCGGGACGGCCAGATCATCTTCCGCGAGGGCGACCCGGGCGACGCCTGGTACGTCATCTACGACGGCCACGCCGACGTGTTCAAGAGCGACGACTTCCACCCGTCCCGCCGCATCGCCTCGCTCGAGGCCCGCGCGTGCTTCGGCGAGATGGCCATCCTCGACCACTCCCCCCGCTCCGCGTCGGTCGTGGCGCGCGGGGAGGCGACGGTGTTCCGCTTCCCCCGCAAGGAGTTCGAGAACCTCCTGCGCGAGGACAACCTCGCCGCCTACAAGCTCATCTACGAGATGGCGAAGGTGCTGTGCGTGCGCGCGCGCAACACGGCGCAGCAGCTCACCGAGGCCCTCGCCGACAAGACCCCCGAACGCCTGGAGCGCACGTCGATCGGCCTCGTGCACGGGCAGTCGGTCTCCGAGTAGCGGATGATCCTCCTGGCCGTCTGGGCGGCGTTCGCCGCGCCCCGCGTCGATCCCGCCGTGGAGCCCGAAGGGGTGGAGGCCGCCTGGCGGTCCTACGCCGCCGACCGTCCGGAAGCCGCGCGGGAGCTCGTCTGCAGGCGCTTCGCCGAGCGCACGCGGCTCTGCTTCACCCGGGCCGAGGGGAAGGGGCGCCGCTACTACACGCGGGCCGACGGCCAGGCCATCGAGGCCCTGGAGCCCGCCGCGCGTGGCGGGGCGGCCGACGCCGTGGGTCGGCTCGAGCCGGTGACGGTGGAGGGCTTCGCCACCCCGTACTGGATGTCGGCGGCGGGGGACGGGCGCGATCACGCCGCGCTGCTGCACCCCGACGCCCTCCGGGCGCGCCTCGGCGGCGAACCGGTCGTGGCGATCCCGGCGCGGGGCGTGCTCGTGGCGTGGGTCCCGGGTGACGTCGTGTTCGACAAGATCGTCGCCGTAGGGATCCTGCGCATGTACGACACCCTGCCGAGCCCGGTTTCGCCGCTCCTGTACCGCTGGAACGGCGAGGCCTGGATCACGTGGGGCGAGGCGCGGGAGGTGCCCGGGGCGCCGGCGCCCACGCCCGTGGATGTGCCGGCCGAATCCCCGCGGGCCCGCACCGCGCCGCTCGCGCCGGAGCGTTAGGGGCGCACGGGCGCGCGCACCGGCGTGCCGTCGAGGAGCGACATGGGACGGATCCGGGACCTCGCACGCGGCGTCATTCAACGCGTGGGGCGCATCGTCGAGAAGGACGATCTCTTCGAGAAGCCCGGGGAGCGCCCGGCGACCCCGCCGCTGCCGACGAAGCCCGCGCCGGAGGCCCGCGCGGTGCCTGCTTCGGCGAGCGCTGTGGCGAAGGCGCCGAGCGCCCCGGTGAAGACGACGCCCGCGCCGGCCGAGGCGCCGGTCGCCGCGCGCGCC
>JAUXTN010000088.1 GCA_030684355.1 Pseudomonadota bacterium
CCCCGTCCGGGGGGAACCGGCTCGGGCCCCTGGACGCGGTCTCCAGCCCTGGAGCCGGGCCGGCCACGGCCTGGCTCTGGGGTCTCTGCGCCACGGGCCGCTCCAGCGGGACGGGGGATTGCTTCACAGGCTCAACGCCCCCCTTAGCGAAGGAAGATCGCGCCCACCCCCATCGCCAGCGCGATCACGATCGCCGGGTGGACCTTGAACACCAACGCCGTGAACGTCGCGACGGCGATGAGGCCCCCGGCCACGTTGCGCACGCCGTCCGGGGCGAGGCTCCAGGCCGTGTACGCCAGCAACCCGACGACCGCGGGGCGCACGCCCGCCATGGCGCCGGCCACCGCGGGCGTGTCCCGGTAGCGCGCGTAGACGGCGGCGAGCGCGAGCATCATCCCGATGCTCGGCACGTTGAGCGCCACGAGCGCCACGAGGCAGCCGGGTGCGCCCGCGACCTGCATCCCGATGTGCGCCGCGAGCTTGACCGCGATGGGACCCGGGAGGGCGTTGCCGAAGGCCAGCGCGTCGAGGAGCTCGGCGTCCGTCATCCAGCCGTAGCGCTCGACGCACTCGTGCCGGATCAGCGGGATGACCGAGGGCCCGCCCCCGAAGCCGAAGAGCCCGATCCGCAGCCACGCCATGCCGAGATCGACCCAGACGGGCACGCGGGCCTAGTTCCCCGTGTCGGCGGAGTGCACCGGGCGGCCGAGCAGGCGGTTCACCGCGGTGCCGGCCATCATCAGCCCGAACATCGAGGGCACCCACGACACCGTGCCCTGCACGACGTTGCGCTTGTCGCAGCTGTGGTGGTCGTTCTCGCCGGGGCAGATGCAGTGGAAGGCGTCGGCCACCTCGGCGTCGAGGACGTTCGGCTCCTCGTCGGTCCACACGGCCTCGATCCCCGTCGTGATGCCGCGCGCGCGCAGCTCCTTCCGGATGACCTTCGCCATCGGGTCCTTGTGGGTCTTCGCGAGGTCGGTGACGCGGATGCGCGTCGGGTCGGTGCGCCCGCCGGCCCCCATGCACGCGATGACCGGCTGGCTCCGCGCCACGCAGGCCTCGAGCAGGTGGAGCTTGGCCGTGATGTTGTCGATGGCGTCGAGCACGTAGTCGTAGCCGGGGGCCAGGAGCCGCTCGGACGTGCCCGCCTCGTAGAACACCTGCTCGGCAACGATGGTCGCCTTCGGGTTGATCGTGCGGCACCGCTCCGCCATGATCCCCACCTTCGCGGCCCCCACCGTGCGACGGGTGGCGTGGAGCTGGCGGTTCATGTTGGTCAGGCACACCTTGTCGAAGTCGACGAGCGTGAGGTGGCCGACGCCCGCGCGCACGAGCGCCTCCGCGGCGTAGCTGCCGACGCCGCCGAGGCCGACGACCATCATTCGCGCGCCGCCGAGGCGGTTCCACGCGGGGGTACCGAGCAGGAGCTCGGTGCGCTGGAAGGGATGCATTCCGCCCCCCTAACCGAACGGAAGGCGCGCCCGTCGGGAACGCGGGCGGCGGCGACCTGGGCGGGCGGCGCTACGGGACGCCGCTACTGGGGCGTGGCCGACCAGCTCCCCACGATGCGGACGGAGTTCCCCGAGTCGCGGAAGGTGTTGTCGAACGAGGCGGTGAGCACGTTGCCGACGGTGCCGGTGCCGGTGAACTCGGTGCGCGCGGGATCGCCGTCGGTCGCCATGATGAGGAAGCCGGTGACGTTGCCGCCCCGCACGGTGCCCTCGAGCGTGAAGACCAGGGGATCGTCGACGAAGTCCTCGAACACGTTGCACTGGCCGCCACCGACGAGGGTTCCGGTGTCGACGGTGAAGGTGATCGGCGCGGAGCAGTGGTCGTCGAAGTCGCCGTAGTCGGCGGTGGAGAGCGTCACGTCGGCCTCGAGCGTGCCGGCGTAGCTCCAGAAGGTCTGCGCGGGCTCCAGCACCGTGATGTCGACGGAGGCGCTGTAGGTGTCCTCGCCGACGACGGCCTCGACCGTGACGGTGTGCGCGCCGGAGGGGAGGCCCGTGGCCTCGGTGGAGGTGCCCTCGCCGGTCCAGCCGCCGATGGTCCAGGTCGCGCTCGCGATGTCGGTGGCCTTCGCGCCGCGCTTCGCGGTCACGGTGAGCGGCACGGCCTCGTCGGCGTCGAACTCGGCACCGGGCTGCGGCGCGGAGATCGTGAGCGTCACGACCTTGTCGTCGCCCTCCTTCGCGGGGCGGTCGGTGTCCGACGTTCCGTCGGTGGAGTCACCGGAGCAGGCGGGGAGGGACAGGAGGGCGATGACGACGAGTCCGAAGCGCATGGCAACCACTGGATCGCCGCATGGTAGCACTACCCCAGCACGGCGCACAGGGCCGCGAGCGCACGGCCGACCCGCGGATCGGGCAGGAGCTCGCTCGGCAGCACCCCGAGATCCACGACCCCGATGGAGCGCCGGCCCGTCGCGGGGGTCGCGGGGGGCGGGAGCTGCTGCGCGGCCGCATCCGGCCCGGCGCGGAGGGTCAGGTATGGCACCTCCCGGGCGAGCTCCAGGTCGAAGGCGGGGTGGGTGAAGTGCTCGGCCAGCCACGCTGCGTCGAGCGTCGGCGCGACGAGGAGCACGGCGCGGAGCCGGTCCCGGAGGCCGGGGGCGTCGTGAAGGAGGCGGAGCACGGCGTCGGCCTGCGCGTGCGCGGCGACGACGATGCGCAGGTCCGGGCGGGTCAGGAGGCGGTCCACCAGGGCGGCGTCCACCGTGTCGAGCACGACGGCCTCGACGCCCTCGACGTGCACGGGCGGCGGCTCGAACCAGATCAGGCGGACGCCGTCGAGGCGACGGGCGATCGCCGTCTGCGCGGGCTCGGTCCAGCCGGCGAGGGCCTCCCAGGTGACGAGCGGGCCGAGGCGGACGCGAGGATCGTCGACGGCCTCGAGCTCCGCAGGGGTGCCCTCGAAGCCCTCCGGCGGCACCGGCCCCCCGGTGAGCGGCAGGTGACCGGGGCCGAACATCGCCGCGAGTGTCGCGCCGAAGAAGGCGGCGGGATCCCAACCGGAGGCGCCGCCGCGGCTCCACCAGAGCGCGAGGCCGAGGAGGCCCGCGGCCACCGACCACGCGACGGCATCGACCGGGAGGAAGGCGTCCGTCATTTGAGCGAGAACGTCCACGCCGGGATCGGCGTGCCCCCGGGCTCGCGCGAGCGACGCGCCACGAGGTGCAGCGCGGTGTAGACCGCGAGCCACTCCCAGAACGGCTTCTCGTCCAGGCTGAACTCCACGAAGCTCCATGCGAAGTAGCCGGCCATGCTCGCGGGCATCGCCCAGGCCAACACCTCTGCTTCCGTACCTTTCGTATCGCGGATTGTCTGCATCGTCATGCGCGAGATCACGACGACCAACGCGACGAGGAGCAGCACCCCGACCACTCCGCCGTGCGCGAGCTGCCCCCAGAAGATGCCGTGCGGGTAGCGGTACACCGAGTGGTACAGCCAGTCGCTGTACTTCTGCAGGTTGTCGATGTAGCCGCCGGGGCCGATGCCGAGCCCGTTGCTGTCGTTGAACATGCCGATACACGCGGCCCAGTTCAGGCCGCGGATGTCGCGGGTGAACAGCACGTCGATGTTGCTGGAGATGCGGTTGAGGCCCTTCCCGATGTCCCCGAGGTCCCCCGCGGCCGCGAGCCCGAAGAAGATGGTCCCCGCGACGCCGAGCCGCAGGAACCACTTGCGGAAGAGCGGCTGCCCGAGCGCGACGAGCATGCCGCCGATGACGATGGAGTACGCCCCGCCGCGGGAGCCGCTCGTCATCATCGAGAAGAACACGAAGAGCGTCGCGAGCAGGAGGCCCCACCGCAGGATCGGCCGCTTCTGGACGAGCGCGAACGCCGCGCAGGTGTGGACGACGAACATCAGGTTCATCGCGAACCAATTCGGCTGCTGGCCGAGGCCGGTCTCCCGGCCGCCGGACGCCGACGCCTGCCACTGGCTGCCGTAGTCGGTCAGCCCCAGGGCGTCCCCGAAGATGGCGAGGATCCCGATGGACACACACGCGGCGATCCACGCCCAGATCGCGACCTTCACGTCCTCCCACGTGCGCAGGAACGCGAGGATGACGGTGGCCGTGCCGAGGATGACCCCCAGCGTCACGATCTCCTTGGCGCCGTCCGACATCTTCGTGCACCAGGCGAGCCCGATGACGCTCCACCCCATGAGCGCGAGGAACACGGGCTGCCAGGGCCACGACCGCCAGAGGGGCATCCCCGAGAACACCGCCCGGAGGCCGAGCGCGATGAGCGCGACGAGCAGCACGGGCTCGAACAGGCCGATGCTGATCTTCCCGATCGTGAAGAAGGAGGTCGTGCCGGTCGAGAGGAGCCGCGCCGCGAGCATCCCGCCGACGGCCCATACCGGGCGGTCGAGCAGGACGACGCCGATGAGGAAGCCCGCGGTCAGGACCACCGGCACGCGCCAGTCCACGACGAAGAGCGCGAGCAGGAGCACCTGCACGCCCAACACCACGGCGGGGACGGCTAGACGGCCGAGGTTCATCCGCGCGTACAGGGCCTGCTCCGCGAACCCATGCCGTTACCGTACCGCCGGGGGCACGTCAACCACCCTCGACCGAAGCGCGGCGGCGCACGTGTATTCCAACGCGCGCTTGGCTACGATGGCGGAATGACCCTCCTCCTCCTGACCACCGCCTCCGCGGCCACGCTCACGGTCGGTCCGACGCAGCCCTACCAGACGATCAACGCCGCGGTCGCCGCCGCGAACGACGGGGACACCATCCGCGTCGAAGCCGGCACCTACGCCGAGGATCTCGATCTGCGCGGGCTCTCCGTCACCCTCATCTCCGCGGACGGCCCGGCGGTCACCACCCTCGCGCCCACGCTGACGATCAAGCTCGACGCCGGCACGCTCGAGGGGTTCACGCTCTCGCCCGCCCCGGCCACCGCCATTGCCATCGCCAGCGGCACGCCCACGCTGCGCGAGCTCTACATCAAGAACCCCGCCAACTACGGGGTCGCCGTGACCGGGGGCACGCCCCTCATCGAGGAGATCGGCGTCTGGAACGCCGGCCTCGTCGGCTTCATCGTCACCGGCGGCAATCCGACGTTGCAGCGCGACGTGGCCTATCGCTCCACCAACTATGGCTTCGCGCTGAAATCGGCGTCCATCGTACGCAACTCGATCTCGATCGGGGGGGCCCTGGGTTTCGTGTTCGAGAACACCCCCTCCCAAGCCTTCAACGTGGTGTCGGTGGGCGCGACGACCGCGGCCACCGGGGCGCTCGCGGCTTCGACCGTCACGAACAGCGCCTTCCGCGACAACGTCGCCGCTTTGCGGTGCTTCAACGGCAACACCCTCACCTTCCCGAACGGCATCGCCTACAACACGGCGACCGCCTCGGGGTGCACCGGCTCGCCGCTCGCGCTGCTCTCCACGGCGGATCCCCAGTTCGCCAGCTGGAGCGCGACGCTCCCGTTCGAGCAGATCGACCTCCGGCCCGCGGGCACCTCGCCGATGCTCGACGCCGGCACGGGCCTCGATCCCGACGGCTCCGTCGCCGACCTCGGCGCGTTCGGCGGCAGCGAGGCGGACTGGCGCGATCGCGACGGCGACGGCTACCCCGTCGTGTTCGACTGCGACGATCACGACGCCGACTCCTACGTCTACGCGACCGAGCGCGAGGACGACAAGGACAACGACTGCGACGGCATCGTGGACGAGGACATCCCCGTCGACACCGGGGTGATCCCCGATGACACCGGGGACACCGACGTCGTGGACGACACCGGCGACACCGACACCGACACCCCGTCCGGCACCGACCTCGACAGCGACGGCTTCCCCGCCTCGGTGGACTGCGACGAGCACAACATCGCGTCGCACCCCGGCGCGCTCGAGATCATGGACGGCGCCGACAACGATTGTGACGGCGGGACCGACGAGGGCACGGCCGCCGGGGACGACGACGGCGACGGCTTCACCGAGCTCGGCGGGGACTGCGACGACACGCGCGTGGACCGCTACCCCGGCGCCCCCGACGACAATCAGGACGACCGCGTCGACAACGACTGCGACCGCCTCCCGGACGACGCGACGGGCGAGGACCTCGACAACGACGGCCACTTCGACACGGTGGACGACTGTGACGACACCGACCCGCTCGCCCACTTCGAGGCGGCGGACCCCACCGACGGCGTGGACGACGACTGCGACGGCCTCGCGGACGACGACGAGCTCCGCGCCGACGCCGACGCCGACGGCCAGACCCCCGAGCAGGGCGACTGCAACGACGCGAACCCGGCCTCGTTCTTCGGGAACATCGACACCCCCGACGACTTCATCGACCAGGACTGCAACGGCACGGACAACTACGATGCCGACCGCGACGGTGACCCCGCGCCCGCGTCGGGAGGCACCGACTGCGATGACACGCGCAGCACCGTCTACCCAGGCGCCCCCGAGCTCTGTGGCGACAACGCGGACAACGACTGCGACGGCACCTACGACGAGGAGTGCGACGAGGCGCCCGCACTCGAAAACGATGGAGCTTGCGGGTGTGCTTCCGGCGGAGGCGCCGCGCCCGCGGCCCTGGTCGGGCTGCTCGCCGTCGCGACGCTGGCTCGACGGCGGCGTTCGCGCGTTTGACCCCCGCAGAAGGTCTTGACGCACTGCCGTGAATCAGTAATAGTGCCGGCGCCGCTCGAGCCCATGTTCGCATGGTCCTCTTCAGCGACACGGCCGCCGGTCCGCATCCGGAGCTCACCGCAAGAGGAGAATCTAAATGTTCAAGCCCGCGCTCGTTTTCGCCCTCGTAGCCGCCCTCGCCGCCTCCCTCGTCGCTTGCTCCGGCTCCGACGACTCGGCCGACAACGCTGACA
This sequence comes from Pseudomonadota bacterium, assembly GCA_030684355.1. Taxonomy (GTDB): domain Bacteria; phylum Myxococcota_A; class UBA796; order UBA796; family SXON01; genus CAJBVW01. Next base: position 6,845 of record JAUXTN010000088.1, read on the forward strand.
ACGCCTGCAACGCCGGCTAAGCCGGTCGCGAGCGCCAGCGATGGCGCACGCGCAGGGAACCCCCGGGTACCGCAAGGTACACCGGGGGTTCGCATTTTTGGCAACCGGACCGGCTCACGACCCGCGGGCGTGCGCCAGCGGTGCGATAGGAGGCCCCTCTCCCTGGGCATGCGAATGTGGACCGCGCACGCGCAGCGGCTTGTGAGACGCCCCGGCGCGGCGGACAACGGGCGGATGCCGTGAACGACGAGGGCGCGCCACGAGCCGGCGCGAGCACGGAGCGCCCGCGGTTCGCCCGCACGCTCCAGGAGCGCATCCTGTGGGGGGCGAGCGCGCTGCTGCTGGTGGTGTGCGCCGTGCTGATTGCGCGCCGCTTCGCCGGCCCGGCGCCCGCGCCGCTGCCCGAGTCCGCGAAGGCCGCCGCCCTCGCGACGATTCCCCTCGCGGTCCCCCAACCGCCGGCGTCCGATTGGCTGCTCGCCCACTTCGTGGCACCACTCCCGGCCCAAGGCGAGCCGCCCGCGGACTGGACCCCCATCGAAGGCCGGCTGGACGCCGCGGCGTGCGGGGCCTGCCACGTACGTCAATTGGAGGATTGGCAATCGAGCTGGCATGCGCAAGGCATGGGCCCCGGCGTCGTCGGCCAGCTTCTCGACGGGCCGGAGATCGCGGACGCCGCGACGTGCCAACGCTGCCACGCCCCGCTCGCCGAGCAGCTCGTCGCGCCCGACGACGACGGCACCGCCGCGGCCTTGCGAGGCGACGGATTGTCATGCGCCGGGTGCCATGTGCGTGACCACACACGGTCCGGGCCTCCCAAGGCGGATGGCACCGCGCCGATGGAAGGCGCCCCGCACGACGGCTTCGTCGCGCAGGAAGCATTCGGGGACGCCCGGTTCTGCCAGTCATGTCACGATTTCGAGGCGGGCCAACGCACCTTGGAGGGCAAGCTCCTCCAGGAGACATGGGCCGAGTGGGCACGCACGGACTACGCGCAAGACGGCGTGAGCTGCCAGGATTGCCACATGCCGGAGGGCCGCCACCTCTGGAAGGGCGTCCACGATCCCGACATGGTGCGCAGCGCGTTCACGGCAACGGCCACGTGGGCCCGCGCCGGGGAGAAGCTCACCGCCTCGCTCGAGGTCACCAACACCGGCGCCGGCCACCGCTTCCCGACGTACACCACGCCGCAGATCACCCTGCGCATGGAGCAGCTCGACGCCGCCGGCGCGCCGATCGCGGGCACCTCGCGCGAGGGCGCCATCGCCCGGCGCGTGAAGCCGGACCTGACCGAGGAGCTCTTCGACACGCGCCTCCTGCCTGGGGAGCGCCACGTCCTCGCGTACGACGCGCCGCTCTCCCCGCTCGCGACGGCGGTACGCGCGGTCGTGGAGTGCTGGCCGGACGAGGGCTACAGCCGCTTCTACACGATCAAGCTACGCGACCCGGACTGGGCGCCGAACGGGCGCGCGCTGATCCGGACGGCGTTGGAGCGCGCGAACGCGTCCCGGTTCGTGGCCTGGGAGCAGACGGACCCGCTGCCATAGCGGGGGCCGGGTGCGGCGGAAGGAGCTCCGGGAGACGAGCTAGCGGTGGCGCCGGACGGGGACGGGCACGGGGATCGGCGGATTGATGAGCGCATCGATCCACTCTGCCAGCCGATCCCGGAACTCGTCGAGCCAGCTCGGCTCGGGGGGCTTCTTTGCGGGGGGGTTGGGTCGGTTGTCGCTCATCGCCGCTCCGCGCGCCACGAGGACGCTCTTCGAACTATAGCTGCCACGTGCGGACCGTGCAGACCCCACGCGCAATCAATCCGAGAAGGCTTCGCGGGGGCGGCGCATTCCCGGCTCGCCCATGATCCTGTTCCCCTACCGCGGATCGATCGCGGCATTGTCCTCGGTGGTCGCCTACTTTCTCTTGGTCGTGCTCACGGTGCGCGGCGTAGGCCTGGTCGGCGAGGTCGCGGTCGGATGGGCACTCCCGACGCCGCCTGTCGTGCTCCTTACGCTCGACCCCCCCGTCAGCGGGGCGGAGACGACCGGGCTCCTCCAGGCCGCGCGGACTCGCCCGACCGAGCGCCTCGTCATCGGATCGGCGCAGGTGCCGCTGGCCATCAACGCCTACACCGGCGGCGCCGCGGACTGGCCCGCCCGTGCGGCGCGGGCGCTCACCGGCTCGCGCACCGCCGGCGTCGTGACCCACGTCGCGCTCGGCGCCCTGCTGCTGCTGCTCGCGCACCGCTTCCTCACCTTCCACGGCACGCGGATCGCGGCGGGAGCGGCGGCGTGGGTCCTCGCCACGGACTGGTGCTTCGTCTTCTACCGCAAGGTGCTCGGTGGCACGGAGATCCTGCTCCAAGCGGCCGCGTTGCTGGTGCTCTGGGCGCTCTGGAGCCGCCGTTGGAAGGGGGGCGTGCACGGCACCGTCGCCATCGCCATCGGGGTGGGGCTGGGGCTCGCCGCCAAGGTCACCTTCGCCGCGACGCTCCTGGCCTACGGCATCGCGGTGGTGCTGACGCGGTGGGATCGCCCCGAGCTCCGGCCCCCCTCGCGCGTGCACCCCGGCGTGCTCCTCGGCATCCCGATGCTCTGCGTGACGCCGCTCCTCCTCGCGAACCTCCACCAGCTCGTGCTCCCCCTGCCCCCCATCGTGTCGCACGACATGCTCGGACTCCAGTTCGCGCGCCTCTGGAGCGGCTGGACCGGCCCGTCGCCGGCGCGCGAGGGCTTGACCAACCTCCTGTACTTCTTCGGGAACCCCGTCGCCTTCTTCGCGAACGCGTACGGGGCGGAGGCGGTCGCCCCGGTGTCGGTGCTCCGCCTGGTCGGCTTCGCGGCGACCGTCGCCGGCGCCCTCCTGGAGTGGCGGACCCCGGCAAAGAGCTCGTCCGGCGCGCTCCTGCGCTTCCTCTCCCTCGCCGTTCCGCTCCAGGTCGCCCTCGTCTCGCTCGCCAACCGCGATCTGCACCACCTCGCGCAGATCTCCGTGCCCCTGGCGCTCCTCGTCGGCCTCGCCGCGGACCGCCTCGCGGCCACCATCGCCCCGCCTCGCTCGTTCGTGCGCGCGGTCGCCACCGCCGTGTTCGTCTCGCCGATGGTCCTCGCGGGGGCGCTCCACCTCGCGAACACGGATCGCGTCGTGAGCACCGTCGACACGCCCTCGTTCACCGAGGCCGGCCAGGCCTCGCTCGTGGAGATGCTCCGGGCCGAGCACGTGACGCGGCTGGTGGCCTGCGACTACGAGCTCTACGGCATGCTGGAGGCGCGCGCCCCGGAGGTCGCCATCACCCACGCGTGGGGCGCACGGTCGCGCGGCGAAGCCGACGGCCCCGCCATCCTTCGCCTCGCGTCGGGCGGCTGGTTCCTCGCGGTGCGGGCGAGCGCGCCGATGGTCTACAACTGGAGCCCCGACGCCCGCAAGGTCGCGGTCGCGGCGGCCGAGGCGGGGGTCGTCGCCACCCCGGTGGCGTCCCTGTTTCGGGGAGGATCCGCCTGGGCCACGCTCTATCGGGTGGACCCCGCGCCCTGATTCCGCGATGATGGGATCGTGCTGCTCCTCCTCGCCTCCTCCTCCTGGTCAACGGCGGCTCTCGCCTTCGATCCCGTCGACAACGCGGTCGGCGTGCACGTCTCCGCCAAGGGCTTCGACCGCCTCGGCCAGGCCATCGCCGGGATCATGCCCGCCGCGTTCCCCGTCGGCGCGCTCTCCGGGGAGCTCGCGTGCGACGACGCCGATCCCACGCAGGTCCTGACGTGGTCGCTCGCCCCGATGACGCTCGATCTCGACATCCAGGAGGTCGCGCTCGTCCCCGCCGCGGGCCGGCTCGACCTCACCATCTACGGCGCGCTCTCGTCCTCCGCGTCGACCCTCACGGCCACCGGCGACTGCTCCCCGCTCGTCGACCTGGCGGAGGCGTGCAGCGTCGAGCTCCCGACCGTCGCCCTCGAGGTGCACCTCCCGCTGGGCATCACCTACGCGGACGGCGTGTTCGACGCGACCGCCGGCGAGGTGACCTTCGACCTCGCCCCGATCGGCAACCCGCTCGACGGCTGCATCCTCGCGGACGCCATCGGCACCCTCCTCGGCACCGACCCCGAGCTCATCACGCGCCTGTTGGAGGACGCCGTCGCGCCCTCGCTCGCCGACCTCGGCGCCACCATCGAGCCCGCGCTCGAAGAGGGCCTCGGCGCGCTCGTCATCGACACCTCCCTCTCCCTCGGCGAGGGCGACGTCGCGCTGGCGCTCGCTCCGTCGAGCTTCACCCTCGATGACAACGGCCTGTTCATCGGCCTCGGCGCGACCGTCGCCCCCAGCGTCGTGTCCACGTGCGTCCCCGCCGGGGTGGCCCCGAGCGGCGTCGGCACCTGGCCCACCCTCGACGGCCTCGCCCCGGACGACGCCCTCACCTACGACGCCGCCGCCGTCGTGAACCAGGTGTTCGCCGACCAGGTGCTCTACGCCGCCTACCAGACCGGCGCGCTCTGCATCGACCTGTCGGACCTCGGCGGCGCCCCGCTCGACTCGTCGCTCTTCGCACCGGTGTTCGGCGATTTCTGGGCCGACCTGTTCCCCGCCGCGGTGCCGCTCAAGCTCGCGGTCCGCCCCTTCGCCGCGCCCACCGCCTCCTTCGCGGAGGACGGCCCGCCGCTCCGCGTGAACCTCGACGGCCTCAACCTCGCGGCCTACGGCGAGCTCGACGGCCGCGAAACCCGGGTCTTCGGGGTCACGCTCGCCGGCTCCATCGGCCTCGACCTGCCGCTCGCGGACGGCGTGCTCACCCCCGGGATCGTCGTCGACGACGCGCTCACCTTCGTCGAGGACGACCACGAGCTCCTCCCCGAGGGCTACTCCGACGGCCTCGCGGCGTTCGTCCCGACGCTCCTCGGCTCCTTCCTCCCCGAGCTCCCGGCGGTCACCATCCCGTCGTGGCGCGGCCTCGGCCTCGGCTTCATCTGGTGGATGCCCGAGGAGAGCTGGCTCGGCGGCTACGCGGTGCTCGCCACCGACGATCTGCAGCCCATCGAGCTCTCCGGCTGCGCCGGCGGCAGCGTCGGCTGCGAGGACGGCGGTCTGAACACCGGCGACATCGACATCGGCGCCGAGCTCGGCTGCGACGAGGCCGGCGGCTGCGGCGGGGACAGCGGCTGCGGCGCCGACGGCGGCTGCGAGGGCGGTTCGGGCTGCTCGCACACCCCGCTGGGCGTGCGGCTGTTGCCGTTCCTCGTGGCGTTCTTCGTGCCGGTGCTGAGGCGGCGGAAGTAGGGCGCGCCCGCGGACGCGCCCACTACCGGTAGCCAGGCCGGCTAGCGCACGGCCTGTCTATCGTTATCGGGTCGGCGAAGCTCCGTTTGCGAGATGGCGCCTTGTTCGCGCCCAGCGCAAACAAGGCGCCACTCGAAACGGGCCGCCTCGGGATCGCCGGTCTTGCAGCGCGTTCTTGGGGAACGCGCTGCAAGATCGGCTAGCCGGACGCGCCCAGGCTCAGATCAGCGGGAGGCCAGCCGCCCGTCGAGCTGCTCCATGAGCTCCTTCTTCGCCTGCTCGAACCCCGGCATCGCGTCGGTGGGGAGCTGGCGGCGGAGGGTGCCGTGGTACTCGATGGGGTCGAGGACCTTGCTGCCGCGCTCGATCTGGTAGTGGAGGTGCGGGCCGGTCGAGCGGCCGGTGTTGCCGGTCTTGCCGATCTCGGTCCCGGCGGAGAGCGACTGGCCGTCCTTCACGCCGTTCTCGTTCATGTGCAGGAACTTGGCGGTGACGCCGTCGCTGTACTGGACCTCGACACAATTGCCGTTGGCCGCGTGGTTCCAGTTCGTTCGCGTGACCCGACCCGCGCGCGGCGCGACGATGGGCGTGCCGATGGGGGTCTTGAAGTCCATGCCCTCGTGGGTCGGGCGGTCCTTCAGGAGCGAGGTGATCTGCTCGTAGTCGGGCAGCGGGCCGTCGATGAGGCGGCGGGGCACCTCCTCGCCGGTGTCGGACCAGTAGGACGGGAAGCGGTCGCCGGGGGCCTGGTAGCGCCACGCGGCGTAGACCTTCTCGCTACCCGTGCCGGGCTGGCTGCGCAGGCGCGCGGCGAGCACGAGGGGCTCGGCGCCGTCGGGCTGCTCGAAGAGGACCTCGACGGTGTCACCCTTGTGGAGGTCGCGCCGAAGGTCCATGTCCCACGCGAACAGCCGCGAGTACACCGCCGAGAGCGCGGCGGGGTTGGTGTCCTTCGCGTCCTGGAACGTGGCCGAGAGCGAGCTCGACACGGTGCCGGTGAACACCTCGGTGCCGGCCGCACGGGCCACGCCGAGCGGCTCGGGCAGCGGCACCACGAGATCGGCCGGGACGGGCAGGTTCGAGATGGTCGTGTCGTCCCCGATGGGGGAGATCGTCGGCGTGGGCGCCGCGGGGGCGGGCTCGTCGGAGCCGCTGAACTTGATCGCCAGGCCCAGGTTCAGGACGAGGCTCGCCCCGAACAGACCGTACAAAAGCCAGGGCTTTCCGCCGGGAGGGAAGCGGAGCGAGTCGGGGAGCATGGAGACCTCGGGCGCGCGTATGAGGTTCGTCCATATTCTCATGGTTGTATTTACGTGTCAAGGGCTTCGTGCGTTCTTCCGGCGCGGCATTGCGACCAGGCCCCGGCTCCCCGTGGCGCGCGCGGTCGCGCCCGTCGCAGCTTGACGCAGGCGCGTGACGTGACCCGTCCGCAACGATTAGGGATCGGCAACCTCCGGGGTCCGCATTGAAGCCGTTCTTCCCAGCCGTGATCGCGCTCGTCGCGGGGATCGTCCTCGGGGCGTGGCAGCCGCGCGGCGAGCTCCTGGCCATGCGCACGGAGCTGGACGCGCTGAAGGCGACGGCGGCCCGCCCGTGCCGCGGCGGCGCGGCGGACAGCATCCGGTCGATCCTGCGTGCCGACGCCCCTAACTTCGAAGCGGCGGTGGAGGGCAAGCGGAGCCGGCCCGCGGACGACGCGCCGTCGACGGAGCCGCCCGGGTCGGACGCGCCCGACGACGCCGACGCGCCGCCCGTGGCGCCCCCCACCGAGACCCCCGAGCAGATGCGCGACGCGATGAACACCGCGCTGGACGCCCGGCGCGCCCAGGCGCTCGCGGCCCTGGTCGAGCAGGGCGGCCTCGAGGACGACGAGGTGGCCGCCGTGACGGACGCCATGGACCAGATGAACCGGGAGCTGAAGGTCGAGGTCGACGCCTTCGTGGACGCCGCGGTGGCGGCCGGCGAGGTCGACCGTCGCGACATCATGGACTTCGCCGCGGAGTCCCTCGACATCGTCATCGCCGCGGACGACCGCATGCGGAAGGCCGTCCCGGACGACGTCTACGCGGAGGTCGACGAGGCCGCGGTGGACCCCTTCTCCTACGTCTCGGGGGATGTCCTGGCGTCGTTGATGAAGATGGAGGGCGTCACCGCCCCCACGTTCGGCGAGTGATGCGCTTCGCGGCGGACGTGTGGTGGGTGGCGGTCTACGAGCTCGGCGAGGCCGTGCGCACGCGGCTGTTCCAGCTCGTGCTCCTCGCGTACGCGGGCGGCATCGCCTTCTCGACGTGGCTGTTCGTGAAGGCGCTCAGCAACGCCGAGGAGGTCGCCGCGGGCACCCTCGGGGTGCCGAGCACGGCCCGCCCGGGCGCGATGATGGGGACCTTCCTCGAGAACCCCGACCTCGCGCGGGTCGTCGGGCAGATGGCGGGCGGGGGCACCGACGTGACGGAGCTCTTGAAGGAGCCGCTGCTCGGGTTGTGGACCGGCGTGGCGACGATGGCGCTGCTCCCGCTGGTGCTCGTGTTCTCGGCGTCCGGCTCGATCGCGAGCGAGGTGAAGAGCCGGAGCGTGCGCTACCTCCTCTGCCGCACCGGGCGCCTCCAGATCGGCCTCGGGAAGCTCGCCGGGCAGCTCCTGATCGCGCTGGTGGCCGCGGTGATCGGCGGGCTGGTGGCCTGGGGCATGGGGATGACGATGATGGTCGGGAACCCGCCCCTGGGCCTCGCGCTCTCCCTCGTGGAGCGCACCGCGCGCGCGGCGGTGTGGGCGCTGCCGTTCGCGGGGCTGGGGCTCGCGGCGTCGCAGTGGATCCCCTCCCCCAACGGCGCGCGGGTGGTGGTCGCCGGGCTCGTGGGGGCCATGCCGATCGCCGCGTACTGGCTCGATCTGCACGTCGGGCTCTCGCTCCCGGGGCGCCTGGCCGACCTGGCCGGGCTCTTCATCGCGACCACGGCCTGGTCGGACTTCTGGGCCACCGACCTCCCGACGTTCGGCGCGGCGGCCGCGCGGAGCGTGGTGCTCGCGGTCGTCTACTACTCGCTGGGCCACGCGGTCTTCGCGCGGAGGGACCTGTGACGGCCGACGCCATCCGGTGCGAAGGGCTGGTGAAGCGCTATCGCAAGGCGCGAGCGCTCGACGGGCTCGACCTCGTCGTGCCGGTGGGCTCCATCTGCGGGCTGGTGGGTCCGAACGGAGCGGGCAAGACGACGACGATGTCGATCCTCGCCGGCTTCCTCACCCCGGACGAGGGGCGGGTGGACCTCCTCGGGCGCGGGCCGTTCTCGCCGGAGTCCCACCGCGGCCGCGTCGGCATCCTCCCGCAGGACGCCGAGCTCCCCACGGCGTCGACCCCGCGGCAGCTCCTGACCGTGTGGGCTCGGCTCCAGGGGCTCGACGGCCCGAGCGCCCGCCGCGCGGTGGATGAGGCCCTCGAGGCCGTGCTCCTCTCCGATCGCGGCGATGCCCGCGTCGCGACGCTCTCGCACGGCATGCGGCGCCGCGTCACCGTCGCCTCCGCGCTCCTGGGCGATCCCGAGCTCGTGATGCTCGACGAGCCCACGTCGGGCCTCGACCCCTCCCAGGCGCGACACCTCCGCGAGCGCATCGCCGCCGAGCGCGGCCGCCGCACCGTCCTGGTGAGCTCCCACAACCTCGCCGAGCTCGAGATGATGTGCGACTGGGTGGTGTTCATCGACAAGGGGCGCTGCACGCGCGCGGGGCCGCTGATCGAGATGACGGGGCGCGATCGGGAGGTCTACGTGCACCTGGCGCCCCCCTACCCGCCTGGGCGGACCGAGCTCGTCACGCTGCGGGTGCCGGACGGCGTGGCCCCGGAGGACGCCACCTCGGAGCTCCTGCGCGCGCTCCTGGCGGAGGGGGCGCGGGTCGCGGAGGTGCGGCGCGGCGAGTCGCTCGAGCGGCGTTACTTCGCGGACGAGGAGGTGGCGTGAGGCCAGCGCTCGTGGGGATCGCGCTTCTACTCGCCGGCCGGGCGGCGGCGGACGCGCCGGATCTTGCGCCGGGGGTGCCGGAGCTCCTCGCCGCGGAGTCACGCCTGGAGGCGCTGCTCGGCACGTCCGTCGCGACCGAGCGCGCCACCGGCCGCCTGCAGGCGGCGTGGACGAGCCGCCCGGCCCCGAAGCGGGCGTGCGACGATCCCGAGCGCATCGCGCTGGGCTGGCGCATCGAGCGGTTCGGGAGCGCGTGGCGCGAGGCGATCCAGGCGGCGCGGGCCCAGGCGGACCGGGTGCGCCGCATCCGCGCGGCCGCCACCGTGGCGCCGCTCGTGGACGCGCGGTGGATGGAGCGCATCGACGGGCGGCTCGCGGCCGCCGACCGGGGCGCGACCGCGCTCCTCGAGGCGAGCGCGTGGGAGGCCGCGTTCGTGCGGCCGACGCTCGCGGCGTGCCCGGTCCCGCCGCTGGCAAACGCACCCGGCATCCCGATGCTGGAGACCCCCGTGCGCGACGAGCCGGAGCCCTACATCGCGGTCCTCGCGGTCGGGGACGGCTGGGTGTGCCCCGGGGCCGTGCGGGCCGAGGAGTCCGTGGTGCTCGTGCCGGGCCACGCCTGCTGGTCGGCGAGCCCCACGTGCGGGTGCACCGCCGAGAAGGTCGAGCCGGGCGCGGTCCTGGGGCCGCCGGTCGCGGAGGCGCCGGTGGAGGCGGTGCCCTCCGGCGCGGAGGTGCCGGTGGGGGCCGAGGCGGTGGCGAAGCCGGGGCCGACGAAGGCCGCCGCGTCCAAGAAGGCGCCCGCGAACCCGGCGCCTCCCCGAAAGGCACCCACGCCGTAGCCAGCGCACGGCCCGTCTCTCGTTACGGCCAGGCGCGCCGCCCCGCGCCCACGCCCGACCCTACTCCAACGGCGTTGCCGTCATCGTCCCCACCAGCTCCGACATCCCGCTCGGGGACACGGTCCCCGTCTCGGTCTCCGCGCCCTCGTCCTTCGCGTCCACCCCCGTGGAGGCCCACCAGAGGACCTGCACGATCCACTGGCCGGGCGTCGCGTTCGCCGAGACCGAGAGGTCGTTCTCCGCCCAGTCCGCCGGGTCCCACGCCTCGGGGCGCGTCGTGCCGACCATGGAGTCCAGCGCGACGGTGCCGGTGAGGAGCGCGACGTCCGCCGTCGGCACGCTGATCTGCACGGCGATGCGCTCGTCGAGCGCGCCGGTCTCGTCGGACAGCATCGCCTCGGTGGTCCAGAGGTAGGTCGGACCGCAGTCCTCGGCGAGGCCGCCCTCCCCAAGACCGCTGTCGACGTAGTGACGGGACACGAGCGCCCACGTGCCCTCGGGCGACACGGAGAAGCCCGCCATGGCAACCTCGCCGTCCGCGAAGTCGAAGCGCCCGCCCCACGCCCCGGCGAAGGCGGCCACCACGGTGTCCGGGGCGAAGTCCATGCCCTCCGCGGGCACGCTCGTGTCGGCGATCGCGGTCTGCCCGTCCTCGATGCAGCCGTAGGCGTCCCCCGTGGGGTGGCCGGTATCGCCGGTGTCGCCGCCGAGCGGCTTCGAAGCGTCGTCGAAGCCGCAGCCGGCCAGGATCGCGAGCAGCATGGGCGCCTCCGCCCCAAGCATGTCCGCGTGCGCCCCAGATGGCAACCCGCCGGCTCCCTACAGCTCCGGCCCCTTCCGCCCCACCGGAGCTTCGGGCACCCGCGCGTCGACCGGCGGCGGGGCGTTCACCACGTACTGGAACGTGCTCGCGATGCGGGTCACGGCCACCGGGCCGCCCTCCATCGCGGGATCGATCTCCCAGGCGAGCTGCCACTCGGCGGAGGAGTCCTCGGTGCGCCCGAGCCGCTCCAGCGCGCGGGCGCGGGCCGCGTGGGCGTCGGCACGCCAGGGGCGCTCCTCGAGCAGCTCGTCCAGCTCCACGATCGCCTGCCCGGCGTCTCCCCGGTAGACGAGCCCGTCGGCCCGCGCGAGCTTCCCCTCGAGATCGCCGTCGGGGAGGCCGTCCAGCGGCGCCCCGGGATCGATCGCGCGCTCCGCGCGGGCCCGGAGCCGTGCGGCGGTGTCGACCGGGGCGCGATCCGCGGCCTCCCGCACGCGCCCGACCGCGACGAGGAGCGCCACTTCGAGGGCGTCGGTCTGCGGGCCCGGTGCGCGGGTTCGAAGGGCGGGGACCATCGCGAGGGCCTCGCCGAAGCGCCGGGTCTGCACGCGCAGGTCGAGGCGCCGCCGCACGGGCGCGACGGCGCGCGGATCGGTCTCCTGCCAGTGGGCGAGCAGCGGATCGAGGCCCGCCGTACCGTCGACCGCTTCGGCGACCGCGACCCGCAGCTCCGCGACGCGGGGCTCCCAGCGGAACTCGGCCGGGAAGGCGTCGAGGACGGCGCGGGCGTCCGCCGGGCGGCCGGCGACGAGCAGGGCGCGGGCGGTGGGCTCGAGGAAGCGGGGGTCGTCGAGCGCACCGGCGCGGAGCTGCTCCCACACGAGCACGGCCTGATCGGGCTTGCCGGTGGCCGTGAGCACGGTGGCGCGGTCCGCGTCGAGGATGCGGGAGTGCGGGCGCACGAGCGCCGCGCGCGCGAGGGTGTCGGCCGCCTTGCCGGCGTCGCTGGTGGCGCCGACGTCCCACCGCGCGAGGGTCCAGAGCGCGAGCGGCTGCTTCGGGTCGATGAGGACCGCGCGGATGACGGAGTTGGTGCGGCGGTCGGTGGGGTCGTCCGGCGGGGGGAGGATGCCGTAGTAGGTGGCCGCCGCCCGCCCGGTGATGAGCTCGGCGTAGGGGTCCTTCGACCCGGGCGTGTGCCAGGCCGCGGCGACCTCTTCGGGCACCCGCGCGCCGAGGGCCTGCGCGGCGCCGTCCAACAGCGCGCCGATGGCCTCCCACGGCGCCTCGCGCGTGCCGGTCGCGATCGTGGACTCGCACCCCTCCCCCGCGACACACAGCTCCAGCTCCAGCTCGAGCGCCTTGTCCGTGCCGCGTGCGAGGAACCGGGCGTCCACCTGCCGGCGGCTCACCGGCAGCGCCATCAGCACGCTCGGCGGCGCGGCGTCCCCCGGGACCCGCACGACCGTACCCGGGATGTCCGAGAGGCCGAGCTCCATCGCCATCGTGGCCAGCCCGCGGAACTCGTCGTCCCACCGGAAGGGCGTGGCCACGTCGAGCAGCGGGAGCCGGACCTCGGTGAGGACGGGCGCAAGTGGCGCGGAAGGCGCCTCCGTCGGTGCGGGCGTTAGACTCTCCCGTTCGCATGCCGACGACAGGATGAGCACCAGCCCACCGACCCCGCCGACGGCCACGTTGCGCCAGAAGCTCGGCCGCGCGCTCCGTTGGACGGCGGGCGTCGGCGCGGTCGCGCTGGTGGCAGGCGCGATCGCCGCGGGGTTTGGGTATTCCTGGTTCAACCGGGAGATCCTCTCCACCCTCCCGCCGGAGCTCGGCCGGGACGCGGAATTCCGTATCCCGTGCAGCGTCCAGGTGTTCGCGGGGGACGGCACGCGGGTGGATCAGTTCTACCTCGAACGCCGCGTGTGGGTGCCCATCGCGGAGATGCCGAAGCACGTCTGGCAAGCGTTCGTGGCCAGCGAGGATCGTCGCTTCTTCGAGCACGAGGGCGTCGATCCGATGGGCATCGCGCGGGCGCTCGTGGTGAACCTCCGCGGCGGCGAGACCCGCCAGGGCGGCTCCACCATCACCCAGCAGCTCGTAAAGAACCTGCTCGTCGGGAAGGAGCGCAGCTACCGTCGCAAGCTGCGCGAGGCCGTGCTCGCCTATCGACTGGAGGACGAGCTCGACAAGATGCAGCTCCTGGAGCTGTACGTGAACTACGCGGCGCTCGGGAGCGGCAACTACGGCGTCGAGGCCGCGGCGCAGGACTACTTCGGCCTCTCCGCGCGCGAGCTCGACCCCGGGCAGGCCGCCATGCTCGCGGGGCTCGTCCCCGCGCCGTCGCGCTACTCCCCGCGTCACGATCCCGAGATGGCCGCGAGCCGCCGGGAGACCGTCCTCAAGCTCATGGTCGCGCAGGGCTTCCTCGACCCCGTGGCCGCCAGCTCCCACCTCACGGACCCCGTGCTCGTGCCGCGCCAGTCCTCCGACCGCGGCGCCAACACCGCCTACCTCACCGAGGCCCGGCGCGAGGTCCGGCGCATCTACGGCTCGGATCTGCCCTTCCTGGAGGGGCTCCAGGTGCACACGCCGCTGATGCCCGCGGTGCAGGCGGAGGTCGAGGCCGCCGTGCGCGAGGGCCTCACGCTGCTCGAGGCCCGCCAGGGCGCCCGCGGCCCCACCCGCAACATCCCCGAGGAGGCCCGGCCCGGCTTCCTCGACCGCGGCGACGGCCTCCGCCTCGATCGGCAGACCGGCGCCTTCCGCGCCCCCCTCCCCGGCGAGTGCTTCCCGGCGCTCTCGGGTGACACCCCCGGCCCCGTCTCCGCCGGCCCCTTCCGCTTCCACCTCGGCCCGGTGGACCTCACCTCGAAGGTGCGCACCGCCCCCGGAAAGCCGCCGGTGGCGCTCTCCGCGGTGCTCCGCCCCGGGGACGTGCTGGAGGTCTGCGCCGCCGAGGACGAGCCCCCGGCGCGCCCGGGCGATCCCACCTCCTCCCCCCTCGTCTCCCGGCGGGCCCGGCCCTGGGCGGAGTCCGCGGCGGTGGTCATCGAGAACCAGACCGGCAACGTCGTCGCCATCGCCGGCGGCTACGACGTCGGCCTGGAGGGCTTCATCCGCGCCACCCAGGCGAAGCGGCAGGCGGGCAGCGCCTTCAAGCCCTTCGTCTACGCCGCGGCCCTCTCGAGCGGCTACCGCCAGACCGACATCGTGAACGACGCCCCGTTCTCCCTCACCGGCACCAACGGCCTGCCCTGGCGCCCCAAGAACTACGACGGCAAGTACCACGGCGCGATCCCGCTCCGGAACGCCATCGCGCTCTCGCTCAACACGGTCGCGGTCCGCCTCGGCAACGAGGTCGGCATCGAGAAGGTCACCTCGCTCGCGCGCGCCCTCGGGGTCCGCACCCCGCTCCGTCGCGACCTCACCGTGGCGCTCGGCTCCTCCGAGGTCACCCCGATGGACCTCGCCGTCGGCTACTCGTCCATCGCGCGGATGGGCGTCCACATCGATCCCGTCTACCTCACGCGCGTGCTCGACCGGAACGGCCGCGAATTGGCGCGGGCCGGCGAACGGGTGGCGATCCCCGGCGCGGGCGAGCGCCAGATGCCGGGCGGCGCCGGCACCCGCGTGATGGACCCCGCCACGGCCTACGTCATGGTCGACATGATGCGGAACGTGTTCGACGCCGGCACCGCGAAGAAGGGCCGCCGCCCCGGCATGGACTTCGGCGGCAAGACCGGCACGACCTCCAACTTCGTGGACGCCTGGTTCGTCGGCTACTCGCCGCGCTACACCGTCGCGGTGTGGGTCGGCACGGACGGCCAGGCCTCCATCGGCGACAAGGAGACCGGCGGCAAGGCCGCCCTCCCCGTGTGGAGCCGCATCATGGCGGCGCTCCCCAACGTGCCCGACGAACGCTTCCCCATTCCCGACGGCGTCGTGCTCCTCCCCTCCGAGAAGCGCTGGCTCGGCTTCGTGCGCGGCACCGCCCCCGAGGGGATGCTCCCCGTCCCCGACCTCGAAGACGGCGCCCCCCTCCCCCCGTTCGGCCTCTCCTACCCGTCCGCGCGCGCCCCCGAAGCGCCCGAGGCCGAGCTGTTCCCGTCCACCGTGACGCCGATCGCGGAGGGCGCGAGCGCCGTGGGAGACCTCGAAGCGGGAGCCGGCGATCCCGAGGTTGCACCGCCGATGCCCGCGGTTCCGTAACGGTTCGCCCGGTGTCCGCTTGGGGCGGGGGGGAGCCCCCCGCAACGCCCCCCCGCCTCCTTGACCCCACCCGTTTCCGGCGCGCCGGGCCGCCCCGGAAACGGTCGGGGCCCCGTCGGCGACGCGCTGATCGAGCGTGGCGCGTCGGCGGCGTCGGTCGCCTCCTGCCGGAGGCTCCCTCTGGCCGCCTCCCGGGCAGCGCTACTCCGGCGCCCCCTGCGCCAACCACGCCACGACCAGCGCGATGTCCTCGTCGGGGATGGGCGGCAAGCCGAGCGGCATGCCCGGCTTCTCGGGGCGGGTGAGCGTCGCGGGGACCTCCCCGGGGCGTACGACGTCCCGCGCGGCCTCGTCCCGCCGCCGCAGCAGCGCGGCGACGATGTCCGGGCCGTGCGCACGCACGCTCGCGACGGTCTGGAGCTCGATCCCGGTCGCGGGCCACCCGAAGCCGCCGGCGTTGCCGGGGCCGGCGCGGCCCTCGTTCTGGGCGGGGTCCATGTGGCAGTGGATGCAGATCTTGCCGATCACCTTCTCCTCGACCTCCGCGTAGGCCACCGGCCGCGTGACGATCGGGAGGGCACCCGGCGCGGCGGGCCGGGCCCCGCCCGGTGGGGTGAGCACGAGCCAGTCGCGGAGCGCGATCGCCTCGTCCCGGGTCACGCCGAGCGCCGGCATCGTCGCGCCCGCGCTCATCGCCTTCGGGTCGACGATCCAGGCCACGAGGGCATCGTCGGTCATGCGGTCGCGCGCGTGGCGCAGGTCGGGCGCCGACGGGATGCCGGGGCCGGTCGCATGGGCGCCGAAGGTGTGGCAGGCCACGCAGCCCTTCGTGGCGAAGAGGGCCTCCCCCCGGGCGAGGTTCGCGCGATCGGGGCGGGGCGTGGCGGCGACCGGCACGGCCCGCTCGGCCGCCCACGCGGCGATGGCGTCGAGCTGCGCGGCGTCGAGGCCGACCCGCACCATCGTCTCGTCCATGGACGGTCGGAGGTCGTGGGGGTCCTGGAGGTAGCGGGCCCACCACGCCGGGTCGAGCCGGGCCGCGGCCACGCCGAGGTCGGGCACCTCCGCGTAGGAGCGCACGGTGCGCTCGTAGCGCTCCCACTTCGGGAACACGGTCATCGCGACGGCGCGTGCGTTCGGGTTCTGGGCGACGGTCCGCACCCAGACGTGGCAGCCCACGCACGACGCCGTGCGGGGCGGGGCCTCCACCCCGGGGATCGCGTGGCAGACGGCACAGTCCGCGCCCTGGAGCACGGAGAGGCCGTCGGTTCCGGGCGGGCGCGCGGGGGGCTCCCCGGCGACCGCGGCGCAGCCTGCGAGCACGACGAGGCCGGCCCGGGCCACCGCGGCGAGCGCCGCCCCGACGGTTGGGACCGGCGCGCGCATCACCGGGTGGACGCGGTCGCGGAGGCCGTCGCCTCGGGGATGACCGAGGCGGGCGCAACGGCGGTCGGCGCCGGCACGGGCGCGCGCG
>JAUXTN010000095.1 GCA_030684355.1 Pseudomonadota bacterium
GCCTGCGCCGCCCCCGCGACCGAGACGGTGTGCGACGACACGCTCGACGACGACGCCGACGGCGCCATCGACTGCGCCGACAGGGACTGCGCGGCCGACGCCGCGTGCGCCGCCCCCGCCACCGAGACGGTGTGCGACGACACGCTGGACGACGACGCCGACGGCGCCATCGACTGCGCCGACATGGACTGCGCGGCCGACGCCGCGTGCGCCGCGCCCGCGACCGAGACGGTGTGCGACGACACGCTCGACGACGACGCCGACGGCGCCATCGACTGCGCCGACATGGACTGCGCGGCCGACGCCGCCTGCGCCGCCACCGTGACCGAGACGGTGTGCGACGACACCCTCGACGACGACGCCGACGGCCTGATCGACTGCGACGACTCCGACTGCGCGGCGGACGCCGCCTGCGCGGTGAGCGCCACCTGCGCCGACGGGGACCTCGGCTCCGCCCTCGGCTACGGACTCGCCACGGGCGACACGACCGGCGCGGGCAACGACTACGCCTCGTCCTGCAGCAGCAGCTCGTACACGCCCGAAGACGTGTCCTGGTCGTGGACCGCGCCCGCCGACGGCACCTACACGGTCACGACCGACGACTCCGCCTTCGACACCGTGCTCTCCATCTGGAGCTCGGACTGCTCGAGCGAGGCCACCTGCGACGACGACGACGGCGACAGCACCCAGTCGATGGAGACGTTCACCGCGGTGGCGGGCGAGCAGGTCGTATTCGCGGTCGACGGCTACAACGCGAGCGGCGCGTACGTCCTCAGCGTCTACTCCGACGCCGAGCTCGACTGCACGGACGGCCTCGACGAGGACAACGACGGCTTCGGCGACTGCGACGACAGCGACTGCGAGAGCGGCGACACCTGCATCGAGCTCGTGTGCGACGACGGCGGCGACAGCGACGCGGACGGCCTCGTCGACTGCGACGACGACGACTGCGCCGAGGACCTCTACTGCACCAACCCCTGCGCGGACGACGACCTCGGCAGCATCGTCGGCGCCGCGGTGGCGACGGGCTCCACGACGGGCGCCGGGGACGACTACACCTCGGACTGCGCCTACTACAGCGCCGAGGACGTGGCGTGGGTGTGGACCGCTCCGGCCGACGGCGTCTACACCTTCGACACGGTCGGCACGAGCTTCGACACCATCCTGGCGGTGGAGACGGGGGAGTGCTCCGCGACCGAGCTCGACTGCAACGACGACACGTCGGGCCTGCTCTCCGAGGTGAGCGTCGCCTTGCTCGCGGGCGAGGAAGTGGTCGTCCACGTCGACGGCTACGACTCGACCACGTCCGGGGACTACACCCTCAACGTCTGGTCCGACTCCGAGGTGGACTGCGAAGACGCGGGCGACGACGACCGCGACGGGCTCTTCGACTGCGACGACAGCGACTGCGCGGCGGCGACCATCTGTCTCCCCGAGTCGGTGTGTGACGACGCCGCCGACAACGACGCCGACGCCGCCACCGACTGCCTCGACGCCGACTGTGCGGCGGACGCGGTCTGTGACACCGCCCTGGCCGACTACGACCTCGGCTCGACCACGGGCTACGACATCGCCACGGGCGACACGACGGGCATGGGCAACAACCTCACGCCGTCGTGCGGCTCCAGCTACGCCGAGGACGTGGCCTACTCGTGGGTCGCGCCCTACGCGGGCTCGTGGACCTTCGACCTCTCGGCGTCCACCGGCATCTCCGACAGCATCATCGGCCTCTACGCCGCGGACGGCTCCTCCCTCGGCTGCGACGACGACAGCGGCACGGGCTACCTGTCGCTCGAGACGGTCACGCTCGACGCCGGCCAGCTCGTGATCATCGGCATCGACGGGTACAGCTCGGAGACCGGCACCTACTCGCTCGCGATCTACTGATCGCGGCGTGGAGTTCAGGCTGACCGGGGAATCCGAGAAGCCTGACGCCAATCCCGAAGGACGCCCCCCCGGTGGGGCGTCCTTTGCGTTGGTACGGAGCCCTCGATAGGGTGCGCCCCCCCCGGGGCCACCATGCGCGTCTATCCGCGAACCAACGAGATCTTCCATGACGCGTCCCTGCTCGACGCGGAGCAGGATCGGTTGTTCGCGGACGGTTGGATCCTGGTCGGCACGGCGGACCAGGTCCCGGGCCCGGACACCCACTTCGTGTACGACGCCCAAGGCCGCTCGCTGCTCATCACGCGCGACGAGCAAGGGCAGCTCCACGGGTTCGTGAACGCCTGCACGCACCGGGGAACGCGCCTGTGCAGCAAGGCCGGCGGCGGCAAGCTCCAATGCCCCTACCACGGCTGGGTGTTTGCCAACGACGGCCGGCTGCTCGGCGCCACCCGGCGCTCGGGCCTCCCCACGTTCGACGACACCGAGTACGGGCTCCGCCCCATCTCCGTCGACCAGGTCGGCGGCTTCCTCTTCGCGCACGGCCAGCGCGTTCCCGCGATCGGGCTGCGCGAGTTCCTGGGCGACATGGCGACCAACCTCGAGCGCGTCAGCGAGTCGCTGGGAACCTTCCTCTTCGAGCTCCGCTTGCCCATCGAGGGAAACTGGAAGCTCGCGGTGTCCGGGGGCCTCGAGGACTACCACGCCCCCTTCGTACACAAGCAAGCGACCAGCCGGGTGCGGATCGGCGAGAACGCCACGACGCTCGCGGAGCACGGCCACTCCTGGTTCCAGCTCGACGCGCCGGTGCCGCGCGCCCTCCGCGTCCTCCTGCACTTCCTCATGGGCGCCGCCCCCCGCCCCGTGCTCGAGAGCCACTGCGTCTTCCCGAACATCACCGTCGTCACCATCTGGTCGTTCGTGCAGGTGTCGAACTGGATCCCGGTCGCCCCCGGTCGCACCCTGCGCGTCGTGCGCTTCTTCGCCAAGACGCCCCGGCCCGGGCGCTTCAGCCCGCGGCGGCTCCTGATCCCGCTGCTCGCGCGGCTGGCCCGACGCCGCTCCAGCAAGATCTGGATCGAGGACCAGTGGATCATCGGCGAGGCCCAGCTCGGCACGCGCGCGGCGGCCACCATGCTCCGGGGCCCGGCCCACGCCCAGGAGGCCCGCGTGGAGCACCTGCTGGCGGAGGTCGCGCGGCGCCTCGGCTACCGCTACCGGGACGACGCGGCCGGCGAGGCCGAGGGCCGGGAGGCGAAGGTGGGGTGACGCGCCCACCGGTCTCCAGCGTCAGCTCGCCACCGCCACCGCCCCCTCCCCGCCTCCGCTCCGCGCAAACGTGCATACTGCCGCGCGTGCGCACGCCCATCCCCCTCCTCTTCGCCGCCACGCTCCACGCCGCGTGTGTCCCGAGCGCCCCCCGCGTCGACCGTGACGGCGAGACCGCCGACACCGACACCGCGCCCCTCCCCGTGGACACCGCGCTTGTCGACACCGACACGGCGTCCCTCCCGGACGACACCGCCGATACATCCGATACATCTGATACATCCGATACATCCGACACATCGGCCTCCGGCTTCGCCCACCTCCCCGTACTCGTCTTCGACGTCGACGGCCCCATCGGCGACACCACGAAGGCCGAGGGCTTCCTCCAGGTCATCGAGGACCACGACGGCACGCTGACGGACCTCGCCACCGCGCCCGTCGCCTACATCACCGCCATCGGCATCGAGGTCCACGGCTCCTCCTCCACCGGCTACCCCAAGCTCGGCTACAAGTTCGAGTGCCGCGACGGCGCCGGCGAGGACGACGACTGCCCGCTCGTCGGGCTCCCGGAGGGCAGCGACTGGGTCCTGCACGCGCCCTACTCCGACAAGACGTTCATGCGGAACGCGCTCGCCTACGGGTGGGGGCGGGACGCCGCCGAGGCCGCCGGCCGCTGGGAGCCCCGCACGCAGTTCGTGGAGCTCGTCCTCGACGGCGACTACCGGGGCGTCTACGTCCTGGTGGAGCGCGTCTCCCGCGAGCCCGACCGCCTCGACATCGCGACGACGACGCTCGACGACGGCACCGTCGCCGGCGGCTTCATCGTGAAGGTCGACCAGCACCGGAGCGCCGGCTTCGACACGGCCCTCGGCACGCCGATCGACTGGGTCTCCCCGAAGGCGACGGCCGTCACCCCCGCGGAGTCCGCCTACCTCCTGTCGTGGTTCGACCGCGTCGAGGCCGTGCTCGCGTCGGACACCTTCGCCGACCCCGTGGTCGGCTACCCGGCGGTCCTCGACGTCGACGCCTGGGTCGACCACTGGCTGCTCAACGAGCTCACCCACAACATCGACGCCTACCGCCTCTCCGCGTACCTCTGGAGCGACGGCCCGCCCGGCACCACGACGCTCCGCGCCGGCCCGCTCTGGGACTTCGACCGCGCCTTCGGGAACTGCAACTACTGCGAGACGTGGGGCACCCAGGGGTGGATCTACGACAGCCTCGACCGCTGCGGCTACGCCTACCAGTTCCCGACGTGGTGGGAGCGGCTCCGCGAGGACCCCGCGTTCCTCCAGCGGCTGCGCACCCGCTGGGATGCGCTCCGCCTCGACGTCCTCTCCGACGCCACCATCCACGGCCGCATCGCGGCGATGCAGGCGGAGCTCACCGAGGCGCAGGTGCGCGACCAGGCGCGCTGGGGGACCGTCGGCGTGTGGATCGACCCGAACTACTACGTCGGGGCCACCTGGGCGGAGGACATCGCCTGGCTGGAGGCGTGGACGCTCGACCGGGCCGCCTGGATGGACGTGCACGTCGGCGGGTAGAGCACCACATTTGAGCGAGTGATTCGCGGCCGCCCGGCGGTACACTGCGCGGCGATGCTCCCCCGCGCCCCCGTCGCCCTCGTGCTGCTGGCCCTCGCCGCGTGCACCGATCGCAAGCCCGCCGACTCGGCGCCACCCGGCGAGACGGCCGCGCCGGACTCCGTGCCGCCCGACTCCGGCGAGACCGCCGACTCGCGGGAGACCGCCGAGACCGCCGAGACCGCCGAGACCGGCGACACCGACACCGTCGAGCCGCCGCCCCCGCCGATCGTCGTCGTGGTCCTCGCCGACGACCTCGGCGACAACTACCTCTGGGGCATGCCGACGGTGATGGACCGCCTCGCGCCCGACTGCGTGCGCTTCACGCGCGCCTACAGCACCGTTCCGCTCTGCTGCCCGGTGCGCGCGAGCTTCCTCGCCGGCGGCGCGTTCCCCGCCGAGACGGGCGTGCACACCAACGACTACCCGAACGGCGGCATCGCGTTCTTCCACGACGCCGACACCCTCGCCACGCGGCTCCAGGGCGCCGGGTTCCGGACCGCGATCCTCGGGAAGTACCTCAACGGCTACGAGGACGGCGTCGCCCCCTACGTGCCGCCGGGCTGGGATCTCTTCCTCGTCCCGACAAGCCTCGGCGACGGCTACGACGCCACGCTGATCCGCGGCTCCAGCACCCCCGAGGCCCCCGGCGAGGGCGTGGCCGAGGGCACGGGCGGCGCGCACCTCACCGGCTGGTTGTTCGACGAGGCGCTCGGGTTCCTCGACGCGTACCCCGACGAGCCCACCTTCGTCTTCCTCGCTCCGCAGTCGCCGCACATCTACGGCTCGCCCGCCACCGAGGACATCGGCACCTACGCCTCGTTCTCGCCGCGGCCCCGCTCGTTCGCCGAGGCCGACGTCTCCGACAAGCCGAGGTGGATCCAGCGCGCCAACACCCCCATCGACGACGACTTCGAGCGCTGGGATGCCGAGGCCCGGCTGATGATGGACAACCTCGTCTCGCTCGACCGCGCGATGGGCGCGCTCCTCGACGGGCTCGACGACCGCGGGCTCCTCGACCGCACGGTGCTCGTCTTCGCGGGGGACAACGGCCACCTCCACGGGGAGCACCGCCTC
The DNA here is from genome assembly GCA_030684355.1 of Pseudomonadota bacterium. Taxonomy (GTDB): domain Bacteria; phylum Myxococcota_A; class UBA796; order UBA796; family SXON01; genus CAJBVW01. The sequence goes on from JAUXTN010000095.1 coordinate 5,814, forward strand.
GCCTCGAAGGGGGTGGCGTACGAGGAGTCCGTGCACGTGCCCGTCCTCATCCGCGCGCCGGGCACCACGCCGGGTGAGGACAACCGGCTGGTGGCGATGAACCTCGACCTCCCGGCCACCATCGCCGACCTGGCCGGGCTCCCGGCGAGCGGCTGGGGCGAGAGCCTGGGCCCGGCGCTCCTCGACCCGACCACGCCCGATGCCCGCGACCACGTCTTCCTGGAGACCTCCGTGGGCGACCACCCGGTGTGGGCGGGCGTCGTGACCGAGCGGTGGAAGTACGTGGAGTGGGGCACCGGCGAGCTCGAGCTCTACGACCTCGACGTCGACCCCGCGGAGCTCGACAGCCTGCACGCCGCGCCGCCCGCCGACGCCGATCTCGCGCAGCTCGCCGCGTGGACGGACGCGCATCGCGCGCTCGCGGTCACCACCCGCGCCGGTGACCCGGGCACCGTGGGCCTCCCCTACACCGCCACCCTCGAGGCCTGGGGCGGCACGCCGCCGCTCACCTGGAGCGTCGACACCGGCGTCCTCCCTCCTGGCCTGGCCCTCGCCTCCGACGGCACCCTCGCCGGCACCCCGACCACGGCCGGCGGCTACTCGGTGCTCGTCCGCGTCACGGACAGCGTCGCGTCCCCGGTCACCGGCGAGCCCGCCACCTTCGCGCAGACCCTGGGGTTCTCCATCTCGGCGGGCGCGCGCCTGCTATCGGATGTGTCGGCCGATGTATCGCCTGTATCACTCACGGATGTGGTCGGACCCACCGTGACCTTTCGCGTGAACGCCTCCCCCGGCGCCGTCGTCCGCTTCGAGGCGAGCCTGGACGATACACGCGACACACCGCCCGTCCGCTCGGCGCTGCTGACGGCGAACGTCGCGGGGCTCGCCACGGCGACCGTCCCCCTCGATCCCACGCGCACCTGGCACTGGCGGGCCGTCATCGACGGCGTGCCGATCCGGGGCGGTGTCCTCCCGCCGGCGCGACGGGTGCCCCAACCCCGGTGACGATCGGGCTGACCGCCGCCGCGGTTCAGCCCCCGAACCGCGCCGCGTACGCCTCTTCGCGGAACCCGACGAGCACGGGCTCGCCGTCCACCTCGACGACCGGCCGCTTCACGAGCATGGCGTCCCCCTGGAAGGCGGCGGTCCAGCGGGCCTCGTTCCAGCTCGCCTTCTCGTCCGGGAGCTCGCGGTAGGCGCCGCCGCTCGTGTTCCGCATCGGAGGCGCCCCGAAGGCCGCCACCCACCGGGCCACGCGCGCGGGCTCGGGCGGGGTCGCGCGGAAGTCGACCCAGGTGTGGGCCACGCCATGGTCGTCCAGCCACTTCCGGGCCTTCTTGACGGTGCCGCAGGTCGAGATGCCATAGACGGTGACGGACACGGGCGCTCCAGGACGGGCGCGCCCCTAACACGACGCCCGCCCGGCACGGCGCCGCCAAAGAAGCGGGAACTCCTCGCGCGCCGCAGCTACAATGGCTGGGTGACGGTGCTCCTCCTCCTCGCGTGCGCCCACCCGCCGACCCCGGCCCCGGTCGCGGCGCCGCCCGTCGAGGGCGCGTGGCTCACGTGGTTCGACCTCGAGGGCACGGACCGCATCGACCTGCTCGAGTCCTGCCTGGAGCGGTGCCCCCGTGACGAGGCGGGCGTGACCGTCGCGTCGTTGACCACCTGGCGGCTCGACTGGAGCTGGACACCGCGCCCCACCGACACCTGCGAGGTCGCCGGCGCGAACGTCGACGTCGCGGTGACCGTCGAGCTGCCGCGCTGGGCCCCGCCGTCGGAGGCCGATCCGGCGCTCGTGGTGGAGTGGGGCCAGTGGCTCACCGCCCTGGAGCGTCACGAGCAGGGCCACGTCGAGGTTGCGCACGTCTTCGCGCACGACGCCGAGGCCGTCATCGCCGACGCCGGCTGTGCCGGTGCCGACGCCGCGGGCACGCGGCTCCTCGCGGGGCTGCGGCAAGCGCAGGTCGATTACGACGCGGAGACCGCGAGCGGGCACACCCAGGGGGCGAGCTTCTGGCGCATCGGCGGTCGGTCCGTCGGCTCCGCGACACCGTAGGGCGGGACCGTCCGGGCGAGGGAACCGGGGGGCCGGCAGGCGCGTGTAAAACCTCGCGGAAGTCGGGCAGCCGGGGAGGCACCGGCGTAGACTGCGCGGGATCCGGGCGTCTGGACGGTTGCTGGGAGGTCGATGTGTCGATGCGGGTGTTGTTTCTGGTAGGGCTCTCCGGCTGCATCGACTTCGAGCTCGAGGGCGTCAAGCCCGACGAGGACGAGGGCCTGCGGGACCTCGTGGTCGATCCCGGCGTCATCGACTTCGGCATCCTCGCGAGCAACGCGCCGATCACCCAGACGGTCACGCTGACCTCCGTGGGCGACGAGCCCGTCACCGTCTCGACGATCGACCTCTCGGGGTCCACCGCCTTCATGCTCACCTGGGCCTCCGCCGAGCTGACGCTCCAGCCCGGCGAGTCCGCCGACGTGATCGTGACCTACACGCCCGCCAGCTTCGACGACGAGGGCCAGATCGTCGTGAGGAGCGACGCCGTGGAGCCCAACCAGGCGGTCGACCTCCGGGGCGCCGGCACCTACCCCGGCATCCTGGTGACCCCCGGGTCGCTCTACTTCGAGAGCGAGTACGGCGAGAGCGTGGACCACGAGGTCGTCGTCTCCAGCATCGGCACGTCGGATCTCGACCTCTCCGAGCTGTTCGTCCAGGGCGCGCAGTTCTCCGCGGTGAGCGGCATCCCCGACGTGCTCCCGCCCGGCGAGACCACGACGATCAGCGTCACGTACACCCCCGAAGTCGAGGGCGAGACCGCCTCCGGCAAGCTCTGGATCACGACGAACACCGCCCTCGGCTACGCCATCGTGCCGCTCGAGGCGCGCCAGATCCCGCCGTGCATGGGCCTCGGCGAGGCGTGGGACCGCGGCCTCCTCGCCGGCAACACGGAGATCGACGGCGGCACGTTCCGCGTCGAGAACTACTCCGCGGACGAGGATGTCTGCATCGACAACTGGTACGTCTGGATCGCGGAGGAGTCCCAGGACCTCGGCGCGGGCGACATGGACGCCGACTTCGGTGATGTCTACCCGACCGGCTCCCTGACCATCGCGCCCGAGGACTACCAGCAGTTCGATGCCGGTCGCCCCGCGGGGGCCACCTGGTGGTGCATGGAGCTCACGCAGAACACGCAGCCGAGCAAGAGCTACGTGTTCACGGGGGCGCGGGTCCCCGAGCCGCTCCTGACCTACATGCTGGCCGGGGATCAGGACGCCGTGTGGGCCTGGCAGGATCTCAACCCGGTGCTCATCGCCGGGCGGACCACGAACTTCGTGGCGATGCCGGGCGGCGGCGGGTCCGCGCCGGTGACCCTGCGCATCACCAACATGGGCAGCATGGACGGCACCGCGGAGGTGCGCGAGACCATCCCCGCCGACTACACCGCGACCGGCTTCTCGCAGGCGCCCGTGCGCACCGAGGCGGGCGAGGACGGCGCCACCGTCTACGTCTTCGAGGTGTGGCTCGACGAGCGCACGATCACCGGCCAGTACGAGCAGACCGGGTACGACATCGCCGAGATCACCTACACGCTCGGGGTGCCGGCGTGCACCGGCCGCCAGTACCTGGAGCCCATGCAGACCCGCTGGGTCGACAGCGACGGCACGGACCGCGTCGGGACCGCGAACCCGCTCGTGGTGAACTGCAAGTAGCGGACGGGGCTTCGCTCGCCCGCGGCACGCGCTATCCTGCGCCCCATGCCCCCCCTCGCCTCCCTCTGCCTCACGCCGCTCCACCTCGCGGCGATGGTCGCCGACCCCCCGCCCATGGCGGCCCCGCGCTCCGCCGCGGCCGGCCCCGCGATGTGCATCGAGCCCATCGCCCTCGCGGCACGGGACGACGTGAGCGGAAGCTTCACGGAGACGTTCACCACCGAGCACTTCCTGCTCGCGTGGGACCCCGCGAACCCCGCCGTGACCGAAGCGGCGATCGACACCTACGCGGACGCCCTGGAGACCTCCTGGACGGTCGAGATCGACACGCTCGGCTGGCGCGCCCCTGACCAGACCGACGCGTGCCTCATGACCGTGCTCATCGCGGAGTTCGACGAGAGCTGGGGGGACACCGGGGGCTACACCGATGTCGTCGAGACCCGCGGGGTGCCCTACATGGTGCTCAACACCGCGTGGCTGGAGTACGGCGACGCCTGGACGCAGACCCTCGCCGCCCACGAGTTCAACCACGCCTCCCAGTTCGGGTACGACGTGTTCTGGGACGAGGCCGACTGGTGGTACTGGGAGGCCACCGCCGAGTGGATCCCGGACCTCGTCTTCGACGACGCCGACACCTACATCTGGAGCCTCTGGGCCTACCTCGACGCGCCGTGGCTCGCGCTGAGCTCCATGCGGGCGACCGTGCAGTACGGCCACTTCGCCTTCAACACGCACCTCGCCGAGACCGGGGGCGAGGCCGTCCCCCGCACGGTGTGGGAGAGCGCCACCCCCGCCGAGGGGATGGACGTCGCCACCAGCCTCGCGCTCGGCGGCCGGGAATTCGACGAGGTCGTGCTCGCCTACACCTCCCAGGTGGCCGCCCTCGACGTCGACGAGCAGGACGTGTGGCTCGAGGCCATCGGCTACTTCGAGATGGACCCCTACGTGGCCCACGTCGAGGAGTACCCGGCCGACGGCGCCGTCGAGGGCCGTGAAGCCCCGCAAGCGCGCGGGCAGAACTTCCTCCACTTCACGGGTACGCCGGGCGGGGACGTGGTCTTCGCCTTCGCGGGCACCCCCTCGGTGAACGAGGTGCCGACGGAGTGGGCGGTCACGCTCGCGACGGAGAGCGTCGGCGGCGGCGTGACACATACATCGGTGCGTGCCGATGCATCAGGCGTCGCCGAGGTCGTGATTCACGGCATCGGCGAGGATGTATCGGACGCCTACGTCGCGGTCGTTCCGCTCGGGGACATCGGCGAGACGGGCGCCGCGTGGTCCTGGGGCGCGACGGTCATCCCCCCCGCGGACGTGCCCATCGAGGAGGAGGAGGAGACGCCGAACGCGTGCGCGTGCGGCACGACCTCGCCGGTGTCCGGGCTCGGCGGCCTGGCGTTGGTGCTCCTCCTGGCCCGTCGACGGCGCCAGGCCGGCGCATGAACCGTCGGACCCAGACCTTCGTCGACCTCGCGTGCAACCTGGGTTGGCCCTGGCTCATCCTTACGTTCGCGAGCGACGACGCCTGGTTCGGCCCCCGTTGGGGCCCCGCCGTCGCGATGGCCGCACCGCTCGCCTTCGCGCTCTGGCGCCGGATCGCGCAGGGCCGCACGAGCCCGCTCTCGGCGCTGGTCATCGCGTCCATCTCCATCAACGCCGCGATCGGCTTCCTCCCGATGGAGGCGCGCTGGTTCGCGTGGAAGGAGGCGCTGCTCCCCGTCGCCTTCGGCCTGGTGTTCGCCGCCAGCGCGATGCGGGGCCCCGGGCTCGTCGCCGGGCTGATGAACGAGATGCTGGACGGCCCGAAGGTCGAGGCCGCGCTGGCCGAGCGGGGTGGGGCCGAGGCCTACACCCGGCGCGTGCGCCGCGGCACGGTGCGGTTCGGCGTGGTGACCGCCCTCTCGGGCCTCGCGTCGGGGCTCCTCGCCGCCGCGCTCGTCACCTCCCCCACCGGCTCCGCCGAGTTCGCCGCGCAGCTCGGGCGCTACACCGCGTGGAGCTACGGCGTCGTGACCCTCCCGACGCTGCTCGGGAGCATGTGGGTGCTCCGGGACGTGCTGTTGGCGCTCGAGGAGAGCACCGGGGAGCCGTTCGAGCGGCTCATTCCGGGGTAGCCAGGCCGATTCAGTCAGCGACGTGCGGAGAGACGGTCTCGGGGACGACCGGAGGGTGGACCCGCCGTGTCGCCGGATCGAAGCTCCACGCCACGGTGACCGGCTGGATCCACTCCGTGCGCACGAAGTCCGGGCGCCCGCCGACGTGCTCCCACGCGACGACGAGCCCCACCTGACCCGCGAGGGCGTCCTCCGAGTCGAGGTCCACGTCGGCGCCGACGAGGTCCACCTCGGCCTGGAGCCGCGTCAGGTCGCTGTCGTCGAACCGGAACGTCGCGCTGGAGACCTCCCCGCCCTCGAGCACGAGGCCGAGCTCGGCGAACGGGAACGGCCCGGCGAGCTCCTCTGTCAAGGTCACGTCGGGCGCGCTCCCGCCCAGGGAGCCGGTGCAGGTACCGATCGCCACGACGTCGACCTCCTCCTGTACGGTGAGGCCGGCTTGTGCCACGCCACACCCCTCCCCGACCCAGTCGGCGCCCAGGGGCTCGAAGTGCGCCTCCCCGGCGACGGCGGCGCCCTCGACGGGCGCGAAGGTGACCGTGATGCCGTCGCCGCCGGCGTAGGTGAGCTCCGGTGTCTCGGTGGCGCAGGCGGAGAGGGCGACGGGGAGAACGAGTACGAACGCGAAGCGATGCATGGCGGATTCCCTGCCACAAGGTAGCGCGTGATTCTGGGATGCATACCAGAATTACGAAGGCGCGCCACCGCTGCCCACTCCGCCCGTTACGGGCAAGCCGGGAGGTCGAAGGCACCTCCCGGCCCGTACGGCGTGAACGAATCGCTCACGCCATGGAGAACGTCAGACCCGCCGCGCGATCACTCGCAGTGGTACGCGTGGTTCCAGGTGTCGAGGGTGGTGGCGTAGGACACGGCGTAGGCGCCCTCGGTGCTGTAGGGATCCAAGCCGTACGGCAGGCCATCGGTGTCGTCATAGAGCTCGAGCCAGCCGTCGCAGTCCGAGATCACGGCCTCGATGGTCGTGTCGTAGATGCCGGTGGCCATGTTCAGCTTGGCCGCGATGAGCTGGTGTGCCAGGATGAGGCTGGCATCGCCCTCGGTCGGACTGTTGAGGATGGCCAGGAGGGCATACGTGCTGTAGAGCCGCGTACCGAGGTAGAGCTCGGAGACCGCCCAAGCCTCGGGGTGGGTCTGCCAGTACCCCCGCGTGAGGGTGCACTCGGTGTCGCAGTGCTCCGTGTACGGGTCGCACTCCTCCACACAATCCGGGTCGTACGGGTCGTACGGGTCGCAATCGTCGACCACACAATCCGGGTCGTACGGATCATAGGGGTCGCACTCGTGCTCGCAGTCCTCCGTGTAGGGGTCGCACTCCTCCACACAATCCGGGTCGTACGGATCGTAGGGGTCGCAGTCGTGCGCGCAGTCCGGGTCATACGGGTCGTACGGGTCGCAGTCGTGCGCGCAGTCCGGGTCGTACGGGTCGTACGGGTCGCAGTCGTGCGCGCAGTCCGGGTCGTACGGGTCGTACGGGTCGCAGTCGTGCTCGTCGCAATCCTCGTAGTAGGGATCGCACGGCATGTCGGTGTCGGTGTCCGTGTCCGTATCCGTGTCGGCGTCCGCGTCCGTGTCGGTGTCCGTGTCGGCGTCCGCGTCCGTGTCGGTGTCCGTGTCGGCGTCGGTGTCCGTGTCGGTGTCCGTCTCGGGGTACCCATCCACCGAGGGCGACGGCAGGACGTCGTCGGGCACGGGTTCGGGGACCGCCGCCGTCCCGGAGTCCTCCTCCGTCTCCGCAGGGTCCTTCGACCCATCCACGCTGAATTCCGAGCACCCCGCGACCATACCCAGGGCGAGTAGTACGACCATCCTTGCCATTTGTTTCCCCCGATTTGGACATGTTCCCACCCCCCGCCCGTGCCGTCGGATTGGCGTCACAGCGGGGGTTCCCCCTGCGCCGCTCGTCCCATTCGCGGCGCGCCCATTGTAGATCGACACATCGTGACGGTTCGACAAGGTCGATGACCGAGATCCCGCGGCCCGTCGCCACCCGTTGGCTGCCTCGGAGTCCGCCGGGCGCGGCCGGGGCACGGCGCTGAGCAAGGAAACGTCCCAATCCTGACCGCGTTCGGTCGTGACCGCGAACGGATCCTACCGAAGGAGGAGGCCTATTCCCGTGGGGTGCAGGTGGACCGGAACTTGGCAGCGCCATTGGCTTCTCCCCCCGTCGAGGCATGCGCGTGACCGACGTCGTCGTCCTCGGTGGGCTGAACACCGACTTCCTGGTGAGGGGCCCGCGCCTGCCCCGGCCCGGCGAAACCGTGCGGGGGTGGGAGTTTCAGCAGAGCCTCGGGGGCAAGGGCGCCAACCAGGCCGTGGCCGCGGCGCGGCTCGACGCGAGCGTACGCATGATCGGACGGGTGGGGGCGGACGAGCGCGGCCGGGCGCTGATCGCGGGCCTCACCGCGGAGGGCGTGGACACGGCCGCCGTCGGCGTCGATCCGGACGGGGCCACCGGGGCCGCGCTGGTGAGCGTGGCGGCGGACGGCGCGAAGCAGATCCTCACCGCCCCGGGCGCCAACTTCTCGCTGGGCATCGTGGACGCCACGGGGGCGCTCGGCGATGCCCGGGTGCTCCTTCTCCAGCTCGAGGTGCCCCTGGACACGGTCTGCGCCGCGGTGCGGGCCGCGCGGGCGGCCCACATGTTGGTGGTGCTCGACGCTGGCCCGCCAGTGCCCCTGCCGGCGGCGCTGATCGCCGAGCTCGACGTCATCCGCGCAAACGCGCTGGAGGCCCACGTGCTCACCGGCGTGGGGGTCCACGACCGGGCGAGCGCGGCGGCGGCCGCCCAGGTGCTGCTGTACCGCGGCGCGGGCGCGGCGATCATCGGGGCGCCCGGCGGGGACCTCCTCCTCGACGCCGCCGGCGAGACCTGGCTTCCTCACATCGACGTGCCGACCGTGGACGCCACGGGCGCCGGGGACGCCTTCGCCGGTGCTCTCGCCGCCGAGCTCGCCGCGGGCCGCCCGCTCGGCGCCGCGGTCACCTTCGCGAACGCGGCGGCCGCAATCGCCACCACGATCGCGGGGGCCCAGGCCGGGCTGCCCCTCCGCAGCGACGTGCTCGGCTTGCTCGAGCGCGCCTGACGGACGGCCCCGCTTGGCGTGTCTAAAGAGAGGGGGGAATGCGCCAGTCCACGCTCACCCTCGCGACCCCGGGCCGCGGCCTCCACGACATCACCGGGGCGGTCCAGGACGCGGTCACGGGGGTCAAGGTTGGCCTGTGTCACCTCTTCCTCCAACACACCTCGGCCTCGCTGCTCGTGCAGGAGAATTGGGACCCCGACGTCCTGCGGGACCTGGAGGATTGGTTCGCCCGCATCGCCCCGGACGGCGACCCCCGCCACCGCCACCAGAGCGAAGGGCCGGACGACATGCCGTCGCACATACGGAGCGCGATTACCGCGACATCGCTGACCATTCCCGTGACGGACGGGCAGCTCGCCCTTGGGAGGTGGCAGGCGATCTACCTGTTCGAACACCGGACCCGGCCACACACCCGGCGGGTGGTGGTCACATTGGTGGGCGGATGAAGGGCGTCTCCCAGGAGGCGGGCGGGGACGCCGGCGACGATGACTACGGCAGGTTCAGTTGCCAGGTCACCCCGAATTGGTCCCCGACCCAGGCGAACAGGCGGCTGAAGCCATAGTCTCCGAGCGGCATGAACACGTTGTCGCCGCTGTCCAGCGCCGCGGCCAGCCGCCGGATCTCGGCCTCGTCGCGGCAGGTCACGAACAGCGAGACCGAGGGCGTGAAGGTGAAGGCGTGCTTCGCCGGACTGTCGCTGCACATCGCCGTCTGGCCGCCGATGCGGAAGGTCGCGACGATCACCGATCCTTCGGCGCCCGGGCCGTCCTTGCCGTAGCGGCTGACCTCCAGCACCTCGCCGTCCTCGAAGAGCGAGACGTAGAAATCCATCGCCTCCTCGGCGCGGCCCTCGAACATCAGGAACGGTCTGACGGTGGTGGTCATGTAGGTCTGTCCTCAACTGGGTCGAATGTACGACGAGCGGCTCTTGCGAGGTGCGGTCAGCGCGCGGCGCGCGGATGCGCGGGACCGCGCCCTCACGCGTCGATCGTCACCATCCCGAGCACGTTCCCGCGCACCCTGGGTGCGGTCACCCGGCTTCCGCGCGGCCGCAGCAGCATCGGGAGCCCGGGATGCGGCGAGAGCACGATGCTCGTCTTCCGGTCGACGCGCGCCCCCTCCGCGAGGACCGGCCGGAACCGTTGGAGCAGCATCGCCAGGACGACGCGGATCTCCAGCCCCGCGAAGCCCGCGCCGATGCACTGGCGCGCGCCGGCACCGAAGGGGACGTATTCGTAGGGGGTGGGCGTCTCGGTGGCCCAGCGCTCGGGGCGGAAACGCGTCGGCTCGGCGAACACGTCCGGGTCGCGATGGGTGTGGTAATAGCTGAGGTGGACTTCGGTGCCGACGGGGAGGTCGACGCCGGCGATCGTGGTCGGGCGCATCGTCATCCGCGCGGTGAGCGGCGCGGGCGGGAAGAGCCGCAGGGACTCCTTCACGACCCGGTCGAGGAGCGGGAGGAGCGCGAGCTGCTCCATCGTCGGGGCGTCGCCGTGCAAGACGCCGTCGAGCTCGTCGACGAGGGCGTCGGCCACGGCGGGGTGCTGGGAGAGGAGGAAGAGGGCCCACGCGAGGGCGTTGCGCGTGGTGTCGTGCCCCGCGAAGAAGAGCAGGAACATCTGCCCGATGAGCTCGTCGTCGGTGAGGGCCTCGCCTGCCTCGTCGCGCGTGCGCACGAGCGTACTGAGGACGTCGGAGGCCTCGTTCCCGGCGGCGCGGCGCTCGGCCACGAGGGCGCGCAGGCCCGCCTCGACCTTCGCGGAGGTGGTGACGAGGGCGCGGCGCGGGGAGCCCGGCAGGTCCGGCGAGACCACGGTCAGGGGGGACATCGACCGCTGCACGACCTCCAGGATCGAGGCGCCGAGCGAGAAGGTGGCCTCGCCCGCCTCGATGCCGAACAGGGTACGGCTCGCGATGGTGAACGTGAGGCGCTGGAGGTCGGCGAGCACATCGCGCGTCTCGCCGGCCGTCCACCCGTCGAGCATCTGGGCCGTGAGGGCGACCATGTCGTCGCGGTAGCCCTCGATGCGCCGCTTGTGGAACGCGGGCTGGATGAGCCGCCGCTGCTGCCCGTGCTGGGGCGTGTTCATGCTGAAGAGCCCGGCGGTGAGCCGCTGGAAGGCGCCGGGCGGCCCCGGGACCCGCTGGCTGTGGAAGCCCTCCATGTCGCCGAGCACGACCTTGTTCGCCGCGCCGCCGATCGCGAACACGGCGGGCCCATCGCCGACGAGGAGCACCGGTGGGCAGCCGCCCGCCACGAACGGGGAGACACCGCGCACCGACGGCAGGGCGTCGATGTAGGCGATGGGATCGAGGAGGAAGCGGAGGGCGTTCGCGCGCCACCCGAGGAGCGGGATGGGAGCGGGGCCCGGCAACCCGGCGATCGAGGCGTAGCTGCCATCGGACACGAAGACCCCCTGTATTCCCGAAGCGTGAGCGCCGGGATTCTGCGACGTTCGGAGCGCGGCGTCTACTGGCGACGCGGTAGGGTTACGGCGCGCCTGCCCAGTCCCGCGGCTCGCACACCGAGGCCAGCCGTGTCCACGCCCTCCATCCGCTTCCTGGTCTGGCACCGCCTGCGCGAGCTGGGACCGCTCTTCCTCGCCAAGTTCGCCGTGCCGCCCGTGCTCATCGGCATCGCCACGTGGGCGGGCATGCAGCTCGGCCTCCACCCCTGGGAGGCGCTCTACGCCGTGCTCCAGGGCTTCTCGCTCGGCCTCGATCTCGCGCCCGACCCCACCATGGTGGCCACCCACCCGGTCTGGAACGGCGTCGCGTGGACCGTGCGCTACATCCTCCCGATCGCGACCGGCGCGGCGCTCCTGGAGGGCCTCCGCTACATGCGGTGGATCCGCAACCCGCTGATCCTGATGCGCGGTCACGTCGTCGTCGTGGGCGGCGGCAACCTCGGGGCGGCGGTCGCGCGCCACTTCCACCACAACCGGCGCGAGCGCGTGGTGGTCATCGAGAACGACGATCGCAACACCAACATCGCGGCGCTGGAAGCGGAGGGCATCCGGGTGCTCGTGGGCGACGGCCGCCATCGCCACGTCCTCGACCGCGCCAACACCCCGTTCGCCGAGACGCTGGTGGTCGTCGCCAAGGACGACGTCGTCAACGTCGAGGTCGCCCAGCGCGCGCTCCAGCTCGCGGGCCCGTCGCGGCTGCGGTGCCTCGTGCACGTCAGCGATCGCCGCTTCCGCGAGTCCCTGGCGAAGCTCTACGCGGGCGAGCCCTTGGAGACCTTCGACACCTACGAGTATGCCGCCGAGCGGCTCGTCTGCGAGGACCTCCGCGACCGCCTCTCCCACCACCACGGGCTCATCGTCGTCGCGGGCTTCGGCCGCTTCGGCCGCGCGGTGCTCGACGCCATCTGGCGGCTCGGGAGCCAGCAGCGCCGCGTGCTCGTCATCGACCGCGATCCCGCCTCCGTCGAGGCCGCCCGGGTGCTCGCCCGGCGGCACGGCGCCCCCGAGCCCGAGCACTGCACGAGCGACCTGCTCGACGACGTCGTCCCCCTGCGCCTTGCCCGCGAGCCCGATCCCGCCGTCGTGCTCCTCTGCACCGACAACGACGTGCGCAACCTCGACCTCGCGGTGCGCCTCGGCCAGGCCGCCGGCGCCGACGACCGCATCGACGTGATCATGCGCGTGTTCTCCAAGCCGCGCGCGCTGTTCGACGAACAGGATCGCCTCGCGCAGCTCCCCGCGGTGAAGGCGCGCACCCTCTCCCAGCTCGCCGTGCAGCAGATCGAAGCGCTCCTGCGCGCTCCGCCGACCGCACCGGTCCGGGCCGTGGTCCCCGAGGCCGCGGCGGCGTCGTAGGCGCTACCCGCGGTCGAGCCCCACGAAGCGCACCTCGGTCTTGCCGCGCTGCACGTGCTCCGCCAGCTCCGTCGCCGACCAGTTGGTGAGGCGCACGCACCCGTGGCTCTCGGTGTGGCCGATCGTCTCGGGGTCGGAGGTGCCGTGGATGCCGAAGCCGTCCTCCGAGAGGCCCATCCACACGACCCCGACGGGGCTGTTGGGGCCGGGCGGGATGACCACCTTCGGGAGGGAGTCCGGGATCTCCTCCCACTTGTCGGGGTCGAGGTTGTAGTCGGGGTCCCACGACACGTTGGCGACCGTCATGCCGCCCCGGTACGCGGCAAACGTGTCACCCACCACCGTGGGGTATTGGCGGAGCACGTTTCCGGCGTCGTCCTGCGCGCTGAGCGTCATCTCGTCGACGTCGATGCGGATGGCCGCCACCGGCGTGTCGAGCGGGCGGACCGGCCGCGGGTCGGGCACGACGAGGGCGACGCCCGGCGCGAGGGCGTCGAGGTTGGTGTCGGGGTTGAGCGCGGCGAGCAGCTTGGGTGACACCTGGAAGCGCTCCGCGACCTCCTCCCAGGGCGAGCGGTAGCACATGCAGGGCGATTCGTGGGCGTCGTAGAGGCCCTCCGGGAGCTGCACGTAGGGGCCGGCGACATCCTCCGCGGTGAGGACGTGGCGGCGGACCACGGGGCGCGGATCCGCGTGGGCGGCCTCGCGCAGGGCGGCGCGGGTCTTGGGATCCGGGCGCCCGGTGTCCGGCAGCCCCTCGGACCGCTGGAAGGCCCGGAGCGCGTGCCACGTGTTGGCCCCGGGGTGCCCGTCGATCGAGCCCGGCTGGAACGGCGTCCGCGACAACCAGACCTGCAGCGCGAGCCCCTCCGCCTCCTTCAGCGGCAGGAGGACGAGCGTGTTGGTGTCGTCCTCCTCCGCGAGGGAGGGCGGCTCCGAGCGGAACGGCCACGGCAGGGCCAGGGCGGCGGACATCAACGTCAAGAGGATCGGCATGACCGGACACTGCGCGCATGAAGCGACGGGTCAAGCGAGAGCGCGGGTGGGGACCGGTGGGGACCTCGGCGCGCGTCGACCGGGCGCCCCTCACGTCCGCGCGAGCAGCTCCGCCATGATCGCGGTGGCCTCGGCGTGGAGGGCGTCGACCTGGGCGTCCTCGTGGGCGGGGTCGTAGGTGGGCGGGAACAGGGGCCGCGACAGGTAGGCCGTGAGCTTGATCGGGCGCGGGAACACGGTCGGGCCGATGCCGCGGAGGATCGGCACGGGGAGGTGGGCCCGCCGGTACACGCGGTCGGTGAGCCGGCTCCGATAGACCGTGTAGAGCTCGTCGGCGGCGGGGCACGCGGCCATCACGAGCGGGGCGCCCGTGCGGAGCGCGAGCCGCGCGAAGCCCTTGCGACCGTCCCACCGGGAGCGGCGGCGCTCGTCGCGGGGGCGCAGGGACTCCCACATGCCGCCCGGCGCCACGCCGAGCACGTGGCCCTCGCGCAGGAGCTGCTCCCCCGCCTCCGGAGAGGCCGGCACGAGCCCCATGTCCCGCGCGAGCGTGCCGAGGCCGGGGATCTGGAAGATGCGGTCGTCCCCGAGGCCGCGCGGGAGGCGACCGGTGCCTTCGTAGATCGCGCCGCCGATGAGGAAGCCGTCGTACGTCGCGAAGCTGTGGTGCACGGCGAGCAGGACCGGGCCCGTCTTGGGGAGGTTGTCCAGCCCCTCGACGGTGAAGCGGTGGTAGCGCGCCAGCGGCTCGAGGAACCGGCGTACGCGCCGGATCGTCGTGGGCGAGATGGGCGGCGTCGGGGACTTGGGGACGGCTGGCATGGTTACCCCGGGTCCTTGACGACATGGAGGGTCTGGGTGGGGAACGCGAGACGCGCGCCGGCCTGCTCGACGGCGTCGAGGAAGGCGAGGAGGAGCTCCTGGCGGATCGGCAGCATCGCATCGGGATCCGCGACCAGGAAGCAGGCGGAGACGGTGACCTCGAGCGAGTGCGCGCCGAGGTCGGAGAGGCGCACGGGCATGGCCTCGGGGTGGAACTGGGGGTGGGCGCGGACGGTCGCCTCGAGCCCCGCGAGCACGGCGCGCACCGTGGCGGGCGGCGTGCCGTACTCGAGCCCGAGGACACAGTGCAGGCGCATGCGATCGCGCACCGTGAAGTTCTCGATGCGCATGTCGGCGAGGCGGCCGTTCGGGAGCGTCACGATCGTGCGATCGGCGGTGCGGATGCGTGTCGAGCGGAGGCCGATGGCCTCGACGACGCCGGAGAAGTCCTCGACCTTCACGAGGTCGCCCACGCGGAGGGGTTGGTCCACGCCGATGGAGACGGAGCCGAACGCGTTCTCGGCGGTCTTCTGCGCGGCGAGGGCGAGCGCGAGGCCGCCGATGCCGAGGCCCGCGAGGAGGCTCGTGACGGGGTAGCCGAGCACCGAGAGCACGGTGACGACGCCGATGGCCACGAGCGCGATCTTGCTCGACCGCACCACGAGCGGGACGACCGAGACCGCCCCGATGCGGCCCTGGGCGAGCGCGGCGTGGGTGGCGGCCGCCCCCCCGATCTCGACCGCCCGGAGCGCAACCCACACGAGCGAGACGAGCAGGCCGAGGCGCAGCCCGTCGACGACGAACCCCTGCGCCGGGGCGCGCAGGTAGAGGAAGCCGAGGAGCGCCCACGCGGCGCCGACGGCCCAGGCGAGGTGGAGCGGACCGCCGCTGCGCGCGAGCAGGTCGTCGTCCCACGTGGGGGTCGTGGCGCGGGCCACCCGGCCGAGGAACACGCGGGAGAAGCCCCCGAGCATGCGCCCGGCGCCGGCCGACACGAGCGCGAGCACCGGGAACGCGAGCCACTGCCACCACTCGAGGCCGAAGGCGCCGATGCGCTCGAGGTTGTCGGGCACATGGGCGCGGATCCAGCGCTCCTCCGAGGAGCGGCGGCGGCGCGCGGGCGTACGTTTCGACGGGGCGGCGGCGGCCTCCGCGGCGGCCTCCGCGGCGGCCTCCG
>JAUXTN010000114.1 GCA_030684355.1 Pseudomonadota bacterium
CCAGGGGGTTCGGCGTTGCAGCGCCGGACCCCCACCTCCGGGGACCGGATCTGTCTACCGCGAGCCCCTGTTCGCTGGCCAGGGTGGCGGCTTCAGGCGCTGCTCGCCGCAATCACGCGGGTTTGGGTCGCCGTTGACACGCACCGCACGCCGCGCCCCCGGCCGTCGTCCCGAACCCGCCCCGCCCGCGGTAGCCCACCCCCCACCTGTCGCAAGTGGCCGGCCCCCTGCGCGGCCGGCGCTTAGGATGTGGCATCCGCGCGGCCCCGCCCTGGTGGCCGGCACTTCGAGGTCCACATGAGCGCCATCCTCGCCGTACGCCCCCTCGGCTTCGTCTGGGAGACCGAGGATCCCTTCCTCTTCTGCGTCCATCACGACGACGCCTACCCCGCCGGCGACGAGCGCATGGCCCCCGCGGCGTCGCTCGCCGGGCGCGATCTCGGCCAGGACTTCGCCGGGCGCGACGGCTGGCGGATGTACCACGGGCGCGTGATCCCCGGCTTCCCGCAGCACCCCCACCGCGGCTTCGAGACCGTCACGCTCGCGCGCCGCGGGTACATCGACCACTCCGACTCCCTCGGGGCCACCGCGCGCTTCGGCGGTGGCGACGCCCAGTGGATGACCGCCGGGGCCGGCATCTCCCACTCGGAGATGTTCCCGCTCATCGAGCGCGCCGCCCCCAACCCGCTGGAGCTCTTCCAGATCTGGCTGAACCTCCCCCGCGCCGACAAGCTCGTGCCGCCGCACTTCTCGATGCTGTGGAACGAGGGCATCCCGCGCGTCACGGCGGAGGGCGTCGAGGTGACCGTCGTGGCCGGCGTCTACGACGGGCACCGCGCGCCCCAGCCGCCCCCGCGCTCGTGGGCCGCGCGCCCCGACACGGACGTGGCCATCTGGACCGTGCGCCTCGCGCCCCACGCGCGGTGGGCGCTCCCCGTCGCCACCGCCGGCGTCAATCGCAACCTGTACGTCTTCGAGGGCGGCCCGGTCACGGTCGACGGGCGCGTCATCGCCCCGCCCACGGGCATCAAGCTGCGCCCCGACGTGGCGGTCACGGTCGAGAACGGCGCCGCGCCGAGCGAGCTCCTCCTCCTCCAGGGCCGGCCGATCAAGGAGCCGGTCGTCCAGCACGGGCCGTTCGTGATGAACACGCCCACCGAGATCCACGAGGCCTTCGCGGAGTACCGCCGCACGCGCTTCGGGGGCTGGCCGTGGCGCAGCGACGACCCCGTGCATGCCCGCGACGCGGGCCGGTTCGCCGTGCACGCGGACGGGCGGGAGGAGCGGCCCGGCACCCTCGAGGGGGCGGCGGCGGGGAAGGGGTAGCCAGCCCGGTCAGCGCACGGCCCGGCCCTTGCGATCGGATCGCCGGCCGCCTCCGGGTCCCGCTCCTCCCCGGCGGCCCGGCATCCCAGCCGCCCCCGCCCGCGGCGCCCGACCGCCCCCCACGAAGCGCCCTGCCTCCGAACGCCCGCCTCCGCGGCGGGCTCGGGTAACCCGCCACGAAGCCCGGACCCTCTCGGGGAGCCGGGCAGGCCCTCCCGCGCACAGATGAGCGCGCGCGTGGGTTTTTGGGGGTGTCGTCGGCCGCGGGGCGGTGTATTCACGCGGGCGCCGCCTGGAGGAGCGCCCTCGATGTCGATCCCGCCCGCGAGCCCCCTGTCCTGGGAGACCAGCGGCCGCCGTGTGATGGCCGCCGTGTTCCTCTACAGCCTGTGCCTCCTCCTCTACGAGCTGCTGCTCACGCGGCTCTTCGCGGTCGTCCTCTTCGCCTCGTTCGCGCACCTGGCGCTGGCGCTGGCGCTGCTCGGGACCGGCATCGGCGCGGTCGCCCAGCACCTCTGGCCCTCGCTGGTCCCCGCGCAGGGGCTGGAGCGCCGGCTCGGCTGGATCGGCATCGGCCTCGGCGTCTCCACCGTCCTCGCGGTGCTCGCGGTCCTCCACTTCCCCGTGCTCCAGATCCCCGACGGGCCGCTCACCGCCTTCCAGGACACCTCCTCGAAGAAGGCCGAGCTCCTCGACCAGCGCTGGTTCGCCGCGCTCCTCCCCGTGCTCGCCGTGCCCTTCGCCTTCGCCGGCCTCGCGTTCGCCGGCGTGTTCCAGCGTCTCCGCGAGCACATCGGCGTGCTCTACGGGGCCGATCTCGCCGGCGGGGCCCTCGCCGCCGTGTTCTTCCTCCCCGCCTTGAGCGTGCTCGCCGGGCCCGACGTGGCCTTCGTCGTCGCGGCGCTCGCGGGTGTGGGCGCGGCCATCTCGTTCGGCAAGGATCGCGTCGGCCTCGGTGTCGCTGGGGCGCTGATCGTCGCCTCGACCGCGCTCTCGGTCGCCGGCCTCTCGGGGGACGTCCTCCGCGTCGTCCGGACGGTCGGCTTCTCCGAGTCCAACGTCACCTACACGGAGTGGACCCCGCTCGTCCGCCTCGCGGTCCACGAGACGGAGGACGCGACCCTCGTGCTCCTCGACAACACCTCGGCCTCCGAGGTGCCCATCGACGCCGCCGATCCCGCGCGTCTCTCCGTGCAAGCCAACCGCGGCATGGTCTACGACGTCGTTCAGCCGGGCGGGAAGGTCGCCATCCTCGCGGCGTCCGCCGGCCCCGAGGTGGCCGCGGCGCGCGCCGCCGGGTTCACCGACATCGAGGCCATCGACCTGGAGTCCGCCATCTTCCGCGTCGTCGCGGAGCGGTTCGCGGACGCCCCGGCCAACCCCTACGCCGACGGCAAGGTCCACCGCGTCCACCTCGACGCCCGCGCGGCGATCCTCAACTCGCCGGACAAGTACCGCCTCATCCAGATGGTCCACGCCAACCTCTGGTCGGCGGCCGGCCTGCTCGCGAACACCTGGTCGCCCGCCCTGTTGGAGACCCGCGACGCCTTCGGCACCTACCTCGATCACCTCGAGCCCGACGGCATCATCTCTTTCGGCCGCGGCATCCAGACCGAGTCGCTCGCCCGCGCCGCCTCCGCCGCGCTCGCGCTCCGTGGCGTGGAGAAGCCCTGGCAGGCGGTCGCCTGGGTGAAGGGCAACAGCGAGGTCGCGCTCATCCGCCCCCGCGCGTGGACCCCCGAGGAGCGCGCCCAGCTCGAGGTGGCGCTGCCGTCGTACAAGAAGGCCCAGATGGTCTGGCCGCTCGACGCCGAGACCGCCCCGAAGGCCTGGAAGAAGCTCATGTCCGAGCGCGTGATGACGGATGACCGTCCGTACGTCGACACCTGGGGCGACGTGACGCGCATCCTCGGCCGCGCGAGCTCCACCGTCGTGGGCGCCGAGGACGATCCGCTCGCGACGATCTACCTCTCCGTGTTCGTGCAGCTCGCCTTCGTGCTCTCCGCGGGCGGGCTCTTCGTGGCGCTCCCGTGGGCGCTCCGCGGTCGCACGGAGGTGCGCGGGGTCGTCGGCACCGGGCGGCTGCTCGCGTACGTCGCCTGCCTCGGCTACGGCTACCTCGCGCTCGAGACGGTGCTCATCCACCAGCTCGTCCTGTTCGTCGGCCACCCCACCTACGCCATCACCATCGTCGTCCTCGCGATGCTCCTCGGCTCCGGCCTCGGCAGCGTCGTGCTCGCCGGGGCGGGCGCGGGGGAGGGGATCGCCGCCGCGCGTCGCCTCCGCAAGGTGCTCGCCGCGGTCGTCGTCCTGGGCCTCGTCTGCGGCGTGTTCGCGCCCCCGGCGCTCGCGGCGGTGGCCCTCGGCGCCCCGATCGCGGTCCGCGCCGCGCTCACCTTCGTGGTGCTCTTCCCGCTCGGTTTCGTCATGGGCGGGCCCTTCCCGCTCGCCCTCCGCTCGGTCGGCGCCCGCGCCGCGCCGGCGATCCCGTGGGCCTGGGCGATCAACGGCTGGATGTCCGTGCTCGCGAGCCTCGCCACCGTCGTGATCGCGCGCTTGTACGGGTACACCTTCGCCTACGCGGTGGCGCTCGTGGCCTACGCCGTCGCGATGCTCCTGGCGCTGGGCCTGGCGCGGATCGGGGCGCGGGACGCCGCGACGGACGAACCCGACCGCGCCGCCGTGGCATGAAGGCGTCGCCCCCGATGGGAGCTCCCGCCACGCCTCCCCGCTTCGACCTCGCCCGGGTGCGCGCGTGGGCCGTCATCGTGGTCACGTGCCTGGCCGTGCTCTCGCCGCTCGTGCCGGAGCTACGCGGCCGCAACGACGACAGCTTCCCGCTCTCGTGGTTCCCCATGTTCGCGAAGACCCGCCCCGACTTCGAGCGCCCCGTCTACGTCGTCGGCCGCTCGCCCGATGGCAAGTCGATGAAGATCGACGTGAAGTGGTGGACCACCGGCGGCTTCAACCAGGGCCGCAACATGCTCACCAAGACGGTCGCCGCCGGGCCCGACGAGCTCGACTACTTCTGCGCGAAGCTGGCGAAGCAGGTGACCAAGAAGCGCGGCCGCCGGTGGGGCGCCGTGGAGCAGGTCGCCATCGTGCGTGGCAAGTTCGATCGAGCCCGCTTCTTCGGCGAGGGCAAGCACGAGCCCCTTGACGAGAAGACCCTCTACTCCTGCCACGTGCCCCGATGAGCGGCACCAAGAAGGCCGGCGGCGGCGTGGCGGGCGCGTTGTCGGGTTGGTTCCTGCCCGCGTGGCCCGCTGCACGCTTGGGTGTGCTGCGCTTCGCGCTCGGCGCCTACGTCCTCCAGGACCTCGTCCGCGTGCGTCGCCCCGTGCTCGCGCTCTCCGGCACCGACCCCGCCCAATGGGACCCCGTCGGTGTCACCACCTGGATCGACGGCCCCCTCTCCGCGGACGCCTGGGCGTTCACCCACGACGCCACCATCGTGGTCGGCGTGCTGTTCACACTCGGCCTCTTCTGGCGGGTCACCGCGCCGTTGTTCGCCGCGTTCCTGCTCTTTGTCTGGACCTACCGCGTGTCGTGGCAGATGATCTACCACGTCCACCACCTCGCCATGCTCCACGTGCTGGTCATGGCGTGCGCGCCGGCCGCGGCGGCGGTCTCGCTCGATGCCACGTTCGGGCGCCGCTGGCGTTGGCTCACGAGCCAACCCGGCGGGCGAGGGGACTCCTGGCATTACGGCTGGCCGGTGCGGCTGTTGTGCATCGTGACGACGCTCAGCTACCTCATGGCCGGCATCGCCAAGCTCCAGATCGGCGGCCTGGATTGGGCCGCGGGCAGCAACCTGCTCGACCAGGTGGCCTACGACGGCATCTACAAGCACGTCCTCGCCCCCGACTCCGAGCAGCCCGGCGATCTCATCGGCTTCGCCTACCGCCACAGTTGGATCATGTTCCCGCTGGCGATGGGCTCGCTCGTCTTGGAGTCCCTGGCGCCCATCGCGCTCGTCCACCGCCGCGTCGGCCAGCTCTGGTCCGTCGCGACCATGGGCATGCACTGGGGCATCCACCTCTTCATGAACCTCGTGTTCCCGTACCCGATCTCCGGGATGGCCTTCCTGTCCTTCTTCCCGGTCGAGAAGCTGGTGCCCAGGCGGTGGCACGGCGAGTCCGAGCTGGAAGCGGGCGAGTCGGCGGCGTAGGAGGCGGATCCGGCTCTGGGCAGACGGAGTGGGCAGACGGACCGCGCCCGAGCGCGCGGCCGCTGCGGAGGCGGGGCGGGCGGGGCGAGGCGGGCGCCATCCTCACCTCAGATTGCGATGGGCCGCGGATCCTTCCGCGTGGCGACACACCAGCCCTCGGTCGCAAGCCACGCGAGCGGCCAGACGTAGATCGCGAGGGCGAGGACGATCAGGGCGACGATGAGCGGAGGCGGCATGCGTGACGATACCCTATGGCGCCTCACGCGCGACGCGGCAGGCGGCTTCCGACACACCCGCATCGACCGGTGACAGGCACTCGGGGCCCGTGGGGGCCAGACGGCAGACGAGGCCCTCCTCGACCCACTCGGCGTGCGCCGCGACGGCCCATCGCCGTAGCTCGGCCAGATAGAGCCACTCCAACTGGCGTAGGAGGCGAAGCTCTCCGACCGCCCCGGTCAGGGTGACGACACCCTCGGCGGGTCGATAGGTCGGGACGAGCCCGTCGATGGCGGCCGCCCGGTCGATCAGGCGCGCGCACCCGGCGAGGCTCGTGGGCATGAACCCTTCAGCGCTCGCCGCGGCCGCATCCGCCTGGCTCGCGGGCTCCTCGCTCGCCTGCACCGCCTCCACCACGTAGACGGGGCCGACCACGTGGTGTGACCCACCCACGCGCACGCTGCCGCGGGGGACCAGCGCGAGCTTCCACCGGGTGCCCGTGACGGTCACCGACGAGGCGGCCTGCCCCGCGGACACCGAGATGACGGCCCTGCCTGGTCCACGGACGGTGACGACGCCCTCCTCGGACACTTGGGCGACCAGCGTGTTGCTGGAGGTCCACCGCACGGGTGTGTCGATGAGCCCGAAGGCGCCCGCCTCGACGCGCGCCAGCCACGAGAGCGTCTCCCCGACTTCCACCAGGGGATCGACCACCGTTCCGAACCGCGTGCCGATCGTGACTCCGGTGGGCGCGCGGACCTGGAGGACCACGGCCTCCGCACGGAGGCGGCCCACGTTCGCGTAGAGCCTGATCGTCTCGGAACGCTTGGGTCGGAACCACAGGTCGGACTCGAACACCCCCGCTTCCGGCGAAGACACCTCCCACCGCACGGGTTCGGGGCTCGCCATCAGCTTGTTGCGCTGGTCGAACACGCGCACGTCGGGAAGGCGGACCGGCGCGAGGTCGGAGGTCGACAGCGCGGTGGTCGTGACTTCGATGTTGAAGGGGATCCGGTGGGTGTAGTAGTAGACATCCCGCCCCAGCGCGACCCACGCGAGCCAAGCGACGGCCCCAAAGGTAGCGAGAAGCGTGAGCGTGCCGGGTGCCCTCGCCGGCACGGATGGCGCGGCACGCGCGCGCGATCCGAAGGCTTCCAGGACGAACGGGACCGCGGCGAGCAACGCCCCGACGAGCGCACCGGCGGCCGGAGCGAGCTCCTCCGGCATGCGGGCGTACGGACCCGCGAAATGCGCCAACAGGCCGCAGAGCGTCGCGCCGAACGCGGCTGTGCCCAACGTCAGCGAGAGACGCGCGGGAAGATGGACGGCGGGCGGCTCCTCCGCGGATTCCCCCAGAAAGGCGCCAACGAACCGGCCCGGCGCGCAGAAGCTGGCGGAGAGGCCCAATGCCACATCCAACTTTCGTCGATCATGTGCGATGTACTCGGAGACACGTGGGAACGCGCGTTCCTGCCGGAGCGCGGTGACGAACCGCGCGGGCCATCCTCCCATCGACCATGCGTGGGCGCCAAGAAAAAAACACGAGATTGCGCTTCGTACCGCACCCAGCACGAGCATCGCGGCGGCCGGTACCCCAACCAAAAGGAGCACCGGGGCCGTGATGAACGATGCGAGGACGGCGACGCTCTCCCCCGCGCACATGCCGACACAAAGGAGGAACGGCGACGCGACGACCAGTGCCACGCCCAGTCCGGCCGTGGCGCCGGGCTCCCTGTAGGCCAGCGCAGGGAGGCCCGTGATCGTGCCCGCAGCTCGGTCGCTCTCCTCGACGATGGAGGCCGCGCGCTGCCACCACGCCGAAGTGATGCGGTTCGACCACCGGCGAACCACCCGCATGGGCGCGCTCGCAACCCTGACCGCGTACCACCAGGAGATCCGGGCCCGGCGACGCTGCAACAGCTCCACGCGTCTCTGGTGCAAGGCGCGTCGCTCGGCCACGAACCCCGCCCATTGCGCCAGCAGCGCCTCGAGCTCGGGGGTAATCCATTCGGGCGGGATGAGTGCCCGCCAGTCACCACCGTCCACGATCGCGCGGCGCAACGGGTGATGCAAGGCGCGGCGGACCCCGGCGGTCAGGTGCCGCCGGGCGCAGGTCGTGGCGATCTCCTCCAGGGAGGCGACCAGCTCGGGGCCATCGAGCGCCGCGAGATTCCTGCCGTCGATTCGCAGGATCCGCGCCTCGCCGCCGAAGGAGGTGTGGAAGTCATGGAGCAGGCGGGCTTCGTCCTCGTCGTCCTCGGGCATCACCCGGTCGAAGTGCGAGAGCACGAGGAACGGGGTGGGGAGCCCTCGTAGCGCCAGCGCGCTTCGGAGCTGCGCGAAGCTCTCCGTATCCGACCGATGCGCCCCCTTCGTGGCATCCACGAGGTACAGCGCCCGGTCGATCTCGTGGGTTGCCCATCGGGCTTCGCGTGCGTGGGCTTCCGTCTCCGAATTCGAGCCGGGCGTGTCCCACAGCTCCAGCCCAAGCGTGAGGAGCCGCGCTTCGACCGCGCGCGCCTCGACGCGCGAGGCGGCAAGGCCCTGCAGGACCGCGCCGGGAGGGTGGAGGATGCACACGCGGTTCGTCGTCGGGGCGAGGCCGGACGCCTGCGTCACCCGGCCGAGCAGGGCGTTGATGAGGCTCGACTTTCCGGCGGAGAACTCGCCGAACACGCCGACGCGCACCGGCGCGGAGGTGCGGATCACGTGCGCGCTTCCCGAAGGGCCGCGAGGGCGCGCGTGGCCCGCTCTTCGAAGCGGCCGGCCTCCTCGCGACGCGCCACCTGGTCGGTTGCGCGGGCTTGAAGCTCGCGGCGCGAGGTGTCGAGACGGGCCTCGAACGCGCGGTCGAGCAGGGTGCCCATCCCGGTGAAGTACCGGTCGATCGGTCGCTCGAGCTCCGATCGGACCTGCGCGGAGGCGCTCGCGACGAGGCTCGCGGACGCGATCCGGAGCTCGGCGCGGAGCTCGGCGTCTGCGAGCCGACGCCGGTGCTCCGCCAGCATCAGACCCGCCGCGAGCCCGAACGCGGCGAACGGCGCCGCGACGAGCCCCGCCAGGACACTCCCCACCGCGGGGAGCGCGTACCGCTCCATGGTCGTCGCTCGCTCGCGGGCCTGCAGCGGCTCGATGTCCACGTGCGCAGTGTCGACGCGCGCCAACGCGATGGCGACGGGGCTCTCCCGGTGCAGTGGGAACGCGTCGCCGAAGAGGCGCTCGAATTCGGCGGCGACGTAGGAGCGGTGGCGCTCGAGATAGGCGCGGAGGTCCCCCGCATGCCGATCCGCCCAATTCTGGAACAGGGACGCCGCGTCGTGACCTAGCGCGTGTTCCGCGTAGGACGCCGCCGATCCGCAGAGGTGGATGCGGCGCTGCAGCTCGGCGCAGGCAGCGGATTCCATCGCCTCCAAGGAGCCGTGGATCATCTGAAGGAGAGGCCCGCGCCCCTCTCGCAGTACGTGCTCTCGAAAGAGCCCGTACGTCGCGCGGAGAGCCTCCTGGCTTGCCTCTTGCCGCAAGAGGGCGGCCTGCGCACGCTCCACGGTGAGCGCGTGCCCCTCGAGCATCGCGACCAGCCTGGCATCGGCTTCCTCCGTCGCGAGGTCGACGAGGCGGCGCCGCCGCGCGGCCATGCCCGCTTCCGCCTCGGCCCGGATCGCAGCGGTGATGCGCGCGATCGTGGACTCCCGCTCCACGCGGCTCGCCGCGAGGGAGCCGAAGACGACGGTCACCGGGCCGCCCACGACGGATGCAAGCTCGGTCCGGAACTGTTCCGCGTATGCTCCTGGGTCGTCCCCCTCCTCGAAGACGACCCGATCCATCTTGTTCACGAAGAAGATCATCCGGGGCCGCACGGAGCGCATCAACCGCTCGCCCAGGAACCGTCGCTCCGAGGCGCTGAGCCCCACCGACCCGTCGAGCACGAAGATGGCGACGTCCACGAACGGGAGCACACGGTAGACGAGCTCGGGGCGGCTCTCCGAGAGATCGTTCACACCCGGCGTGTCCAGGAGTCGGAAGCCGGGCTGCACCTCCGGCAGGCCGACCTCGATCCAGCGCACGTCGTCGGCGTTCTCGGACCCTCCGGTCGCCACCGTCTGCGCGCGTCGCAGCTCCGCGGGGTCGAGCGGCACCTTCGTCCGCTCACCCAGGTGCGGGCGTGTCAACAGCACATCCTGGGGGTGATGCTCCAGAGCGAGGACCAAGGCGGTCGTCGGTCGGATGTCGACCGGCAGGAGGGCACGACCCAGGAGCGCGTTGAGGAGCGTGGACTTTCCCCGGCTGAACTCGCCGAGCACCGCGACGGTGCATCGCTCGTCCGCGACCTCGGCCTCCGTTCGCGCGACGAGCTGTCGGATCGTTGGATCCTCCATATTGCCTGCGACTTCCCGCAGCGCGCTCCAGGTCGTTCGTGCCTGCGTCACGGAAACACCCCCTCGACCGTGGCCGCGCCCAGCAGCTTCTCGATGGCGCCGAGTCGCGCCAGTTGGTTGTCGACGGCCTTCGTGTCGGCTTGAGCGTCGCGCTCGATGGCCTTCAACGTCCGGCGCTCGTCTTCGATTTGCCGGCGCGTCTCGCGCTCCTGGCCCCCGATCGCCGCGTCTGCGAAGCGCTTCGCACCCGATCGCACGTCCTCGGAGAGCTGACGCCCGATGCGCTCGCAATCGCGTTCGAGGCTGCTGAACGCCGAGCGAAGATGATCCGAGGCCGAGCTCGCGGCGAAGACTTCAGCGAGCACGCCGGCGCCGAGCAGGGCCAGGGCCAGCCCGCCCGTCGCTCCAACTGCGAGCGCGAGGGCCGCGCCGCCCACGCCCAGGCCAACCCAGGCCCCATTCTGGCCCCCTCGAGGCGAGAAGTCGGCCTCGAGCTCGAAGGCCGCGAGGGCCGTGGGCGCATGTGCCCCGGTGATCTCCGCGCGCACGAGGGCAAGCTCGCGGTCCAGCGCAGCGATGTCATCCCGCGCCGCCGACGCGACGGATCTGCGGGCCTCCGTCAACGCGTCTTCCGTTCGTGCGAGCGCGGCGCGACGGGCTTCCTGGAGGGCGTCCTTCACGGATTCCTTCAGGCGCGCCCCCTCCTGCGTAGCAAACCGCGCCCGAGCCGACGGGTGCAGGACGCGGGCGTTGACCTCCGTCCTCCAAGCGCTCTCGGCCGTCGTGGCAGCCCGGGATGGGAGCGAGGCGAGCTCGGTGCGACGGTGGTCGAGGCGAGACTTGGACGTGCGCTCCGCGGTCACGATGCGTTCCCGGGCCGCGGCCACCCGGCCAGCGATCTGCTTCGAGTCCTGCCGGCCAGCGTGGAGTCGGGTTTGCGTCTCGGCGAGGAGCTGCTGCCGGAGGCGCTCCGCCCGGCGGGCACGGGCGCCGAAGTGGAGCGCGATCCGGTCCTCGCCCAACATGCCTTCGAGGAACGCCTCGAGCTCCGGAAAGCCGGAGGCCGCGAAGCGCGCGGCATCGCCTTCCAGGCGAGCGAGCAGGGCCTCCCTGCTGGAGACCAGGTGGACGACCGGGTTCGGGATGTACCGGCCCACCTCTCGTAGGCACCTCTCGCGGACGAGCTCGCGGTCGGAAGCAGTGAGCTGATCGCACTTGTTCACGACGAACACGACGCGCTGCACGAGGGCACCGAGGACGCGGAGCTGCAGGAAGTCACACTCGGTGCGCGTCACCGGACTGTGGGCGTCGAGGAGGAAGATGGCGGCATCCGCTCGCTGGAGCGCCGCCACCGTGATGTCTTCCCGCCAGGCGACGGGATCGTTCACGCCCGGAGTGTCCATCAGGACCACTCCGTGGCGTGCAAATCGGTTTGGCACCCACGCGTCCACCTTGGCGAGCTCCGCCGCGCTCGGGTTGGAGCGGGTCACGAGCTTCGCGAGCGGGGAGGACTGCCCATCCTCCGGGAACGTGCCCGCCCCGTAAGGTTGCCCGCGGCGGTCGGTCGCCTCGAAGCGCGGCTCACCATCGCGAAGGCAGGTCAGGACCGCCGTACACACGGTAGCGCTCGGAGGGAAGACCCGCCGACCGAGCAGCGCGTTGAGGAAGGTCGACTTTCCCCGGTTCACCTCGCCGACGACCGCGACGATCATCTCATCGTCGCGGACCTCTTCTTCCAGCTGCGCGATCGCCTCGTGGCTCCGCTCGAGGCGAATCGACGCCTCGCGGAGCTTCCCACAGGCGTCGAGCAGCCGCTCGCGGACACGCGCAAGCTCGGCCACGAAGGCCGGTTCATCGAACAACATGGACGCTACCGTGAGTTCAGGTTGTTCCAGGCCACGCCGTCCGGGACCGTGCGGAAGTGGCCCTCGACGACCGTGCCGTCCCCACGCACGTAGGGCTCCACCGGGAGCACGCGGGTCCCCCAGGGCGTCATGTCGGGGATGCCGTCCCCATCGGTGTCCACCAGCCCGGCCGTCGTGTGCGGGAGCGTGAACGCCGGGAACCGGAACGTGTCGAGGTGCGCGAGCGGGTCGTGCCAACCGAGCCGCTCCAGCAGGCCGTCGGGGGCACCGGGCTCGGCCACCGCGTCGCACGCACCGTGCCCCCAGGAGTGGGAGTGCTCGGCGAGCGCGGCGTGAGGCTCGTGGTCGTGGGGAACGAGCGCGCCGATGTCCGGCGCGTGAACGTCCCCGAGGAGGAGGTCGTCGTGAGACATGCGCCGAAGGATAGCGCATCCGCCGTCAGCGAGGCCCCGCAACCATCCCGCCACCCCCCATCTACATCCCGTAGATCCCCCCACGCGCCGCCCCCTCCCCACACCGGCACGCGCCTTGCTACCCTGCCGCCGCAGGAGGCCCGATGCCCGGTCCAAGCTCCCCCTGGCCTCGTCGGATGCCGTGGGCGTGGTTGTGCGCGGCGACGCTGCTCGTGCTCGCGCCCGCCACCTTCGGCGCTCCGTCGGCGCCCGGCAGCACCCCCCCGGGGAAGGCCGCCAGCGCCAAGGCCCCCGCCGAGCCCGCCGCCATCGTCCTCTCCGCGGCCACGGTCCCCGCGGTGGGCGCACGGCACGTGCAGCTCGAGGTCGCGCGGTTCGGGCGCTACGCGCTCTCCGCCACGAGCGCCCAGGGCACGGCGGTGCAGCTCGTCGACCGCATGGCCGGGCCCGGCGAGGTCGTGGGCGCGCCGGGGAGCCGCAACGGCCGCCTCGACGCGTTCCTGGAGCGCGGGGAGTACCGGCTGCGCGTGCTCTCGGACCTCGCGGGCACCGGCGAGGCGCGGGTGGAGGCGCGGCCCTTCGTGGAGGTCAACGGCGCCCGGCTCGTCGGCAGCGAGAACCCCCCGATGCTGCCCGACATCGTGACGCAAGCGACCACGTTGGCGGATCTCGAGCAGCGCTCCTGGTGGGTGAACCTCGACGCCGACCAGGCGTTCGCCGTCGAGCTCGCGGGGCGCAGCCTCGCGGACGTGCGGCTCTGGCGCGACGGCCAATGGCTCGACCCCGCCGCGCCCACCTGCGAGGACGTCTCCGCCGACCCCGCGCGGCCCCTGCGGCGCTGCGCCCTGCACGCGTCGCTCGCGGCGGGGCTCTGGCAGCTCACGGCCTACGGCGGCCCGGCCGTCCCGTGGACCGTCCCGGACGGCGACCAGCCCCTCTACGTGCGGCGCGGCGTGCCGACGCTCGCCGAGGCGGGCCGGCTCTCCGAGGTCATCGGGCCCTTCGGCGCCGAGCGCTGGCTCGTGCCCCCCGAGACCACGAACTTCCGCCTGGAGCTCCCCGGGCCCGGCACGCCGGGCGGCGAGGGCGGCACCGCGCGCATCGCGGTCCGGACGTTCGAGCAGGGAAACCCGTTCCGTCGCGACGGCGATGGCCGGAGCATCACGAAGGAGACGATGCCGCCGCTCGCGGAGGTGAGCGTGGGGGGCTCGCGGGAGGGGCGGGTCGTCACCGTTTCGGGCGCGGTCGGCCAGCCGTTCGTGCTCCAGCACTTCCCGGGCACGGGGCGCTTCCTCTCGGTGCGCGGCGACGGCACCTACTTCCTCACGACGCTGCACGGGGGCGATCCCGCCGATCTCCCCGACGTCACCGGTGTCCTCGTCGAGGCGCCGAGGAAGGACGCGCCGCCGATGCCGCCGGTCGTGGCCTCGCTCCTGCCCCTGACGCCGGAGGGCGGCTACCGTCGTAAGTTCAATCTGCTCGTCGACACGACCCTCGCCTTCGAGGTGAGCGCCGCAGCCGAGTACCACGTGGCGGTCTCGGTCCCGGGCGTGGGGTGGCGCTGGGAGCCGATGATCACGTCGACCCCCGCCGGCTACGCTCCGCCGCCCTACCGCGAGGGCCCCGGCGCCACCGCCCTCACCCCCGGCCGGTGGCGGCTCACGCTCGCGCCGAAGACCCCGGGCATCGCCGAGGTGGCCATCCGGCGCGACCCGATGGCCAGGCTCGAGCCGACCGCGCCGCGCCCCAACGTGCAGCTCGCCGCGGTCACCCTCGACCGCACCAAGGTCTACGAGCTGAGGCTCGCGCAGGGCGCCGGCGGCGCGAAGGTCGGGATGGTGCTCCGGGCCCTGCCCGCCGACCTCTCCCAGCCGCTCCCGCTGACGCTCGGGCCGGGCGAGAGCGTGACGGTGCCGTCCGTGGCGCGCGACGCCGGCACGATCACCGCGGGCGCGGGCCTCGAGGTGGCGGTGGACGGCGCCGGGTGGGCCGCCCAGGCGAACGTCGGCATCGGCGGGCACACGGTCCTGGTCCGGAACCCCGGCACCGCGGTGGTGCAGGGGGCCGTGGCGCTCCTCGCACACGACCGTCGGCCGGGCGCGCCCCTGCCCGAGCTCCCCGACACGATCTCGACCACGCCGCCGGATCTCCCCGTCCTCGCCGCGTCGGCCCGCTCCGCCCCGGAGGGGGGGCGCACGCTCGACCTCGGCGCGAACGACGACGCGACCTACCGCTTGCGGGTCGACGAGGCCGGGCTGTTCCGGGTGGAGAGCACGGGCCTGCTCGCGACGGCAGGCGCCGTGCGCACGCGCACCAACCCGGTGCTCGAGGCCGCGGCGGTGAACGGCGTGGGGCGCAACTTCCTGCTCCAGCGCTACCTCCGCGAGGGCGACTACCAGGTCACGGTCGCGACGCAGGGCTCCTCCGCGGGGCACCTCGGCCTCCGGCTGACCCCGACGACCCTCCGCGACGGCGGCGCGCTCCGCGACCGCGTGCCCGCCCGCGCGACGGTGCCGGCCGGGGAGGGGATCGCCTACCGCTACGACGTGGCCGAGGCCGGCGAGTACGTGCTGCGCAGCTTCGGACAAGGCGTCGGAGGGCAGGGCCGGCTCTTCCGGGTGCGCGTCGAGGACGCGGACGGCTGGCCGCTCGTGGCCCCCGACGTGGACGGGGATCTCCGTCTCGACCTCCCCGCCGGGAGCGGTCGCATCGTCGTGCTCCCCGAGCCCGTCGAGACGACCCGCATCACGACGTTCGAGCGCGTGCCGGAGCCGGTGGTGCGCCTCGGCCACGGGCCCCACGCCCTCGCGCTCGACGACCCCGCCACCCACGTGTGGTGGGAGCCCACGAGCGGCGAGGACCGCGCCCCCGACGTGTGGACCTTCGCCCTGCGCGCCCCCGCCGACGTGACCATCGCCGCCACCGCCGAGATGGCGGGCGACCTCGTGCGCGACGGCGCTCTCGAGCCCGTGGCCCGCCTCGTGCCCGGCCGCGCCTGGACCGGCCGCCTCGACGCCGGCACCTACCGCCTCGAGCTGGTCAACACGCGCCGGAACAGCGGCGTGACCTACTCCGTGCGCGTGACGCCCCGCGAACTGGTGCCCGGCCTCTCTCGCGCCGTCGCCGCCCCCGCCGCCGTGCCGGTGTCCGTCGGCGCGGACGGCCTCGTCGAGCTCACGTCCATGGGGGTGTCCGACGTGCGCGCGCGCCTCTACGACAGCGCCGGGCGGCTCGTCGTGGCCGCGGACGACCGCCCCGACGACTGGAACTTCCGCATCGCCGAGCGGCTCGCGCCCGGCGCCTACACGCTCCAGATCGACCCCGTGGGCGCCGCCCAGGGCACGACCACCGTGACGATGGCGCTCTCCGCGGAGGCCGACGCCCCGCCGCTCGCGGCCGGGTCCAGCCGCACGATGACGCCGTCCTCGGGCGCGGGGGTGGCGCGCGTGCCGCTCCAGGTCCCGACAGGGCCGGCCGGGGAGGGCGGGCTGCTCGTCGTGAGCGCGCGATCCACGGAGAACGTCGGCCTCGCGGTCGAGGCGCAGGACGAGGGCGCGTGGACCACGATCGGGCGGGCAACGGGGCCCGCGGCGCGCGTGCTCGTGCGGCTCGGCGCGGAGGGGCGTCACTACCGGCTCCGCGTCGAGTCCCTCGACGGGCGCGGGGTGGCGATGACGGTGCGGGTCGACCTCGTGACCCCGAAGAGCCTCGCCGAGGGTGCGCTCTCCGCGGGCGCGACCGTGCCGGTCGACAAGGCCACCGGCCTGGCCGCCGCCGTCGTGACGCGGCAGCGCCCGGGAACGCTCGAGCTCGCCGCGCGGGTGGGCCTGTCGTGGTGCCCCACGCCGGGGGAGTCCTGCGTGGAGGTGCCCGGCGCGCTCCTCGCCGCGCCCGATCCGGCGGTGTGGCTCGTGGCCGAGGCGCCCGCGGGGCGGCCCGTCGCGATGCGAGGCAGCCGCTATGTCCTCGGGAGCGCACCCGGCCGGGTGCTCGTGCCGGCGGACGGCGAGGTCGCGGTGGACGTGGCGCCGAGCGCGGGCCCGCTGCTCGTGCGGGCGGCGGCGTCCGGCGGGCAGCCCGGCTTGCGGGTCGCCGAGGGGGGCGCCGCCGGGACGGCGTCAGGTACGGCGGTGGCGCCGGGCCGGGCGATCGGGGTGCTCCTCGCGGGGAAGGCGCCGGTGGCGCGGCTCCTCGGGGCGACCGCGGGCGAAGGCGCG
>JAUXTN010000026.1 GCA_030684355.1 Pseudomonadota bacterium
GGCGGTCCGTGGCGCGGTGCGGCCAGGGTGGGCCGGTGGGGCCCCGTCCGGGGGGAACCGGCTCGGGCCCCTGGACGCGGTTCTCTGCGCCACGGGCCGCTCCAGCGGGACGGGGGATTGCTTCACAGGCTCAACGCCCCCCCGGAGCGGCGCCGCGCCCCGTCCGTTTCCCCGAGCGGAAACGGCCGAGGACCCCCGCGGCGCCGGCGCTCGGGCCTACAGCGGCGTGGAGATCCGGCCCCAGGTCGCGGGCTGCTTGCACTTGCCGGGCTTGCCGTCGCCGTCGGTGACGTACACGAGCGTGTTCGGCTGCGAGGGGTCCACGGCGATGCCCTCCGTGGAGGTCGGGAGGGTGACCAGGCGCGTGAGCGCGCGGGCGGCGTCGAGGCGGTAGAGCGCGTGCGGGGTGTCGGCGTCGGCGGTGGGGCCGGCGATGAGCAGGAGGCCGTCGCCGTGGGGGATCGCCTCGCGGATGCCGAGCCCACCGAGGTCCACCTCGAGGGTCTCCGCGGCCGCGCCCTTGTCGTCGAGGGCGACGAGCAGGGCCTTTCCGCTCGCCGAGAGCGGGGCGCGGAGGCCCAGCCAGAGGCGGCCGTTCCAGCTCGCGGCGCCCTCGATGTTGAGGCCCGCGCGATCTGGCCCGAGGCCGCGCGCGGCCTGGCACGGGGCGCAGCCCTCGAACGTGACGGGGAGCGCGGCGCCCGTCGGCGACAAGAGCCGCTCGCGCTTGGGGCGGACCTCGCCGTCCTTGTTCGTGCTGTGCGAGCCCACGACCCAGTAGCCGCCGTCGCGGAGGGCGAGCGCCTCGATGTCGTCGACGACGGAGGGCAGCGGGATCGGCGGGCGCGGCGTGAAGTCGGGGTCGAACGCGTAGAGGCGCTCGGTGTCCTCGTTGTCGCCGACGAGCCAGCCTCCGTTCCACGGCACCAGGGTGCTCGCCTCGCAGAGCCCGGCGAGCACGCCGCCGGCCGCCGAGGGGGGCGGAGCCGCGGCATCCGGCACGGCCGCGCCGGGCGCCGCGAGGGCGCTCGACGGCACCGAGGAGGGGGCCGCGCAGGTGCACGCGGCCAGCAGCGCTAGAACTGCCCCGACCACGTGAAGACGCCTCCACCCGGCACGGGGGTAAACATGGGGCCGTCCACGCCGAGGATCACGAGGGTGACCCCGCCGGCGAGCAGGACTCCGCTCCCGATGCTCACGGCGTAGAACTGCATGTACCGGGGCACCACCACCTCGTCGTAGTAGGTGTCGGCGGCGTTGCCGAGGGTCTCGTTGTCGGGGTTGTCGTCGGCGGCGTCGCGCTTCTTCGAGAAGGCGTCCGCGGCGCGGCTGGCCTGGTCGTAGAGGAGCACCGAGCCGACGCCCCCGCCCACCCCGAGGGTGATGAGCGAGATGCCCGCGACGTTCTTCGCGACCTCGCCGCCGTCGGCCTTGGTGTCCTTCTGCTTCTTCGCGGCGGGCTCGTCCTCGTCGAAGTCGGGCTTGGACGAGGCCTTGGAGGACGACGACGACGACTTGGAGGAGGAAGAGGACTTCGACGACGACGACGACTTCGACGACGAGGACGACGTGCTGGTCTTGTAGGCGCCCCCGTCGCACAGCACGAGGTAGTCCTTGGGCGGCGCGCCGAAGGCGTACCAGGACCCCTCGATCTCGCCGCCCTCGCACCGCACCTGCACGAGGTGGGAGCCGGCGATGACCGTGTCGGTGGGCTCGAGCGTGCGGCCATCGATGTAGATCGTGGCCTCGCCCGGGTCCTCGGGGAGGTTCAGCTCGATGTCCCCACGGGCCTTCACCTCGTCGCCCAGGGCGAGGAACACGTCGCGCTCGGTGGCGTCGCCCAGGAGGTCGGCCTCGGGCTGGAAGTCGGGGGCGATGGTGAGCGTCTGCCGCCAGGCGTCGAGCGCGGCGGACTCGGGGCTCGCGCGCCAGAAGAGCACGCCCCGGTAGAAGTACAGGCGGGCGACGTCCTTCTGCGAGATGAGCGTCGTGGACTCGGGCGCCACCTGCTCGGCGCTCGTCAGGAGGTCGCGCGCGGCCTTGTAGTCCCCGGCGAGGAGCGACCCCTTGGCTTGGGTGAGGAGGGCGGCGTACTCACCGTCGTCCGCGCGGGCGGCGCCGATCAGAGAGAGGAGGGCAATCAGGGAAAACATCAGAACCTTCCGCTCCAGATGACCATTCCGCCCCCGGGGGCGGGAGCGATGATGGGGAGTCGCTCGTCGATCACGAGCACGACGATGCCACCGGCGAGGAACAACCCGCTACCGATCGCGCTTCCGTAGAGCAGGCCCTGGCGCGGCACGACGACATCGTCGTAGTACTCGTCTGCCAGCCGCTCGCGTTGTTTGTCGCCTCCGGCGCCGTCGATCTTCGCCGTGTAGGCGTCGTACGCTTGCGCCGCGCTGTCGTAGGCGATGACACCAAAGATACCGGCGCCCGCGCCCGCGGCGACGAGGCTCACCCCGGCGATCGTCTTGCCGACGGGCGGGCCGGTGCGCTCCTGCTCGACCTTGCCGGCCTTCTCGGCCTTCTCGGCCTTCTCGGCGGCGCGGCGGCGCGCTTCGGCCTTCCGCTCGGCCTCGGCTTCACGGGCCTCGGCTTCTTCGGCCTCGCGCGCCTTCGCCCCGGCTACCTCGGCCTTGCGCGCCTTCGCCTCGGCTTTCTCGGCCTCGCGGGCCTCCTCGGCCTCCCGCGCGGCGGCTTCGCGGGCCTCCTCGGCTTCGCGGGCCTCCTCGGCTTCGCGAGCCTCCTCGGCTTCGCGCTGGGCGTCCGTCCGGCGGCGCCCGGCGTCCCGATCGGTCTTCTCCTTCCGGGCCGCCTCCTGCTCGGCGTCCGCCACGGCCTGGGCTTCGGCGGCCTCGCGGGCCTCGGCTTCGGCGGCCTCGCGGGCCTGGGCTTCGGCGGCCTCGCGGGCCTCGGCTTCGGCGGCTTCGCGGGCCTCGGCTTCTTCGGCCTCGCGCACCTTGGCGGCCTCCGCGTCCCGGGCCTTCGCTGCCTTGGCCGCGCGCGCGGCCTCGGCCGCCTCCTCGTCACGCTCGGGGACGTTCGCGGGCACGCTGCCCGTACCGTTGCCCACGGTCGTGTCGGACCCACTGCCGCCGATGCGGGTCACGGTGCTCGTGGCGCGGCTCGACTTGCGCGCGAGCTCGAAGTGGAAGGCCTGGCTCCCCCCGTCTTCCACGACCACCTGCTTCTTGGCCGACTGGTACCCGTCGAGCTCCGCGGAGAGCGTGTGGACGCCCTGGTACACGGACGGAAGCGTGACGGCGTCGCTCCCGACGGGCTTGCCGTCCACGTAGAGGGTGCCGTTGCGGGGCTTCACGGAGAGCTCGAGGGTGCCGATGCCGAGCTTCTGCAGGCTGATCGGGACGGTGAGGTCCTGCCCCATCGCGACGTCCACCGTCACCACGGCGGTCACGTGGCCGTCGAGCGTCCCGCGCACCGTGTGCGAGCCGCACGTGATCGAGGAGGGTGACCCGGGCGCGCCGGCGTACAAGGTCCCGTCGAGCTCCAAGCGGGCGTTCGCCGGGACCGGCAGCAGCGTGAGGGTGCCGAGCTGCTCCTCGGCGACGATGCTCACGCGCGTGACGGTCTTCGGGAGCACGTCCACCACCTGCTCGCCGCGCGCGCACCCGCTCTCGACAGTCACGAGCGTGGGGCCGGGCACGACCCCCGGCACCGTGGCGGGCGTCGTGTAGCCGCTGTCGATCCCGTTGAGCAGGATGGCGGCCCCGCCTTCGTTCGAGGAGACGTAGAGCTCCTCGGCGTGCGCCACCGCGAAGAACAGGAGGTACGGGAACGGGGGCATCAGGGAGCCGTGGCCCGGCGTCGGCCGGCGTCGGAACCCGCGCGCGCCAAAGCGTCGGGAGAATTATCCGGCTCGCGGCGCGGGAAGCAGCAGGTTCTCCGCGCGGTGGGGAGGGGGGGCCGGGGCATGATGCGGCCCTTTACATGAGTTTCCGGGTTTTTACCAGCCCTCGCGTCTCGCGCGCCCGTGCGGGTCGGCGTGGGGCAGGCGCAGCGCGGTGGAGAGGAAGAGCTAATCGCCTCGCGCGCGGCGGAACTCGGTGCGGCCGGAGAACGTGGACTCGCCGTCCGGGTCGGTCTCCAACGCCAGTACATCTACGACGAGGGCGGTGGCGTCGTCCCTGCCGCCGCGTTGGTCGACCTCGCGGATGATCGCGGCCGCCGCGCGCTGGGGAGAGCCGCCGAAGGCCCACCAGGTGTCGAGGAGGTCATCCACCGCGACGACCTCGGTCACGCCGTCGGTCACGAGGAGGAAGAGGTCCCCCACGAACAGGGGCTCCTGCCAGACCTGCATCACGTCCGCCACGTTCGGCCCCATCCCGACGTAGGCGCCGAGCGCGCGGCCGCCGCGGTGGGTCTTGGTGATGCGCTCGACCGTGTCGTTGCGCACGCGGTACACCTGCGAGTCCCCCACGTGCAGCACGGTTGCGGTGCCGTACGCCAGCCACAGCATGGAGAGCGTGCACGCGGCTTGCCCCCGCCCGTGGGCGCGGAGCTCCCAGTCGGTCTCGCTGACGAGCTGGACGAGGGACTCGACCCGGGGCGCCTGGAACCGGTCGAAGAAGCCGTCGATGCGCGCGCAGGTCAGCTCCGCCGCGTAGCGTCCGCGCGGCACCGTGCTGACCCCGTCACACACGGCGTACAGGCTGCCCCGGCGCAGCGCGGCGACCCCCAGGTGGGAGGCGTCGAGGACCCGGTGGCGATCCTCGTTCTCCGCATGGTTGGCCCCGGTCCGGGTGGCCGCCGCCCCCACGCTGAAGGGCAGCGTAGGCGCGTGCGTCACGCGCGGCGCCGCCGGAGGAGGAGCGCCGCGGCGGCGAAGGCGCCGAGCGTGGCGGTGGCGGGCGAGCCGGAGGTGCCGCACCCGCAGCCGCCGATCTCGGTGGTCACGACCTGCTCCTCGCCGGGGAGGTCGGTCCCGGGGTTCTCCGGCTCGGCGGCGTTGCCGGTGAGGGGGATGGTGACCGTCGGCACCGAGGGATCGTTGCTCGTGAGCACGAGCGTGGCGGTCTGCGCGCCCTCGGCGGTGGGCGCGAAGG
Organism: Pseudomonadota bacterium; assembly: GCA_030684355.1. Taxonomy (GTDB): domain Bacteria; phylum Myxococcota_A; class UBA796; order UBA796; family SXON01; genus CAJBVW01. The sequence continues at coordinate 5,067 of JAUXTN010000026.1, forward strand.
TGATGACGAGGCCGTCGGTCGTGCCGGGGTTGGCGTTGAACTGCGTCGGGTAGACGGTGAACTCGCCGTCACCCTCGATCGTGGCGTCGCCGAAGACCGGCAGGTTGCCGACGTTGCTCAACGGCACCTCGAGGTTCGCGATGGCGCCGGGCTCGATCGTGCCCAGGTCCCCCGCGGCGATGCCGGGCTCGAGGAGCGGCAGCGGGAAGGTGTAGGTGTACGGCGGGAAGTCCTGCTCGAAGCTGTCGGACAGCAGCTCCAGCGGGATGTCGTAGGTGAAGAGCTCTTCGCACCCGAACACCGGCGCGCAGGCCGAGATCGTGGGCGTGAACACGAGATCGAACCGGGCGTCCCACATGGCGGTGAACACCGAGTCGACGAGGTAGTCGGGCGCGCGCGCCGGCTCCATCGTGGCCGGGGCACCCTCGGCGAGGATCAGGCCCTCGTTCACCGCCCACCGCACGCCCTCGAAGCCCGCGGTGAACGTGGGGGTCATGTCGGCGGTGAACTCGAAGTCCACGACGCCGAAGAGCTGGTACGAGTAGTTGAGGAGCTCGGTGCCCGCGGCGCTGTCGATCACCTCGACGCGATCGTCCGCCGCGCCGTCCATCACGAAGGGATCGAAGAAGGTGGCGCCGTCCATGTAGATGGAGCGCCGGTCGATCTCGAACTCGTCGGTGTAGGTGCCCCAGAGGTCGATGCGCACGGTGGCCACGGCGTCGATGCTCGCGTCGAGCAGGTAGATGCCGCTGCCGGGCTCCCCCGTGAAGTCGAGCGTGAGGGCCTCGGGCCACCAGAGCGAGCCTTCGCCCTCCATCTCGACGCCCGCGCCGCCGTTGGCCTCGATCCGGAATTCGACCTGGAGCGGGGAGCCGCTCGGCACGAAGCCGGTGGAGACCTCTACGTTGGTGAACAGATCCGCTTGATCCTGCAAGAGGACCGGTGCGGGTTCAGACTCGAAGGCGAGGGCGGATGCGACCAGGAAGAGCATGCCGCGAAGGATACACCGGAACGGGGTCCTCGGAACGGCGCAACGGAATGGAGGCGTGAGCAAACTTCTTCCTTGCGCGGAGAAGGCCCATCGGGTAATACCAAGGCGGCGGCAAAACCGCCTTTCCCGTTACGCTCCGATCGCTCCGATCGCTTGATCCGGTCTCGCTAGATACCGCTCCGGCCTTAGTTCGCGACCTCAGGCAGTATCAGGAAGACCCTCGCCCGAGGGCCTCGTCGAATGGTCGATAAAGGCCCCCGAGCAAGTTCAATAGACCAGGAACAGCGATGAACAACAAGCTTTACGTCGGCAACCTCCCCTTCAGCGCAACCGAAGCCGAGCTCAACAAGCTCTTCGGCGGCGTCGGCCAGGTGAGCCGCACCTCCATCGTCACCGACCGCGAGACCGGCCGCCCCCGCGGCTTCGCGTTCGTCGAGATGGCGACGGATGCCGAGGCCCAGGCCGCGGTGCAGTCCCTCGACGGCCAGAGCCTCGGTGGCCGCCAGATCCAGGTCAACATCGCCCGCCCGCGCGAAGAGCGTAGCGGTGGCGGTGGTGGCTTCGGTGGCGGCGGCGGCCGTCCCGGCGGCGGCGGCGGCGGTGGCTACGGCGGTGGTGGCGGCGGCGGTGGCGGTCGTGG
>JAUXTN010000137.1 GCA_030684355.1 Pseudomonadota bacterium
CGCGCCGCCGCCCAGGGGAGCGCCCCGCGCCCGCCCGGCGGCGCGCACGTCGTGACGTTCGCGGTGCCCGGCGGCGCCGGCGCCGTGTGGCTGGATGGAGGGCGGGGCGGCCTCTCCGTGCGGGTCGACGGCGCGACCGTCGAGGTGCGGCCCGTGGCGCCGGGGCTCGTCGGCTCGGTGGAGGGGCGGTTCGAGACGGACAGCGCCTTCACCAAGGTGACGCTCGACGCCGACACGCGCATCGCGGTCGTCGGCGCCGCCGCGGAGCTCCTCGAGCGCGAGGCCGCGGCGGACCCCGCGCGGCTCCGCGGCCGCTTCGAGGAGGCCCTCGCCGCCGTGAAGCACGATCACGCCGCGCTCCTCGGGGGGATGCTCTCGCCGTGGGGGCACGTCCCGTTGGCCATGGACACCGCGGGCCGGCCCCTCGACCTCCCCGCGCTCCGCGCCCAGGTCAAGGCGCGCAAGCGCTTGATCGTGGGGTCCGCGGGGGGCACGGCGCCGGCCGCCGCCTCCGGAAAGGCCCCGGAGGTCGTGGTCGCGGGCGACGACCGCACGATCGCGCAGCTCCGATCGTGGTTCCCGGGCGTGCAGGTCGAGCACGTCGACGAGGCGCGGCTCCGCAAGGCCTCGCGGCGGGACGAGAAGGCGCGGCGGCACGAGAGCGGGACCTCCGGCCGCCGGGAGCAGGCCCTCGCGGAGCGCGCGGGTGCGCTCTACACGCGGTGGACCGGCGGGGTGCTCCCCAAGGAGCGCATCGTCGCCGTTCTCGGCGCGTGGGCCAGCGGCGCGCAGGCGGGGTGGCCCCCCTTCGCGAGCGTCGACGCCGACGGGCCGTGGGCCGCGCTCGTGGCGTTCGCCGCGGGGGTCCGGGGCGCCGAGGACGCCGAGACCCACCTCCTCCTCGTCGAGGGCCTGGCGCGGACGCTCGCGGCGGGGGGCGGGGCGGGCGCCGGGGCGAAGGGAGCATGAAGCGGTCCGCGCTCCTCGTGCTCCTCGTGGCGGTGGCCGCCGCGCTCCGCTTCGGGGCCGCCGCGGCGCCGCCGTCGACCGTCGAGCGCTTTCGCCCCGGGGCGCCGACGTGGACCGCGCCGCGCGCCCCGTCGACCGCGCTCGCCGCCGTCGCGGCCGACACCCTGCGTGTCCTCCAGGCCGCCCCCACCCTGCGCGCGGGGCTCCCCGGCGCGTTCACGTCGCCCACCGCCGTCGCCGACACCCTCGCGTTCGTCGCCCGTGTCGCCGCGGAGGACGCCGCGACCGGCGCCGACCGCCTCGCCGATCCCGCGTTCCTCGGGGCGTGCTTCGACACCGTCCGCTGGGTGCCCGACGTGGCGCGCCCCGGCGACACCATCCGCGTCACGCGCTACCTCGTCTACGCCGTCGCGGGCCGGGTCACCGCCGACGCCGCGCATACCCACGCGCTGCTCTCGCTCCCGGACGACGAGGCAGGCCTGACCGCGGACGCCGCCGAGGCCCGTCGCGCCACGCTCCTGCGCTACCGCTACACCCGGCAGGACGTGGCCGCCGGGGTGTACCGCGCCGGAGGGGCCGCCGCCGGGCGCGCGCCCCCGCTCGTCTGGCTCACGGAGCGCAACCACGAGGAGGCCCTCCTCCAAGGCACGATCGCGGTGACGGTCCCCGGCGAGCCGGCGGCGCGCCTCTACAACGTCCACCGCAACAACGGCATCGCGTACCGGCGCGCGGTCACGGACACGCGCCTGCAGCCCCGGTACTGGTACTTCCGCGCCATGGACGCCGTGCGCGGCTGGGCCCCCGAGCCGGTGCCGGGCCCCGCCCTGCTGCCCGACGTGGCGGTCGCCGGAGACCTCGACGCCCTCGGCTTCGGCCGGCTCCTTGCGCTCCAGAACGCCGACGGGCTGCGCCTTGTCGTGCTCGCCGACACCGGCGGCGCCTTCGCCGGGAACCTCCACCAGCTCGACCTCTACACGGGGGTCCACCCCTCGCGCGCGGCCTTCGACGCCGCCACCTCCGGGGTCGGAGAGACGGCGCCGGCCTGGGTCCTGACCGCGCGCGTGGGCGCCCCGGGGTGCGATTAGCGCGGCCCCTGGGTTCCCCTCTCCCCCGGCCTACTCCTCGCGGAAGAGCGACTCCGGCAACGCCGGATAGCCCCACCCGTCGACACCCTCGGTCGTCGGCGCCCCGGTGATCCACCGCGCCATCGCCATCGGCACGGCGCCGTTGATGGCCACCTCGACCCGCTGGTCGCCCGTCACCGGCTCGCCCCAGATGCCGACGAAGGCGTCCTTCTCGTGGAAGGACTCCCCGGCGTGCCGTCCCGGCACCTTGGTGTTGTAGCCCACGCCGTCCCGCGGGAAGAGGTTGATCGTGCCGGCGCGATCGGTGTCATAGAGGTGCGCGAGCTGGTTGACCGCGTCGACTCGCTTGTTGACACGTGTCAGATTCCGCCACTCGTCCTCGGTGCACCACGTCGCCACCTGGGTCCGTGCCGCCGCGACGCACCGCGCGCGGAGCGCCGTGACTTCGGCGAGCAGCGGGGTCTCCACGACCTGGTAGGGCGAGAGGACGTCGAGCCCCAGCGGATCCGCGCCCTCCCAGCCGTACCAGGTCCGCTCCCCGTGCCGCTCGATGGTGCCGACGCCGCGCCGGGCCATGACCCGGACGGTGCCGCCGTCGACGGTGCAGGGGGTCTCGCGGACGACGAGGTAGTCGAGCGTGTCACCGAGCCGCGTGACCACCTCGGACACGACGTCGATCGTCTTGCCGCCCAGCGTCCGGAGCGCGCGGAGGTCGGCCAGCACGGGCTGGCGGGCCCAGTTGTCCCCCTGGTCGACGAAGAAGTCCATCATGTAGTTGCCACCCGCGGTCGACGCGACGACCACGTCCACGCCGCGCACGGACGGCGGGTGGAGCCGATGCGTGAGCTTGGGCCCCTCGCCCTCGTCGGACGAGATCTTCTTCACGACCAGCTTCACCCCGGCCGTCTCCAGGCCGCCGATCACCTCGGCCTCGGGAGAGACGATCCAACGCACGGGGGTCAACCCGTGGTCGCCGGCCATGCCCCACACGGTGGTGTCGCTCACCCGCGCCGTGTCGTAGGCGGCGTCGAGCTGGCCCAACCAGTAGTCGAGACGGCGAAGCTCCCCCGTCGGCGAGAGGATCTCGTCGGAGAACGGCCCCTTGGCGTGCGCGAAGTGGTCGGGCCAGGGGTTGTAGTAGAGCAGGTAGTCGGGCATCGAGACGGGCTCCAACGCCGCGATCTCCGCCACGAGGCCGCGCGCCACGTCCCGCTCGTTGGACTGGACCCACCGGTCGTACCACTCCCAGGGCCGGGGCTCGTCCCGCAGCAGCGCCTCCCGCGCCAGGAGCTGGCGGCGAAGCTCGGCGATCCGGACCTCGTTCGTCGCGCGCTCGCGCAGCTCGCCGACGCACCGGAGGTCCCCGAAGTCGCGCGAGGCCTCGCCCACCGCGAGGGAGAGCAGCGAATCGAAGCTGTACCGCGCCGCCTCGTCGTATTGGCCGCCGCAGCTCATCGTCACAAAGCGTTCGAAGCGGTCGAACAGCGTCTTCATCCCGGCGGCCCGGGTGAGCGCCGTGAGCTGGAGGGCGTCGTTGCCGTAGAAGTACCAGGGGCGCCCCTGCTGCACCCCGTCGAGCACGAAGTCCCGGTCGACGAAGTGGAAGTTGGGGATGCCGGTGGCCCCCGCCCCCGCGACCGGCGCGCCGGTCTTGGCGATGGGGAGGTTGCGGACGCTGATGGTGGGCGTCGTGGAGATGCCGTTCCTGGCGATGCCCGGGCTCGAATAGAGAGCGGCGAAGAACGGGAGTAGACCCGGAGTACCCGTCGTGACCGCATGGTGCAGGAACCCGGTCGCCATCGCCGGTCCGGCCGTCGTGGAGCGGAGCGTGGGGCGGGCCGCGGCCTCGGTTGTCTCTTCCTCGACGACGCGTGTCAGAAATGGATCAGATGGAGCTCCTTTCGCGAGAGCTTCCACGAGGTGGCCCTGGAGGCCGTCGACCACGACGTGCACGGCGTGACGCCGCGCGCCGTGCCAGCGCAGCCAGGCCCAGCCGTCCACGCGCCCGGGCGTGACGATCTCGGCCTCCAACCACGCCGCGAGCTGGCGCTCGCGCTGCACGCGCGCCGAGAAGATGCGGTAGTGCTTGCACACCTCCATGTCGACGAACTCGATGAGCGTGAGCGTGACGGCGTCGAGGGTGGTCGCGTCGCGGAGCACGTGCCCCACGGCGTCGCGCATGTCACCGGGCTCCATGCCCTCGGCGAGCCCGCCGAGCAGGTCCTCCACGATGGGGGCGGCGCGGGTCGTGCGGGCCGCCAGCGAGGCCTCGTCCATCGTGTCGCAGGTCAGGTTGCCGGCGGCTGCCGCGGCCCCGGTGATCGCCGCCCCGGGCGCGTCCTGGAGGTACACGGCGTCGTACAGCGTGATGAGGCGCGCCGCCTGCTCGGCCGGCAAGCCGCCGCCGCCGCCCTCCGCCGCCGCCTTCGGGGTGAACGAGAACAGCGTGTGCTCGAGGCCGGGGGTGCCATCGCGAGGCACGTTTGTGCGCGCCCAGGTCTCGAAGTCCTCGACGTCGGGGCGATCGTACATCTCCTTCACGAACAACGCGAAGGGCACGAGCTCGTCTACGGTGTCCTTCGCGCCGAGGCGCGCGTCGACCCGCGCGCGGACCGCGGGGTCGAGCGGGAGCGTCGCGAGCCAGGTGGTGAGGCCGGCCGAGACGAGCCGCGCGGCAGCCCACTCCGCGGGGACCTTCAACGACCACTTCGTCACGTCGTAGACCTGCTCCAGGAGGGCGTGGGCCTCGCCCTGGAGGGGGTCTGCGCCGGGCGCGGGAGGCGCGGGCCGGTCGACGGAGAGGACGGTGAGCGCGAGGGCGACGGCGCCGAAGCCGGCGAGGAGCCAGCGTTGCTTCGACATGGGGGGCCTCCGCGCGCGGATGTACCACGCGGCGGGAGCGCTCCGGCGCTACGCGCGCGCCGAAACGGGCTTCGGCGGCCAGTCGCCGGTGGCCAGCGCCACGAAGAAGAGCGGCCCGATGAGCGCGTGCGCCATGTTCTTCAGGAAGGCCGGCCGGTTCTTCTCCCACAGCGAGTGGCCCGCGAGCTGGACGCCCCAGGCGCCGACCGCGATGGCGACGACCGCCCACCACGGCGTCACCCAGGCGATGGGGAAGCACAGGGCGAAGAAGAGGGCCATCACGAGGGCAAGGCGCACGTTCAACGTCAGGTACCAGCCCACCGCCGCGATCGCGCCGAGGTGCCCGAGGGTCAACGCGAACCCGCCGGGGAGGCTCACGAGCGGCACCCAGTCGAGCATCGCCGCGACGTGGAAGACGATGAGCGGGATGGCGATCTTGTGCGTGAGCCGGTTCGTGGGGTGCCGGTGGCCGTCGGCGTAGTCCTGGAAGAGGGCGTGGAGCCGGGCGTCGAGCAAGGGGAGCCTCGTGGGAGGATTCGGATATCCGCCGCCGCCGAGCCCGGCTACCCCGCGGGCATCGACGCCCGCGCATCTCCTCGGCGCGTCGCCACGGGACGCCGACCCGACTACATGGCGCCGGAGGTCGGGATGTCCCACTACGGCGTGAAGCAGATGTCGTGCACCCTCTGCGGGGCCTCCTTCCCGCTCGTGAGCGGCGCCATGGTCCACCCCGCCGACGTCCTCTGTGCCCCCTGCGTGCTCTCCCTCTACGATCGGCTCCCCACCGAGCCGCTCGCGGCGCTCGGCGCGTGGTGCGAGGCGCGCCTGAAGCCGCGGATGGGGATGATGCCGCCGACGCTCGCCCAGGCCATCGTGGACCGCCTCGAGCGGCTGCCGGACGTCGTGCAGAGCCGCGCCGAGCTCGAGGCCATGCTGGCTCGGCGGGGCGTCATCGGGGGGTAGGTATCCCGTCGTTCGGGGGCATGCCGGACGGGGGCAGGGCGCGCAGGCGTTCAGTACCGGATTCTGGTCACGGAAACCTGCTAAGGATGAGGAGCCCCCGCTGGAGCCCGCCCATGAATTCCCGTTGCGCGTTGGTAGTCGATGACGAACCGCTGCTACGCCAATGCCTGCGCGACGTCCTGGTTGCCCACTCTTGGACCGTGACGGAGGCATGCGACGGAGAGGACGCACTACGCGTGTTCACTCCTGGGTTGTTCGATGTGATCGTGCTCGACATGATGATGCCGCGTCGAGACGGTCTGGAGACCCTCCGCGCCATCCGCGAGGTCGATCCCAACGTCGCCGTGCTGATCGTCAGCGGCTACGCCGCGCCGGGCTCGATACAGTCAGCCCTCGCGATGAGGCCCGCAGCGTACCTCGCGAAGCCCTTCCGAGCCTCGCAGCTCCTCTCGGCCATCTTGTCGCTGCTCGGCGAGTCGGTTTCCCCCTTGGCGCTGTAGCGGATGAACCCGCGTTCGAACACATCCTCCGCCCGCTGTCTCCGCCTGCTCCTCCACCTCGTCGAGCATGGGTCGGTCACAACGATCCAGGCCGGCCGCCTCCTCGGTGTTCCCGCCCGGCGGGCGCGTGAGGACCTGAAGCTCGTGGCAGCCGTCGCGCCCATCGCCGCCCGCGGGCAGGGCCGCGCGCGCGCGTGGATCGTCGATCCCGCGTCGGGTCTCGGTCGGCTCGGCGTGCTCGATCGTGTCTCCCTCCACCTCGGGCGCGAGGTCACCGCGTTCCTGGACGGCACCGCCCTTCACGAGGGCCTCGCCCGCGCCACCGATCAGGGGTGGGACGGCGTGCCGGACCGCCTCTCGCGCCATCTCGACCGCAAGTTCCGCCACCTCCAGGAGCCCGCGCGCTCCTACGTGGCCCAACGCGACGTGCTGGACGGCGTGCTCGACGCCCTGATCCGCGAGCGCGCCCTCGACTTCCGCTATGAGAAGGCGGGGCTGAACCAGCGGTACCACGGCTTCCAACCCCTCACGTTGGTGGTGTACCGCCGCGCCGTCTACCTCCTCGGCTGCCATCCGCCGCGCGAGGGCGTGCTGCGCTTGTCGGTCGACCGGATGCGCGGCGTCACCATCGGCGAGCCCTTCCCCTACCCGGAGGACTGGGCGCCCGACCTGGACCTCGGCCGGTACTTCGGCATCGTGGCCTCCGGGGAGCCGGGCCGCGTCGTGCTCCGGTTCGCCGAGCGGGTGGCGCACCTGGTGCGGGTCCGGCGGTGGCACCCCACCGCGCGGGTCACCGATCTCCGGGACGGCCGCGTCGAGCTGGCGATGATCACCGCGGGGCAGGAGCTCGTCCGCTTCGTGCTCGAATGGGGCGCGACCTGCGAGGTCGTCGAGCCCGCCTGGCTCCGGGACGCCGTCGTCGCCGAGCTCCGCGGGGCCCTGGAGGCCTACGAGCGGAAGCCCGCCGAGCTCTCGTAGGATCCGCCGGGGCGGCGCTCCCGAGCGCGCGCAAGGCGCGACCCGGACGGTCGCGTTGTTGTATGTTCCCCGCATGTCACTCGCGCCCTCGCTCCCGCGCCCGCTCAGGGCCCTCCTGCTCGTCTCCTGCGGCGTGGCGGCCTTGCCCGGCTGCGCCCCGGAAGGGTGCCTCTCGGGCGCCGAAGACTGTGTCGTCCCCTCCCCCTGCGAAGCCGTCGTCTTCACGTGTGACGGCGGTTCCACCGAGGCCTACGTCCTCGGCGCGGGCGACACGTTGCCGACCCAGCCGGCGACCCTCGCCTCGCCCGGCGACATCGTGCTCGGGAACGACAAGGTGGTCGCGGTCATCGAGGCCCTCGATCACCCGCACTACCTGGGGCCCACCGGCGGCGGCCTCGTCGACCTGACGACGCGCGGCGCGGCGAACGACTCGCTCCGGCACGTGTACCCGACGACCGGCGTGCTCCCGGGGGACGCCGCCAACTTCACCTCGATCGAGATCCTCGAGGAGGGCGACATCAAGGCGGTCCAGCTCCTCGGCACGCTCGACGGCTACCCCGACGTCCGCATCGCGACCCGCTACGAGGTGCGCCCCTGCGAGCCCGGCGTGCGCATCCGCACCGAGATCGTGAACGAGACGTACGACGCGCTCTCCTGGTTCCCGACCGACGCCTGGTACTTCGGCGACCGCGGCAACCTCCCCTTCGTCCCCGGTCCCGGCCTCGGCTTCACCTACCCGCCGTTCGGCCTCACCAACCTGCTCGACGGCTTCCGCGACGTTCCGTACATGGTGTCGAGCCAGCACAGCGACACGGCCGCCTCCTACGCCGAGGTCGCGTGCAACGAGGACGCGCTCAGCGGCTTCCACAGCGTGCAGATCTCCGCGATCGGGCAGTCCCCCCGCATCGTGCAGCCGCGGGACTACTCGGTCTTCGAGCGCTTCATCGCCGCGGTGGACGGACGTTCGGTCTCCAACGCCGGCGACATCGCGTTGGAGCTCCGCGAGCAGCTCTTCGGCGAGGCCTACGCCGAGCTCTCCGGCACCGTGGTCGCCACGGGCGGCACGATCGGCGAGGGGCAACGCGCGAGCGTGCTCGTCTCCGAGGGGAACGCGGGGATGGCGGTCGAGGCCCGCACGCCGTGGAGCCACACCTACCCCGACGCCGACGGACGGTGGTCCGTGCGGGTGCCGGCGGGCCGGGACTACGTCGTGACCGCGGAGGCCTTCGGGCGGCCGGCGGGCGAGGTCGAGGTGAGCGTCGGCACCGGCGCGACCGAGGCGCCCACGCTCACGCTCCCCTCGGCGGGGGAGGTCACGATCGACGCCACGATCGACGGCCTGGCGGATCACGTGCTGGTCTTCGTGGTGCCGGCCGACGACAGCACCGACACCGGCACGAACGGCGAGATGTTCGGGCACTTCGGGGCCTGCGCGCCCCTGCTCGGCAACCCGCACGGCCCCTCTCCGGCGTGCAACCGGGTGCTGGTGAACGGCCCGACGACCATCCCCGTCCCGCCGGGCACCTACGACTTCGTCGCCGTCGCCGGCCCCTTCTCGTCCATGGGCATCGCGCAGGGGGTCACCGTGGAGGGGGGCACCGGCCAGTCCGTGCTGCTGGAGATCGAGATGCTCGATCTGCAGCCCGAGGGCACGCTCAGCGGCGACTTCCACATCCACGGCTCCGCGTCCTTCGACAGCGGCATCCCCGACGAGGATCGCGTGCGGGCCTTCCTCGCGTCGCGCATGCAGGTCATCGCGACGACCGAGCACGACACCGTCTGGGACTACTCCGCCGCGGTCGACGCCCTCGGCGCGGGCGACCGCCTCGAGCTCATCACGGGCACGGAGTCGACCGGCCACATCCTGTTCCCGTTCCGCAGCGACTACGGCTTCCCGCTGGTGGTCGGGCACTGGAACTTCTGGCCGATCGCCTTCGATCCCGCCGCGCCCTACCGCGGCGCCTCGTGGGACGAGCTCGCCGAGCCCGGCGCCTTGATGACGCGCCAACGGGACGAGGGCAATTGGGACGCCGACATCGGCGTCGCGCAGCTCAACCACCCGGTCGGCGGGCTCCAGTTCGGCCGTAACTTCGGGTGGATCAGCGCCACCGGCATGACCCTGAACGAGCCCCCGCAGGAGAGCTACGACGGCTCCGGCCAGAGCCTCTACCTCCACGCGCCCGACGGCGCGGACTTCTCCAACGCCGACTACGACGTGCAGGAGGTCATGAACGGCACGAAGAACGAGGCCCTGCTCGCGTACCGTGCGTTCTGGTTCTACCTGCTCCAGCACGGCATCGTCCGCGCCGGCACCGCGAACAGCGACTCCCACACGCTCACCGAGAACGTGGTCGGCTCGCCGCGCACGCTCGTGTGGTCCGACACCACGCTCGAGGCGTTCGACCTCGGCACCTTCGATGCCGCCCTCCGCGAGGGCCGCTCGATCGGCACGAACGGCCCCGTCATCCAGGCGCGGGTGACCGACGCGGGCTCCCTCTACGAGCCCTCGGTGCTCCCCTTCGCGCCCAGCGGCACCGCCGAGCTCCAGGTCGTCCTCACCGCCGCCCCGTGGGTGCCCGTCGAGGAGGTGCGCGTCATCGTCAACGGCGAGGTGATGATCACCTACACGCCGACGATCAGCGCCGATCCGTTCGGCACGGACATCGCGAGCCGCCTCGACATCTCCATCCCGCTCTCCGATGTCCTCCCCGCGTCGGGGGACGCGTGGATCGTCGTCGAGGCGGGCGCGGCGCTGGAGGAGAACGTCGACTTCGACTGCGACGGCATCCCCGACACCGGCGACAACAACGGAGACGGCGTCATCGATGCCCTCGACGTCGACACCGACGGCGACGGCCTCGTGGACGGCACGGACGCCCTGCCCGACACCGACGAGGCTGGCTGCTTCCTCACGACCGGCCCGGTGACCGATCCCCCCGAGCCCGAACGAGGCACGCCCGAATGGTACTTCCGCGCGGTGACCCCTCCGCACGGCTACCCGATGGCGTTCACCAACCCGTTCCTCGTCGACCGCGACGCCGACGGCACCTTCACCGGGGCGGAGGAGTGATGGGCGCGTTCATCCTGCTGGTCTCCCTCGTCGACATCGCCTACGCCGGCCCGTGCGAGTCCGACACCCTCGGCATCGCCACCGGCCCCGTCACCGTCGGGTTCCAGGACGGCGACCTCGGCGTTCCGCGCCGCGTGTGCGGCCGCACGGAGGTCGGCCTCGCGCCCGGCGGGTCCGCGGTGGTGGACACCGCCAACTTCTACGGCCACATCGTCGCGGGCGGCACGCTCGAGGGGAGCTGGGCGCCGTCGCGACGCACGGAGGTGTACGTCGGGGTCGAGGCGTTCCGCTACGACAGCGTCATCACGCCCATCCCAGCCACCTACATGGGGTTCGGGCACGTCAACCTCGGGGCGACGCAGCGGCTCTGGGAGAACGACACCCTCGCGCTCGCCGTGCACGGCCGCGCCGTCGTCCCCACGGCCGTCGGCCTCTACCGGAACGCCTACCCGGTCGGGCTCGACGTGGGGGTCGCGGGGCTCTGGGCGCCGCTCGACACCGTGCGGGTGCACGCGGACGTGGGCGGGCTCGGGTCCGCCGCCATCTCGCACGGCCCGGCCCTGCCCCGCGCCGGCGCCCGGGTGATGGTCGGCGGCGAGTGGCAGCCCGCGCGGCACTTCGCCGTGGTCCTCGATGTCACCTCCATCTTCGGGTACACCGCCCCCGTCGACGTGGTCGCCGGCTCGCTCGGCCTGCGCGTCGGCATCGGGAAGCGCGTCGGCGTCGAGCTCGGCGCCGCGGTGCCGCTCGCGGGGCGGGAGCGGGCCCTGGCCGCCGGCGAGCTGAAGGTGAACGTGCGGCTCGGGAAGCTCGAGGGGCACATCGCCCCGGTCCCCGCGGACAACTAGGCCCCCGCGGAGGAGCCCCCCTGGCGCGCGGAGACCCCGGCGACCCCGGCCGAAGCCGTGGCGCCGGGGCCCGGGCTCGCGGGGGGAGGCTCCCGGGGGGGGCCTCCCCGCCATGCCGCCGGATCAGCCGGCCGCGACCGCGACCATCCCGCCGAAGGCCGCGGCGATGGCGCTCACCACGGCGGTCGCCACGCTCCACCACGCCGCCGTCGCGGCGGTCTTGCGGGCCTCTTCGGCCTGCCGGAGCGTCTCGTCCCGCGCCGCAAGCATGCGCCGCTCGACCTCGTCGCGCACCGCGCGCAGGCGGCGGTTCACGGAGTCCCGCGCGGCCTCGACCTGCTGGAGGATCCGCTCGGCGTCGGCCTCGGTGAGGTCCCGCCGCGACGAGAGGATGGCCTTCACGGTGTCGCGGTCGACCGCCTTCACGCGCTCCGCCAGGGCCTCGGCGCCCGCGCCGGGCTCCTCGAGGAGCCGCTCGATGTCCGAGCGGATGCCATCGTAGTCGAGCTCGGGCCGCCGCAGCGACTCCAGGTACGCGCGCACCTTGTGCGTGGCGCGCTCGCGCACCTCGGCGACATCGGCCCCCGGCCGGGCACCGACCGCGCCCGACGCCAGGGAGCGCGCCCACCGCTCGACGGTCTCGACGATGCGGTGCGCCTCCTCCTGGCTGATGTCCGAGCGCTGGGCGAGGATCGCCTCGATGGTGCCGCGATCCAGCATGCGGACGCGCTCGCGCAGGGCGGCGAACCCCGTCGCCGGCTCGGCGAACAGGCGGTCGAGGTCACGCTTGATCCCATCGGGGTCGAGCGCCTCCTTGCCCGTGCTCCGCAGCCACTCCTCGATGCGCAGCCGCGTCGACGCGGCCTCGTCCTTGGTCCGGCCGGTGAGGCGGAGCGCGGTGTCCGCCACGGTGGTGACGGCGTCCTTGCCCGAGAAGGCCTCGTCCTTGATGACCCGGAGGGCTTCGTCCACCCCCTGCGCCACGGCTTGCACGTCGCGCCCCTGGATGGCCGACGTCGGCCGGGCCCGCAGCACGCTCACGACGGTCTCCCGGTCGACGAGGGGCTCGCCCTCGTGCTCGGCGATGGCCTGGATCTCCGTCTCGTTGAAGAGCTGCTGCACCTCGCGACGCACGGCGGCGGGGTCGATCGGGTGCGGCGTGAGCTGCTTGACGTAGCCGCGGATCTCGTCGCGCACGCGATCCATGCGCACGTCCCGGAACAGCTCGTCCTTCACCGCGCGCGTGATGCGTCCGGCCATGTCGGCCGCGTGCGACTCGTCCGAGCGGGCGAACACCCCCGACATCCCACCCCATGCGGTGCGGATGCCCACCCCGACCGTGCGGAGCAGCGTACCGACGAGCGACCACGCTGCGGTGGCCTGGACGGTCGACATGACGAGGTAGAACAGCGCCCAGATCACGAGCCCGATGATGGCGCCCAGGAGCGCGCTGATCGTGAGGCTCAGCTCGACCGCGAGCCAGCTCGCGAAGAACAGGGCGAGGCTCGCCGTGATGAGGGCCCAGAGGCCGATGCCCGTGGTGACCTGGCGCGCGCGCTGGCCCATGGTGAGGGGCTCGCCGGTGCGCACGCCGCGCCGCCGCGTGTCCTCGCCCTCCTCCGGGCCGATGCGCAACGCGCTCACTCCGGCGGCGAACGAGAGGTTGGTGAGCAGGAACTGGAACCCTACGGCGAGCACGAGGCCCGCCAGGATCGCGAGCCAGAAATTGGGGCCGGACATGAGCCCGGTGGCCTCCTGTGGTGTGAGGACCAGCGGGTCCTGCGCTTGGGCGCGGTTTACGAGCGCGGGTGCCACGCTCAGCAGGCCGACGAGGAGCAACCTGGCGGTGCCCCGGTTTGCAAGACGAAACATGGTCCCCCCTGACAGACCAAGCTAAACGCCGGGCGCGAGGCGATAAGAAGCCGGCGCCCCGAGGTCGAATAATCCCGTGGGCGAACAGGCGGGCGAGCCCTTCGCCGGCTACTGTGCCGGGCCCGCTCCGGAGCCTCGATGTTTCTGCGCCGCCTCCCGGTCCCGCTCCTCCTCGGCGTGTGCGCGCTCGCCGCCTGCAAGAAGCCCGACGCGGACGTGGTCTCCCCCACCCTGCCTACAGGCCCGCTGTACGGCGTTCCCAACATCGACGATGACGACGAGAACGGCGAGCCCGACTGGGACGACGCGCGGGCCCAGGGCGAGAACGACTGGGTCACCGTCGACCTCTCCGGCTTGGGCGACGTGGAGCTGACCCTCGCCGGCAACCTCGACGCCGTGCGCGTGTGGAAGGACGATGAGCTCCTGCTCGACGCCGACACGAGCACCGCCACCGCGGGCGGAGGCGTCTACGAGGTCGAGCTGGGCGACTTCCTCGCGACCGCCACGCTCTCGGTGGTCCCCGTCGACTCGCCCGAGGCGGCGGTGGAGCTCTCCATCGCCTCCGCCCCGCTCATCCTCAACCATCACCTCGCAAGCGCGGAGCTGGTGGTTGCCATGGCATCCACGGGGCGCTCGGGGAACGAGACCTTCATCGCCGGCTTCTCGGATGTGCTGGGAGACGGGTTCCTGCCGTTCGATCTCCAGGACTACGGATGGGACGTCTGGGTGCAGGACGAGCTGGAGTTTGCCACGCTCACCGCGCCGGGCCAACGCATGGATGTCGTCATCGACTCCATCCGCACGAACAATGACCGGTACCTCGACAACGCGCCCGAGTCGGAGCTCGAGGCCCCGGACACCGCGGTGCGCACATGGGGCACCGGCCGCGCGACCTCCCAGGACTCCTTCGGAAACCTGGAGGTGTCACCTCCGGTCACGGTAGATGGGGTGGAGTACCCCTTCGGCCGCATCTATTGGGGTGAGGTCAATGGCCGCGGGGTCACGGACGAGCTCGCGGACTTCCTCGAGGCCCAGAAGGTGCAGGCCCCCTTCCAGCTCGACAACACCTGGCTCTGCGTCGGCCACGTCGACGAGTTCTCGAGCTTCGTGCCCGACCCCACCGCGCCCAAGGGCTTCCGCTTCCTCTACGCGGACACCAACCTCGGCCGTACGTTCCTGGAAGGCCTCGACCCCGCGACCTCCCTGCCCCGCTACCGCACCGACCACGGCTACGCCAACGTGGGCGCCATCGTCGACGACCAGGCCCTGTGGGCGTCGAACGCGGACATGCAGGCGGACTACCTCGATCCCAACCTTGCCATCTTCAAGGCCGCGCTTGGCTTGGATGACGCGGACATCATCCTGGTGCCGGCGGTCTTCGAGGAGAACGACATGTGCGGGGGCGCCGCGCTGGCGCTCATCCCGGCAACGGTGAACCTCGTGGTCGCCGACATGGGCTCCGGCCCCGAGATCTTCCTGCCGGACCCCTTCCTGCGCACGGACGACGATGACCAGGGCTCCGACCCCTTCATCGCCGAGGTCGCCGCGCTCCTCCCGGACAGCCTGAACCTGCACTGGCTCGACGACTGGGATTGGTACCACGTGCAATGGGGCGAGGTGCATTGCGGCAGCAACACCCAGCGCCCCCCCACCCGCGACTGGTGGACCGACGCGAAGCACCTCCTGGAGGGCGAATGAGCTGGATCCTGGTCGCCGCCCTCGGGGCGGCCCTCGCCGGTACGCCGAGCCCCGCCTCCGCGGGCGGCATCGACCCGGGGGTGGACGCTCCGTCCGCCCTCGTCCCCGCGGCCAACGCCGCTCTCGCCGCGCCGACCGCGCACGCCCTCGCCGGGTCCCCGGTGAGCGACGCCACGCTGACCGCCCTCGCGGATGACGCGGGATGGCGCCTCCGCGCCCGCGCCGCGTCCGCGTTGACCTGGCGGCGCGATCCAGCCTTCGCCGAGGGGGTGGCGCTGCTCGCGCCGGCCACCACCCGTAACGGCGCCGTCCGCTTCACCGACCGCCGCCTGCGCGCCCCGGAAGCCGCGCCGCTCCTCGTGGAGCGCCTCCTCTCGGGCACCGGCGCCAGCGCCGAGCGTGCCGCGCTCGTCGAGGCCCTGCGCCTCTCCGGGGGCGACTGGAGCGAGGCCGCCGCGGGCCTCTACGCCACCGAGACGGACGCCGC
Source organism: Pseudomonadota bacterium (assembly GCA_030684355.1). Taxonomy (GTDB): domain Bacteria; phylum Myxococcota_A; class UBA796; order UBA796; family SXON01; genus CAJBVW01. The sequence continues at coordinate 15,333 of JAUXTN010000137.1, forward strand.
CGTGCGCGCCCAGCTCGTCAGCGCGTTGCAGGACGCCGAAGCCGCCGTGGCAGAGCCGACCCTGACCCGCGCGTTGGCCGACGCCGACGCGGGCGTTCGCGCGGCCACCGTGCGCGCGATCGGGGCCCGCAACGATGGCGCCGGGTACGCCTCCGCCGTCTACGCGTCGCTCGACGACAAGGACCCCGACGTGCGCGCCTACGCGGCCCGCGCCGTGGGCTGGCTCGGCCTCACCGACGGGTGGGACGGCGTCGTGGCCCTCCTCTCGGACCCCTCCGCCGAGGTCCGGCTGAAGGCCGTCGCGGCGCTGGAACGGCTCGATGCGGGCCGCGCGGCCACCCTCCCCGAGCTCGAGGCGCTCGCCGCCGATCCCGATGCGCGCGTCGCGCGAGCCGTGGCGCGCCTCCTCGGGCGGTGACTTTCCCGTCCACCCCGCGATGACATAGGCGGAACCGGGCTTATTCCATGCTCATCCTGGGGAAGGGCATGGTGCTGGTATGGCTGTTCGTGGGGTGTGGCGGGGTGCGCGGGGATCAGGCCGAGGGCCTCGTCCTCAACGAGGTCCTCGCGAGGAACACGATCACGAACGTCGATGACGCGGGCGAGTTCGACGACTGGATCGAGATCTTCAACGGCGGCGAGGAGCCGGTCTCGCGCAAGGACCTGTTCCTAAGCGACGACGGCAACGCCCCCGCGCGGTGGCCGCTCCCGGAGGGCGATCCCATCGAGCCCGGCACCTGGCTCCTGGTCTGGGCCGACGGCCAGCCCGAGCAGGGCGAAATGCACGCCCCGTTCAAGATTGGCGGCATGGGCGAGACCGTCGTCTTCTCGTACATCGGCAGCGGCGAGCCGCGCACCATCGACCAGGTAGACTTCGGCGAGCAGCTTCCCGATCTCGCCTGGGCTCGCGTTCCGAACGGCGGCGTCGAGTGGGTGGCGGCGACCCCGACGCCGGGCGAGACGAACGGCGAGTGAGCCCGCGCGCTGCAGCGCGAGCGCCGGCCGTCGGTTAGACGGCGGAATGACACCCGACCAGATCGCCCGTGTCCGCCGTCGACTCGAGGAGCTGCGCGCCGAAGTGGAGGGCGCAGGCAACATTGCTGTCCGCGCCGAAGACATCGGCCCGGTCCCGAGCGCGGCAGACGAAGACGAGGCGCCTTTCCGCGAGATGGACCAGTCCATCGCGAGCAGCCGCAACCGCGTGCGCGCCGATCAACTCCTGCGCATCGCCGTCGCCGAGCGGCGCCTCGAGGAGGATCCCGACAGCTTCGGCCTCTGCGAGAAGTGCGAAGAGCCCATCCCGCCCCGGCGGTTGGAGCTCCTCCCCTTCGTGCGGAAGTGCGTGGACTGCCAGAGCGCCGCCGAGGTGCGCTCCAGCAAGCCCGTCCGCAAGAAGGTCACGGACTACCAGGAGTAGGGCTAGACCGGCTCCTTCTTGCGCGGCGCGCCCGGAGGCGCCGCCTCCACGCCCGCCGATTCGGCGTTCGCGGGGATGACCACCTCGTCGACGTCCTCCTCGAGGATGATCGAGCCGTCTGGCCCGGCCGCGAGGGAGACCGTGCTCCGCTGGATCACGATGAAGCCCGCTTCCTCGTACTGCGAGTCGAACGCGTTCGCGTTCGGCACGTTCGCCTGGGCGTTCGGCACGTTCGCCTGGACGCTCGGCTGGCCCGCCCCGAGCAGGACCTGCTCGCTCCCGGCGCTCAGGCTGTCCGGCCGGTAATCGGGGAGCGTATACGCGTTCGCGACGGTCACGTCGTCGAGGTACACGCGGTCCAGGGAGTCGTCGAGGCGGGCCTTCCGGACCGGGATGAGCACCTGCCGATCCCCGTTCACGTTCGGGAGGGTGCGATCCAGCTTGACGATCATGTAGCGGGCCTTCATGGCGTCCGTGTCCACGACGAGATCGCGGACCTCGCCGAGGCGCAGGCTGTCGGCCCCGTAGAGCTCCCACCCGCGGAGATCCGGGTGCCCGTTCGCCACCCGGAAGCCGTCGAGCTCCCCGAGCGGCGCCAGGCGCGGCAACTGCTGAGCGTTGATATTCATGGTCTGATCCCTCGCAAGGTCCGCGTGTGCGGCTACGTGGAAGCCTCGTCGGCCTCCGTTAGCGCCTCGGATGCGACGGGGAGCGCCTCCGCGAGCGCCTCCTCGTCCCGTTGGGAGGGGAACAGCTCGTTTGGGTGCTGGGCGACCGGCATCGAGCGCGTGTCACGCCGGCCCTGCACGTCGGGGATGCGGTTGTTGCGCCACAGGAGCCACCCGACGACCAGCACCAGGATGGCCAGGCCGATGAGCCAGGGAAGGATGTTCGCCTTCGGCCGTTGTTCGATGTCGATGTTCGCCATGATGTCCGCCTCCATGGATCGGGCAGGACCACGTCGGCGCCCCTCCCCGGGCGACGATCTAGGCACCGCTGGGAGCGGGTTCAGGGGGCGACGGGGCATCCCGTCGAGGTTGGCAACATTGTGACAGTGGTGGAGGGCCCTGTCAGGCCGACAGGGCCCCCTCGGGCTCAGCCCTTGTCGCCCTTGCGCGGCGTGCCGGGGGTGGTGTTGCCCGCCCCACGGTTGCCGCCGGAGGTGCCGCCGGAGGTGGGGCTGGCGGTCTTCGCCATGTCCATCTTCGCGGCGAAGTCGGTGAGCTTCTGCTCGGCGATGTCGCGCGAGTACCCGTAGCGCTCCTGGAGCTTGCCCAGGAACTGGTCGCGGCGGCCGTCGATCTTCTCGAGGTCGTCGTCGGTCAGCTTGGCGAAGGTCTCGCGGACGGAGGTCTTGTATTGCTTCCAATTGGTCTGGATACGGTCCCAATTCATGTGCAGCTCCTGGTTGTGGGGGAAAGCCAGCCGGTTCAGCTTGGCCCGGTACTTTTATGTTCTGGACCTCGTGAGTCAATCGCCGCCTTCCAAGTCTATTTTTTGCGTACAAGGTTGATTGTTGCGGTTTCCGGACTATCGCTCCGGCCACGGCGCACCCCGTCGCAGGTGGTGGACGAACGCCGGGCGCATCGCTACCATGCGCCCCCCCGAGGGTGTGTCGATGGATCCGTCTCGCTTTCCCCGTCGCCGTCGCCACGGCCCGCCGCTCCACGTGCTCGCCCAGTCCGAGCACTGGATCGTGGTCGCGAAGCCGCCCTCCCTGCTCGTGCACCGCTCGGAGCTCATGCCCGGCGCCGAGGCCGCCCTCCAGGTCGTCCGCGACCAGGTCGGCCGCCGCGTCTACCCCATCCACCGCCTCGATCGGCCCGCCTCGGGCTGCCTCCTCTTCGCCACCACGCAGGAGTGGGCCGGCCCCCTCTCCGCCGCCATGGCCTCGCCGGACGCGCAGAAGACCTACCTCGCCTTCGTCCGCGGGTACTTCAAGGAGGAGGGCCCCGTCACCATCGACCGCCCGATGAAGGACGACAACGGCATCCTGCGCGAGGCGTCCTCCACCGTCTGGTGCCTCGGCCGCAGCCACGAGCCGCGCTGCTCCCTGCTCCGCGTCCAGCCCCGCACCGGCCGCTACCACCAGGTCCGCCGCCACGTGCGCGACCTGATGCACCCCATCATCGGCGACACCGACCACGGCGACAGCAAGGTCAACCGCTGGTGGCGCGACAACGGCGGCACCACCCGCCTCGGCCTCCACTGCGCGTCGCTGTCCATCCCCCTCCCCGACGGCACCCGCCTCGAGGCCCAGAGCCCCCTCTTCGAGGACCACTTCCAGGTCTGGTCCGCCCAGCCCTGGTGGCCCGACGCCCTCGCCGCCTACCCCGCCCTCGCCCTCCCCCCCCTCCCGATGCGCGACGCCCCCCCGCCGCCCATCGAGGGCGAACAACCCATCGGTGACGACGACGGTGCGCCCGACGACCCCGAAGACGACGACGTCGTGGACCGGGGGTTGCCGGAGGATTGAGGGCGCTGGGGCTCGCGCCGTGCAGCCGGGTCCGCTGGTGGGGCCCCCTGGGTGCATCGCCGAAGGCAGCCCCAAAGGACGCCCCCCACGGGGCGTACGACGGGCTGGCAGGCCACGGGTGTTGCGTTGAGCGAACGGCGCCGGGGCCCCGGGCGGACCGCCCTGGGGCCGTCTGGGGTCAAGCGCCGTGGTTCGCGGCGCCGGCCCCTTCGACGCCCCAGCGACCGAGCTAAGAGCCGACCCATGCGCGACGTCCTCGACGAGCTGCTCACCCTCCTCCGCCTCGAACGCATTGAAGACCGGATCTTCCGCGGCCAGAGCCAGGATCTCGGCTGGGGCGCGGTGTTCGGCGGCCAGGTCCTCGGCCAGGCGCTCTCCGCCGCGGCGCAGACCGTGCCCGCCGAGCGCCCCGTCCACTCGCTCCACGCCTACTTCCTTCGCCAGGGCGACGCCCGGCGCCCCATCGTCTACGAGGTCGATCCCATCCGCGACGGCGCGAGCTTCACGACCCGCCGCGTCGTGGCTGTGCAGGGCGGCCACGCGATCTTCAGCCTCGCTGCTTCCTTCCAGGTAGAGGAGGAGGGCCTCGAGCACGGCACCTCCATGCCCGACGTGCCCGGCCCGGAGACCCTCCTCTCCGAGCTCGACCTCGCGCGCCGCCACGAGGGCAACATCCCCGAGCCGCTCCGCCGCATGGCCGTGGCCGACCGCCCCATCGAGATCCGCCCGGTCCAACGTCACAACCTGCTCGATCCCCGGCCGGCACCCGCGCGCCGTCAGCTCTGGTACCGCGCCACCGGCAAGCTCCCCGACGACCCCGCGGTCCATCGCTACCTGCTCGCCTACGCGTCGGACTTCAACTTCCTCGTCACGGCGATGCTCCCGCACGGCGTGAGTTGGCTGACCCCCGGCCTGCAGGTCGCGAGCCTCGATCACGCGATGTGGTTCCACCGTCCCTTCCGCATGGACGATTGGCTGCTCTACGACGTGGAAAGCCCATCGGCGGGCGGGTCGCGCGGCCTGGTGTTCGGTCGGTTCTACACGCGCGACGGCACGCTGGTCGCCTCCGTCACGCAGGAAGGGCTGATGCGGGATCGACGGTCCAAGGCGGAGTAGGGGCTCGAACCCCGCCGGGGCGCGGTGCCCGGCGGGATCGACAGCGACGTGGCGAAGCACGGAGAAGCCCCCGCCGCCGCGCCCCATGGACCCCCGCGCCGCCGTCAGCCCGCGCGCCACCCGCGCAACCAGCCTGCCACCGCCTCGACCAGCTCGGTGCGGAAGTCCACGCGCAGCCACGCCCGCGCCGGGTCCGCGAGCGCCGCGGCGACCGCGGGCGGGGGCGTCGACATCGGGCCGAGGCCCACGATGAGCGCGTGGGTGCGCAGCAGGAGCCGCGCGACGTCCCCCTCCCCCAGGCCCGGGAGGGAGGGGCCGATCGCGGCGTCGGCGCGCAGGAGGTGCTCGCCGAGGCGCGTCTTGAAGGCGCAGGCGGTCTCCACGTCGAGGTTCGCCTCGATCACCACGTGCAGGAGCCCCAGGAGCCGCAGCATCCGCGGGCGCTCGAGCAGCGTGTCGGCGAGCGCCTCCGCGAACCCGAGATGGGCCGCACCGGCGGGGAGCGCCGCGGCGCGCGCGGCGAGCGTGTCGAACCACCCGGAGAGGTCCCCGGTCAGGACCTCCAGGAACAGCGCCTCCTTGGATGGGAAGTACAGGTAGCTCGTCCCCTTCGCCAGCCCGGCGCGCCGGGACACCTCCGCCATCGTCACGTCCGCGTAGGGGGTGCCGACGTCCAGCGCGGCGCGCGCGGCGTCGCACAGCTGCCGCCGCCGATCCTCCTTGGCCTCCGGGGCACGCGCCCGGCGCTGCTCGCTCACTTCGCCAGGCCCAGGGGGGCCACGCCCGGCTGCGGGAAGCTGGCGCGCAAGAAGGCGTCCCACGCCCAGTCGGGCATCATCCGCCGCTGCGTCATGAGCAGCGTGGCCGAGCCGCTGACCGTGTAGCGGGCCCTGGGCGATGCCACGGTGACAGCCTTCGCCACGACCCGCGCCACGTCCTCCGGCGTGCCGGAGATCGCCGCGAGGGGACCCTTCTCGTAGGCGTCCACGGTGGACTTCGCCACGGCGTCGGAGAACCCGCCGTAGGGCCCGCCCGTCGTGGCGGGGGCGATGTGGTGCCCCACGGCGTCCGCGAAGCCGGTACGGATGAGGCCGGGCTGCACGAGCACGACGTCCACGCCGAAGGCCTTCACCTCGAAGCGGAGGGCGTCCGAGATGGCCTCCACCGCGTACTTCGACGCGTGGTAGGCCCCGCCGCCGGGGAACGTGAGCGTGCCGCCCATCGAGCCGATGTTCACGATCTTGCCCCACCCCTGCGCCCGCATCCCGGGCAGCACCAGCTGGCACATCCGCACGAGCCCGAAGACGTTGGTGTCGAACTGGCGCTGCCACCGGTCGAGCGGGATCTCCTCGACGGCGCCGGACTGGCTGTAGCCCGCGTTGTTGACGAGGATCCCGACCGGTCCGGCCTCGGCGGCGATGCGGGCGATGGCGGCGACACGGCTCGCCTCGTCAGCCACGTCGAGCGCGACGGTGCGGCACCCGGCCGCCGCGAGGTCGGCGAGCTGGGCCTCGCTCCGTGCGCTCGCGTAGACCGTGTAGCCGGCCTTCGCGAGGTGGATGGCGGTGGACTTGCCGATGCCGGAGGCGGCGCCGGTGACGAGGACGACCTTGGGGGTGGACACGAGGGGCTCCGATGACTGGTGGTCATCTATTAGCTGACTGATGGTCACCTGCCAAGACCGGCAAACGGTCGCGGCCCTGCTACCGCTCGTAGATCGAGGCGCCCTCCAGCCCTCCCACCGCGGCACGCCGCTTGCAAACGCCCGAACCATGCGCCCCCACCGGTACCTGCTCGCCGCCCTCCTCGTCCTCCTCGCCCACGCCGGGTGGCTCGTCTCGGACGGCCTCGCCGACGACCCGCGGCCCGCGGACGTGGCCGTCGTCCTCGGCACCACCGCCAACCCCGACGGGACGCTCTCCGAGCGGCTGGAGGCGCGCACGGCGGCCGCGCTCGTGCTCTACGAGGACCAGCTCGTCCGCCGCATCCTCGTGAGCGGCGCCACCGGCGCGGAGGGCGTGAACGAGGCCGACGCCATGGCCGACTGGCTCGTGGCGCAGGGCGTGCCGCGCCGGCACGTGCTCGTCGACCCCGAGGGCTGGAACACCTGGGAGACCGCCCTCCACACCCGCGCCCTGCTCGACGACGCGGGCCTCTCCACGGTGGTGGCGGTCACCAGCTACTACCACCTGCCCCGCACGCGCATGGCGCTCACCCGCGCGGGCGTCGACGTGGTCGGGACGCGTCGCGCCGACCTGCTCTGGGAGCCACGCGAGGCGTGGTCGATCCTCCGCGAGGTCGCCGCGCTCTATGCCTACGCGCTCAGGGACCGCGCGTAGCTACGCGCCCGCCCAGGGATCCTTGCCCCGCGCGGAGCCCATCGCGAGCTCCTGCTCGAGCTGACGGACCCGTCGGCCCAGGCGCAGCCCGCGGAGCCCCAGGAGCGCGCCGGCCACGGCCAACCCGGCCCCGAACGAGCTCCACATGAGCACCGAGACGCTCACCGGGGCCGCCAGCTTCCAGGCCGCGACCCACAGATCGAGCTGCAGCGGCGCCCGAAAGCTGCTGTTCTGCATCGTGAAGGCGGTCACTACGACAAGGAGCAGGACCCCGAGCGTCAGCCATACCCAGCGCATGTCGTCCTCCGAAAGCAGGAACGGCCCGGGCACCGGGTTGGAATACAACCGGGACCGGGCCGCTCTTCAGTTACCACCCTCGGCCACTTGCGGCGACCGATGGGGCTTCATGGGCGTGTGGATCGAGCCTCCCGCCGGCTTGCGCACGACGGGAGGCGTTCGACCGGTTCGCCCGCGGGCTTACTCGCCCCGTTCCCGCATGCGGCGGGAGAGATCGCCCATGATGTCGCCGAGGCGGGCGCTGGAGTCACCCTGCTTGCGCAGGACTTCCTTCATGTCGCCACCCTTCGCGCGATCGGCGGCCGACCGCTCGGAGAGGCTGACCTTGCGGTCGTGCGCGTCGATGTTGATGATCTCCGCCGCGATGTCCTGGCCGTCCACGTAGGTGGTCTGCCAGTCGCCGCTGCTGTTGGAGAGCTCGGAGTGGTGCACGAGGCCTTCCACGCCGTCCTCGAGCTCCACGAACACGCCGAAGTCGGCCTTGTGGACGACCTTGCCGTTGATGACCTGGCCCAGGTAGTACCGGGAGGGCACCGACAGCCACGGATCCTCGGTGAGCTGCTTGATGCCGAGGCTGAAGCGCTCGTTGTCCACGTCGATGTTGAGGACGCGGGCCTCGACTTCGTCACCCTTCTGGAACTTGTCCGAGGGGTGCTTGACGCGCTGGCCCCAGCTCATGTCCGAGATGTGAACGAGACCGTCGATCCCCTCTTCGATGCCGATGAAGACGCCGAAGTCGGTGATGTTGCGGACGCGACCGCGCACGATGGTACCGACCGGGTACTTCTCGGCGATGAGCTCCCACGGGTTCGGCTCGAGCTGGCGCATGCCGAGGCTGATGCGCTTGTTGTCCAGGTCGATCCCGAGGACCTTCGCCTCGACCACGTCGCCCTGGTTGACCAGCTTCGACGGGTTCTTGATGCGCTTGTTCCAGGTCATCTCGGAGATGTGGACCAGGCCCTCGATGCCGTCCTCGAGCTCGACGAAGGCGCCGTAATCCACGATGGAGACGACCTTGCCGCGAACGATGGCGCCCACCGGGTACTTGTACTCGGCGTCCTCCCACGGGTCGGGGCGGATCTGCTTGTAGCCGAGGCTGACGCGCTGGGAATCCTCGTCGAACTTGAGGATCTTGACTTCGATCTGGGCGCCCACCTCGAAGATCTCGCTGGGGTGCTGGATGCGCCCGTAGCTCATGTCCGTGATGTGGAGCAGGCCGTCGATGCCGCCGAGGTCGACGAACGCGCCGTAGTCCGTGATGTTCTTGATCGTGCCCATCATGATGGCGCCGACCTTCAGGGACTTCAGGGTCTCGTTCTTCTTCTCTTCGCGGTCGCGCTCGAGGAGCACGCGGCGAGAGAGAACGATGTTCCCGCGCTTCTTGTTGAACTTGATGATCTTGAAGTCGTGGGTCTCGCCGATGAGGCGGTCGAGGTTCTTGACCGGGCGCAGATCGACCTGCGAGCCGGGGAGGAACGCCTTGACGCCGATGTCGACGGCGAGGCCGCCCTTGACCCGGGAGATGATCGCGCCGCGGACGGTCTCGTCCTTCTCGACGGCCTTGGAGATCTCGTCCCAGGCCTTCATCAGGTCGGCCTTCTCCTTGGAGAGCTCCAGGAGGCCGTCTTCCTCGCCCATCTGGTCGAGGTACACGTCGACGGAGTCGCCGACCTTGACGGTCAGCTCGCCGGCTTCGTTCGTGAACTCGCGGCGGTTGATCACGCCTTCGGCCTTGTAGCCGATGTCCACGGTGACCATTTCGTCACCGATCTCGATGATCGTGCCCTTGACGACGCTCTGCTCGCGGACGGAGCGGTTGCCGAGGTAGTCGTCGAAGAAGCTCTTGAAGTCGTCGCGCTCGATCTGGTCGAGGGGGGCGTCGAGATCGATGGTCTGGTTGCTCATGAAGGGTATGATCCGCGCCGGGCGAGCCGGCGGACGTGGGAGCGAGGAGGAGGGTGGAGAAGCGGCCGAGACACCCGAATGGTGGTCTGACCTCGATACATGGCACATCCTCAGTTTGCGCCGTGACCGACACCCGTACAGCACGGGGAGCGGGGGCTTATCAAACGGGGCCACTCGCGTCAAGGGTCAGCGGCGCCCGGGGTCCCGGGCCCGTTACCGCAATCGATCCGCCAATTTGGCCGTGAATCGTGCCGCGCCGTCGGCGGAGAGATGATCGAAGTCCGTGAACGCCTCGGCCTCCGTGTCGGCGAACGTGTCCGTCGCGTCCCACACGACCACGTCCGTGGCGGAGCGCTCGGCCACGTCCCGCGCGGACGCGAGGAGCCCGGCGCGTACCTCCGCCGGGATGGCGTCGCGCATCATGCGGCGCACGGGGGGCACCACGAGGACGGTCCGGCCGGCGCGCGCCCCCGCGATCGTGCGCTCCAGTACGCCGAGGCACACCTCGCTGACGGTCGGCTCGTAGGTCTCCAACGGGCCGCCGAGCAGGAACCGGCGGCGCTTGTCGATGCGCTCGGCGGTGAGGTCCGGGATGGGCTCGCCCTCCCAGCGGGCCGGCGGCGAGAAGCCCGCTACGATCCCGGGAAGATCGGCAACGAGGCGCAGCGCGTGGCCGGGACGTTTCGCGTGGTCGACGAGGTCGCGGCGCCGCCCCGAGGTCATCAGCCAGCGGTGGGGCAGCCAGCCCATCGCGATCTCCGGGGCGAGCTCGGCGTCGGGGCCCAGCATCGCTCCCGCCGCGGACCACCACCCCGCGCGCATCGGCACGCCGTCGAGCTCCGGCCGCCCGCAGCCCGTGGTGTCGAACAGGAGCGGCGACACCTCCACGACGAGGTGGGATAGCCCCGGCGCGGCCGGCGTGGATGCGAGCATTCTCGGGTACGTGCGCGGGATCGACGCCTGCTCCACGGCGTGGCGCGCGACGCGGACCCAGGGGTGCCCCGTGGCCGCGGCGAGCGCGTAGACGTCGATGTCGAGGCCCATCTGCGAGCTCCCGAGGATCACGCCGTCGACGGTGCCGGCGGCGGTCGGGAGGTCCCCGTTCCAGAAGGCGTCGCTGTCCTCGCAGTGCGGCTCGTGCGCGGAGAACGCCGCCCACGCCGCGACCGGCGCCACCCCGAACACGAGCGCGAGCCCCGCGAGCCATGACACGAGCGCGGATCGCGACGAGGTGGCCGGCGCCGGCGCCTGCCGCGCTTCAGAAGTTGAAGTAGATGAACGGGGCATCGGCCTGCTTGAACGCGACGAAGGCGATGTAGGCGATCCCCGCGAGCGCGCCCTGGGCGAACGCGGCGCGGGGCCAGGGGACGGTCAGCGTGGGGCGGAAGTACGCGACGAGGTGGAGGGCGACGACGACCGCGAAGAGGCCGGCCTGCGTGGGGGTCACCAACAGGGTGTCGGTGCCGACGGTGCCGGAGGCCAGCCGGGTGAGGTAGGCCCAAGAGGCCCCGACCGTGGGCGCGCGGAAGAAGATCCAGGCGACGCCGACGGTGGCGAGCGTAAGCGCCCAGCCGGTGAAGTTGCCCGCGGGAGAGGCCCAGAAGCGCGTGTGCGCGGGGGTCTGGATGCGCTCGCGGTAGAGGTAGGCGATCGCCTGCCCGAAGCCGTGGATGGCGCCCCACACCACGAACGTCCAGTTCGCACCGTGCCAGAAGCCGCCGATGAGCATCGTGGCCGAGAGCGCGAACAGCGTTCGGCCGAGACCGTGGCGGCTGCCGCCCAGCGGGATGTAGAGGTAGTCCCGGAGGAATCGGGAGAGCGAGATGTGCCAGCGGCGCCAGAACTCCTGGAGGGAGCGGGCGATGTAGGGCGTGTCGAAGTTGTCCGGGAAGTGGATGCCGAACATCCGCGCCAACCCGACGGCCATCTGGGAGTAGCCCGAGAAGTCGAAGTAGATCTGGAGGGCGTAGGCCAACAAGCCGACGCCGAGGTCGAACGATCCGTAGCGGCCGGGCGCGTTGAACGTGGCGTCGGCGAGGAGCGCGAACTGGTCGGCGAAGATGACCTTGCGGCCAAACCCGAGCACGAAGTCCCTCGCGCCGGCCATCAGGTCGTCGAGGGTGGAGGGCTCCTTCAGGCGCTCGAGCTGCGGGAGGATCTCCGCCGCCCGCACGATCGGCCCGCTCACGAGGTGCGGGAAGAACATGATGAAGGTCGCCAATTCGCGGAGCGACCGCGTGGGCGTCAGGAGGCCGCGGTACACGTCGACCGTGTACGAGATCGCCTGGAACACGTAGAAGCTGATGCCGAGCGGGAGGATCAGGTGCGGTACGGGCACGGTCCACGTCGTGCCGAGCAGCGTCAGCCCGCCGTTGAGCACGCTGGCGCCGAAGCCCAGGTACTTGAAGAACCCGAGCATCCCGAGGTTCATCACGACCGACGTGGTGACGAGCGCCCGCCGCGCGGCCGGGCGGCCCTCCGCGCCGAGCCGGAGGGCGATGACGTAGTCGACCAGGATGTTGGCGAACAACAACCCGAGGAAACCCACGCTCCACGACGCGTAGAACCAGACGCAGAACCCGAGGAGGAGCCAGCGCCGCACCTCGGGGTGCCGGATCGCCGCCATCGTGGCGAGCACCAGCACGAGGAAGACGAAGAACTCGTCGGAGATGAAGAGCACGGGCGAGCTTACCGCGCTCCTCGGGGCAAGGCGCGTGCCCCCGTGGTCCTAGGTGCGCTCAACGGCCCCGACGCTCGTGCACCAGCCCGAGGACGCGCTCGACGACCTCGTCGATCGTGTGGCCCGTCGTGTCGACGCGCACGGCATCCTCGGCCTGCCGGAGCGGCGCGGTGCGGCGGCCGGAGTCCTGGGCATCGCGCGCGGCGAGCTCGCCGCGGACCTCGTCGAGGACGCTCCCGGGCAGCTCGGCGTGACGACGGCGGGCGCGCTCCTCGAGCGCGGCGTCCAGGAAGATCTTCAGGTCGGCGTCGGGGAGCACGACGGTGCCGATGTCCCGCCCGTCCATCACCACGCCGCCGCCCGCGCCCAGATCCCGCTGCGTCTGGAGGAGCGCCGACCGCACGCCCGGATGCACGGCCACCGCGGAGGCCGCGCCGCCCACGCGCTCGTTGCGGATCGCGGTGGTCACGTCCTCGCGGTCGACGATGATGCGGAGCTGACCCTTGTGCCAGTCGAAGCCGAAGTGGAGCGACCCGGCGATCCCGGTCGTCGCGACGGGGTCCGTGGGGTCGGCGCCCGCGCGCAAGGTGTGCAGGCCGACGGCGCGGTACATCGCGCCCGTGTCGACGTACGCGTATCCGAGTGATTCTGCGACGCGACGGGCAACGGTCCCCTTCCCCGAGGAAGCGGGCCCGTCGATGGCGATGGTGAGCTCACGCACCGGCGAACCTCGCGAGGGTAGAGGAGAAGCTGGGGTAGGAGGTGGCGATGCACGCGGTGTCGCGCACGTCGGCGCCGAGCCGGAGGCCCGCGATGGCGAACGCCATGGCGATGCGATGATCGCCCGCGCTCTCGATGGAGGCGCCCGTGGGCGTCGCGTTCGGGGTGCCGCGCACGACGAGGCCGTCGGGGCGGCCGTCGGCGTCGATGCCGAGGGCGCGCAGGCCCGCGACCGTCGTGGCGACGCGGTCCGACTCCTTCACGCGCAGCTCCGCGGCGTCGGCGAAGGTGGTCTCCCCCTCCGCGAAGGCCGCCGCGACTGCGAGCACCGGGATCTCGTCGATGAGGCGCGGGATGAGCGCGCCGTCGATGCGCGTCCCCCGGAGGCCGCCGCCGCGCACCCGCACGGTCCCGAACGGCTCGGGGCCGGCTTCGGGCTCGATGTCGATGACCACGCCCATGCGCGTCAGGACGTCGAGGATGCCGGTGCGCGTGGGGTTGAGCCCCACCCCCTCGATGACGAGGTCGGAGCCCGGCACGATCGCGGCCGCGACCATCCAGAACGCGGCGCTCGAGATGTCCCCCGGGACCGTGATCGCGAGGGCCTCGAGCGGCCCCTCCGAGATGACGATCCCCTGCCCTTCCCGCCGCAACGGCGCGCCCATCGCGGCGAGGAGGCGCTCCGTGTGATCCCTGGTCGCGACGGGCTCGACGTAGGTGGTCTCCCCCTCCGCGCCGAGCCCAGCGAGCAAGACCGCGGATTTGACCTGCGCGGACGCCACCGTCGCGTTCACCGTGACCCCGGATAGCCTACGTTTCTCCACCCGGATCGGCAAGGTTGCGCCCCCCGGCGCCGCCGCGAACGCAGCGCCCATCCCCGTCAGCGGGTCGAGCACGCGTCGCATCGGGCGGCGCCGCAAGGAGGCATCCCCGTCGAGCGTGGCGCCGGCGCGGGGCGCGAGCGCGCCGAGGAGGAGGCGCGCGGTGGTGCCGGAGTTGCCGCAGTCGAGCACGCCCACGTCCCGCCACGGCGCGCCCGTCACGTGGGTGGGAGATGCGTCGCAGCCGAGCGCGCGCACGGCCGCGAGCGTCGCGAGCACGTCCTCGCCCTCAAGGAGCCCCGTGATGCGCGTCGTCCCGCGCGCCAGCGCCCCGAAGAGCACCGCGCGGTGGGAGATCGACTTGTCACCCGGCACCCGGAGCCGGCCGCGCAAGGGGTGGGGAGCGGGCCGGACGGTGAGCGTCATGCGCCGGCGCTCCTATCCCGTCGTCGGCGGGCCGGCGCCAGCGTGCTGGCTAGCCGACCCGATAACGATGGACAGGCCGCGCTACCCGGCCTGGCTACCCGCGGTCTTCGATCGCGCCGAGGCGGCGGAAGCGCTCGTACCGATCGGCGCGGATCTGCGCCGGGGTGAGGCCGTCGAGGGCGGCGAGGTGGCGCTCGACGGCGTCCCCCAGCGCGCGGATCGCGAGGGCCTGCGAACGGTGGGCACCGCCGGGAGGCTCCGGCACGACCTCGTCCGCCACCCCGAGGGAGTGGCAGTCGTGCGACGTGATCTTCAGCGCCTCCGCGGCGCGCGGCCCCTCCGCACGGTCGTGCCAGAGGATCGCGGCGCAGCCCTCGGGCGAGATGACCGAGTAGGTCGAGTGCTCGAGCATCAGGACGCGGTTGCCGACGCCGATCGCGAGGGCGCCGCCGCTGCCTCCCTCCCCGATGACGCAGCACACGATGGGCACCCGGAACGTGGACATCTCCATGATGTTCCGCGCGATGGCCTCGGCCTGGCCGCGGGCCTCGGCGTCGATGCCCGGGTAGGCGCCCGGCGTGTCGATGAGCGTCACGATGGGGAGCCCGAAGCGATCCGCCAGGGACATCAGCCGCAGCGCCTTGCGGTAGCCGTCCGGCAGCGCCATCCCGAAGTTCCGGGTGACGTTCTCCTTCGTGTTCCGGCCCTTCTGGTGGCCGATGAGCACGATGCGGCGCGCCCCCATGAAGCCGATGCCGCCCACGATCGCGCGGTCGTCGTGCCCGGCGCGGTCCCCGTGCAGCTCCGTCCAGTCCGTGAGCCAGCCCTTCACGTAGTCGAGCGTGTAGGGCCGCGCGGGGTGGCGCGAGAGCAGCGCGCGCTGCCAGGGCGTCAGCGACGCGAAGATCTGGCGCTGGAGCCGCTCCGCCTTGCGCTCCAGGTCGGTGATCGAGGCGCCGAGGTCCGTCCCCTCGGCCGCTTGCGCCGCGCGGAGGGCCTCGATGCGGCGGGTCAGCTCTACGAGCGGACGCTCGAAGTCGAGCACGAGCTCCACGCGCTACTCCCGGATCTGCTGGGTCAGGTAATTGGGGAGCCCGACCTGGCGGATGGTCTCGAGCTGCGTCTCGAGCCAGTCGATGTGCTCCTCCTCACTGACGAGGATCTTCTCGAGCAGGGCGCGCGTGGTGTTGTCGCCCGCGGCCGTCGCGAGCTGGATGCCCTTGTTGAGGCGCTCCACCGCGGCGTACTCGAGCGCAACGTCGCTCTGGAACTGCTCGTCGACGGTCTCGCCGACGTTGAGCTTGTAGAGGCGCTGGAGGTTCGGCACGCCGTCGAGGAACAGGATGCGCTCCATTATCGCCTCGGCGTGCTTCATCTCGTCGATGCTCTCGTGCCGGATGAACGCGTGCAGCCGCTTGTAGCCCCAGTTGCCGCACATCTTCGCGTGCACGAAATACTGGTTGATGGCGGTCAGTTCGGCGGAGAGGACGTCGTTGAGGACGTCGACGAGCTGGGGGTCCTTGGCCTTCAATCGATCCTCGGGGCGGCGGTACGGACCGCTAACTCACTTGGCCGCGAGGTGTTCCTGCTGCTCGCCCGGTCGATCGCAGGCGCGCGCCGCGCTGGCGTCCGCGAGCATGCCGGCGATGTCCGGGCGGCACGAGCCGCACACGGTCCCGGCGCCACACCGGCGCCCGACGTCCTCCACCGAGCGAGCGCCGTCTTCGACGCAGCGGCGGATGGTGCGGTGCGAGACTCCCTTGCAGAGGCAGACGTACATCGGCGTCCGATCCTGATAATGAAGATGATTATCAGAATCGGAATGTGCCCCGATGTCCTTCGATCGTCAACCCCTTTGCTCCTGCTTCCCCTACTCGCCCGGTTCGAGGTCCAGGATCGCGAGCTCGGGCCGGCACAGGAAGCGGAGCCTCGGGGCGTCGTACCGCTCCATCCCCACCCCGCGCGAGACGTAGAGCTGGCCTCTCGCCGCCCCGCTGCTCGACCGCGGGAGGGCCGTGAGCCCGACGGCCCAGCTCCGCGGCACGTTCGAGAGCGTCATCAGGGGGCCGATGAACGGGAGCCGCACCTGGCCGCCGTGGATGTGTCCCGCGAGGATGAGATCGGCGTCCGGGGCCGTGAGCGACACGTCCGGGCGGTGGGCCAGCACGAGGTGGGGCTTGGACGTGGGCGGGATCGGGGGGTGGCTGGAGGCGGCGTCCAGGGGCGCGAGCGCCGTGAGGACGACCGGCCCGAGGTCGAACGTGCGGCTCGACGTCACGACCTCGATGGGGAGGCCCTCGAAGAGGGTGGGCCACGCGTCGGGGTCGACGTCGCCGCGCACGGCGAAGGACCCGAGGCGCGGGGCCAGGCCGACGAGGGCCGCCTGGAGCGCGCCCCGCTGCGCAGCGAACACGGCCATGTCGCGGGTCTGGATGTAGTCGCCGGCGAACAGCACGAGGTCCGGGTCCGCGGCCTTCACCGCCTCGATGGCGGCGCGCTCGTGGGCGCCCACCTCGTCCGTCTGGAGGTCCGCCACGAGCACCACCCGGAGCGGAGCGGCGAGGCCGGGGACGGCGATGCGGGTCGTCGTCACCTCGAGCCAGCTCGGCTCGACGAAGAAGGCGTCGAGGCCGACCAGGGCGACAACACCCGCGAGGAGGGCGGGGACCGCGCGGCGGGTCACGACGGCCATGGCCACGAGGAGCACGGGCAGGTGCAGGAACCCGGCCCACGCGGTCGCCTGGAGCAGGCCGAACATCCCCCAGCCGAGGGCGAATCGACCCGCCACGGTCACGACGAGGAAGGCCACCGCCACGACGAGCAGCGCCCGGGAGGGGGCCCGCGTGCGGTGGAGGACGACGAGCGCGGCGACGTCGGCGACGGCGAGCACGAGGTTGGTGACGAGGGGGATCATTCGCGACGGACTATCGGGGGCGGCGCGGTCGTCCGCAAGCCCATCCGTCCGCTGGGCGAGGCAGGCTACACGCGCTCGATCGTCGCCCGCCCGCTCGCCGTGCGCACCCGGAGGAGCGGCCCCGCCTTGTCGTGGGCCACCCCGTCGAGCGTCTCGCCGCCAAGGGACTCCACGTCGAGGTCGTAGCCGCCTTCCGGCACCGTGAGCCTCACGTCGCCCACGCCGACGCCGACGCTCACCTCGGTGGGGACCGCGGCGAAGCCCAGCGTGGCGTCTCCCCAGCCCGCCTGCACGCGCACGGTCTGGCCGAGGAGGCCCTCGGCGACGACGTTGCCGTCCCCCACCTCGATCGACAGGTCACTGCTGACGCCCTCGACCCGTACGTCGCCCTGGCCGGTGCGCACGTCGACCGCGAGGCCGAGCGGCACGGTGAGCACGATGTCCGCGCCGCAGGGCAGGAGCGTCTCGCAGCGGGCCTCGATGCGCAGGATGCCGTCCACGACGCGCTGCGTGGTGGTGAGGCTCGCCGCGCCCCACATCGTGCGGCCCACCTGGATGGTCGTCCCGCCCGCGTTGACCGTCACGTTGCCGGCGTCGACCTCGACCCGCACCGCGAGCACGTCGCCACCGACGACCGCGTGGTCGGCGGTCTCCGTCGGGGTGCAGCCGGCAAGGATGAAGAGGAGCGGGGCGGCGCGCATGGTCTTTCGGGTCTCGTTGGATGGACACCGGCACCGCGGGTGGGCGCTACCGACCCTGCAAGAACGCCCGAGCGGCTGTCTCCTTCACGTCCGTCCGCGGGAAAAATCCCATCGATCGCAGGAAGCCGCGCTGCTTCCTGGCGAGGTGGCGCGTGTCTCGCTTTGTCAGCCGGACGGCCTCGTCCAGCGGGAGCTCGCCTGCCAGGTGGGCGGCGAGGTAGCGATAGCCCAGGGACAACATGGGCTTCAGCTCCCGGCTCCAGCCCTGGTCGAGCAGCCCGCGGACCTCCTCGAGGTACCCGGCGGCCATCATCGCGTCGACGCGCTCGTCGAGGCGCTCGTACAGATCGTCGCGATCGATCCAGATGACCTCGGCGTCCCGACGCTCGTGGGGGTCCTCGGCGTGCAGCGCGGAGAGCGGGCGGCCCGTGAGCGCGTGGATCTCCAGGCCGCGGACGACACGCACGCGGTCGTTCGGGTGGAGCCGTGCGGCGAGGACGGGGTCGACCTCCTGGAGGCGCGCGTGGGGGTCCGGGAGGGCCTCGAGCGCGGCGCGGAGGGCGAGATCGACGGGCGGCGCGGGCACGAGGCCGCAGAGCCAGGCCCGCAGGTAGAAGGGCGTGCCGCCGCAGAGCACGACGGGGCCGGTCGACGCGGCGGCGTCGGCCTCGGCGACGAAGTCCGCGGCGGAGAAGGGCTCGTCGAGGTTCCGGATGTCGATGCACCGGTGCGGGATCGCGGCGCGGATCTCGACCGACACCTTCGCGGTGCCGATGTCCATGCCGCGGTAGACCTGCATGGCGTCCATCGAGACGACGGTGGCGCCGTGCGCCGCGGCGATCTCCAGCGCGGCGTCGGACTTGCCGGCGCCGGTCGGGCCGACGAGGACGACGGGGCGGACGGACATGGACCCCCTCCCCTACGCCCGGTGGAAGCGGCGTTCGAGCTCGCTCGTGCCGACGCGGATCGCGACAGGGCGGCCGTGCGCGCACACGGAGAAGTCGACTTCGTCGAGGGAGACGAGCAGGGCGCGCATCTCCAGCTCGGAGAGCACCTGGCCGGCGCGGACGCTGGTGTGGCAGGCGCGCGTCGCGAGCGCGAGCTGCAGGCGATCGTCCGCCGCGGTGGCGCCGCCGCCCTCGGCGAGCTCGTCGGCGATGTCGGCGAGGAGCGTGTGGAGGTCCATGTCGCGGAGCGCGGCGGGGAGCGCCTGGACGGCGAAGCTGCCGCCGCCCATCGGCGCGATGTCGAGGCCGTAGGGGGCGAGACGGTCGACCTGGGCGGCGAGGAGGCGCGCGCGGGCAGCCGGGAGCTCGATCATCACGGGCACGAGCAGCCGCTGGGCACCGCCGAGGGCGGCGCGGGGGTCCCGCATGAGCTTGTAGAGGGTGACGCGCTCGTGGGCGGCGTGCTGGTCGATGACGACGAGCTCGCCGGCGCCCTCGCAGAGCACGTACGTGAGCGCGAGCTGGCCCACGACGCGGAGATCGCGGAAGCGCGCGACCGGCAGGAGGGAGTCGGACGGGAGGGGGCGGGCGGGCGCTGGGGCGGGGGCGGGGGGCGCGGCGATCCGGGGGGTGACCGCCGGCGGGGCAGAGACCGGGAAGGCAGGAGGAATGGGCGTCGCGCGGGGCATCGGGGCGGCGTTGGCGCCTGGCGTCGCGACGCGGAGGGCCGCCGCTGCGTCAGCGAGGTCCTCGTGAGCGGGGGCGGTGCGTTCGGACGCGCCTTCGCCCGGATCCGGCGCGGACCACGGCGGCACCTCCGCGGTGTGGGGGCGCCACCCCTCCGGAACTTCCTCCGCCGGGCGCTCGGATACGAAGACGCGCGGCGGCATCTCCTCGCGCCGCTCCAGATCCCGGTCGAGCTCGCGCGGTGCGTCGGAGCGCTCCTCCGCGCTGCGCGGCGGCGTCCACCCGAGGCCGATCTGCGCGGCGGACGGCGGCGCGGCCGCGGGCTGGTAGCGCGACTCGACCGCGACCGGGCGACGGATCCCGTGCTCGCGCAGCGCGTTGCGCAGCCCCTCGGTGATGGCGTTCTGGAGCGCATACCCGTTGACGAAGCGCACCTCCGTCTTGGCGGGGTGCACGTTCACGTCGACGTCCTCGGGGGGGATGCGCACCTCGAGGATGACGACGGGGTAGCGGTCCTTCGGGACGATGCCCGCGTAGGCGGCGGTGACGGCGCGGCGGAGCACGAGGTCTCTCACGTAGCGGCCGTTCACGTAGAGCCAGGAGCTGCCCTGGGGCGACGCGCGGTGCACGCCGACGGGCGAGAGCAGGGCGTCCACCTCCAGCGTGCCCCGGGAGAGAGACACGGGCACGAGGGCCTCGCCGTGGGCGCCGAGCAGATCCGCGGCGCGACGCGCGCGGTTGCCGCTCGGGGGGCACCGGAGGAGCGTGCGGTCGTCGTGGGTGACCTCCAGATCGAGGTCCGGCCGGATGAGGGCTTCGCGGGTCACGGCTTCGAGGCAGTGGCCGAGCTCGGTCTCGACGCTGCGGAGGAACTTGCGACGGGCGGGCACGTTGAAGAACAGCGACGCGACCGACACCTCCGTGCCCGGCGCGGCGCCCGCGGGCGAGACGTCCAGCAGCTTGCCGCCCTCGACCCGGATGTGGGTGCCGGCCTCGGCGTCCCGCTGGCGCGTCAGGAGGTCGAACTTCGAGACGCTCGCGATGCTCGGGATCGCCTCGCCGCGGAAGCCCAGCGTCGCGATGCGGAACAGATCGTCATCGTGCAGGATCTTGCTCGTGGCGTGCCGCTCCAGGCACATCACCGCGTCGGTCCGGTTCATGCCCGAGCCGTCGTCCACGATGCGGACGAGGTTGCGTCCGCCCGCGCGCAGGTGCACGCCGAGGCTGGTGGCGCCGGCGTCGAGCGCGTTCTCGACGAGCTCCTTCACCACGGACGCGGGCCGTTCGACGACCTCGCCCGCGGCGATCTTGTTGATCAGGTGCTCTTCGAGGATGCGTACGGCCACGGTCGCGTCTAACCCGGCGGCGTCGGGGAACGCGCGATGCCAGGCGGGAGGTGGTCGCGGCCGCGCCACTTCCGCTCGAGCTGCGGCTGCGCTACCGTGGCCGGATGTGGTGGCTCCTGGCGTGCGCGTGTCCGACCTTCGAAGCGCTCGAAGTCTCGGATCGGACCCAGGCCGGCAACGCGACGGCGTTCGCGCGGGTCTCCGACGCCGTAGACCTCTTCGCGGCGTGGACGGCGCGCGACGGCGTGTGCCTCGACACGGTCGAGGTGGTCGACACCATCGAGCTCCCCGAGGTCCTCGACGTCGACGGGTGGCAGACCCTGGGCGTGTTCCACGGGGGCCGCCGCAGGGTCGAGATCGCCGCGGCGTACTTCCCGCTGGCGGAGACGGTCACGCACGAGCTCTGCCACGCGCTCGACTACATGGAGGACCTCGCCGAGGCGCGCCCCGACATCTTCACCGGGGAGGACCTGGAGGTGCCCGAGGCGTACCCGACGGACGAACTGAAGCGCGCCGAGGCGTTCGCCCAGGCGTGCGAGGTCGGCGGCGTCGACGTCTCCATCGAGCTCGCGTACGAGTCGGTGTGCTGGGTCGAGCCGTTCGGCCAGCTCCTCGACCCCACCGCGCGCTTCCTCGCCGAGGAGGTCTTCCCCGGCGCCTCGCGGTTGGCGGTCTCCGACGCACCCGTGGCGCTCCGGCGGCGGGAGCTGACGCTCGACCTCCCCGTCGGCGGCGTCGAGAGCGTCATCGGCACCCCGACCGACCTCTACGCCCTCGTCCAACATGCGTCGCGACGGCAGCCTCGCTCGTACACGCTCACCCTCTCCCGGCTCGACCCCGACACGGGTGCGGCGCGCAGCGAGCAGACGCTCGATCTCCCCGCCGGCTACTGGCACGGGAAGCTCCTCGCCAGCGACGGGCCCCCCCTGCTCCTCGTCTGGAACACGTTCCGGGAGGACCCCGTCGCCACCGTCTACGCGATCGACGGTGACACCCTCCTGCCCCTCGGCTTCACCCTGCCGGAGCCCTGGAACATCGAGGGCGCCGTGTTCGACGGGGTCCTGGTCTCCACGACGCAGACCATCCGGTCCGTCGTGACCGGCGATGTGTACCTCTTCGGCGGTGTGCGCGCGTGGGACCTCGCGACGGGACTCGATCATCCCCTCTCCTTCCCCGAGGACGAGTGGGGCCTCTCGGTGTGGGCCAGCGGCTTCCTGCCGGGCCCGGACGGGCTGGAGATGGTCAGCACCGACGGCTACTCCCGCCTCGATCTCGCGACGGGCACGTGGTCGCGGGACCCCTCGCCGCCCTACGCGCGCGGGCTGCTCCGGCTCGGCGACAAGCGCATCCACCTCGTCTCGCTCGCCTACCAGTTCGAATTCGTCGTGCACGACCTCGCCGAGGACACCTGGTCCTTCGTCGAGGGGGCCTGCGAGGACGACCTCGGCTCGCCCTACACCGCGGCCTACGCCCAGGTCGGAGATCGCGCTTTCATCGTGCCGTATCTCTACCGTGGCGAGGACGGCCTGGTCGCCTGGGAGCTGACCGTCGATTGAGCTCCGGCTTGCCCCGGCGGGTCTTGTGTCGAACCTCAAAGGAGGGGGGTCACATGGAAGAGGACCAGTTTCGAGGGCAGGAGCCGGGCGGGCAGGAGCCGAGCGGGGAGCGTGTCTCGCAGGAGGCGGTCGACCGCTTGCGCATGCTCCTGGGCGGCACCCGCATGGCGATGTTGACGACGATGGAGCCCGGCGGCGCGCTCCGCAGCCGCCCCATGGCCGTGCAGGAGATCAACGATGACGGCGAGGCGTGGCTCATCACGCAGCGCACCTCCGCGAAGGTCGACGACGTGGAGCGCGAGCACCATGTGAACCTCTCGTTCACGCGCCCCATGCGCGGCCGCTACCTGTCGATGAGCGGGCGCGCGCTGGTCGTCCGGGATGATGCCAAGCTCCGCCAGCTCTGGCAGCCCTCGCTCCAGGTGTGGTTCCCCGAGGGCCTCGACGACCCCGATCTGTGTCTCCTGCGCGTGCGCATCGACAAGGCGGAGACGTGGAACGCCACCGTCGGCACGGTCGCTCACGTGGCGCGGCTCGCCGGCACCATCCTCGGGCGCGCCCCGAAGTCCGGCCACGACGAGGGCCGCGACACGCTGATCATCCGCACCAACCAGCCCGGGATCGGCGACACCGCCGGCATCCTCGGGTCGGCCGGCGGCAGCATGGGCGTCGCGCCGCGCGCGCCGAAGGGCGGCGGCGGTCCGCGCGTGGTGGGGACGGCGGGGAGCACGATGGGCGAGGCGCCGATGACCGGCCGCGGGACCGCCGCGCGGGCCGAG
>JAUXTN010000141.1 GCA_030684355.1 Pseudomonadota bacterium
GCACCCGGCGGCGCGCGAGCGACGCCCGTGCGAACCGGAGCGCGCAGCGCGGAGCCCGGAGCGGCCCGACCCCGGCGCTCGGGCCGGGGGCGCGCACGCACTCGCCTCTACCCCCTGTGAACGACCTCTAGCCGACGAAAGCGCGTCGCGACGGGACGGTCGCGCAGACCGCGGCGAAACGCACCCGGCGGTGGCGCACCCTCGGCATGCTCGCGACCGAGCCGGGCCGCGACGACCTCGCGCGCATCGAGCGGCCGTGCCCGCCGCCGCCGGGGTGGACACCCGCTACGACGCCCACCAGGTGCAGGCCCTGGACAGCGAGCGCCCCTGACGGAGGCGGGTGCCCGCCACCCCGGGCCGCCCCGGGGCCCGCCCCATCCGTTGCCCCGACCCCGGGGCCACGTTACCCGCGCGGCGCAGATCCCAGGAGGTTCGCGTGTTCCATCCTCATCGTCGAAGCCGACCACGGGGCTGCTCGGGACCATTCCTGGGGACAATCCTGGGGCTCGGGAGGCAGGCGCGATGACGCTCGATCATGTGTTCGTGTCGTTCGAGGGCGAGCTCGCGAACGTCGCGAACGAACCCGCGCTCGTCCAGCTCAAGGCGCGGTACCTGGGCCGGGAAGGCGTCGTCACCCGGCTGCGGAAGGACATCGACTTCAACGCGCTCTCCCCCGAGGAGAAGCGCAGCTTCGGGCAGAACTTCAACGACCTGAAGACCCGCGTGGAGCAGGCCATCGAGGCCGCGGCCGCGCGGTTCGCCGAGAGCGTGGTCGAGACGGTCGACTTCGACCGCACGCTGCCCGGCACCGACCGCCGCCTCGGGGCGATCCACCCCATCATCTCGACGCAGATCGAGGTGGAGGACCTGCTCCGCTCGATGGGCTTCCAGGTGTACGCCGGGGACGAGGCCGTGTCGGAGTTCGAGAACTTCGACGCCCTGAACATCCCCGGGGACCACCCCGCGCGCGACATGCAGGACACCTTCTGGCTCGAGAACGGCATGGTGCTGCGCACGCACACCTCCTCGATGCAGAACCGCGCGATGCGGGCGCTCGGCGTGCCGGTGCGGGCGATCTTCCCGGGGCGGTGCTTCCGCAACGAGGCGACCGACATCACGCACGAGAACACGTTCTACCAGCTCGAAGGCCTGATGGTGGACAAGGACGTGTCCGTGGCCAACCTCATCGGCGTCATGCGCGAGCTGTTGAGCGGCGTGTTCCGCCGCGACATCGAAGTGCGCCTTCGTCCGGGGTTCTTCCCGTTCGTCGAGCCCGGCTTCGAGCTCGACTTCAAGACCACGCTCAACGGCGTGGAGCGTTGGATCGAGCTCATGCCGTGCGGCATGATCCACCCCGCGGTGCTGCGGAACGCCGGGGTCGACCCCGACGTCTACAGCGGCTTTGCCTTCGGGCTCGGCCTCACCCGTCTTGCCATGCTGAAGTACGGCGTGTCGGACGTGCGCTTGTTCAACAAGGGCGACCTTCGCTTCTACGAACAATTCCGCGCGACGCTCTGACCTGGGAACGAGGGCAACGTGAAGATCTCCGTCGATTGGCTCTCTGATTTCGTCGACCTCACCGGGATCGCGCCCGAGCGCATCGCCGAGGAGCTCACCGTCCGCACCGCCGAGGTCGACGGGTGGGAGATCGTGAACCGCAGCGTGGCCGGGCTGCTCGTGGCCGAGGTGCTCCGTGTCGAGCCCCTCGGCGACGGCACGCGCCCCCTCGCCGCGGTCACGGTCGACCTTGGCGGACGCACCGCCGAGACGGTGTGCGGCGCCCCCGGCGTGCGCGTCGGGATGAAGGTGGCGTTCGCCCCGCCGGGCACGACGATGGCGTCGGGCGCGGTCATCGCCGCGAGCACGCTCCACGGCCGCCGCAGCGACGGCATGCTCTGCTCTCCTGCCGAGCTCGGCATGGGCTCCGCGAAGGACGCCCTCCTCGAGATCCCGCCCGTCGTCGCGAACGGCACGCTGCTCGCCGAGCTCGTCCCGGCGACGGACATGCTCATCGAGATCGACAACAAGAGCCTGACCCACCGGCCCGACCTGTGGGGCCACTACGGGTTCGCACGCGAGTTCGCGGCCATCTTCGGCCGCCCGCTCGCCCCGTACACCACCGCGGACCTGGCCCGCTACGACGCCCTCCCCGCCTTCCCCATCGAGGTGGAGGACGCCGTCGACTGCCTGGTCTACAGCGCGATCGGGCTCGAGGTGTCCGCGAACACGCCGTCGCCGCTCACGATCCAGCGCCGGCTGCTCGCGCTGGGGTCGACCCCCATCAACGCGCTGGTGGACGTGACCAATTACGTCCAGCTCGAGTTGGGTCAGCCCACGCACGCGTTCGAGGCCAGCGCCATGCAGCGGGTGCGGGTCGCGCGGGCGGGGAGCACCACCTCGTTCACGACGCTCGACGGCAAGACCTGGAAGCTCCAGCCGGAGGACCTCCTCATCCACAACGGGGAGACCCCCGTGGCGCTCGCCGGCATCATGGGCGGGCAGGGAAGCCGGGTGTTGGAGCACACGAGGAAGATCCTGTTGGAGAGCGCGAACTTCCGTGGCACGCGCGTCCGGCAGACCGCCTCGCGCCTAGCCTTGCGCACGGACGCGAGCCTGCGCTTCGAGAAGAAGCCGCCCCCGTCCTACACCCGCCTCGCCGCCGGCCGCATCGTGCATTGGTTGGAGCGCTTCGGCCTCTCGCCCCAGGCGACCACGCGCTACTCCCTGGTGGGCGACCTCCATGAGGCCCCCCGCACGATCCGCATCGCGCCGGGCTGGATGACCCGCCGCGCGGGCACGGAGATCACCAACGAGGCGACGAGCCGCATCCTCGGCTCGATCGGGTTCGGGTGCCAGGAGGAGGCTGACGGGGGCCTCGCGGTGTCCGTGCCGGCGTTCCGGAGCACGTTCGACATCTCCATTCCCGAGGACATCTCGGAAGAGGTGATGCGGCTCTACGGGTACGACGCCGTGACGCCCACGCCGCCGCGCAGCCCGATGCAGCTCGTGCAGCCGCACGCGCCCACGCGCAACCACCACCGCATGCGGCGGATCCTCGCCCAGGCCCACGGGTTCGTCGAGGTGGAGACCTACGGGTGGACCACCGACGAGTGGACGGACACCCTCGGCTACAAGCCGACCGCGACGTTGGATCTACGCAACCCCATCGCCGTGTCACGCAAGCACATGCGGGACACGTTGGTTGCCAACCTGCTCGCGGTCGCGCACCAGAACAAGAAGGGCTACCCCACCTTCCGCGTGTTCGAGCTCGGCAAGGTGTTCGGGCTCGACGCCCAGGGCGTGAAGTACGAGGAGGACCACCTCGCCGGCGTGGTGGTCGACCAGTCGGGCGATCGCACCGTGGAGCAGACGCTCCGCTCGGTGCGGGGCGCGTTGGACGACCTCATCCAGGCCAGCGGCTTCGCCGGGTTCACCTACGACCCCGCCGGCCCCGCCCCGCACGAGGCCGCCGCCCAGATGGTCGCGCGCCCCGCCGCCCCGCACCCCTGGTACGCGCCCAAGTTGGCCCTGACGCTGCGCCTCGGGGACACCGTCGTGGGGCACCTCGGCGTGCTCCCCGCGGCCCTGCGCGGCAAGGTGCTCGACGGTGGCCACGCCGTCTGGTTCTCGCTGCGCGTGCGCCCCATCCAGGGTGACCTCTACCCGTCGCTTCCCTACACCACGCCGCCGCTCTTCCCCGAGTCGTGGCAGGACTTCACGTTCGTGTGGCCGGTCGAGCAGGGCTACGCCGGGTTGGACGCGCTGCTCTCGGCGTTCTCCCACCGCTGCGTGGGCGGGCACGCGTTCGTGGCGGTTTACCGCCCCAAGGGCAGCGAGACCGCCAACTACACGTTCCGCTTCACGCTCCGCTTGCCGGACGCGACGTTGGGGACCCAGGACATCGAGGACTTCCGGTCTGCGTTCCTGGCGTACGGGCAGACGGTCGGGCTTCGGTTGGTGTAGGGGCGGCGGCGGTTTGGGGCGCGCTTTGGCGGGGCCGGCTTTGGCGGGGCCCGCTGTGCCCGCCTTGGCGGCGCCGGCTTTCCCGCTTTGGCGGCGCCCGCTCAACCCGCGGCGCCCGCTGTGCCCGCTGTGCCCGCGCCCGCTCTGGCGGCGCCCGCTTCGGCGGCGCC
>JAUXTN010000151.1 GCA_030684355.1 Pseudomonadota bacterium
CCGACGACGCGGATGCTTCCGCCACGGGCGAGAGCACGTTCTACGTCGACGCCGACAGCGACGGCTACGGCAGTGACACCACGGGCCTCTACTGCGATGTGCCCGCCCGCTACGTCGCGGACACCACCGACTGCGACGACACCAGCGCCGCCATCTCCCCGTCCGCCACCGAGGTGTGCGACGCGGCCGACACCGACGAGGATTGTGACACCCTCGCGGACGACGCGGATCCCTCCGCCACCGGCGAGAGCACCTTCTACGTCGACGCCGACGCCGACGGCTACGGCAGCGACACCACCGGCCTCTACTGCGATGTCCCGACCGGCTACGTCACGGACACGACCGACTGCGACGACAACGTCACCGCGATCAACCCCGCCGCCACCGAGGTAGCCGGCGACGAGGTCGACCAGGACTGCGACGACGCCGAGTCCTGCTACGTCGACGCCGACTACGACGGCGCGCGCACGGCCTTCGTGGTCGCGTCCCCCGACGTGGCGTGCTCCGCGGCCGGCGAGGCGCTCGCCACCGCCGACCTCGACTGCGACGACACCGATGCCACCGCCTACCCCGCCGCCGCCGAGCTCACCGGCTCCGGCGTGGACGAGGATTGTGACGGCGCGGAGCTCTGTTACACCGACGCCGACGACGACGACTACCGCCCCGACGCCACCGCCACGGTCACCTCGACCGACGGCGACTGCGACGACGCCGGCGAAGCGCTCGCCAGCGCCCTGACCGGGGACTGCGACGACGCCTCGACCGCCTACAACCCCGCCGCCGCCGAGTCCGACTGCGCCGATTCCCACGACTACAACTGTGACGGCTCCGTCGCGTTCGCGAACGCCGACGGCGACGCGTTCGCCGCGTGCGAGGAGTGCGACGACACCAACGCCTCGGTGTACCCGGGCGCGGTCGAGCTCCCCGGCGACGGCATCGACGGGGACTGCGACGGCGTGGACCTCTGCTACGTGGACGCCGACGACGACGGCTACCGCCCGGATGACACGAGCACGGTCGCGGGCACGACCGTGGCGTGCGACGGAGCCGGCGAGGCGTCCGACCTCGACCTCACCGGCGACTGCGACGACACCGATGTCACCGTGAACCCCGCGGCGATCGAGACGATCGGCGACGCGTTCGACGCCAACTGTGACAGCGCCGAGTCCTGCTACGTGGACGCGGACGACGACGGCTACCGCACCGAGGACGGCGCCACCGTGGCGTCCGCCGACACCGACTGCGCGGACACGGGCGAAGCGCTCGCCAGCGCGGGCACCGACTGCGACGACACGAACGACGCGATCAGCCCGTCCGCCACCGAGCTCGCGGGCGACGAGATCGACGGCGACTGTGACGGCATGGAAACCTGCTACGTCGACGCCGACGCGGACGGCTACCGCCCCGACGCCACGTCCACCATCGCGAGCACCGATTTCAGCTGCGTGGGGGCCGGCGAAGCCCGCGCGACGGACCCGACCACCGACTGCGACGACACCGACGCGAGCGTGAACCCCGACGGCCTCGAGCTGGTCGGTGACGCCATCGACAGCGACTGCGACGACGCCGAGCTCTGCTACGCCGACGCGGACGACGACGGCTATGTCGATGGCACGGGCACCACGATCGACTCCCTCGACGCCGATTGTGACGACGCGAACGAAGCGCTGGCCACCACCAGCGCCGGCGACTGCAACGAGGCGGACGCGGCCTACAACCCCGGCGCGACCGAGAGCGACTGCGCGGATCCCAACGACTACAACTGCGACGGCTCGGTGGGCTACGCGGACGCGGACGCCGACGGCCACGCCGCGTGCGCGGAGTGCAACGACGGCGACGCCACCGTGTTCCCCGGCGCCACCGAGCTCGCGGGCGATCTCGTGGACCAGGACTGTGACGCCACGGAGACCTGCTACGTCGACGCCGACGACGACGGCTACCGCCCCGACGCCACGAGCACGATCGAGAGCACCAACCTCGTGTGTGACGGCGCGGGCGAGGCGGTTGCCAGCGTTCCCACCACGGACTGCGATGACACCAATGTCACCGTGAACCCGAGCGCCACCGAAATCGCGGGCGACGAGATCGACCAGGACTGTGACGCCACGGAGACCTGCTACGTCGACGCCGACGACGACGGCTACATCGCCGACGGCGTCGCCATCGTCGGCAGCGACGATCTGCTCTGCGACGGCGCGGGCGAGGCCCTGGCCGGCGCCCCCGCGGGCGACTGCGACGACGCGAGCGCGGTGTTCAACCCCGGCGCGCTCGAGGACGACTGCGCCGATCCGACCGACTACAACTGCGACGGCTCCTCGGGCTTCGTGGACGGTGACAGCGACGGCTTCGCGGCGTGCGAGGAGTGCGACGACGCGGTCGGCGGGGTGAACCCCGACGCCGACGAGGTGTGTGACGGCGCCGACAACGATTGTGACGGAACGATCGACCTCGACGCGCTCGACGCCACCACCTGGTACGCGGACGCCGACGGCGACGGGTACACCAACCCCGGCGAGGTCACCACCGCCTGCGATCAGCCCGACGCCTACGCCGCGGAGACCGAGGCCGACTGCGACGACGCGGACGCGACCAGCTTCCCCGGCGGCGACGAGCTGCCCGACGACGGCATCGACCAGGACTGCGACGGCGAGGATGCCATCGGCGAGGACACCGATACGGACACCGACCTGCCCGACGACGACACCGGCGATGGCAACGTCGACGAGAAGGACGGCGGCGACTGCGGCTGCGCGTCCACCTCCACGAGCGGCACCGGCCTCGCCTGGTCGGCGGCGCTGGTGGCCCTCCTCGCCGTTCGCCGACGCCGGGCGGTGTAGCGAGACCGCTCACCGGGCGGCGGCGCCGAGAGGCTCTACGGCGTTCGCGGCGTGTCGGGGAACGCCACCGTCCGGGTTCCCCCGTCAACCGGCGCGGCGGCGAGGTGCCGACGCCGTCGGCGCGGTAGACTCGGCGCATGCCCGCCTCCCTGCGCCCCGTCTTCGTCCCCCTCCTCCTCCTGGCTGCCTCCTGCCACCCGCCCGTGGAGGACCTCGACGTGGAAGGTTGGTCGAACCAGTGCGTGTCACTACGCGTGGACGGGAGCTGGCTCGTGGGCGCGGATGGCACCTACAGTTGGACCCAAGGCGCGGAGGCGGAGGCCGCGCGCTTCCGCCTCCAGGCCGCCGACCTCGGCACCTACCTGCTCTACGACACCGACGCCCACTACCTCGTCGCCGAATCGGACGCCGTCACGCGCGCGGCCTCGCTCGAGTCCGACGTGACCCGCATCGAGGACGGCGTCATCGACGACGCGTACGTCTCGGGCGGCGAGTGGGCGCTGGAGCCCTCGTGGAAGGGCGGACCGCGCTACCAGCTCCACAATCGTCGTAACGGAAGGCTGCTTGGGAAGGCGGGACTGGGCCCCGACGCGGACGCCCTCGCCATCACGCTGGAGCCCGCCGAGGGCTGCGCGACGTTCCCCGAGCTCTCGCTCGACGCCAGCGGCACGATCGCCCGCACCACCTTCGACGACGGCACCCTCTACGGCATCGCCGACGCCCACTCCCACATCTTGTCCAACTTCGGCTTCGGCGGCGGCGGCCTCTTCCACGGAGGCGCCTTCCACCCTCTCGGCGTGGAGCACGCCCTGCCCGACTGCGCGCCCTTCCACGGCGATGCCGGCCGGCGGGACCTGTTCGGCTACGCGTTCGACGCCGCCGGAAACGACTCGGCCGACCTCGCGTCGTTGGTCGACGAGCTGGTCGCCGGCGAGCTCTCCGAGGACAACCACCTCACCGCGGGGTACCCCGACTTCCCCGATTGGCCCGACGCCCGGCGCCGCTCCACGCACCAGGCGCAATATTACCGTTGGCTGGAGCGCTCGTGGATGGCCGGCCTGCGCCTCGTCGTGCAGCACGCCACGACCAACTCGATCGTCTGTAACTTCACCGTCGGCGACGAAATCCAACCCAGCCGCTACGACTGCGAGGACATGACCTCCGTCGACCGGATCATCGACGAGTCCTGGGCGATGCAGCGCTACATCGACGCGCAGTGGGGCGGAGAGGGCAAGGGGTGGTTCCGGATCGTGCAGACGCCGGCCGAGGCGCGCGAGGTGGTCGCGGGCGGGAAGATGGCGGTGGTGCTCGGCATCGAGGCCTCGGACCTGTTCCGGTGCAACCTCACGCCCCGGCCGGGCGGCCCGGTGTGTGACGAGGCCTGGGTGGAGGCGCAGCTCGACGAATACCACGCCCGCGGCGTGCGCGCGGTCTTCCCAAACCACAAGTACGACAACCGCTTCTCCCCCGGGGACGGCTCGGGCGACTTCATCGAGCTCGGCAACTTCTTCAACAGCGGCCACTGGACCAACATGACGCAGGACTGCCCCGACGACGGGATGCCCGAGGGCTTCGACGGCGGCAGCGTCAGCTTTGGCGGCCTCGCGTCCGCGCGGGAGGAGTACCTCACCGAGGCGCCGAACGACTTCAGCACGTTCCCGAACGACCCCCTCGACACGGCGATCGGGTTCGTGGCACAAATCCTCGAGGGCCCGCTCGAGGGGCGTTGGTGCCAGAATGCCACGCTCACCAACGTCGGTGAGTCACTGCTCACCGGGCTGATGGCGCGGGGCATGATCATCGAGGTGGATCACCTGCCGATGTGGTCCTACCAGCGCGCGTACGAGATCCTCGAGGCGAACGACTACCCCGCGGCGGGCACCCACGGCCGCGACTGGGACGGCCGCATCTACGCCCTCGGCGGCATCTCGAACGTGTGGCTCGGGCGCTGCCAGGACCCGGCGAACCCGGGCTCCACCCTCGACGGCGTGCTCGACGAGGTCGCGCTCATCGAGCAGAACGGCGGCTACCCCGGCACGCCGTTCGGCTTCGATCTCAACGGCTTCGCGGGCGCGCCCGGGCCTCGCTTCACCGAAGGCGCCTGCCCCGTCGAGCAGCAGGACCCCGTCACCTACCCGTTCACGTCCTACGCCGGCGACGTCACGTTCACCGAACCCCAGTTGGGCACCCGCACCGTCGACTTCAACACCGAGGGGATGGTGCACATCGGGCTCCTGCCCGAGCTGCTCGAGGACGCCCGTCACGACGCCGTGTCGGACGCCGATCTCGAGCCCCTCTTCCGCTCGGCGGAGGCTTGGATCCGCATGTGGGAGAAGGCGGAGGCGCGCGCCGCGGAGCTGGGCGCGCGCTGACGGTCACCCCCGCCCGCGCGACCCACCCACGCCGCCGCAGCGGCGGCCGCCTCGGCCGTCCGTCTGCCCCCGACGGGCCACGCGGCCTGCCACACGCTACCCTCGTGCCGGAGCCCCGATGCACGCACACGTGCTGCTGCGAGATCCCGACGGCCGCGACCACGAGCTCGTCCCCGGCGACATCGTGGGGCGCGTGTGGTCGGCCGCGCTGCAGGTGGACGACGGCCGGGTCAGCGAGGCCCACGCGATGGTGAGCCTCCGCGAGGGCCAGCTCCACCTCATCGCGCTCCGGGGCTCGCTCGCCGTGGCCGGCAAGCCGACGAGCCAGGTGCCCCTTCGGCCCGGCGACCAGGTGGAGCTCGCGCGCGGCCTCGCGCTGCAAGTGGTGGAGGTGCACCTCCCCCCGGACGTGCTCGGCGTCGAAGGGGCCGACGTGCCGCGGCAAGTGCTCCCGGGCGTGTGCTCCGTGCTGTTCGATCCCGCACCCGCGGGGTACCCGCGCCCGGCGCCGCGCGTGGCCCGGGGCTGGAGGGAGAACGCGCCCCTGCGCATCTGGACGACGGGGGACCGGTGGATGGCGCGCGACGCGGACGGGCCTCGGCCGATCGCCGCGGGCGACGAGGTCGACGTCCAGGGGCACCTCCTCCGCTTCGTGGCCATCCCGCTCCTGGACGCCGGGCCGCGCACGACCCGGCGCCACGGCGACCTCGAGGCGCCGGTGCGCATCGTCGCCCAGTTCGACACGGTGCACCTCCACCGCGAGGGCACGCCGCCGCTGGTGCTGTGCGGCCTCCAGGCACGGCTCGTGTCCGAGCTGGTGGCGTGCGCCGGGCCGGTCGCCTGGACCGTGTTGTCGGAGGAGCTCTGGCCGAACGAGGACGATCTCCACCTGCGCCGCGGGCGGCTGGACACGCTGCTCTCTCGCGTCCGGCGCCGCATCCGGGCAGCGGGCTTCCGCGCCGACCTGGTGCGCTCCGACGGCGCGGGCACCGTGGAGCTCCTGCTCTACGCCAACGACCAGGTGGAGGACCGCACCTGAGTGTCCGGCGCGGGCTCCTACCGGACATTCGACCCGGTCAGCGGCGAGGCGCTGACCGACGAGGCCGGCGTCCCGACGCCTGAGGACGCGGCGTCAGAGGCCGACCGTTACGAGCTCGGCGGCCTGCTCGGCCGCGGCGGGATGGGCGAGGTCCGCGTGGCACGCGACACGCGCCTGGGCCGCGACGTCGCGATCAAGACCGCGCGCCCGCACGGCCCCGACCAGGCCCGGCTCGCGCGCGAGGCCGCCATGACCGCGCGGCTCGAGCACCCGAGCATCATGCCGGTCTACGACGCGGGCACCGACGACGAGGGCCTCCCGTACTACACGATGCGCCTGCTCCCCGGGCGCTCGCTCGCAGCCGTGCTCGCCGAGCGCCCATCGGGGCCGGCACGGCTCCGCCTCGTGCGCCACCTCGTCGACGCCGCCGAGGCCATCGCCTACGCCCACGGGCGCGGCGTCCTCCACCGCGACCTGAAGCCCGCGAACGTGATGGTGGGCGCGTTCGGCGAGACGGTGGTGGCCGACTGGGGGCTCGCCTGCACCCTGGAAGAGGGCGCGCGCCCGCGCGCCGGGGGTGCCGGCACGCCCGGATACATGAGCCCCGAGCAGGCGCGCGGCGCGCCGCTCGATGAGCGCACCGACGTGTACGGGCTCGGCGCCATGCTCCACGAGCTGCTCGCCGGCACGCCGCCGACCGACCGACCGGACGCCGCGCCATCGGTCCGACCGCGCGCCCCCGTGGCGCCGCCGGCCCTCGCCGCTATCGCCGACCGCGCCCTCCGCGCCGATCCCGCGGAGCGCTACCCGTCGGCACGCGCGTTCGCGGACGACCTGCTCGCCTGGTACGAAGGGCGCCGCGTGACGGCACACGCCTACTCGGTCCGTGAGCTGCTCGCCCTCGTGGTGGCGGCGTGGCGCGTGCCGCTGCTCGTCGCGACAGCGGGCTTGACCGCGCTGGCCGTGGCCGTGGGCGTCGGATGGCGGAGCACGGCGGTGGAGCAGGAGCGCGCCGTGGCGTCGGAGGGAGCGGCGGTGGCGGCGCGGCGCGCCGAGGCGGCGGCGCTCGGACGGGCGCTGGTCGCCCAGGCCCGTACGGCGGCGAGGGACGGCCGGGCACTCGAGGCCGAGGTGCTCGCGGCCAACGCGCTGCTCCGCGTCGAGTCGCCCGAGGCGCGCGGGGTGCTCGCCCGCTTCGCCCGCAGCCCCCGGTTCGCCCTCATCCGCGCCGGCGCACCGCTCCCGACCTGCCGCACGCGGAGCCTGACCCGCGACGGCGAGCGGCTCGTGTGCCTGACCGACACGGAGGCCCTGCTCCTCGACGCCACGACCGGGGAGGTGCTCGCGCGCGCCGCCGGGGGCTACAACTACGCCGGTTTCGCGCTGCCCGACCGGCTCCTGCTCGTCGACACGACGGGCGGCTGGGACTGGGCGCCCCCCGCGCCGCCGCGGCTCCTCACCGGCCTGGAGCTGCTCTACCCCTTGTTCGGTACCTCCGAGGTCGCGGGGAAGATCGTGGCCGCGCAGGGCAGCTCCGACCTCGTCCTGGACCTGGCGGCGGGCACCCTCCACCGGGGGCGCGCGTGCGGTCCGGATCGGGTCAGCGCCACCGCGGCGCTCCGGGCCGACGGGACCCTGCTGGTCGGCTGTGACGACCGGCGGATCGTGCGAGGCGCGCCCGGCGAGGTCGGCACGACCTTCGCCCAGCTCTCGGCCGACGAGGGCCCACCCCAGATCGTGGAGCCGCACGGCGACGGCGCGCTCGTCGCGACCGCGCGCGGCTGGGTGATCGCGCTCGGCCCGGCCGGCGAGCGGCGTGCGGTGCGCCGGCTCGGCGCCGACGCGGCGCGGCGCCTGCGGGTCGGCGGCCCACTCGTGGCGATCGCCGCGCAGGACGGAGCCGTTCACCTCTGGGAGCACGTCAGCGACACGCTCATCGCGAGCCTGCACGCTCCAGGGGCCGAGCTCGCGTGGCGTCCCGACGGGCGGCTGCGCGTCCTGACCGAGCGCGCGGAGGACCGCGAGGTCCCCGCCGGGCCCAGCTCCCACTTCGTGGCCTTCGGCGCCGGCGTGGCGGGCCTCGCGTTCGACCCCGCCGGTGCCCGGCTCGCGGTGGGCGTCGGGGACGGCTCCGTCCACGTCGTGGACATCGAGACGACGCGGGTGGTCCGCACCTGGGGTTGGCAGGAGCAGGTGGCGAAGGACGTGGCGTGGAGCCCCGACGGGCGCCTCCTCGCGGTCGCGACCGCGGGCGGATCCGAGCAGCGCGTGCTGGACGTCGCGAGCGGGAGCGTCGCGGCCATGCTCCCCGGCGTCACGGCGCGCCGCGTGGCCTGGACGACGGCGGGGCTGCTCTTCGCCTCCTACCGGGACGACCTGCGGCTCTGGGCCGCCCCGTGGACGGACCGCGGCGAGACGCTCGCCGAACGGCAGATCGTCGATCTGGAGCTCGCAGGCGACGCCGGCGCGGCCCTCGACCGGGCGGGTGGGGTCTACCTCGTCTCCGGCGGACCCCGGCCCACCTTCACCCCGGTGACGACGCACGCGCGCGCCAGCGCCGTCGCGCGCATCGGCGACGACGTGCTGGTGGGTACACCCACCTCGCTCACCCGCTACCACGCGTCCGGCACGAGCCTCGGAGAGCGAGCCGTGCCCGGCGGCGTGAGCGACCTCGCCGTGTCGGCGGACCGCCGCCTCGTCGCCGTGGGGCACCTCGACGGGACGGCGGCGATCTGGCCGGCCAGCGGCACCGCGCCGCTCGCGACGCTGGAGGGCCACGGCGGCCGGGTCTCCGCGGTGGCGTTCTCGCCCGACGGACGGACGCTCGCGACGGGGGGGTGGGACGAGACGGTGCGGCTCTGGTCGACCGCGGGGCTCGAGGATCCCGCCGACGCGATCGTCGCGCGCGTGGAGTCGGCGTGGGGCCGGGACCTCGACGCGGTGCTCGCAGCGCCACAGTGACTCTTGCTTGGACCGCGCCACGCGGTCTTGCCTGGATCTGACATCGGGACGACGCGAACGCCGCGGTGAACCCCGACGCCACCGAGGTGTGCAACGCCGTGGACGACGACTGCGACGACCGCGTCGACGAGGATCCCACCGACGGCACGACCTGGTACGCCGATGCCACGCTCACCCCGGGCACGCTGCACGTCTGCGACGGCACCTGGTACGTCGGCCTCACCGGCACCGCCGGCACCTACGCGGTCGTCGGCCACGGCACGACCGAGGCACCGACCCTCGACGGCGCGGGCGGCGCCTCCGTCATCGCGGTGACCGGCGACGGCGTGGACCTCACGGTCGAGGGGCTCACCCTCGTGGGCGGCTTCGGCACGTCGTCCACCGACCGCACCGCGGGGTTCGCCGCCGGGCTGCCCGGCGCGGCCGTCTCCCTGGCCGGCCCCTTCGGGCCGGCCGCTTTCGTATCGGGTGAGGCGTCCGGCCGCCCGCGCACGACGCGGCGCGGCCGGCCTCGCTCCCTACCGCGTGCTCGGCGGGCCCGGGGGGCCGTCGTCCCGGCGGGGCTTGGCGCCCGCCTCGTGTACCGCGATGCTGTCGAACCAGAAGCGGGACGACCCTTCCCGGTTGTAGATGTACGCGCGCACGCGCATGGACCCCGCGGAGGCCGGCCTACTGAAGGCGACTGCCAAGTCGACGTACACATCCTCCGGCTGCTCGAGGGCGTACGCGA
Organism: Pseudomonadota bacterium; assembly: GCA_030684355.1. Classification (GTDB taxonomy): domain Bacteria; phylum Myxococcota_A; class UBA796; order UBA796; family SXON01; genus CAJBVW01. The sequence continues at coordinate 9,940 of JAUXTN010000151.1, forward strand.
CGTGGTTCATGCTGCTGAAACCCCACATTCCAGCGTTGGTGTACCAACCCTGCGCGCAGTTCGGGTCGTGATAGAAGACGGGGCCGAGAAAGTAGTCGGCGTCCGCGGTCGACAAGAGGCGCCCCGTCACGACGTAGCTCGTGTTGGCGTCGAGCGTCACGCACTGGTCGACCATGAGCACCCCGGCGGAGTAGCCGTTGGCGATCATCGCTGCGCCGCTGTAGGCGTCGTAGTCGTTGAGGTCGTCGTCGTGACCCCACACCAGCGTGTCGGGGCCGAAGGGCGAATCGTCCGAGTAGTACGCAATCGACGCCTCGTCGGCGAAGCCGAACTCCCAGAGCAACGTCTGGGCGCAGTCGGCGACGCCGTCCGCGTCGATGTCGATGGTGTCGTCTTCGAAGTAGCACTCGTCGTCGAGGTTGTCGACGCCGTCCAAGTCGGTGTCGACGGCGAACGCGAGGGAGGAGAGGAGGATCAGCATGGGGACCTCGTCACAGTTGGGTGTGGCTAGTTGGCGTGCATCGACAGGTTGTCGAACGTGGCGTCGTCGGTGGTCCCGCTGACGTTGGCAAAGGTCGCGTAGACCATCACGGAGCGGATGGCGAAGCCGCTCGGCGTGTAGGTGCCGACGAGGTCGATGAACGGCGTGCCGCTGGGCCGGCTGCCCGAGTCGACGATCCGGGAGGTCGACTTGCGACCGCAGAAGGTGTCGCTGTACTCGACCACGACGAGCTCGTGATCGCTGCCGTAGAAATCGTCCGTCCCCATCTGGCCCATCACCGTGTAGGTGGCGGCGCCGGTAAGGGGCACGCAGTGGGCGTAGTAGAGCGAGAGGTCGCTGTAGCCGACGACCTTGCCCACGCCGCTGTAGACGTAGCCGTTGAAGTCGGCGGAGCTCCAGGTGGAGATCACGCCGTAGGCGTCCATGTAGTTGGCGGCGGACGACGCGGCGGTGGCGAAGCCGAACTCGTTGAACATCGTGTCCCGACAGTCGGCGCGGTTGTCGTTGTCGAGGTCGATCGTGTCGTCCTCGTACGGGCACTTGTCCAGCTTGTTGTCGACGCCGTCGAGATCGGTGTCCGCCGCGAGGGCGATGTTGAAGATGGCGAGAAGAAGCGGCATGGGAGCCTCCGAGTTGGGTTGCCAGGATTGGAAGCTTGGTATACCGCGCCCCCCAACCAACGTCGCGGGGACGTCAGATGTGTGCAAGATCGGCGCTGGCCGCCGGTGGACTTGGGCGTCGCCCTGCCCTAACCTGACGCGAGTTCGAGGTGCCCTTGATGAGTTTGACCGCCCTGTTCGTCGTGATCGCGCCGGCCGCGCGAGGCGCGACGCCCGCACCGCCGGCGGACGAGGCGGTCAGCTACCAGCCTCCCGTAGACTGCGACGACCGCCCGCGACTTACCCGCGCCCTGAAGCGCCTGGAGGAGGCGGATCAAGCCGATCGGTCCGGGTGGAGCCCCCGGATCGCCGAGCGCGACGCGCAACGACTCGGTCGCGTCCACGCATTGATCGCCGGCGCACGCATCTGCACTCCGCAACAGCACTTGTACGCGGCTGTCATCTTGCTGCACGGCGGCGCCCCTGACGACCACCTCCAGGCGCACGTCCTTGCCACCTGGGCGGCGGAGCGAGGCGCCGACGAGGCCCGCTGGGTGTCCGCGGCCTCGTACGATCGCTGGCTCGTGAGCCGGGGACTCTCCCAATGGTACGGAACCCAGATGCGGCAGCGAGAGGGTCGCACGTGCCTCATCTTCATGGACGGCGTGGCGACGGACGAAGATCGCGCCGCGAAGGGCGTTCCCCCGCTCGCGGCGCTCGTCACGAGGGTGGCTGGTCAGGCGGGCCTGAACCTACCGACCGACGACCTCGAGGCGCTCGACGGAGCGGGCCTGTACTGCCCCGCCCAGGCCTGGGAGACGGCGCCATCGATGCCACCGTCCCCCTCGACCGGCAGGTAGGCGGGAGGCGACCTGAGCCCCCGCTGAACGACGGCGCCGGATACACGGCGCGGAGGAGCTGGCTTGCAGGACCCGGAGCTGCTGCGGAGGCTGCTGCGCGCGAAGGACCGCATGGACGCGGCGTCGCACGAGGCGTGGCCCGTGGGGCGGCTCGCGCGGGTCAGCGGCGTCTCGCAGGCCCACTTCGCGCGGTCGTTCAAGGAGGCCTTCGGCGTCCCGCCGCACCGTTACCTGCTCACCCGGCGGATCGAGCGGGCTGCGGCGCTCCTGCGCGACACCGACCTGCCGATCACCGAGATCGCGCTTCGGACGGGAGCAAAGAGCCTCGGCACCTTCGGGCGCACCTTCCGCGACGTCACCGGCGAGAGCCCGGGCGACCTGCGGGCCCGCGAGAAGGCCGCCCCGCACTCCCTCGGGAGCGTGCCGGGCTGCTTCCTGAGCGCCGCCCACCGGCCGGACCTCAGGACCGCAGTTTCGGAGAAGCGCCGCCAGGAGGCGGGCGGTATGGATGCGTCCCAGGAAACGGAGTTCCCATGAGCAACGGTGTCGAGATGGTCGGTCTGTACGTGCACGACAAGGACGCGGCGCTCGAGTTCTATGTCGAGAAGCTCGGGTTCCGCGTCCACACCGACGCGCGGAACGGCGACTACCGCTGGCTCACGGTGCAGCACCCGGACCAGCCCTCCTTGCAGCTCGGCCTGTTCACGCCCGACTCCCCAATGGTCGACGCGGCCACCGCGCAGACCCTGCGCGAGATCGTGGCGAAGGGTGCCATGCCGCCGCTCGTGCTCGCAGTCGACGACTGCCGCGCCGCCTACGACCGGATGCGCGCCCGCGGGGTGGAGTTCACGCAGGAGCCCGTGGACCGCTACGGCACCGTGGACGCCGGCTTCCGCGATCCGTCGGGGAACGGGTGGAAGATGATCGAGAGGAAATCCCGCTGAACTGGAACGGCTGGATCCGGAATTTCCACCGGTAGTATCCATCGCCTATGGGACCGCATGGCGCAGCCAGCGACGCTCCGGCTAAGGGGCGGCCGGTCTCCAGCATCACCGACCCCTAGGAAACGAGCGCGAACATGGCAGCCTCCAGCCGGCACCCCGCTGACCGCCACGACCTGATCCGCGTCCAGGGCGCCCGGCAGAACAACCTGAAGGACATCAGCCTGGACATCCCCAAGCGGCGCCTGACGGTGTTCACCGGGGTCTCGGGCTCGGGAAAATCCTCGCTGGTGTTCGGCATCATCGCGGCGGAGTCGCAGCGGCTGATCAACGAGACCTACAGCGCCTTCCTGCAGGGGTTCATGCCGACGCTCTCCCGGCCCGACGTTGACGTGCTGGACGGCCTGACGACCGCCATCATCGTCGACCAGGAGCGGATGGGTGCCAACTCCCGCTCCACGGTCGGCACGGCGACAGACGCCAACGCGATGCTGCGGATGCTGTTCAGCCGCGTGGGCAAGCCGCACGTCGGCTCCCCCAACGCCTACTCCTTCAACGTCCCCTCGGTCCGCGGCGCGGGGTCCATCTCGATCGAGAAGGGCGAGGGAAAGAAGACCGAGGTGCGCACGTTCGAGGTCAACGGCGGCATGTGCCCGCGCTGCGAGGGCATGGGCTCGGTCACGGACTTCGATCTGTCCCAACTGTACGACGCCACGAAGTCGCTGAGGGGGGGCGCGATCACGGTCCCCGGCTACAGCATGGACGGCTGGTTCGGCCGCATCTTCACCGGCTGCGGCTACTTCGATCCGGACAAGCCGATCCGCGACTTCACCAAGAAAGAGATCCACGATCTGCTCCACAAGGAGCCGACCAAGATCAAGATCGACGGCATCAACCTGACCTACGAGGGGCTGATCCCCAAGGTCCAGAAATCGATGCTGTCCAAGGACGTCGACGCGCTGCAGCCGCACATCCGGGCGTTCGTCGAGCGCGCGGTCACCTTCACCACCTGCCCCGACTGCGGCGGCACCCGGCTCAACGCCGCCGCCCGGTCCTCGAAGACCGCGGGGCTCAACATCGCCGAGGCCTGCGCGTTGCAGATCAGCGACCTGGCCCAGTGGGTGAGCGGCCTGGACGAGCCGTCCGTCGCGCCGCTCCTCTCGTCGTTGCGGCACACGCTCGACTCGTTCGTGGAGATCGGGCTGGGCTACTTGAGCCTCGACCGCACGTCCGGCACGCTGTCGGGCGGCGAGGCCCAGCGTACCAAGATGATCCGCCACCTCGGGTCGTCGCTCACCGACGTCACCTACGTCTTCGACGAGCCGACGATCGGGCTGCACCCCCACGACATCCAGCGCATGAACGACCTGCTCGTGCGGCTGCGCGACAAGGGCAACACCGTGCTCGTGGTCGAACACAAGCCGGAGGCGATCGCGATCGCCGACCACGTCGTCGACCTTGGCCCCGGCGCGGGCACCGCCGGTGGCCAGGTGGTCTTCGAGGGCACCGTCGACGGGCTGCGGAAGAGCGGAACGCTCACCGGACGGCATCTGGACAAGCGGGTCGCGCTGAAGGCGTCGGTGAGGAAGCCGTCGGGCGTGATGAAGGTGCGCGGCGCCCACGCGCACAACCTGAAGGACGTCGACGTCGACATCCCGCTCGGCGTGCTCGTGGTGGTGACCGGCGTGGCGGGGTCGGGCAAGAGCTCCCTGATCCACGGCTCGGTGTGCGGTCGGGACGGGGTGGTGTCGGTCGACCAGGCGCCGATCCGTGGCTCGCGGCGGAGCAACCCGGCCACGTATACCGGCCTGCTCGACCCGATCCGCACCGCGTTCGCGAAGGCCAACGGCGTGAAACCCGCCCTGTTCAGCGCCAACTCCGAGGGCGCCTGTCCGGCGTGCAACGGCGCCGGGGTCATCTACACCGACCTGGGGATGATGGCCGGGGTGTCGACGGTCTGCGAGGACTGCGAGGGCCGGCGGTTCCAGGCGTCGGTGCTGGAGTACCGTCTCGGCGGGCTCAACATCGCCGATGTGCTCGACCTGCCGGTCGGAGACGCCGTCGGCTTCTTCGGCGCTGGCGCCGCGCGCACGCCGGCCGCCCACGCGATCCTCAAGCGCATGGCCGACGTGGGCCTCGGCTACCTGCGGCTCGGCCAGCCGCTCACGACCCTGTCGGGGGGCGAGCGGCAACGGATCAAGCTCGCGACGCAGATGGGCGCGGACGGCGACGTCTACGTGCTCGACGAGCCCACCACCGGGCTGCACCTCGCCGACCTCCAGCAGCTGCTCGGGTTGCTGGACCGGCTGGTCGACGCCGGCAAGTCGGTCATCGTGATCGAGCACCACCAGGCGGTGATGGTGCACGCCGACTGGATCATCGACCTCGGACCGGGCGCGGGCCACGACGGGGGGCGGATCGTGTTCGAGGGCACCCCGGCCGACCTGGTGGCGGCGAGGTCGACGCTGACCGGCGAGCACCTTGCGGCGTTCGTCGGAGGCCGTCCGGCGGGCGCCGCGCGCTGAGAGCACGCGGGCTATGCCCTCCCGTGCCAGGAACGCGAACCCACGTGGACACTTACAACCCGACCCCCACCCTGTCGGTGCCGTCGCGCCCCAGGCTCCGGGCACCGGCCGCCGCGGTCGCCCTCGGCGCCCTCCTCGCCGGCTGCTCCGACGATCCGAAGCCCCACCCGGTCCCGGACGACGACGCCGAGACGGGCGGCGACGTCGAGGCCGTGCCCGCGCAGACCGCCCCGTGGCTGCGCGAGGAGACGGCCGCGCCGGGCTCGATCACCTTCAACGAGCTCCTGTACGGCGCGCCTTCCGCGGGGGAGCTCGAGTGGATCGAGCTCCACAACCCCATGGCCCTCGACATGGACCTGTCGGGCTGGTCGCTCGCGGGGGGCGTGACCTACACCTTCGCCGAGGGCACCATCCTGCCCGCCGGCGGGTTCCTCGTGGTGGCCGCGGATCCGACCGACCTCGCGGGCGCCCTGGGGCCGTACGATGGCACGCTCTCCGACGACGGGGAGCGGATCGAGCTGCGCAACAACGGCGGCCGGCTGATCGACACCATCGCGTACGGCGACGACGATCCCTGGCCGGTCCAGGCCGACGGCTCGGGGCTCTCCCTGGCCAAGATCGACCCCGATGCGGCCAGCGACCACGCCGAGAACTGGACCGCCAGCGCCGAGCTCGGCGGGACGCCCGGCGAGACGAACCTGCTCGATCCCCTCGCGCCCTCGACCACCCTCGCGCTCGTGGCGCTCGAGGCCACCTGGGCCTACGACACCGCGGGGGACTACCCCGCAGACGACTGGGCGGGGCCGGCCCATGACGACGGCGGGTGGGACCGCGGCGAGGCCATCTTCTACGCGGGCGCGGCCCAGGAGGACGTCGTGGCGACCGTCCGGGTCACGGCGGACAACTACTTCGGGCTCTACCTGGGCCGGGCCGACGGGAGCGACCTCCGGCTCGTCGGCGAGGACTCCGACGGCAACTGGGTGACCGTCGAGGACTTCGACATCGCGGTGACCCCCGCGGACCACCTGTACCTCGCCGCCTGGGAGGCGCCCGGGGACTCCGGCGGCCCGCAGATGACCATCGCCGAGGTCGAGCTACCCAGCGACGTCGTCGGCACGGACGCGTCGGCCTTCGAGTGGGTCCTCGGGCCCACCGATGCCTCCCCCGGCGCCACCGATCCGCCGCCGACCGAGGAGGCGCTCGGCCTCCTCGTCGAGGACGCCAACGCCGGGGCCTCCTGGGCGCTCCCTGCGGTCGACGCCGACCGCACCTCGGATCCCTGGGGCTGGGCCACCAGCAGCTCCTTCAGCGACGCGGCGAAGTACGTCTGGGCCGACACCTTCGCCGACGCCTCGGTGACCAACACCGAGAACACGTACGCGCTGTTCCGCTCCCAGGAGCCTCTGCTAGGGTCGCGCGGGACCACCGAGCTCCTCGCGATCCCCACCACGATCACCTTCCGCACGAGCTTCTCCGTCGACGCCGACCCGGCCTCAGCCGAGCTCTCCCTCGAGTGCCTCCTCGACGACGGCGCCGTCTTCTACCTCAACGGCGTCGAGGTGCTCCGAGAGAACATGCCGGCCGGCCCGGTGGACGCCACCACCCTGGCCGCGGCCCCGGTCGGCGATGCGTCCCCGATCTACGCGGACCTCCCCGCCGATGCGCTGGTGCGCGGCGTCAACGTGCTGGCGGTCGAGCTGCACCAGGCCGAGCGCGATGACCCGGACATGACCTTCGGGTGTGCGCTGACGGCCCGGATCTCGCCGGAGACCGCCGGCCCGACGGTCGTGCTGAACGAGGTCGCGCCCGCGGCGGACGCGCCCTTCTGGGTGGAGCTGCTCGACGCGAGCCCGAGCGCCCAGGACACCAGCGGCCTCGTGCTGGTCTCGTCGGCGGGCGGCGAGCTCGTGCTCCCGACCGGGGAGCTGGGGCCGGGCGAGCTCCTGGCGCTGGACGACGTCGGCTTCCCCGTCGAAGCCGGCGACGTGTTGTTCCTCTACACCGCCGACCGGAGCGCCCTGCTCGACGCGGTGAGGGTGTCCGACGGGCTCCGCGGCCGCGCCGAGGACGGCGGCGCCTGGCGCTCTCCGCGCGAGGCCACGCCGGGCGAGCCGAACGTCATCGACGTCGTCGACGACATCGTGATCAACGAGATCCAGTACCACCGCGCGCCCGTGTCGCGGGAGGGCGAGCCCGTGACGGCGCGGTCCGACGAGTGGATCGAGCTCTACAACCGGGGGACGGAGGCGGTGGACCTCGGCGGCTGGCAGTTCGTCGACGCCGTGGCCTACGAGCTCCCGTCGGGCACGGTCCTCCTGCCGGGCGCCTGGCTGGTGGTCGCGCGCGACGCGGACGCCCTCCGGGCCGAGCACCCCGACATCGCCGTGGTGGGGGACTTCACCGGCAAGCTGGACAACTGGAGCGACCGGGTGCTGCTGCTCGACGCGCGCGGAAACCCCGCGGACGAGGTGCGCTACTTCGACGGGGGGCGCTGGCCCTCGGCGCCCGACGGCGAAGGGTCGACTCTCGAGCTGCGTGACCCCCGGGCCGACAACGCCGCGGCCGAGGCCTGGGCGGCGAGCAGCGAGGGCCCTCGCTCGGAGTGGGCCTCGTACAGCTACCGCGGTGAGGCCGCGCCGAGCGCGGTGGGCCCCGACGGCGCCTGGGAGGAGCTCGTGGTGGGCCTGCTCGACGCCGGGGAGGTGCTGATCGACGACGTGAGCGTGATCCAGGATCCGGACGGGACGCCCGTCGAGCTGATCCAGAACGGGACGTTCGAACATTGGCGCCTCTTGGGGAACCACCGTCACAGCGAGGTCGTGCCCGACCCCGACGACCCCGCGAACGCGGTGCTGCGCCTCCTGGCCACCGGGCCGACCGGACACATGCACAACCACGCCGAGACCACCCTGCTCGGGCCGATCGGCACCACGGAGTACGAGGTGTCCTTCCGGGCCCGGTGGATCTCGGGAAGCAACCAGGTCAACACCCGGCTCTACTTCAACCGCCTGCCGCGGACGACCTTGGTGCAGCAGCCCGACCTGTCCGGTACGCCGGGGGCACCCAACTCGGCTTGGGTGGACAACCTGGGCCCGACCTTCGCCGACCTTCGCCAGGACGTGGCCGTGCCGGCGCCCTCCGAGCCCGTGCGGGTCAGCGTCTCGGTGGACGATCCCGACGGTGTGCAGGGGGTGACGCTCTGGTCCTCGGTCGAAGGCGCGGCCTTCCAGGCCCAGGCCATGACCGAGCAGGCCACGACCGAGGGAGGGCCGGGCCACTGGGAGGCCGAGCTCGCGGGCCAGGCGGCCGGGACGATCGTGCAGATGTACGTCGAAGCCGAGGACGGCCTCGGTGTCCGCTCCATGTTCCCCGCGGCCGGTCCCGATTCCCGGGCGCTCTACCGGGTCGATGACGATCTCGCGGCGACCAACGGCCTGCACAACTTCCGGATCCTCGTGACCCAGGCCGACTCGGACTGGCTGCACGACGACGTGAACCTCATGAGCGACGACCTCGTCGGCGCCACCGTGGTCTACGACGAGGTGGAGGTGTTCTACGACGTGGGCGTACGGGCCAAGGGCAGCGAGCGCGGCCGGCCCGAGGTGCCGCGCCTGGGCTACGGCGTCAGCTTCCACAGCGAGCAACCCTTCCGGGGCAGCCACGGAAGCGTGCTCGTCGATCGGTCCGAGGGCGTGGGCTACGGCCAGCGCGAGGTGCTCATGAACCTCGTGATGACACACGCGGGCTCGGTCTCGGGGGAGTACAACGACCTGATCCAGGCCCTGACCCCGCTCCCCGAGCACACCGGGCCGGCCGAGCTGCAGCTCGACCGGTTCAGCGACCTCGTGCTGGCCTCCCAATTCGCGGACGGGGACAGCGGCACGCTCTTCGAGTACGAGCTCATCTACTACCCGTTGACGACCGACGACGGGACCGCCGAGGGGTTCAAGCTGCCCCAGCCCGACTACGTGATCGGGACCTCCCTCACCGATCTCGGCGACGATCGGGAGGCGTATCGCTGGAACTTCCTGATCCAGAACAACGAGCGCCAGGACGACTACGACCGCCTCATCGATCTCGGCCAGACCTTCGCGCTGTCGGAGCCGGATTTCCTGGCAGAGGCGGACGCGGTCATCGACGTGGATCAGTGGCTGCGTGCCTTCGCCTTCGCGACACTTTCCGGCGCGGTCGACAACTACGGCGGGGACGGGAGCCAACACAACGCGCGGTTCTACGTCCGCCCCGAGGACCAGCGGGTGCTGTACTTCCCACACGACCTGGACTTCTACGGGAGCGCCTCGATGGCGGTCGTAGGCAACAGCGACCTGGCGCGCCTGCTCCAGGATCCGGCTCACGAGCGGTCCTATTATGGCCACCTGCAGGACATCGTCGGTCGGGCGTACAACGGTGCGTACCTGGCGCGCTGGTGTGACCAGCTCGGCGCCCTGCTACCGGAGCAGGATGTCGCGGGCAACTGCCAGTTCATCGCCGATCGGGCGGATTGGGTGATGTACGGTTCGCCCGACGCGGTGATGGCGCTCCATCCGTCGCTGGACTTCCGCATCACGACGGGAGACGGCGCCGACTTCTCGGTCGCGGCGACGGAGGTGGTGCTCGAGGGAGAGGCCTGGCTCGACGTCCGCCAGATCGCGCTCGACGGCGCGGCCGAGCCCTTGGAGCTCACCTGGGTCGACGACCGGAGCTGGCAGGTGATCGTGCCTCTCGAGGCCGGTCCCAACGCCGTGACCCTCCTCGCCACCGACCTCCGGGGCGCGGTCGTCGGCACCGACTCCATCGTCGTGACCTCCACGGGGGGGTGAGCCAGCCAGCTCGCCCCGGCGCCCCGTCGGGATCAGGCCCCGTGACGCGGCCGACGCCGCGAGTCGGACCGGCTCGAGCGCCGCGAGGTTGCATGCGGGTCGGCGGCCTTGATGCCCGGATCCGTCAGCTCGTCGTTCATCCACGGGTTCTCGGAGGCGGGCAGCAGCGTCCCCTCCCCGATCTCGTCGTTGGGGATGCCGCCCACCATCAGGTACTGGTCGTTCCACTCGGGGTCGAGCGGACGGAGGTCCGCCGGAACGCTCTCCAGCCCGTCCTCGACCAGCATGCCCTCCTCGGGCTCGTCGTTGCTGGCCATCCTGGCGGCGTGGTTGGTGGTGTCGGCCTCTGCGTCGTGGTGCTCGTGCGACGAGGGGACGACGGGGGCCGGCGACCTCTCGCCGCCCGACTCGGCGTCCAACCTGGCGAGCGCCACCGCGAAGATCCCGGCCAACGCGCGCAGCGGGAGGTGTTCCCGAACGGTGTCGAGGCCCACGGTCTCCAGCTCGTGCCGCGCGGAGAACGGGACGCCCGGGCTGGCGCGCTCCATCTCGAGGCGCGCCCGATCGACCTTCACGCGCACGGCGTGCGGGAGGTGCTCCTGCCACGCGTCCGCGTCGATGGCGGCGCGCAGCTCGAGCCACGTCAGGAACGGGGAGAGGCTCCGGCCGCCATGGGTGCGCTCGCGCAGGCACCCGTCCATGAAGATCTCCAGCAGCTTGCGATGGGCCGGGGTGTTCTCGTCCCAGGGCAGCGCCGCCACGACTTCGCGCAACAGGCCCGAGGGGTCCCCGTAGGCCACCGTCTCGGCGGGGAGGAACGTGTCCTCGAACGCCTCGATGGAGACGTCCTCCTCCAGCACCTCGTCGATGAGGTTGGCCTGCATGTCCGCCCCGATGCGCCGGCTGGCACGCGGAGGCATGTGCGTCAGGGCCACCATGATCCGCTGCCGCACATCGGGGCGCACCTCGAGCTCGCGCATGCGCTGCTCCGAGGGATGGGCAGCGCGCCGCTGCGCGGGCGTCCACCAGGGGAGGCGCAGCGCCCTCAGGCCCTCGAGCAGCTCGATCACGACCTGCAGCGCCGGTCGCGTTCCCACGTGGTCGGCGAATTCCGTGGCGAGCTGGTTGTCGGGAGCGTTGAGGTCGAGGTGGATGGCGTGGAAGGGCATGGACACGTCCTGTCGCGAGGGCATACCACGAGCCCGGCTCTCATTGGACTTACATCCCCGTGGATGTCGTCGAGCCGGGGGCGCTCCGGCGGTGGCGGAGGGCCGCTGGAGTGTGCCACTATGGAAATCACCGAGGGAACGCCCGATGTGGAGCGCACGAACCGCCTTTGCTCTCGGGATCGTCCTGGTCGCCGTCGCCTGTCGTCAGACGGCCCCGGCAAAAGAGGGCGACACGTCCGATGATCAGACGGGTGATCGAACAGGCGCGTATGCCGACATCGTGATCGACTATGCGCCCGTCATCCTTGGCGAGGAGCCGACCGAGCCCCATCGCGGCGGCGACAACGCCCTGGAGGCGCCGGATTACGCGGGAGTGAACTCCTGCAGCTCAATGGGAACCTGCACCTTCGTGAGCCTCGGGGACGGCGGCAGCATCACCCTCGGGTTCCTCGACCATCTGATCGTGGCAAGCGGCGATGCCGCCCCGGATCTCCGCATCTACGAGGTAGGCCCCGACATCGAGGACACGTTCGTCGAGATCAGCGGTGACAACGCCACGTGGCTCTCCGTCGGCGCGGTCTTCGGTTCGACGGCGACGATCGACATCGACGCCTACGGCCCGGAATCCGGGAGCACGTTCGTCTACGTCCGCCTGACCGACGATTCGAGCCAAGGCCGCCAGTCGAAGGGCACGGTCGGCGCGGACATCGATGCCGTCGAGGCGCTCAGCTTCGTCGCCACACAGGACGGATGACCCGTCGACGCGGAGCCCGCGCACGACCGAGGCGGCGATGGGCGGGTCGTCCTCCACGACGAGGATGCCTTGCGACCTGGGCCCGATCGTAGGGGACGCGAGCCCGGTCGTGGGCGGGTCGTTCTACCGAGGCGTCCTGCTGGAGGCGCGATCGGACATCCCTCGCGCCGACCCGCCGTGACGCCCACTCCGGATCCCCACCAGCGCCAGTAACGCAACGATCCAACCCGCCTGCGCCGGGCCCCCGGTCGCGCACCCACACCCCGCCCCGTCGTCGTCGATGGGGGCATCGGTGTCGGTGTCGGTGTCCGCGTCGGTGTCGGTATCCGTGTCGGTGTCGGTATCCGTGTCGGTGTCAGTGTCGGTGTCAGTGTCGGCGTCGGCCTCCGCCTGGTAGGCATAGGCGCGGCCGATGAGCCCGTCCTGGTAGGGCGCGCCCACGATCACGTCGTCCAGGGCGTCCCCGTTCACGTCCCCGGCGCCGGACACCGAGTAGGCGTAGGCGTCGTCGGCGGAGTCGCCCGTCAGCGTCGTCTCCGCCGTGGAGGACAGCCCGGCGGCAGCCCCCGTGTAGAGGTAGGCGCGGCCGATCGCCGAGCCGAGGTAGGCGTGCGCGCCCACGATCACGTCGGCGTAGCCGTCGGCGTCGATGTCCCCCGCGCCCGACACGGAATACCCGAAGGCGTTGTCCGTCGCCTCGCCGGTCAGGATCAGCGCCGCGGTGCTGGAGATTCCGCTGACCGACCCCGCGTACACATAGGCCTTGCCGGTGTAGGTCAGGGCGTTCGGCGCGCCCACCACGATGTCGTCGAAACCGTCCCCGTCGATGTCGCCGGCGTCCGAGAGGGACGAGCCGAACGCGTCGTAGTCGGCCTCGCCGCCGAGCTGGATCGCGGCCGTGGTGGAGAGCCCCGTGGCGGAGCCGTGGAACACGTCGGCCCGGCCCGCGTACGAGTCGTGCGCCCAGATGCCGACGAGCACGTCGTCGTAGCCGTCGGCGTTCACGTCCCCCGCGCCCGACACGGCGTAGCCGAACACCTCGGTGTAGATGCTCCCGACCAACGTCAGGGTGGGCGTCGCGGCGATGCCCGTGGCCGAGCCGTGGTGGATGTATACCGTCCCCCGGTAGGTTTCGCGGTAGGGCGCGGCGACGACGAGGTCATCGTACCCGTCCCCGTTGATGTCTCCCGCGCCGGCGACCGCGGAGCCGAGCTGGTCGGACGCATCCTCCCCGGTGAGGGTGGTCGCGGGGACCCCGACGAGCCCGACCGTGGAGCCGAGGTAGACGTAGGCGCGGCCGATGGCCTCGATGTCGCCCGAGCCGTAAGCGGAGGCGCCGATGACGACGTCCCCGTAGCCGTCTCCGTTCACGTCTCCCGCGGAGGACACCTGGGTGCCGAACAACGACTCGGCTTCCTCGCCGGTGAGCGTCGTCGCCGCGGTGGCCCCCAGGCCGCTTGCCGAGCCGTGGTAGACGTAGGCCCGGCCGGTGTTGGAGTCGTATCCGAACGCGCCCACGATCACGTCGGCGTAGCCGTCCCCGTTGACGTCCCCCGCGTCGGACACCGAGAAGCCGTACCAGCTCTCCGCCATCTCGCCGGGCCACGTGGCGGACGCCGTCGGATCCAACGAGACGGGCCATCGGGGCGCCGCTTCGTCCTCGTCGAGGCCCCACTCGAACCCACCGCCGGCGAGCGGGTCGGCCGCCTCCCCACATCCGAGAAGCATGACGAGCACCGGAACGAGCATGCGGCCTCCTGACCGCTTGGGCCCTATTCCCGCGGGTGTCGTTTCCATGGCGTACGCAACATCTCGATGCATGGCGATGCACGCGGCTGCCTCCCGTGTCCGCGTAATGATCCCGGCGCCTGCATGTCACCAATCGTTGGAACGTGTGGGCGCGGACCTTGGGCGGAGGGTGGGGCCAGGCGGCGGGAATAGGGGGCCCCTGCTCCTTCTCTGCCGGTACCAACCAACCTGGGGTCACCATGAACAAGTTCGCGCTGCTCGCGCTCACGCTCCCCGGGCTCGCCGCCGCGTCCTTCTCGGGCCCCACGATCCTCACGGGCAGTGCCCCCGGCGACTACCTCGGCGCCGTCGTCGTCGGCGCGGGCGACGTGGACGGGGACGGCTACCCCGACCTGCTCGTCGGCGCCGGAAGCGGCACGGACGAGCGCGTCGATGTCTACCTGTACCTGGGCGGGGCGAGCGGCCTCGCCACCCTCCCCGCGGTCACCTGGACCGGGGACCCCGCCGAGCCGTACTTCGGCACGGTGCTCGCGGGAGGCGGGGACGTGAACGGCGACGGGTACGCCGACATCCTCGTCGGCTCCCCCGGGGAGTCACGGAGCGCCGTGGTCGGCCGCGTGCACCTCTACCTCGGGGGCCCTACCGGCCCCTCGACGGTCCCCGACCGCACGTGGACCGGCGACGGGGGCTTCGACCAATTCGGGACCTCGGTCGCGTTCGCCGGTGACATCGACGCCGACGGCTACGACGACATCGTGCTCGGCTCCCCCGACTCCGCCACCGGCTTCGGCTACGTGCACGTCCATCTCGGCGCGGCGAGCGGGCCCGAGGACGCGCCCGACGTCACCTGGACCGGGGGCGTCGTGGCCGACGGGTTCGGCCAGGCGGTCGCGGCTGCGGGCGACGTGGACGGGGACGGCTTCGGCGACATCGTCGTCGGCTCCAGCGACTACGACACCAGCACCGGCCGCGCGCTGGTCTACCTCGGGGGCGCCACCGGCCCGGCCGCCACCGCCGCCACGACCCTGGTGGGCGAGTACCCGTTCGACGAGTTCGGGCGTTCGGCCGCCGGCGTGGGCGATCTGGACGGAGACGGCTACGACGACATCGTGATCGGGGCGCCGTTCGCCACCAGCTTCGAGGGCCGCGTCTACGTGTACATGGGGTCCGCGGCCGGGGTGTCGGCCACGCCTGCCATGACCTGGGCCGGCACGGCCGCCTACGGGACGCTCGGCGTGTCCGTCGCCGGCGCGGGCGACGTCGACCGGGATCGGTACGATGATGTCGTCGTCGGCGCGTACGGCGAGGCGTCCTTCGCCGGAGCCGCGTACCTCTACACGGGCTCGGCCGGTGGCGTCTCCGCGACCGCCGCGGTGACCTGGACGGGCGAGACGGTGGACAGCTACTTCGGGTGCTCGGTGGCCGGCCTCGGCGACCTCACGGGAGACGGCTACGTCGACCTCGCCATCGGCGCCGTCAACTACGACAGCCACACCGGGCGGGTGTACGTGTACGAGGGGGCGGCCGAGGCCGGGACGGACGCGGACGGCGACGGCCACGCCACACCCGAGGACTGCGCCGACGCCGACGCCGCGATCCATCCGGGCGCGCCGGAGGTGTGCAACGGCGTCGACGACGACTGCGACGGCACCGCGGACGGGGACAGCGCCACGGGCGGCACGTCCTGGTACCGCGACGCGGACGGGGACGGTTACGCGGACCTCGGCACCCAGGTCGTGGCATGCACGGCGCCCGAGGGCTACGTCCCGGCGACGGCCGCGGACTGTGACGACGCGGATCCCACGGCCTTTCCGGGCGCGGTCGACGTGCCCGCGGACGGCATCGATCAGGACTGTGACGGCACGGACGCCATCGGCGATGAGGACACCGGCGACGCGGACACCGGCGACGCGGAGACCGGCAACGCGGAGACCGGGGACGCGGATACCGGCGACGAAGACCCGACCGCCGACTGCCAGTGCGCCACGGGGGACGGGCGGGCCGCCGGCTTGCTCGGAGGGCTGCTGGCCGCGGTGGCCGGGCTCCGGCGGCGGAGGGACGGCGCGAAGCGGTAGCCCGCCGTGGTCGCGGTGCGCCGGGGGCGACGCGCGGGAGAGAACTCCGCCACCGCGGCCCTCACCGCATCCGCAGGAGCAGCTCGTCGGCCTCCTCGAGGCTCATCTGCAGCACCCGTCGCGCGATCGCGAACGGGAACCCCGCCCGCGCCATGGAGGCGAGCAGCTTCTGCTCGGCAGCCCGCGCGGCGTCGCGCGCGGCGCGAGCCTGGCCCCGATCCGTCGGCTCCGGCGTGTCTTCCGGATCGGCCGCGTCGCGCGCGAACGCGCCGACCCGCTTGCGACGTGCCCACGCGCAAGCCGCGATGAGATCCGTCGCCACCTCCTCCCTCTCCTCGCCGTCCACGGCGGGCCCGCGCAGCTCCTCGGCCACGGTCTCCATCGCCGTCGTCGCGTCGGGCACGCCCTTCTGGCGGAGCCGCTGCTTCACCACGGCGGAGGCCACGCCGCGCCGGGTCAGGGACCGCGCCTTCATCTCCGCCCACGCGGCGTCGTTCAGGGTGCCGAGCTCGACGTGCCGATCGAGCACCGTGGCCAGGATCTCGCGGATGTTCTCGGGCACCGGGGCGCCCTTGTGCGCGGCGCGGCGCACGCGCGCCTTCAGCAGCGTCTCGAGGTGCGACCGCGTGCTGGAATAGCGCGCGAGGTGCTCCGCGACGGCCCACTCCACCCACCCCGCGTCGATCGCGCGCGGGGCCCGCGCCGGCCGCCCGGCGCCCTGTTCCGTCTTCGTGGTCGCTCGGCGCCGGCTGTTCATCCCGCGGCCTACCCCGCGGCCGCGGTGCGGGCGAGGTTCAGCCCGCGGTGAGGGGCTATCGGGCCCCGACGGCTCCCACCGGCTCCGGCGCAGCTCCCTCCAGCTCTCCCTGGCGCGCCTTCAACGCGTCGTGGACGTGGTCCATGAAGGCCCGGATCCGGCTGTTGTGGCGCAGCTCCGGCAGGGTGAGCACCCAGAGATCCCGGGCCTCCTCCGTCAGGCGCGCCCCCAGCGAGACCAGGCCCGGGTCGGCGTTCCCGACGAAGCAGGCCAGGAAATGTACGCCGATCCCCGCTGACATGGCCCTGCGCAGCACCGCGTACTCGTCCGACCGCAGGGAGATCCGGGCGCCGGGCGCGTTCCGGGCCAGCCAGGCGTCCAGCCAGCGACCGTCCGACCGTTCGTCCCGATGGAGCCAGGGGTAGCTGGCGAGCCCGGCGTCCCGGCCGATCCGCGCGACCAGCGAGCGGGCGGCGTAGACCTCGATCTGCATCCGCCCGACCCGGCGCCCCACGAGGCGCTCCTCCGGGTTGTTGTCGAGGCGCAGGACCACGTCCGCCTCCCGACGGGCGAGGGACACCCGCTCGTCGGTGGCGCGCACGGTGAGGTCGACCCCGGGGTAGCGCTCCATGAAGGAGACGAACACGTCAGTGAAGCCGTGGAACAGGAAGTCGACGGTGGACACCCGCAGGCGGCCGGTCAGCGCGGCGTCGTGCCCGAGGATCCGCCCCTCCGCGGCCAGGATCTCCTCCTCGACACGCCCGGCGGTCTCGGCGAGCTCGTCGCCGGCCGGCGTCGGGACGAACCCCTCGGGGGTCCGGTCGAACAGGCGAACCCCGAGCCGCTCCTCCGCGTCCCGGAGGCGCCGACCGACGGTGGTACGGGTCACCCCGAGCGTGCTGGCGGCACCGGCCAGGCTGCCCGCGTGCTTGATCGCGAGCACGTAGCGAAGGTCGTCCCAGTCCATGCGTGCATTCTTGCACGGCCGCGTCCCACATACGCACAGGCCCGGCGCGGTTTGGCACGCATACACCGGCCGACGAGAAGTCACCGACCGTTCACCGACCCGGAGCCCCCATGACCCCCGCCCTCCCCGCCCTCGTTGCCGCTTCCGTTGGCATGAAAGCAATCTTGCAGACAAGCTACGGCGACCCTGAACAGGTCCTGGCCCCCGGCGAGCTCGACATGCCCGTACCCGGCGACGACAACGTGCTGATCCGAGTCCGTGCCACGTCCGTCAATACGCCCGACTGCATCGCCACCCTGGGCGTCCCCTATGCGCTGCGCCTCGCCGTCGGCCTGTCCGGCCCCGCCTCGGCGGTACGCGGCTCGGATGTGTCGGGGGTCGTCGAGGCCGTCGGTGCGCGGGTCCTCGACTTCGCGCCCGGCGACGAAGTGTTCGGCTCGGTCTGGACCGGTGGCTACACACGCGGCGCGCAGGGGACCTTCTGCGAGTACACCCTCGTCCCGGCCAGCCAGCTGGCGAGGAAGCCGGCCCACCTGAGCTTCGAGGAGGCCGCCGGAGCGGTGATGTCGGGGGTGACGGCGCTCCAGGCGATCCGCGACGTGGCGGGCGTCCGCGCCGGCACGCGGGTGCTGATCAACGGCGCCTCGGGCGGTCTGGGCACGTTCTCGGTCCAGATTGCCAAGGCCCTGGGCGCCGTGGTCACCGGGGTGTGCAGCACCCGGAACGTCGATCTCGTCCGCTCGCTCGGGGCCGACCACGTCATCGACTACACAGTCGAGGACTACACGAAGGGGGACGAGCGCTACGATGTCATCTTCGACAATGTCATGAACCACCCGGCGGCCGCGTCCGCCGCGGTCCTGGCACCGGGGGGCTTGTTCCTCCCAAACAGCATCGGCACCAACCGTTGGGTGGGTCCGATCCCGACCCTGCTGTTCGCCGGCCTGTTCAAGCCCAAGCAGTGGCGCTTCGTCGAGTATCGGCCCACTCGCCAGAACCTCGAGTCCCTCGCCGCGCTGCTGGAATCGGGCGCCGTGCGGGTGGTGATCGACCGGACCTACCCGCTGGAGCAGGCGGGTGCGGCCGTGGCGCACATGATGAGCCGGCGTGCCCGGGGGCAGATCGTGCTCCAGGTCGGCGAGCCCGCGTAGGGCGGCACCCTCCGCGGGTGACGGGCCGCCCTCGAGCGCCAGGCGCCCGGAAGGCGGCCGCCCGGCCCTACCGCAGCGCGTCGATGATCGCGTTGAGCGTCGCGCTCGGGCGCATCGCCCGCTCGGTCTTGCCGGCGTCGGGCTGGTAGTACCCGCCCATGTCGACCGGGGCGCCCTGCGCCGCGATGAGCTCGATGTTGATGGCCGCCTCGTTCGCGACGAGCGCCTTCGCCACGCCGGCGAAGCGCGCCTGGAGCTCGGCGTCCCCCGACTGCGCCGCGAGCGCCTCCGCCCAGTAGGTCGCGAGGTAGAAGTGGCTGCCGCGGTTGTCGATCTGGCCGACGCGGCGGGCGGGCGACTTGTTCTCGTCGAGGAACTTGCCGATCGCGATGTCGAGGGTCTCGGCGAGCAGGGCCGCGCGCTTGTTCCCGAAGGTCAGGCCGATGTGCTCGAGGGAGGCCGCGAGCGCCGAGAACTCACCGAGCGAGTCCCAGCGGAGGTAGCCCTCCTTCGCGAACTGCTGCACGTGCTTCGGGGCCGAGCCGCCCGCGCCCGTCTCGAAGAGGCCACCGCCCGCGAGGAGGGGCACCACCGAGAGCATCTTGGCGGAGGTGCCGATCTCGAGGATGGGGAACAGGTCGGTGAGGTAGTCGCGGAGCACGTTCCCGGTGACCGAGATGGTGTCGAGGCCCTTCCGGATGCGCTTGAGCGAGTAGTTCATCGCGTCGACCGGGGTGAGGACGCGGATCTCGAGGCCGGTGGTGTCCAGCTCGGCGAGGTAGGCCTCGACCTTACTGATGACCTGGGCGTCGTGGGCGCGGCTGCGGTCGAGCCAGAAGATCGCGGGCGATCCGGTGGCGCGGGCGCGGCGCACGGCGAGCTTGACCCAGTCGCGGATGGCGATGTCCTTGGTCTGGCAGGCGCGGAAGAGGTCCCCCTTCTCGACGGCCTGCTCGGCGAGCGTGGCCCCGGAGGCCTCGTCCACCACGCGGATCGTGCCGGTCCCGGTGGCGACGAACGTCTTGTCGTGGGAGCCGTACTCCTCCGCCTTCTGCGCCATGAGGCCGACGTTCGGGACGCTGCCCATGGTGGCGGGGTCGAGCGCGCCGTTGACGCGGCAGTCGTCGAGGATCGCCTCGTAGATCGTGGCGTAGCAGCGATCCGGGATCATCGCCTTGGTGTCGTGGAGCTTGCCGTCCGCCCCCCACATCTTGCCCGAGTCGCGCACGACGACGGGCATCGAGGCGTCCACGATGACGTCGTTCGGGACGTGGAGGTTGGTGATGCCCTTGTCGGAGTCGACCATCGCGAGCGCGGGGCGCGTGGCGTAGACGGCCTGGATGTCGGCCTCGATCTCCGCCTTCTCGCCGGCGGGGAGGGCGCCGATCTTCGTGTACACGTCCCCGAGGCCGTTGCTCGCGTTGATGCCGAGCTTCGCGAAGGTGGCGGCGTGCTTGGTGAACACGTCGGCGAAGAAGACGGTGACGGCGTGGCCGAACATGATGGGGTCGGAGACCTTCATCATCGTGGCCTTCAGGTGCAGCGAGAGGAGAACGCCGCTCTGCTTCGCGTCCTCAATCTGGGCCGCGTAGAACGCGCGGAGCGCGGAGGCGCTCATGGCCGAGGTGTCGAGGATCTCCCCGGCGAGGAGGCCCATGCCCTTCTTCAGCACGGTCACCGTGCCGTCCGCCGCGACGAACTCGAACCGGACCTTCGTGGCCTTCTCGACGGTGAGGGAGGTCTCGGAGCCGTAGAAGTCCCCGTGGGACATGGAGGCGACGTGCGACTTGGAGTCGGGCGACCACGCGCCGAGCTTGTGCGGGTGCTTCTTGGAGAAGTTCTTGACCGCGGGGGGAGAGCGCCGGTCCGAGTTGCCCTCGCGCAGCACGGGGTTCACCGCGCTGCCGAGCACCTTGGCGAAGCGGGTCTGGAGGGCGCGCTCGGCGTCGTCCGTGGGGTTCTCCGGGTAGTCGGGGATGTCGTACCCGTGCGCCTGGAGCTCCTTGATGGCCTCACGGAGCTGGGGGATCGACGCCGAGATGTTCGGGAGCTTGATGATGTTCGCGTCCGGATGCAGCGTGAGCTCGCCGAGCTGGGCGAGGTGGTCATCCACGCGCTGACCGGCGGCGAGGCGCTCGGGGAAGTTCGCGAGGATGCGGCCGGCAAGGGAGATGTCCCGCGTCTCGACGGAGATGCCGGTGCCCTTGGTGAACGCCTGCACGATGGGGAGGAGCGAGAACGTGGCGAGCGCGGGCGCCTCGTCGATCTGGGTCCAGATGATGGTCGACAAGGGCGTGCTCATGGCAGTCTCGGGGAACGGGGTCGGGGTCGGGGTCAGGCGCGGTGCGCGGGCGGAGAGGGGCTCCTGTCTAGCACGATCCGCGACGGTCGACGCGCGGGTTCGAACGGCTCCCGCGCGCCGGCACGCCGGGACACGCGTTGCGCGGGTCGCGCACGGGACGGATTTGAGCTTGACCGCTCGTCCGACGCCATGCTCTACAGTGTCGTTTCCCCGAGGATCGTCATGCTCGCCCTACTTACGCTCTCCCTGCTGGCTTGTGACGGCTCCACCGATCCGAAGGACACCTCCGACCCCGTGATCACCGACGATGTCGACGACGCCGACGGCGACGGCTTCGGCCTCGACGAGGACTGCGACGACAGCGACGCCGCGATCAACCCGGAGGCGGTCGAGGCCTGCGACGGCATCGACGCCAACTGCGACGGTGTCACCGACGACGACGTGTTCTCCGAGTTCTACGCCGATGTGGACGGTGACACCTACGGCGATCCTACCGAAACCACGCTCGCCTGCCAGGCCGAGGCGGGGTTCTCGGCCGATCCGACCGACTGCGACGACACCGACCCCGCCGTCCATCCCGGCGCCGACGAGGTCGATTGCGCGGACCCCGTCGACTACAACTGCGACGGTTCGGTGGGCTACGCCGATCTCGACGGCGACGGGTCGGCCGCCTGCAACGACTGCGACGACGGCGCGCCCACGGCGTACCCGGGCGCCAGCGAGGTGTGCGACGAGATCGACAACAACTGTGACGGCGCGATCGACGAGGGCATGACGGCCGTGTACTACGCCGATGCCGACGGTGACACCTACGGTGACCTCGGCGTGGCCATCGCCGCCTGCGCCGAGCCCGAGGGGTATGTGGCCGACGCCACCGACTGCGACGACGCGGAGGCCACCGTGAATCCCGCCGGCACCGAGCTGTGCAACGGTGTCGACGACGACTGTGACACGGTCACCGACGAGGACGCGGCCGACGTGGCGACCTGGTACGCCGACGCCGACGCCGACGGGTTCGGCGACGCGACCGCCGTGACGACCGCCTGCGAGCCACCGTCGGGCACCGTGAGCGACCCCACCGACTGCGACGACGGCGACAGCGCCATCTCGCCCGCGGCGGCCGAGATCTGCAACGACCTCGACGACAACTGTGACGGCGACGTGGACGAGGGCGCCGGCCGTGGCACCTGGTACAGCGACGCCGACGGGGACGGCTACGGCGATGCCGCGACCGCCGTCTCCGAGTGCACCCAGCCCGCCGACACGATCGCGGACGACACCGACTGCGACGACGCGGAGGCGACGATCTACCCGGGCGCCCCCGAGCTCTGCGACGGCGTTGCCAACGACTGCGCGGCGAGCGGCTGGGTGGCGGCGGACGAGGACGGCACCGCGTCGTTCCACGCGGACGCCGGCACGGCCACCGACCTGACCGCCACCTTCGTCGCCGGCACCGCGGCCTCGCCGTTCCACTACACGCTCCCGGAGAGCGGGGCGCTGCACCTCTGCGCCGGCACGTTCTACGGCACCCTCACCGTGACGGACCCGCTCGCCGTGTCGATCGACGGCGCGGGGTCGGCCCTCACCACGCTCGATGCCTCGGCCTCCCAGGCGGTCATCACCGCGGAGGACGCGGGTGCGGTCACCACGCTGGCCGGGCTCACGCTCACGGGCGGCTACGGGAGCTTCGGCGGCGGGATCTCCCAGTACGCGGGGACGCTCTACGGCAGCGACCTGCTGATCACGGACAACCGCGGGCTCTACAACGGCGGCGGGATCGTCAGCTTCGCCACCCTCTCCATCGACGACTCGGTCATCGACGACAACGTCAGCGGCAGCGGCGGCGGGATCGCCGCCACGGGCACGTTCACCCTCACCAATTCGACCGTGTCCAACAACGTCGCGTCCAGCAGCGCGGGCGGCATCCTCGCGAGCGGGACGAGCACGATCAGCGACTCGTTCATCCAGGACAACCGCGGCGGCTCCGGCGGCGGGATCATGAACAGCGACGGCACGATGGCGATCACCGACACCGAGATCAGCGGCAACACCGCGACGTACGGCGTGGGCGTGTACCTCTACGTCGGGTCGTCCACGCTCACCCGCGTCACGATCTCCGACAACGTCGGCTCGGGCAGCGGGTACGGCGGCGCCGTGTACGCCATCGCCAACTCCACGACGGATCCGGCGGTGGTGGACATCGTCGACAGCGTCATGGACGGCAACAGCGCCGGCTACGAAGGCGGCGGGCTCAAGCTGCGGAACGCGGACGTGTCGATCACCGGCACGACCATCCACGACAACACCTGCACCGAGTCCACCTGCTACGGCGCCGGCATCTTCGTGACCCAAGGCACGCTGGCGCTCGCCGACAGCACGATCTCCGACAACGGGCTGACCGGCGGCTACATCCAGGGCGGCGGCATCTACGCCAGCTACGACGTGTCGGTCACGCTCACCGACTCGACCGTGTCGGGCAACGACGCGCTCCAGGGCGGCGGCTTCTACATCAACGGGGCCACCGTCGACCTCGTCGACACCGTCGTCTCGGACAACACGGCGCTCGCCAACGCGCCCGGCATGTCGATCTCCGCGGCCGCGGGTGCCACGGCGGTGAGCTGCACGGGCACGGTGGGCTCGCCCGGTGGGTTCTTCCGGAACAACCACGCGTCCGGCTCGGCGGTGGAGAACTACGCCTCCGCGACGTTCACCGCGACCGACTGCGACTTCGGCACCGGCGCGGACGACAACACGTACGACGTGCGCAGCAGCAGCTCGTACACGTACGGGGACGACGCGACGTTCTCCTGCGACGCCACCGGGTGCCGGTGAGGTAGCAGGCATGTGAGTTGGGGGGGCACCCCTCCCCCACCCCATCGCTGCACGCCGCTGCAACAATCTGCACAGCGACGGGCAGCGGGGTGCCCGGTAGAAGGCGGGCGTTCGGAGAACCCCCCATGCATCTGTCCGCCGCCCTCGTTCCGCTCGCCCTCCTCATCCTCGGATGTGGCTTTCTCCCCTCTTTGCCGTCCGGAGCGAGCAAGTCTTCGGCGCCCGTGGTCCCGGCGGGCACGCCCCTCGCCGCGGGCGTGAGCACGCAAATCAAGGTCAGCGGCAGCCTGGACGCCTGCGGGCTGACGGCGCCCGCCCCGACGACGATGGAGCTCACCGCCGGGCCGAAGAACGGCCCGTTCGACACCTACACGCTCCACCAGGACCCCGTGGCCTGGGCCGACTGGGACCGCCGCCCGGCGATGGACATGATGAGCCTCCCCGCGGGCTCGGGGATCGCCAAGATGGCGTCGGCGGAGGTCGGCCGCGCGCCGGCCCCCACCAGCGCGTACGGCGTGGCCGGGGGCTACGAGGAGGCGGGCGAAGCCTGCGACGTGCACCTCTACGGCGTGCTCGTGGAGCCCACGACGGACGGTTGGCAGGTGACCGAGGTGGCCCGCCGCGCCACGGTCCCGCCCACGCCCTTCGACGAGTCGGATCCCAACTCGAACAAGGCCTGCGGGCTCGACCGGGAGAAGCTCGCGGAGGTCGAGCCGTGCGGGATGCGCATCACGATGGTCACGGGCGTCACGGCCCCGACGTCGGGCGGCCCGCTCACGGGCCGGAAGCTCCTCGGCGCGGCCGGGATGGCCCGCGGGATGGCCTCGTGGTCCGAGACGGAGACCCTCCTCGTCGCGCGCCTCGGCCCGGCGACGCGGGTCGAGGGCGCCCACCACACCTGGGCCGTGCGGGACGGCGAGACCTGCGTGTGGTTCGACGTCGAGAAGGGCTGGCCGGCGCCCATCCTCGGCGACGGATCGCTCGACCCCGCGCAGCTCGTGGGGACGGTCGTGGAGCCTTACGCCGCCGTGGACGGCGCCCCCTACTACACCGAGTGCATGGCCCTCACCGGGTCGTAGTGGCGAGCGTCGCCCACCCGACGTAGAGCGCGCGGGGATCGGCGTGTTGCCGCTCCGCGATGCCTCGCGCCTCGGCCACCAGCGCGCGCGCCGCCTCCATCTCGTCGCGGGCGAGCGCCACCTCCGCGCGCAAGCAGAGGAGCGGAACGTCGAAGCGTCCGCCCAGCGCGTTGGGCTCGGGCGCCGCCAACCGCTCCGCCTGCGCGTGGTCCCCCCGCCGCGCCGCGACCACGCCACGCACGGCGCGGGGGATGGGGGTCCGGTCGCCGAGCTCCTGGCGCACCCGTTCGGCCTCCAACGCCAGGCGCGCGGCCTCGTCGTCGTCCACGGCCAGCGCGATCATCGCGGCGAGGCAGAGGTGGTGGAGCAGATCCCCGTCGGTGGCGTGGGCCCGCGCGTGCGCCGCGAGCCGCGCGAGACCCGCGAGGGCCTCGACGGGGTGGCCGAGC
The DNA here is from genome assembly GCA_030684355.1 of Pseudomonadota bacterium. GTDB lineage: Bacteria > Myxococcota_A > UBA796 > UBA796 > SXON01 > CAJBVW01. The sequence continues at coordinate 35,471 of JAUXTN010000151.1, forward strand.
AGGGCCCGGACGAGGAAGTAGTTGTGGGTGGCGAACGGATCGGGCGGCTCGGCGAGCGCGGCAAAGCCCGCCTCCGCCGCTTCGAGATCGCCGCGCATCACGTGTTGGAGCGCGAGCTGGCCCCGGGCCTCACGCTGGATCGCGGGCTGATCGACGGCGCGCACCAGGGCCGCGCGCACAGCCCGCTCCGCCTCCCGCCAGCGCCCCAGGGCAGAGAGCACGGTCCCCATCGTGAGGCACGTCCGCATCTCCCCGTCCACGTCGCCCACCGTCTGGCAGGCCGCGCGCGCCTGTTCGAGGAGCGTGAGCGCGCCCGCGGAGTCGCCGCGCGTGTGGCGGACCCGCGCGAGGTTGGCGGTCGTGCGCGCGGTCAGCCGCAAATCCCCGCTCGCCGCACACCGGCCGAGGAGCGCCACACCGGCGGCCTCGAGCTCGTCGTGGAGCCCGAGCGTGCCGAGCACCCGCACGCGCAGGGCGAGGAGGTACCGATCGTGGGGCGGCTCGGCCCCGGGTACGAGCCGCTCGGCGAGCACCAGCGCGGGCTGGAGCTCACCCGCGTCGACGAGCACGCGGACGAGGTGGAGCCCGACCCGCGCACGCGCTGCGGGAACCTCCAGCGTCGCGAGCAGGCGTTCGAGCCCGGGACGGAGGGCGCGATGCTCGGGGGGTGCCACGGACGCCTCGTACGGCTCGGCGGACCAGTAGGCTTCGAGCGAGGCGAGCGTGTCGGGGCCGGGCGGCGAGACCGCGACGGAACCGACCGCGCCCAGCTCCGCGGTTGCCGCAGGGGGCACGTAGGCCACCCCATCCCCGTGGTGCGACAGGAGGTTGCGGGGCCGATGGGGATCGGGCTCGACCTTCTTCACGAGCCGGCGCCAGGTGAAGTACGGCGCGCGCGACACGACGGAGGGAGCGAACCGCCACACCTGCTCGTGCAGCTCCTCCCAGGTCACGACCTGGTGCGGACGCTCGGCCAGCCAGGCGAGGAGCTCGGCCTCCCGGGTGGTGAAGGTCTCGTCCCCGAGCGTGCGCGCGCGCAGGTCGATGGCCCGCCCTCCGTCCAGGAGCATTCGGTCCGTCACGACGGTTCGTGGCGCCGCGCCTGGGGCCGGCAACGGAGCGGACGCACGGCGGAGGGGTCGAAGGCCACGAGCGGCCATCCTATCGCGCACCACCCCGCATGCCGCGCACTACCTGGGTGGCCGGGGGATCGCGGCGGAGCGGGCCTCGACCCGCGCTCCCTCGACGGGGCTCCGCGCCACGGCCAGCCAGAAGTCGGCGATTGCAGCGAGCGCGCGGGAGAGCTCCGCGAGCGTCGAGGGCTTGGTCACGAACGCGTTGGCGCCGGCCTCGTAGGAGGCCTTGACATCCCGCGCGTCGTCCGAGGTCGTGAACACCACGATCGGCAGACACCGGAACGCCGGATCCTGCTTGAGCACGCAAAGCGCGTCCCGCCCGCTCATCCGGGGCATGTTGAGGTCGAGGAGCACGAGATCGGGGACGGGCGACCCCTGCGGGTCGGACCACGTGCCGCGTCGGCACAGGTAGTCGAGGAGCTCCCGGCCGTCCGTGACGTAGCGGACGTCGGGTGGGCAGGCGGTGCGCGCGAGGGCGGCCCCGATGAGGAGTCGATCGTCCTCGTCGTCTTCGGCGACCAGGATCACTCCGCGTCGGACGGCACGCATTCGGGTGGCACCCCCAGAGAGGCATGTACCGGAAGGAGAACACTAAACACGGCGCCCTCGCCCAGAACTCCACGCGCCGTGATCTCGCCGCCGTGGAGCTCCGCGATCCGCCGGCAGGTCGCCAGGCCGATCCCCGAGCCGGGGTACCGGTCCCGGGGATGGAGCGTCCGGAACACCTCGAAGAGCTGCTCGGCATCTGCCGGGTCGAGGCCCACGCCGTTGTCCTCGACCGTGAGCTCCACCTTGCCCCCCGTCCGCGGGTTGGAGGCAACGCGGATCACCGGCGGCACGTCCGCCCGGCGGAACTTGAGCGCGTTGTCGAACAGGTGCACGAACAGCTCGCACAGGAGGGCGGGGTCCCCGTTGATGGTCGGCAACACGCCGACGACGATCGAGGCGCCCGCGCTCCGGAATCGCTCCCCCAGGCGCTCCTCGGCCTCGCGGACGACGGCGCCGATGTCCACCCCCCGGACCATGTGCGCCGAGGCGGCGAGCCGCGAGTAGGCGAGCAGATCGCCCAGGCCAGCCTGGAGCAGCGCGGCCGAGCGACGGATTCGCAGCAGGGCGTCCGCCGTCGTCGTCGCGTCCAACGACGCACGGTCGGCGAGGAGCTGGATCTTTCGCAGGGGCTCACGGAGGTCGTGGGCGGCAAGCCTGGCGAACGCGTCGACGTCCCGGAGCGACTGTTCGAGCGCCCGCGCCCGCTCGCGGAGACGGCCCTCGGCGAGCCGGCGAGAGGTCTCGTCGATCGCGAACAGGAGGGTGCCCCCGCGGTCGGGCGCCAGCGGGTCAGGCAGGGGCGTGGCGGAGAACCGGAGCGAGCGCAGCTCGGCGCCTTCGCAACGTACGGCGAGCGTCGCACGGGCGGGCCCGTGCTCGGCGTGCCGGAGGAAATCGTGGAAGAGGGTGCGCACTTGCGGCTCCACGCAGTCCGAGAGCGAGAGACCGCTCCTCGTGCGGCGGCCCAGGAGGGCGTCCAGGCGGGCGTTCGCATACAGCACCTGGCCGCATGCGTCGATCACACACACCCCTTCGGGGATGTTCTCGACGATGTGCCGGAACCGCTCGGCCTGCCCCGCCCGCTCGGATTCGGCGGCGTCGAGGCTCCGGCTGTGGACGAGGACACCCGTCGCGAGGAGGGCCAACATCGCGGTCGCCTGCAACGCGATCCCGAAGCCCTCGTCGTAGGCGCCCGCGCTTTCGCCCCAACTGCGCAGGAGGGCCAGGAACGGGGGCAGCAGGACGAAGGCGGGGAGAAGGAAGCGCAGGGTGCGCCCGCCTGGGCCGGTGCTTCGCCAGCGGTAGAGGAGGCCGCTGCCGGGCTGGGACAGCACGAGGCCGAGGCTCACGAGGACGATGGCGACCGCCGTGTTGAGCGCCATCGTGGTGGCGAGCGGGAAGACCGGGACGGTCGCGTTGAACAGCAGCCCGACGATGGAGAGGTAGCAGAGCAGGACGGGCAGGACGGCGAGCGGCTGCGTGACTGACTCCCGGCCGGGCGTCCGTCGGGCCAGCAGGGCGAGCCCCAACAGCGTCAGGGAGATGGAGGTCTGCGGGGCCATCCGCAGCGTGCCCTGGATGAAGGCGTGGTCGATGCCGAGGTCACGCCCGGTGCCGTACTCGACCATGGTGAGGCCGCCGATCACGATGGCGAACCCCGCGAACGCCTGCGCGAGGTGCCGCGCGCCGTGCGGCAGCGCCAGCGCCAGCCCGCACGCGACGAGCGACAGCGCCGTGTTCGGCGTCATCGACGGCATGACCGGGACCAGGCGCGTCAGCGCCGGCACGCCCGCGATCCAGCCGAGAACGCCCAGCGTCCCGATGACGACGGCCAGGAGCGCGGCGACGCGCGCCGCACGCGGGACCGGTTGGGCGGGAAGCGGGCTCGGAGCGGGTTGCGTGATGCAAGAGTAGGCACCGTCTGGCCAGACCGGCGATCCGGATGCGCCCCGATTCGAGTGCCGCCCGCCGGTCGAGCCGTGCGCCGGCCGGCCCGGCTCGCGCGAACAGGCGAACCGGGCGCCGACCTCCCGCGAGCTAAAGGGGAGACGTGCCTGCGGCCCCCGCTCTCGTCATCGTCGCCACGCTGCTGCTCACCCCAGCGCTCCTCGGCGGGTCGGTCGCCCGTGCAGGGGCCGGGCCGTGGGAGCGTGTCGGCGGGCTCGTGGCGCTGTTCGGGCTCCTCTCGATCCTGCTGCCCGCGGCCCCGTGGCCTTGGGTGGGCCTCCACACGCGCTGGATCGTGCTGGTGGGCGCGGGGGCGTGCGCTGTCGTGGCGCTCGGGCGCTTGCGTGCCACGAAAATCCATCGCCCAACCCTCGTCGAAGGAATCGGCGCGACCGTGGGGGTGGCGATGGGCGCCGGGTTCGGGTGGCTCGGGGTCGAAGCCGCGCGGGGACGGCGCGTGGACGAGCCCGCCGTCGAGCTGCGGTTCCCATTGGAGGGAGGCCGCTTCGTGATCGGCAGCGGTGGATCGACCGCCGTGTTGAACGGCCACGCCGGCGTCCCCGCGCAGCGGTACGCGCTCGACATCGAGGCGCTGGGGCCCCGCGGATGGCGCGCACACGGGCTCTACCCCGCCGAGCTCGACGCCTACGCGGTCTGGGAGGCCCAGGTCGTCGCGCCCTGCGACGGCGAGGTGCTCAACGCGGAGGACGGGCTCCCCGATCTCCCACCCGGCGACCGGGACGTCACCCACATCGCGGGCAACCACGTGGTGCTCGACTGCGGCGGGGTGACGGTCCTGCTCGCGCATCTCCGCGAGGAGACGGTGGCGGTCGCGCCCCAACAGCGCGTGCGAGCGGGAGACCCCATCGGGCGCGTCGGCAACACCGGGAACACGTCGGAGCCCCATCTCCACGTCCACGCCGTATGGGGGCGGCAGCTCGCCTTTCGGGCCCTCGTCGGCACGGGCGAGGCGGTGCCGATGACCTTCGGCGGCCGCTTCCTCGTTCGCAACGATGTCGTCGCGGCCCCCTGACGACGGCCCCCTACTCCCCCACCGCTCCCGTGCGGATCACCTCCGCGTAGAACCGCGCCGAGTCCTTGGGGATGCGCACCTGGGTGGCAAAATCCACCCACACGAGGCCGAACCGCTGATCGTAGCCGTACGCCCACTCGAAGTTGTCCATGAGCGACCAGGCGAAGTAGCCGACGAGCGGCACGCCCGCCGCGATGGACCGCGCGCACGCCGCGAGGTGCCCGCGGAAGTACGCCACCCGCGCGGCGTCGTGGACGACGCCGTCGGGGTCGGGGGGCGTGAAGTAGCTGGCGCCGTTCTCGGTGATGGCGAGGGGCAGGCCGGGGTAGTCGCGCGCGAGCCGGAGGAGGAGCGCCTCCAGACCGTCGGGGTACACCTCCCACCCGATGTCGGTCTTCGACTCGGCGGCCGGCTCGGGGATTTGTCGTGGCAGGTTCTCCGCCTCGGGTACGGTCTCGCTGCGGAGGATGGCGCGGGTGTAGTAGTTGACGCCGAGGAAATCGATCGCGGCGGCGATCGTCTCGAGGTCCCCCGGCTCGACGAAGGGGAGCTCCCCGTTTGCCGGGAGCCGGCCGAGGCGCCGGTAGTCGGCCACCATGTCCGCGGGGTAGCCGCGGCCGACCAGGGGATCGAGGTACCAGCGGTTGAAGAAGCCGTCGAAGTGGCGCGTGGCGTCGGCGTCGGCAGCGCTCGCGGAGGCGGGGTAGCCGGGCGTGAGGTTGAGCGTGATGCCGACCTGGGCGCCGCGCGCGGCGGCACGGAGGATCGGCACGGCCACGCCGTGGCTTAGGAGCACGTGGTGCGCGGCGACGAGGGCCTCGGGCCAGTCCTTGTGGCCCGGCGCGTGCTCGCCGTTCATGTGACCGAGCATCGCGACGCACCACGGCTCGTTGTGGGTGATGAAGTGCGCCACCTTGCCGCCGAGCCGCGCCCCGACGGCCTCGGCGAACCGCGCGAAGGCGTCCACGGTGCCCCGGGAGGCCCACCCGCCGCGATCCTGGAGCCCCTGCGGGAGATCCCAGTGGTACAACGTCACCCACGGCGTGATGCCGGCCGCGAGGAGCCCGTCCACCAGCCGCTCGTAGAAGTCGAGGCCCCCGGCGTTCGGGGTGGTCTCCAGCCCCGTCGGGAAGATGCGCGGCCACGCGATCGAGAAGCGGTACGCCTGCACGCCGAGCGACCGCATCAGCGCGATGTCCTCGGGATGGCGGTGGTAGTGGTCGCAGGCCACGTCCCCCGTGTCGCCGCCGCGCACCTTGCCGGGCGTGCGGCAGAACGTGTCCCAGATGGAGGGCCCGCGGCCGCCCTCGTGCACGGCCCCCTCGATCTGGTAGCTGGACGTGGCGACGCCGAACACGAAGTCGCGCGGGAAGCGGAGGGGGGTCATCGGGGCCTCACGGGATGGAGAGGTGGCAGCGCACGGTGTGGTCGGGGCCGACCGCCTGGACCGGGGCGTCGTCGCGCCGGCACAGGGCGAGGGCCTCGGGGCAGCGGGCGGCGAAGGGGCAGCCGGGGCCGGGGTCTACGACGGGCGGGGTGCCTCCGGCGGCGGGGAGCGGGGCGCGCAGGCCTCCACCGCGGGTGGCCGCGGCGGCGAGCAGCCGGGCGTACGGGTGGCGGGGGGCCCCGAGCACGGCGGCAGAGGGGCCGGCCTCCATCACCTGCCCCGCGTAGAGCACCACCACGCGATCCGCGACGAGCCGGGCGGAGGCGAGGTCGTGGGTGATGAGCAGCACGGAGCGCCGGCCGCCGTCGCGGAGGCCTGTGAACAGGCGGAGGATGTCCATGCGGATGGACACGTCGAGCATGGAGGTGGGCTCGTCGGCGATGACGAGGTCCGGCTCCGTCGCGAGCGCGCGGGCGATGGAGACGCGCTGCCGCTGCCCACCCGAGAGCTGGTGGGGGTAGCGCGTCGCGAGCTCGGCGGCGGGTGCGAGGCCGACGGCGGCGAGGGCGGCGACCACGCGCTCATCGACGTTTGCGGAGGTGGCGCGCCCGTGGAGCAGGAGCGCGCGTGCGACGGGGTGGCCGACGGGGAACACCGGGTTGAGCGAGGCGAACGGGTCCTGGAAGATGAGCTGGACGCGCCGGCGCCACGCGAGCGGCACCGCCCCGGCGTCGGGCCCGATGACGAGGTCGCTCTCCGTCGGGGCATCCGCGCTGGAACCGGGCGCCGGGTCGCGCTGGGCGTGGAGGGTCACCCGGCCCGTCCGCATCGGCAGGATGCGCGCGATCGCCCGCCCGATCGTGCTCTTGCCGCTCCCCGACTCGCCCACGAGCGCGACGATCTCGCCCGCGCGGACGGCGAACGACACGTCGTGCGCGGCGCGGAGGGTGCGGCGCCGGGGCCAGCTCCCGAGCGGGAAGCCGATGCCGAGGCGATCGACGGTGAGGAGCGGGGCGGCGACGGTCTCCGCGAGGGGGGCGGCGGCCGACGGCATGGAGACCGGCGTCGCGGCGGCAGGCGGCATCGGGGGCACGCTCACGGGACCTCGTGGCACGCCACGGCGGAGCCGGAGGCGCGGGGGGAGAGCGATGGGGCAACGGCGGCGCACGGGGCGGTGGCGAGGGCGCACCGGGGGTGGAAGCGGCACCCGGAGGGCGGCGCGGCGACGCTCGCGGCGTGCCCGGGGATGCTGATGGGGACACGATCCTCGCCCGGCGCGGGCGGGAGCGCCGCGAGGAGGCCGCGCGTGTAGGGGTGGCGCCCCCCGCCGCCGTCCGGGTGGAACGCGCGCACCGGGCCGTGCTCCACGAGGCGCCCGGCGTAGAGCACGCCGATGTGCGTCGCGAGCTCGAGGAGCAGCGCGAGGTCGTGGGTGATGAACACCATCGCGAAGCCCGAGGCCTCCTGGAGGGCGAGGAGCCGGCGCAGGATCTCGCGCTCGACCACCACGTCCAGCGCGGTGGTGGGCTCGTCGAGGACGAGGAGCGGCGGGTCCAGCGCGAGGGCGAGGGCGAGCGTTGCGCGCTGCCGCATGCCGCCGGAGAGCGCGTGGGGGTAGGCATCGAGGTGGACGGGATCGAGGCCGACACGGCCGACGAGGGCGACGGCGCGGGCGCGGATGGCGGCGCGCGAGAGGCCGCCCGACGATGCTCCGGCCCGCTCGGGGTGGGCCCTGAGCGTCTCGGCGACGTGCTCGCCGAGGGTCAGCACCGGGTTGAGCGCGGAGAGCGCGCCTTGCGGGACGAGCGCCACCTGCTCGCCCCAGACCTTGCGGAGCGCGGCGGCGTCCATCGCGAGGAGGTCGGCGCCGCCGAGGTGGACGGAGCCGCCTACGATGGCGCCCGGCGGCGGGAGGAGCCGCATCGCGCCGAGCACCGCCGTCGACTTGCCCGAGCCCGACTCGCCGACCAGCCCGAGGATCTCGCCCGGGCGCACCGTGAAGCTCACGTCGTCCACCGCGCGCACCGCGCCGTAGGCCACGGAGAGGCCCTCCACGACGAGCCCCTCTGCCAGCCGGGGCTCGATCAGGCGAGGCTCGACCAGGGCGCGCACGCCAGCGGCCTCACGCATGGGTGGCTCCGTCGCGACACACCGGGGTTGGTTGGGGCCCCGGGCCCGTCGCCGCGCGCGCGGCGAGCCGGGGGTTGGCGCGCTCGTCCAGCGCGAAGCCGAGCAGGGCCAGCCCGAACCCGAGCGTGGCGACGCCGAGGCCGGTCGGCACGAAGGTCCACCACGAGCCCGTCAGGAGCGCGCTGTCGTTGGTCGCCCAGTAGAGGTTCGTGCCCCAGGTCACCGCGGAGAGGTCTCCCAGGCCCAGGAACTCCAGCCCCACCTGCGCGCCCACCGCGTAGAGCGTGGCGCCGATGAAGGAGGAGCCAAGCAGCGCCGCGAGGTTGGGGAGGAGCTCGACCAGCACGATGCGCCACGCGGACTCGCCGCTGATCTGCGCGGCGGCGACGAAGTCCCGGCGCCGCAGCGACGCGACCTGCGCGCGCACGACCCGGGCGTGCCAGGGCCAGCCGGTGAGCGCGAGCACGACTGCCATCGTGACCGGCCCGGGGGGGAGGAAGGCCGCGATCACGACGATCAACGGGAGGCCGGGCATGACCAGGGAGACGTTCACCACGAGGGAGAGGACCGAGTCGACGATCCCGCCGAAGAAGGCGGCCGTGGCCCCCACGACGGCCCCGACGAGCACGACGGCGAAGCCGACGATGGCCCCGACGAGGAGCGTGCTGCGCGCGCCCACGACGGTCTGCGCGAACACGTCCTGCCCCTGCCCCGTCGTGCCGAACCAGAACGCGGCCGAGGGGGGCTCGAGCGGCGCGCCGACGTAGGCGGTGGGATCCCCCACGAGCAGCGGCCCCACGAGCGCGAGGAGGGCGAAGCCCGCCACGATGGCGACGCCGAGCGCGCTGCGGAGGTCGCGCCGCCGGGGGGCGGTGGGCGTGCCGGTGGGCATGCCGGTTGGCGTGCCGATGGGCGTGCCGGTTGGCGTGCGCGCGCTCATCCGCGTGCCCGCGGGTCGAGGAGGACCACCACCACGTCCACGATCGCGTTGGCGGCGAGCACGGCGAGCGTGATGGTGAGGAAGAGGCCCTGCAGGAGCGGGTAGTCCTGCCCGCGCACGGCCTGGAGGAGCAGGTAGCCCTGGCCCGGGTACGCGAACACGATCTCCGTGAGCAGCGCCCCGGAGAGCACGAACCCCAGCGCCATGCCGAACGACGTGAGGCTCGGCAACAGCGCGTTGCGGATGCCGTAGTGGAAGAAGACGCGGCCCGGCGGCAGCCCGCGCGCCTGGGCAAAGCGGATCGGCTCGTCGTCGAGCACGCCCATCATCGCGTTGCGCATCGTGAGCACCCAGCCGCCGAGCGAGGCGAGCACCATCGTCGCCCCGGGGAGCAGCGCGTGGCGCACCGCGCTCGCGGCGAAGGCGAGCGTGAAGCTGGGGTTCACCTCGGGGCCGTAGGCGTGGCGGACGGGGAACCAGCCGAGCTGGAAGCCGAGGAGCCACGCGGCGGCCATCGCGAGCCAGAAGTAGGGAAAGGCCCCGAGGAAGGAGAGCAACGGCGGCGCGATCGTGTCGAGCCACCCGCCGCGGCGCCACGCCGCCACCGCCCCGATCGCCGAGCCGAGCACGAACGCCACCACGAGCGCCCCGCCCGCGAGGAACAGCGTCCACCCGAGCCCGCCCGCGATCACCTCGCTCACCGGCGAGGGGAAATAGACCAGCGAGATGCCGAGCTCTCCGCGCGCGAGCTGCCCCAGGTAGGTGCCGTATTGCGCCGCGATCGGGGCGTCGGAGAGGCCGAGCGTCACCGTCAACGCCTCGAGCGCCGCGGGCTCGAGCCGCCCCTGGAACCGGGCGAAGAGCGCCTGGGCGGGATCTCCCGGCATCAGGCGCGGGAGGAGGAAATTCAGCGTCAGGGCGAACCACGCGGCGAGGGCGTAGAGGCCGAGCCGGCGGCCGAGGTGGGGACTCATCGCGCCGCCCCGCGCTCGGCGAGCCCGTCGTTGCGCGGCCGGAGCCGCGTGAGCACGAGGAGCACGTCGGGGACGGCGTTGGGGGAGAGGGTCGCGTAGGGGGTCTCGCGGTCCGGGAACCCGTCGAAGCGCTGGGTGTTGAATTCGCCCCACGCCGCCGTCGGGAACAAGGGGATGGCGGGGGCCTCGGCTACGAAGGCGGCCTGGAGCGCATCGGAGAGCCGGTGCTGCTCGGCGGGGTCCACGGTGGCCTCGAACGCGGCGAGCAGATCGTCCGCCGCGGGGCTCCCGTAGCGGTGCCAGTTCGTGGCGGCGGGGGTGCCGACGGGCTTGACCGTCGAGGAGCCGAGGAGGGAGCGGTAGAACGCGTGGGGCGTCGGCCCGGAGACGGACCAGCCGAGCGCGAGGGCGAAGTCCCCCCGGCTCACCCGGTCGAACCACGACGCGAAGTCGAGGCCCTCCACCCGCGCGTCCACGCCGAGGGCGTCGAGGTCTCGGGCGATGATCTGCGCGGCGCGCACCCAGTCCGACCACCCCGCCGGGCAGAGGATCGGCATGACCAGGGCCTCGCCGGCGGCGTTCGCGCGGCGGCCGTCCTCCCCGAGGGGCCAGCCCGCGGCGTCGAGGAGCGCGCCCGCGGCCGCCGGATCGTGGCGGACCCAGCCGCCGTCCGGCGCGAGGTCGTCGCGACGCCAGGCACGGTAGCCGTCGGAGAGCGCCGTGGGGTGGGACGGCGGCACGTAGTCGTGCATGGCGACGCGCACGAGCCGTTTCCGGTCGATGGCGAGGCTCAACGCCTGGCGCACGCGCGCGTCGTCGAGGGGTGCCCGGGTCGTCTGCGGGTAGAGGAACACGGTGTCGCCGACGGCCGGGAACCAGTAGTGGAAGTGAGCGGGATCCCGCGCGACGTAGGTGCGCTCGATCGCGGGCACGAAGCTCCCGGCCCAGTCCACCTCGCCGCGCACGAGCGCGAGCAGCGCCTGGTCGTTGGAGCCCACCGCCGGGAACCTCAGCGCGTCCACCTTGGGGAGCCCCTCCTGCCAGTAACGCGGGTTCCGGCCGAGCTCCCAGAGCTGGGCGTCGAAGCGGCGGATCTCGGTGAACGGGCCGGTGCCCACGGGGTTGGGGTTGGTGAACGACACCGGATCGGCGATGCCCTGCCAGGCGTGCTTCGGCACGATCGCCTGCCCGCCGACCAGGGAGAGGCCCGGCGAATACGGATGCGTGAAGACGAACTCGACGGTGTGGGCGTCGAGCGCGCGCACGCTCTCGAGGTAGGTCCACGCCCCGGCCCCGTCGAGCGCCGGAAAGCGCTTGAGGAGGTCGAAGGTGTAGGCGACGTCGTCCGCCTCGAACGCCGCCCCGTCCGACCACGTCACGCCCGCGCGCACGTCGAAGCGCAAGCGGCGCGCGGGCTCGGTCCAGGTCCAGGCCGTCGCGAGCCACGGCACGGTCTCGCCCGTGGCGCGGTTGTAGAGGAGGAGCGGCTCGTAGATGCCGGACGCGGTGGGCCAGCGCGCGCCCCCCGTCGAGAGGAGCGGGTTGAAGTTGCGCACCCACGCCGCCTGCTGCTCCTGGAGCACGGTGAGCGTGCCCGGGGGCGTCTCCCCGGGGGGATCGGCGCACCCGGCGAGAAGCGCGAGGGAAAGGGCGAATGCCCTCATCCGGACGTGGCCGGGAAGGGGGGCCCGGACGTCGGCTCGTCGAGCGAGGAGCCGCCGACCGCGAGGTTGAGGAGCAGGAACCATTCGCCGTCGAACACCCAACTCCCCTGGATGTCTCCCGCGCGCACGGAATCGTCCATGCGGCCGACGAGGTGCATCGCGGGATGACCGCCCACAACAAGCTGCAACACAACCCGACAAGGTCAACCCCAGGGGACACAACCCAACCCCCCTCCCCCGTCGCCCACCCGCCCGGCCCGCTAAGCCTGTGTCAGAAGTGAGGTGAGCAATGCAAAGCCATCGTATTTGTGCCCTTCTCGGCGGTCTCCTGCTGGGCGCGACGGGGTGCACGGTCAACCTCGACGGCTCCTTGAACGAGGAGACGCGGAACATGGCAGGCTTCACCGGCGTCACCAATCGAAGCGACGCCGACGTGGTGCTCGTGCCGGTCGGTGACGGCCACGAATCCGGCGACGTCCTGGTCTCCTGCTCGGGCAATGTCGTCGCCGACGTCTCGACGACGGTGGACACCAACGGCAGCCTCATCATCGACTTCGCGGCGGAGATCGCCTCGGTGTTCGATTGCGGGATCACGGTGGTCACCGAGGGTGTCGCCGAGGTGGTCGTCGACGGCGACGGCGACGTCGTTTGCGAGGACCCGTTGCAGGACGTCCGCACCATCGAGGTCAACGGCAACGGCTCCGTCCGGCTCGCGTCGGTGAGCGCCGACGAGCTCAACATCCTCGTGACCGGCACGGGCGAGGTCGTCATCGACGCCGTCACCGCCAACCAGCTCAACATCGACTTGCGCGGCACCGGGGATGCCACGCTCGCGGGCACGGCCACCGGGGTCGACCTCCTGGTCTCCGGCAACGGCAGCCTGGCCGCCCAGGATCTCGAGGCGGGCTACCTCCACGCGCTGCTCAACGGCACCGGCAACGCGGTGATCACGGTCAACGGCATCGTGGACGCCGAGGTCACCGGCGACGTCAAGCTCGACATCTACGGGGCGGCCGAGGCCGGCGAGATCGTAGAGGCCGACGGTGGCGCGGTGATCTTCCACTAAGCCTCGCGCCCGGGCCGGCGTGTCGCCCAAGAGGTGACCGCCGGCCCCTTCGCGTTCTACCGACCCCTCGACCGCGAACCCCCGCGCGCCCCGCGGAGCGGCGCCGGCGCCACGCTCCCGTCTCCGAGCATGGCCAGGAGCGGCGCGTCCCGCGGGGTCACGAGGTTCACGACCAGGCCCTCCTTGCCCGCGCGTGCCGTGCGCCCCACCCGGTGCAGGTAGTTCTCGAGCTCCCGCGGCAGGTGGACGTTGATGACGCGGGCGACATGGTCGATGTCGAGCCCGCGCGCGCCCATGTCGGTGGTGATGAACAGCCCCTGGCGCGCCTCGCGGAAGGCCTTCAGGTTCTGCCGCCGCTCCACCGGATCGCTGTTCCCGCGGTGCACGACGCAGCTCCACCCTTCGGCCTGGAGCGCCGTCGCGAGGCTGTCGCACTGCTCGCGGGTGTTGGCGAAGAGCATCGTGCCCCCGCTCGTGGGCTCCGCGAGGATCCGCAGCAGCACGTCGAGGCGGCGGCCGTCGGGCACGTCGACGTGCCGGGTGCGCAGCGTCGGCACCACCTTCTGGCTGCCCTTCGTCTCGATCGCGATCGCGTCGGAGAACATGCGGCCCACGAGCTCCTGGACGCCCGCCGACATCGTCGCCGAGAACAACGCAAGCTGGCGTTGCGACGGGCAGGCGCGCACGACCTCGACCACCTGGGGCAGGAAGCCGAGGTCGAGAAGCTGGTCGGCCTCGTCCAGCACCACGATGCGGATGGCGGCGAGGCTGAGCTCCCCGCTCTGGAGGAGGCGCTCGAGCCGGCCGGGCGTGGCCACGAGCACCTCGAAGTTGCCCGCGACCGTCTCCCGGTTCTGCCGCAGCTTCTGCCCGCCCAGCACGGTGCGGACCCGCAGGCGCGTCTCGTGGGTGAGGCTCTTGAACACGAGCGCCACCTGCTCGCCGAGCTCGCGGGTGGGCACGATGACCAGGGCGCGCGGCTCGCGCTCGTCCTCGACCTTGTTGCCATCGTCCTCCATGCGCTTCAAGCGGTCGAGGATGGGCAGGACGTACGTGAGCGTCTTGCCGCTCCCCGTCTCGGCGATCGCGACCACCGACTGCCGCTCGAGCATCAAGGGCAGGGCGCGGGCCTGGATCTCGGTCAGGGTGACGAGCTCGCGCGCGGCCAGCGTGGCCTGCAACGATGGGAGGAGCTCGAGCTCGGCGAAGGTAGACGGCATGGTCGGTCCGGGGACGAACGACGGGCTATCGCGCCGACGCGCCGGCGTGGTGGGGAGGACGGGCTTCGTCACGAGCGGTCGGAGCCGCAAGCTCCGCGTTGGCGCTCCGGATACGCTCGACGTTGGAGCGCGGATGGACGTCGCAACGTCGTTGAACGGGGTGCGCGGGTGAGGCCCGTGGCACGGCGGATCCTCCTCGCGGCGGGCGGGGTCGTGCTCCTCGCCGCGCTCCTCGCGACGAACCTCGGCGCGGTCGTGCTGTGGGGGATGACGCCGAGCGCCGCCTTCGGAGCGCAGCTCGCGCCCGCGCCTCCCGACTACGCCGACGACGCCGCCTGGACCGCCCTCCCCACCCGCGCGGACGCCGCGGACGCCGCGCCGCCCGGCTCGCCCGCCATCGACCCGGCGCTGGCACCCGCCGACGTCTTCTACATCCACCCCACGACCTACGTGGGCCCCCGCTGGAACGCCCCGGTCGACGACCCCGCGCTCAACGACGCCACCGACGCCGTCGCCACCCGGATCCAGGCGAGCGCGTTCAACGCGTGCTGCGCGGTCTACGGCCCCCGCTACCGGCAGACCAACGGGCTCCCCCTGCTCCGCCCCTCCCCCGACGGGGCCCTCGCGCTCGAGGTCGCCTACGACGACGTGCGGCGCGCCTTCCTCGCGTTCAACGAGCGCCGTGGCGATGGCCGGCCCTTCCTCGTCGCCGCCCACAGCCAGGGCTCGGCGCTCGCGACGCGCCTCCTCGAAGAGGAGGTGTCCGGCACGCCGCTCCGGGATTGGTTGGTCGCCGCCTACCTGCTCGGGGCCCCCGTGTCGGAGGCCGGCCTCCTAAGCCGCGCACCGGACCTCCCACCGTGCCGCGCCGCGGACGACCTGCACTGCGTCGTCGCCTGGAACGCGCGCCGCGTCGACTACACGCGCACCGACATGGAGTGGAACTCGCAGGATGGCACCCAGCGCCTGTGTAGCAACCCCCTTTCGTGGCAACCGGGCGGGGAGGCCGCCCCCGCGGCGGCCAACCTGGGCGCGGTCTTCCTCGAGAGCGACGCCCCCGCGCCGCGCCCGGGGTTCGCGGACGCCCAGTGTGTCGGCGACACGCTCGTGGTGCACACCGTGGGCGTCCCCCCGCGCGACTTCATGAGCCGGATCCTCGACCGGGTGCTCGGCGCCGGAAACCTCCACCCCGTCGAATATCAGCTCTACTTCATGAACCTCCGGGAGAACGCCTCGCGCCGGGTCGCGGCGATGACCGCGCCCCCCGTCGTCACCGCGGCGCCCGTCGTCACCGCGCCCCCCGTCGTCACCGCGCCCCCCGTCGTCACCGCGCCCCCCGTCGTCACCGCGGCGCCCTGACGCGCATCCCTCGCTCGTCAGGCCGTGCCGGGCCGCTCCACCACTCCCCGCACCCCATCCACCGTCACCCGCTCCCCGTCGATGATGCGCGTGGTGGCGTCCCCGGTGCCGACGACCGCGGGGATGCCGTACTCGCGGGCGACCAGCGACGCGTGGGCGAGCGGGCTGCCGGTGTCGGTGACGACGGCGGCGGCGCGGGCGAAGAGCGGTGTCCACGCCGGGGTGGTGGCGGGCGCGACGAGGACCTCGCCCGGGCGGAGGCGGTCGAACTCGGCGGGGGAGCGCACCACGCGCGCGATGGCGGTGACGCGGCCGGGGCTCGCCCCGAGCCCGCGTAGCGCGCCGTCCGCGAGGGGGTCCGAGGTCCGGAAGAGGGCTTCGTGCTGCTCGTTGACGCCCCGGATCGCGGCGGGGATCTCGCCCAGGACCAGCGGTGCCGCGAGCCGACGCTGGCGCTCCCACTCCGACCGCCGGGCTGCCGTGTCCACACGTCCGCCGCCGTCGAGCTCCTCCCGCCGGAGGAACCAAACGTCGTCGGCGTCCGCGAGGACGCCCCGCGCTGCCAACCCCGCGCCGAGCCGCCGCACGGCACGCCGGAGCACGGGCCACGCCGCGGTCAGCCCCGCGGCCTGCTCCTCGCGCAGCGGCGCGAACCGTCGCGCGCGCAGGAGCAACCGGTCGAGTTCCCCGGCCCTCGCCGGGGTCAGCGCCGCCCGGCACGCCGCTTCGAGCGCCTCCCGACGCGCCTCGAGCTGCGTCCGCCGTGCCCGCGCCGCCTCGGGATCCGGCGCGGCGCCGGTCTCCCCCGCCGTCGGGTGGAACCAGTCGAGGCCGTACACCGCGTGGGGCGCGTGGACCGGCGCGTAGAGCCCGGCGAGGAGCTCCGCGTGCGAGCCCTCCACCCGCCCCGCGAGGTGGACGCGGAAGAACGTCGCGAGCGGTGCCTCGCACTTCCACGCGTGCCCGGCGACGAACGTGATGGAGGTGAACCAGTCGCCCGCGTGGTCGGCCAGGCGGTCGATCAGCGCGGTGAGCCCTGCCTCGTCGAGGGTGTCGACGCGCGCCTCCGCCTCGGCCACGGCGGCGGCGTACGCGGGCGCGATGGTGCCGCGCCACTCCTCGACCATGGCGTCCACGCCGAGCCAGGTCAGCGGCGGCACGATCATGACGGCGCGGCGCGGGTTCCGGACGAGCTTCCAGGCGAAGCGCCCGAGGAAGGCGAGGATGCCCCAGGGCGAACCGGGGAGGAGGTCGAAGGTCATGTAGTACCAGCCGTTCACCACGAGGTGGAGCGGCTCGGGCGCGGGCCCGATGCCCCCGATGGCGTCGTAGTTGGCGAACATGCGCCGCTCCATCCGCGTCAGGAGCCAGCTCTGGAACAGCGGCGTCACCGGGTCCCCCAGCCACTCGCCGAGCCGCAGGTGGCGCCCCCACCCGCCCGGCGGCGCGGCCCAGCTCACCGGCTCCGGCAGCGCGGTGATCGGCCGCGCCTGGAGGAGCCACGTCCGCCCCCCGGCCCGCGCCCACTCGACGTCCTGGGGCGAACGGAAGTGCGCCTCCACCCGCCGCGCGAGCCCCGCGACCTCGCGCGCCCCCTCGGCGTCCAGCGCGTCCGCGGCGGCGCGGCGGCGCGTCGTCGTGGTGGCGGTCACCGTCCACTCGTCGGCGTCCGCCTCCCCCGCCACCAACCGCTCGCCCAGCCCGCGCACCGCGCTGATCACCACCTCGCCGCGCGCGCCGGTGACGGGGTTGGCCGTCAACGCGACCCCCGCGGCCTCGGCGGGCACGAGCCGCTGCACGAGCACCGCCATCCCCGCTGCCCCCTCCTCGCCTCTCGCGCGGCGGTACGCGATCACGCGCGGCGCACCCGCGGACGCCCAGCACCGCACCACCGCCGCCACCACCGCCTCGGCGCCCCGCACCCCCAGCACCGTCTCGTACTGGCCGGCGAACGAGGCGCCGTCGTGGTCCTCGTCGATCGCGGAGGACCGCACGGCGAGCGGACCGTCGCCGAGCGCCGCGACCACCGCACCCAGCGCAGCGCGCACCTCGTCGGGCATCGCCCCGGCGTCGAGCCAGCGCCGGTGGGCCTCGACGGGGATCACGAAGCCGTGGGGTACGGGGAAGCCCGCCGCGCACAGCTCCCCGAGGCGCGCGGCCTTGGCGCCGGCTCGCGGGAGGTCACGCAGGCGCAGGGAGGCCAGCGGCAAGGCGACGCCGTGCATCGGCCGACCTTAGCACCCGGCCGGCTACGCGTTGACCGCCCCGAAGCCCGGCGCCCGACGCCCGGGGGGGCGCCGAAGCCGGCGCGTCGCGCTGAAGCTCCCCGCAAAAAACTTCGGGGTGCGTGTCGATCCCGGCCCCCCTCGCTCGTCGCCTGGGTAGAGCCGCGGGCCCGGATCGTCCGGGCACCGGGCTCCAACGCACAGGGAGACACGACGATGCGCTTCATGGTGATGGTCAAGGCAAACGCGGTGACCGAGGCGGGCGGGATGCCCGACGAGAAGCTCCTGACCGAGATGGGGGCCTTCAACGAGGAGCTGGTGAAGGCGGGCGTGCTGCTCGCCGGCGAGGGGCTGCACCCGAGCAGCAAGGGCGCGCGGGTGCGCTTCGCGGACGGGAAGACGACCGTGATCGACGGCCCGTTCGCCGAGACGAAGGAGCTCGTCGCGGGGTTCTGGCTCCTCCAGGTGAAGTCGCGCGAGGAGGCCATCGCGTGGATTCGGCGCTGCCCGAACCCCGCGCCGGGTCAGGAGTCGGAGATCGAGATCCGCCAGGTGTTCGAGGCCGCCGACTTCGGCGAAGAATTCACGCCCGAGCTGCGGGAGGCCGAAGAGCGGCAGCGCGTCGAGGCGGAGGCGAACAGGCGCGGGTGACGACGCGGTCGGGGCGGCAGCTGCCGGGGCGGCGCTGCCCTTGCGCGCGGCGCCGCCCCTGCGCTAACGGAGCCTCGTGGCGGACTCCGACACCCATCGCGCGATCGACGCCGTCTGGCGCATCGAGTCCGCCCGGCTGATCGCCGGGCTCGCGCGCATGGTCCGCGACGTCGGCCTCGCCGAGGAGCTCGCCCAGGACGCCCTCGTCGCGGCGCTCGAGCGCTGGCCGTTGACCGGGGTGCCCGACAACCCCGGCGCGTGGCTCATGGCCACCGCGAAGCACCGCGCCATCGACACCATGCGACGCGGCGCGCTCACCGAGCGGAAGCACGACGAGCTCGGCCACCAAATGGAGGTCCAACAGCCCGCCGCCGAGGTCGAGGCCGCGCTCGACACCGACGTGGGCGACGATCTCCTGCGCCTCCTCTTCGTCTCCTGCCACCCGGTGCTCTCCCCCGAGGCGCGCGTCGCCCTCACCCTCCGCCTGCTCGGCGGCCTGACGACCGAGGAGATCGCCCGCGCCTTCCTCGTCCCCGAGCCCACGGTCGCCCAGCGCATCGTGCGGGCCAAGCGGACGCTCGCCGAGAAGCGCGTGCCCTTCGAGGTCCCGCGCGGGCCCGAGCTCGCCGCCCGGCTCGGGTCGGTGCTCGAGGTCGTCTACCTCGTCTTCAACGAGGGCTACTCGGCGACCGCGGGGGACGACTGGATGCGCCCGGGCCTCTGCGAGGACGCCCTCCGCCTCGGCCGCATCCTCGCCGAGCTCTTGCCGAAGGAGCCCGAGGTGCACGGCCTCGTCGCGCTCCTGGAGATCCAGGCCTCGCGCGCCAACGCGCGGACCGACGCCTCCGGGGCGCCCATCCTCCTCCTCGAGCAGAACCGCGCGCGCTGGGATCACGTCCTCGTCCGTCGCGGGCTCGCGGCGCTCGAGCGCGCCGAGGCCCTGGGCGGCGCCCCCGGTCCCTACCGCGTGCAGGCGGCCATCGCCGCGTGTCACGCCCGGGCGCGCACCGCCGCGGAGACCGACTGGCCGCGCATCGCCGCGCTCTACGCCGGGCTCGCCCGGCTCGTCCCCTCCCCCGTCGTCGAGCTCAACCGCGCGGTCGCGCTCGCCATGGCGTTCGGGCCCGCCACGGGCCTCGCGCTCGTCGACGAACTGACCGCCGAGCCGGCGCTCGAGGGCTACCACCTCCTCCCGAGCGTGCGGGGGGACCTCCTCGCGAAGCTCGGCCGCTTCGACGAGGCCCGCGTGGAGTTCGAGCGCGCGGCGTCGCTCACCCGGAACCGACGGGAGCGCACCTTGCTCCTCGGTCGTGCGGCGGCGTGCGTCGCGGCGGAGTGATCGGCCGCGGGGCCGCCACCGAAGGCCCCCCTGCCGCCAAGGTCCCCCGGCCATGGCCGCGGGGCCGCCGCTCACCCGCTCGCGCTCGCCCAGGCTCGCGTGCCTCGCCCCCACCAGCCCTCACCCCGCTCGCCCAGGCTCGCGCTCGCCAGGGCTCGCGTGCCGCGTCCCCCACCAGCCCTCACCCCGCTCGCGCCCGCCACCCCTCCGCGGCCTCGCGCGCCCGCTTCGCCGCCTTCGCGCCCCACAGCGCCGTGATCGTGTCCGCGCAGCTCTCCGCCACCGTCGGCGACCCCTCCGCCCCGATGCACGGGAACGCGCGCGCCGGCCGCGAGCCCGCGAGGCGGGCGGTGTTGCGGTGGATGGCGGAGAGGAGCGTCGTGTCCTCGTCGACCTCCACCAGCACGAGCGGGAAGAGCCGGCACGCGAGCGGCTTGATGCTCCCGCGCGGCCGCGCCGTGGCGTCCTCGAGCGCGTGGAGCCCGCAATGCAGGCCCTCGGCGCCCATCACCGCGAACACGCAGCGCCGACCGGGCCGGCGGAGGGCGTCCCCGTCGTAGAGCGCGGGGGCGCCGTGCTCCCAGCGCTCGTCGCGCGGGGCGAGGAAGGCCGCGATCTCGGGCAACGCGGCGTCGAGGGCGGCGCGCTCGGGCTCCGTCGGGGTGAGCTCCAGGTCCGCGCAGCACGACCGCGCGTTCGGCGCCCGGCGGCCGGGCGTACACGCGCCCGTCGAGCATGCCCACGACTGCGCGAGCGCGGGCAGGTCGAGCAGGCGCCCCTTCCCGGCCTGGCCCAGGTTCCCGCGCGCGGCGAGCTGGAGCAGGTGGACGGTCCAGTCGGCTTCGGACGGATCGGAGGCGTGCATCGGGGGCGGCTAACCGGCGGGGGGCCGCGCCGGCCGCCACGGCGGCACGTCGTCGCAACCGCGCGCGTCCGCGGCCGTCGCCCCGTGCGCCCTACCGCGCCGACCGGCACGTC
>JAUXTN010000152.1 GCA_030684355.1 Pseudomonadota bacterium
CGGGGTCGGCGCGGTGAGGGCCGGGGTCGGCGCGGTGAGGGCCGGGGTCGGCGCGGGGAGGGCCGGGGTCGGCGCGGTGAGGGCCGGGGTCGGCGCGGTGAGGGCCGGGATCGGCGGGGCGTCCGTCGGCTTCGGATCGCCGCCAGCCGCGGCTTCCGGCCCCGGCAGCGGGGTCCCCATCGGGGTGAACCCGGCACCCGAAGGCCCTTGCGTCACGCCCTGCTGGGGGTCCAGGGGGCCCTCGCCCCCTGGCGGGGCGTTGCGGGGCAGAGCCCCGCCCCAGGAGGCCGAACCGCCATCGCCTTGCGCAGGCGCTCCACCAGGCGTGCTTCCCGGTGTCGGCGGCGGGCCCAGGAACAGGTTCCCGCGCACCTGCGGGCTCACCTCGGCGGGGATCCAGAGGCCCGTGCGCGTGAGCTGCGCGGCCTCGAGCACGGCGGTCTGCTCCTCGGGGGGCAGCGGGAAGGTCGCGCCCTCGTCGGTGAGGTAGCCGGGCGACGTGGGGCTCGGCGCGGCGGCCGGGCGCATCGCCGCGGGCAGGGACGACGCCGGGAGGAGCAGCGCGAGCGCGGGGAGGGCCGCGATGAGCCAGGCGGGGCGCCGGCCGAGGAGGCCCGCGATGCCGAAGACGAGGGCGCCGGGCGCGCTCCAGAGGCCGCCGACCCAGGCAGCGCGGGGGTGGGCGAGGCCGAGCGCGATGGCGCCGACGGCGAGCGCCGCGAGATCGACGCCCGGGAGCGCACGGAGCACCACCGGGGAGGTCTGCGCGGCGAGCCCCGCGAAGAGCGCCCCCCAGAGCGGCGCGGTGGGGAAGACCCGGCGCGCGAGCCGCCACGGCCCGTAACCCGCGAGCCACACGGCGAACGCGACGACACACCCGAGCGCCCACGCGGGATCGAGCGGGATCGCCGCCTGCAAGCCCGATGCGAGCGGAGAGACGGGCCACCACACGGTGTCCCCCGCGATGTCGGCGACGCCCGGGGACGCGCCGCCGGTCACCCAACGCCGCACCATCGCGCCCGCGAAGAGCTGGCCGTAGAGACCCTCACCCTCCAGCCCCGGCGCGCGGAACGGCCCCACCGGCCCCACGAACAGCCACGCCGGCACGAGCGCGAAGATGGCGGCCGCGGCGACCTCGATGCCCACGGCCCGGCCCACGCCCTCGGGCGCGACCCCGAGCGCGCGTGCGAGCGCATCCGCCACCCGACGCACTACTCCCCCTGGTTGTCGGCCGTGCAGGGCGCGCTCCCACAGAAATGGGTCACGGTGCCCTCGGCGCCCGCCGCGAAGAACGCGAGGGTCTGGGCCTTGGTACCCTCCCAGAGCCGGGGCTCGCCGTGCGCGCCGGTGAACTCGGCGGGCCGGTTGCTGTCCGCGGGCATGCCGCGCCCGGGATCGAATTGGGTGAGGACGGGGCCCGCGGTGGGGAGCGCGATGTCGTCGACGTCGTAGGGGGTGGTGACACCCGGCGTGCCGAGCGCGACGCCGACGCTGCGCATCAGGAGCTCGGTCGTCAGGTTGGGTACCTGGTCGTCCCCGATGGACTCCTGCCACAAGAACGAGCGACCCGCCAGCTCCTCCACGTAGGAGGCCGGATCGACGGGATCCCACAAGAGTTGGGAGGTGGCGTAGAGCACCTGGCGCTCCCACGGGTCGAGGATGCCACGCTCGACGAGGACCTCGAAGGTGGGCCAATTGGAGGAGCGCTCCAACATGGTCGACCACGCGCTGCCACCGACGTGGAGCACGGCGTGCTCGATGCGGCTCTGGTTCGCGAGCGTGACCGCGCCCTCGATCGAGCCGAGCGAGATGCCATACCAATAGAGGCGCGAGCGATCGGCCAGCCCGCCGAGCGCGGGATCGTCGAGGAGCGTGCCCTCGTCGACCAGCCGGATGAGCTGGAGGTTGTTGGCCACGGCCTGCGCCAGCCGGTCGGTGAGCTCGGGGAAGCGCCCGAAGTCCGCCGCCATCTGCACGGTGTCGACCTGGTCGGCGGAGGTCAGGCCGCGCCAGGTCGTCGCGACGACGATGGCGCCGAGGCGGTTGGAGAGCTCGACGAGCGCGCTGGGATCGTCGTCCTCGTCGAGGTAGTTGCCCGGGTTGGACAGGATGCCGTGGCCGAAGACGATGACCGGCGCGGTGCCCGGGGCCATGGTCCGCGCGGCGTCGGGCACGTGGATGTAGAGCGTCGCCTCGGCCGAGCCGTTCGCGATGGGGAGGCCGGCGTCGTCGACGTCGAAGACGAGGTCGTCCACCAGCCAGTTGTCGACCGGAAAGCTGCCCTCGATCTTCTTCCACACGCCGGGCGGGAGCAGGCCGCCGTCGTCGGCGTCGTCCACGCGGTCGAACGTGTAGGCGGCGGGGGTGGTGACCTTGGCGGCGAGGTCGCGCATGACGGCGGTGCCGTCGCCCACCGGGAAGTCCCACGCCACCGCCACGTTGTCGACGCCGAGGCCGGCGAGCGTGTCGGAGAGGTCCTGGTAGTGGGGGTCGGCCTGCTTCGCGGCGGACCACGCGAGGACGGAGAGCGGGGCACCGCCGGAGGTCACGGCGTCGGTCACGACGACGGCGACCTGGTGGCCGGGGGTCATCGCGAGCATGGGGCGCACGAGCAGGGCGCGCGCGCCGGTCGCGACGGCGTCCGGGTGGGCGTCGAGCTCCGCGAACATCGGGATCTCGGCGCCCGTGTCGAGGTCGAACATGCGCACGCTACCGCCGATGCCGATGGCACCGGGGCCGGGGAGCGACTCGGGGTCGACCGCGGCGGGGAGCATCGCCACGGAGGTCTGGACGCGCGAGAAGCCCTCGCGCCAATTGAGGCGCCGCACGTCCATCGCGGTGCCGTCGGGGACCTGGGGCAGGAGCCCCGCGGGGATCGCGAGGTGGCCGTCGGTCCCGACGAGCTCGACGCTGGGGAACGGGTTGAGCGGGCCCGCGCCGAGCGCGCCGGGGTCCGGCTTCAGGGGCTCCGCGGTGTCGTCGGCGCCGGCGCAGGCCAGGAGCAACAGCAGCGTCATTTGATCCGCTCCGAGGGGGGCGAGTAGGCGGCGAGACGGCGGATGAACTCGGCGAGGATCACGCCGCCGCCCGCCTTCTTGTAGAGCCAGGCGACGCTGCGGTCGACCCGGTCGACCCCGGCGACCCACTCGGCGTCCGGGCGGTGGCCGCGGAAGAACCAGCGGCTGACCGGCGAGTACTGGGCGCGGTCGAGGGTGGCGTCCATCACGTCGCGCACGGCCCGGGCGTCGTCCGGGAGGCGGGGGAGGGCCTCGCGGAGCATCGCGGCGCGGAGGGTGGCCTCGGCGGCGCCGTCGAGCACGTCCTTGACGGTGAGGAAGTAGAGGACCGTGCGGAAGAGCTTCTTCAACGGCCAGAACACGACGATGCCGAGGCAGCCGTACAGCAGGCTCGAGCGGTCCTCGGTGAGCGCGTCGAGGGTCTCGGGCCCGAGCGGCGTGCCGGCCTCCTCCGCGAGCGTGGCGTACATCGCCCGGTGCCCCCGGCGCCGGAGCCAATCGTCCAGGATCGGCAGCGGCACGAGCGCCGCGAGGCCGGACAGGAGGGCGTAGTGCGCGACACGCACGGAGACTGGGCGTGGGATCATCGACGGACGAATCCTTCCCCTTCGCGCGTGCGCAAGGTGGCGCCCCCGTAGTCCCGCACCGACTCGGCGGCCAGCACGAGCCTCGCCCCGGCGTCCGCGTTCGAGGCCGCGACTACCCACCACGCGTCCTCCCGCCGCTCGACGTTGAGGTACACGTCCCCCGACGCGTCGGACACGCCGATGGTGACGAGCTTCGCGGGGGCGTTCGCGTCGAGGGTGGCGCCGAAGGCTTCGAGGGGGCCGGGGGTACCGGCCGTGGCGGGCTCCCCGGGCAGCCGCGCCCAGCCGACGATCCGGCCCCCCTTCCACGGGAGCGCCGCGCCGGGGAGGTAGGGGTCGCGGTCGCCGAGGCTCTCGGAGCGGCCGATGGCGAACAGCGCCGGGGGCACGGCGAGGGCGTCCAACGCGGCGCCGAGGTCGGCCATGCGGGCGAAGGAGAGGTCGAGGGACTGGGTCCGCACGATCGGCGCCTGCTCCAGGAAGCGGGCGACGGCCACGGTGTCCGCGAGCGACGCCGTCGTGATCGAAGGGTCGCGGGGCGCGCGCAGGGCGAGGGCCTGGGCGGCGGGGTGGTCGAGGTCGAGCGGCTCGCCGTGGGCGGCCTGCCAGGCGGCGGCGGCGCCGTCGAGATCGCCGCCCCGGAGCTTCGCGTCGGGATCCGGAGCGCCGCGGCCCGTGCACGCCGCGAGGAGGAGGAGGATCAGGGACATGGCCCGCCAGGGTAGCACCGCGGAGCCGGGGATCCGCGGTTGTTCGGGCCCGCGGAGTCGGGGCAGGCGGCCT
This sequence comes from Pseudomonadota bacterium, assembly GCA_030684355.1. Lineage (GTDB taxonomy): Bacteria > Myxococcota_A > UBA796 > UBA796 > SXON01 > CAJBVW01. Next base: position 4,388 of record JAUXTN010000152.1, read on the forward strand.
TGGCGGCGATTCCGCGCCGCGAGGACCGCGACGGGCTCCGAGCGGTTAGCTCTGCGCCGTGCGCGACGACGCTACCGAGATCCTCGGCTCCCCCCCGCCCGGTGCGCTGCTCTTCACCTGCGAGCACGCCTCGAACCGCGTGCCTCGTCCGTGGCGCCTGCGCCCGGCGGACCGCGCCCTGCTCGCGACCCACTGGGGCTACGATCTCGGCGCCCGGCCGCTCACCATCGAGCTCGCCCGGCTCGCGCGCGGAACGGCGGCCCTCTCGCGCTTCTCGCGCCTGCTCATCGACCCGAACCGGGCCCCCGAGGACCCCTCCGCGGTCCTCCTGAACTGCGACGACGGCGCCCCGACCTTCAACAAGGCGGCCGACCACGCGGATCGCGTGCGCCGGTTCCACGCCCCGTTCCACGAGCGCCTCGACCGCACGATCGCGTCGCGCAAGCCGCGGTTCTTGTGCTCGGTGCACAGCTTCACGCCCGTGTTCCGGAACAACGCCCGCGCCATGGAGGCCGGCGTCCTGTTCGACCAACACGACGACCTCGCGGACCAGCTCCTCCGCGCGCTCCGGGCCGAGGGTGTGCGCGCCGAGGCCAACGAGCCCTACTCGGGCAAGGCCGGGCTCATCTACAGCGCGAACCGGCACGGCACGCGGCACGACGTGCCCTACCTGGAGATCGAGGTGCGCCAGGACCTGCTCGCGAGCGACCGCCTCGCGCGCGGCGTTGCCCGCAAGGTGTGGAGCGCGCTCCGCGCGGTCGGCATCTAGTGAACCCCGGCCCCGTCGAGCCCGGGGCCGCCCCGACCGGCGAGCGGCGCACGGCCCTGGCCCTCGGCGCCCTCGCGCTGACGCTCTACACGTGGCCCGCGCTGCCGACGATGGCGACGCGGCTCTTCGGCCACCCCTTCAGCGAGGTGGACAACCACCTCTGGATGAGCTGGTTCGGCGGCCGCGCGGGCGCCCCGCTGCGCAACCTCCCCGACGGCTTCGACCTGCCGCTGATGGACCCCGTCAACCTCCTCTGGTGGATGCCCGGCGCGGCGTTGGGGCCCGTGTTCGCCTACAACCTCGCGGTGTTCGGCAACCTCGCGCTCGCCGCCCTGGGCGGGTGGGTGCTCGCGCGGGAGCTCACGGGGTCGCGCGCGGCCGCGATCGTGGGGATGGTGGCCACGGCGTTCTCGCCGTTTCTCGGCGGGATGATCGAGTTCGGCATGAGCGAGGCGTGGCCCGTGGGCTGGCTGGCGCTGCACGCGGCGTGCCTCCTCCGCTACTCGCGAACGGGCTCGCTTCGCGACGCCGGGGGCGCCGCCGCCACGCTCGCCGCGTTCCTCCTGTCGGGCTGGTACCACGCCGCCTTCGCGCTCGTCGCCGAGCTGGGCCTGGGCCTCTGGATCCTCGCCCGACGCCCGCGCCTCGCGACGGTGGGCGTGATCCTCGCGCAGGGGCTCGTCGCGGTCCTGCCGATCCTCCCGCGGCTGCTGGAGACCCGCGCGAAGGCCTCCATCTGGGCGCCGCGCCTCTCGGGGCTCACCCGCCCGCAGACCTACACCGACTGGGACGGCAATCCGCGCTTCGGCACCGACCTGGTGAACCTCCTGCTGCCGCGCCTGGACGAGATCCCGACCGCCCGCACCGTGTACGTGGGCGTGGTGGTCGTGGCCCTCGCCGTGCTCGCGCTGCGCCGCCGGGCCGGGTGGGCGCTCTGGGCCATCGCGGCGCCGCTCTGGATCCTCGCGCTCGGCCACTGGCTCCGCGTCGGGGGGGTCCCGGTGCCCGGCATGGGGCCGCTGCCTGCGGGGTGGCTCGTCGGGAGCTTCGAGGCCGCGCGCGGGATCTCCCACTGGTACCGCGCGGCCGGGCCCGCCACCGTGTTCGCCGGGGCCGCCGCCGCCGTCGGCACCGCCGCCCTGTTGGAGCACGTGCGGAGCCCCGTCCGGTGGGGCGTCGTGCTCGCTGGGCTCGTCCTCGTCGATGCCATCGCCCTGGCCCCGACCCCGTGGCCGCGCGCCACCTACGCGCCCGATCCGCCGGCCGCCCTGCTCGACCTCCCCCGCGAAGGCGGCCTCCTCCAGCTCCCCTTCGACGAGGGCGAGGGCCTCGACGACATCGCGAGCCGCCGGGTGTACGACCAGTGGCAGATCTTCCACGGGCGGCCGATCGCGGAGCACTACGAGGGGCGCGACGCCCTGCTCTACCGCAACGCCACCGTGGCCGGCTGGCAGCGCTCGTGCGCGGGGCTCGCGCCGCTCCTGCCCGCGGTGCGCACGCCGAGGGAGGACCTCCAGGTGCTCGTGGATCTCGGCGTCACCTACGTCGTCGTGCACCCGCCGTACGCGAAGAGCGGATGCGCGGCGGTCGTGGGGCGGCGGCTGGGCGAGCCGGTCGTGCGGTCGGCGCGGGCCGTGGTGTGGGACCTCGCGACGGCGCCGGACCTGGTGGTGGAGGCGCGGTAGCGGGGCCGAGCGCCACGCGCCGCTCCACCGTGCAGCGCTACGCGACCGCTCACCCCCCGAGCGCCCACTCCGAGTAGCTGGACGCCGCCACGGGGTTGCTCTCCACGCGCACGAGGTAGCCGTCGGGCGCGATGGCGAGCTTCCCCTCCCCCGTCACCGTCGCGTACAGGCTGTCGCTCGCGGCCCCGTCGAGGAGCACGCGCACCTCTCCGCCGGTGGTCTCCACGTAGAGGTCGCCCTGGTAGTCGAAGACCATGTCCAGCACGATGTGCGGAAACGTGTAGACGGCCGTGGTCGCGCCCGTCGCGCGGTCGACCTCCCAGAGGGTCGCGCCCTCGGAGACGTAGACGAGCTCGTGCTCGTCGAGCGCCACGGACTCCACGTACGAACCAAACGTGGCAAGCGACGTGGCGACACCGGCCGTCGTCAGGCAGTCGATGCTCCCCGTGACGTCCCAATTCGGGATCCAGATGCACCCGGCGGTGTCCATCGCGATGGAGCTGGCGCTCACGTTCATGTACCCGTTCGTCCAGTTGCCGCCGCTGGCGTAGCCGCCGGTGGCGACCACGGGGAGCAGCGCCCCGGCCTGGACACCGAGGGCCCCGACCCCGGCGTACGAGACGACAACGGCGCCGCCGACCGGGTCGAGCGCGAGGGAGCCGATGTCGTGGTCGCTCTCGCCGGTGAGGATCGTGGTCGCACCCGCGGAGTCGATGCTGTAGACGTAGTCGGCGCCCGAGATGATGGTCGCGACCCACGCGACGCAGGACGCGTCGAAGGTGAGGTCGACCACCCCGTTCGGATCGTACGCGGCCAACGTCGTGGGATCGGGGTGGGTGCAGCTCGACACGGGCCGGCAGTCCACGCCGCCGTAGCGGGCGGGGTCCGCGTCGTCGCAATCGGTGCCGCCATGGTCGAGGCTGTCGTCGCCGTCGGCGTCGGCGTCGTAGTCGGAGGCACCGTCGCAGTTTGCGTCGATCCCGTCGTACCAGATCTCGGCGGCGCCGGGGTTCACGGTCGCGTCCGTGTCGTCGCAATCGTCGGTGTCGTCCGCGTATCCCTCCGGTTGCCCGCAGGCGTTCTCGGTGAGCGAGCCCTCGCCGTAGCCGTCGCCGTCGGCGTCGGGGTACCAGGTCGAGGTCCCGCCCTCGTCCACCACGCCATCGCAGTTGTCATCGACGCCGTTGCAGACCTCGACCGCGCCCGGGAACGTGGTCCCGACGGCATCGTCGCAGTCCTCGGGGTTCTGGACGTAGCCCTCGGGGGCATCGCACGCGATCGCGGACGCGGTCTCGTCCCCGAAGCCGTCGCCGTCGAAGTCCTGGTAGTACGTGCCCTCGACGCCCTCGTCGATCTCGCCGTCGCAGTTGTCGTCGATGCCGTTGCAGATCTCGGTGGCGCCCGGGTCCACGTCGGGATCCGCCTCGTCGCAGTCGAGGTCGCCGGTGGTGTCGATGTCCACGGCCTCCTCCCCGGTGTCGACCGGCTTCGTGCCGGCATCGGGCGCCTGGACGCAGGCTCCGAGGTGGGCGAGGAGGGCGATCGAGGCGGGGATGCGGGTCAAGGGGGCCTCCACACGGGGGGCCGGACGCTACCATGCCGCGCCCCCGGGCCTCGCCCCCACGGCCACCCGTGGTGATACATCCTCGAACATGACCCTCTTGCTCTCGCTGCTCCTCGCCTGCGCCGACGACCCCGCGAAGGGACGCGCCCCGAGCGAGGACTTCCAGTCCTCCGAGTCGGTGCGGGTCCTCACGCCGACGAACGGGGAGACCGTCACGTCACCCTTCGTGCTCACGTTCGAGGCCGGGGAGGACGTGCGCTCGGTCTACCTCCGCAGCGGCTCCAACATGGTCGTCACATCGACGACGGTCACGGACGGCGCGGGCGAGCTGATCGTGACGCTCGCCCCCGGCCGCCACTCGCTCGAGCTCTACGCCGAGGGCGCCCGGGGCGGGATCCTGTCGTTCCACGACCTCGTCGTGCGCGTCGCGGCCCCGGAGGAGAGCTGGGTGACGATCACCAGCCCGACCGATGGCACGACCCGCGCCACGCCCGTGGGCTTCACCTTCGAGGCCTCCGACAACGTCGAGACCATCGAGCTGACGGTCGACGGCGTGCTCGTCGGCACCACCGAGCCCGACCGCCTCTACTCCGTGCCGCTCGCGGCCACTGGCGACGAGCAGCATGCCGTGGCCCGCGGGTACGACCTCGCCGGCGCCTTCGTGGGCGAGGACGAGATCGACTTCACCCCGATCGACGGCACGTCGCCCGACGCCTCGAGCATGAACGACCGCGTCACGGCGCGGCTCGCGACCTACCCGACCGACGGCAGCTACGGGTACTACTGGCCCGCCGACGGCGACTGGTACGGCACCACCCAGGACATCGAGTACCTCGGCGAGGTCGTGGCCGAGGGGGACCCCGAGCACCGCTCCTACTGCGTCGGGCTCACGTTCGAGGTCATGATGCTAAGCTTCCTCGAGGTCGACGCCGAGACCGGCGGGGACGGGTGGCTCAACGGGGTCAGCGTCGCGGACCTCGACGATCTGCGCGTGGACTGGTTCGTGCGGGACCTCTGGGGGGACGGCCCCGGGGTCGCGCTCGACAACTACGGCCTCGGCGAGCGGGTCACCGACCTCGAGATGGTCGAGCCCGGTGACTTCATCCAGTTCTGGCGCCACTCCGGCAGCGGCCACAACGCGATCTTCGTGGGCTGGGAGCGGGACCCCGAGGACGACGCCATCATCGGCGTCCGCTACTGGTCGACGCAGGGCTCGACCGACGGGGTCGACTACAACGAGGAGTTCTTCGGGTCGAGCGGCTCCCGCATCGATCCCGGCTACTTCTACGCGTCGCGGATGTGGATGCCGGAGGACTGGGCGCCCTGGCGGTGAGGGCGTGGGTGGGGCGATGTATCGGTGATGTATCGGTCGATGTATCGGTCGATGTATCGCGGGAGCGGCCCCCCACCGGCCGGACCGGGCGCGTGCACGCGGAATAGCGCCGGGCGGCGGGGCGTCCAGAGCGGGCTCCCCCTACGAGGCCCATCCCGTGTGCATCCTGACCCTGCGCCTACCCGCCTGCCTGCCGTCCTTCGCCCTCTTCGCGCTGTCGCTCGCCGCGTGCCAGGCGCCCGCGGGGAAGGAGGACCCGGCTTCGACCGCCGACCCCGACGGGACCGAGCCGACCCCCGGAGACGTCGCGCCCGGTGACGGCCCCGAAGCGCCTGGCGGCGCCGCGCCCGGCGAGGACACCGGTGCATCGGACGGGGAGACCGGCGAGACCGGCGGGGAGACCGGCGACCCGGGTGAGGCCCCCGTCGGCGTCGGTTCCTGCGACGCCTGGGACGAGCCCCTCGCCGTCGCGGAGGTGACCGACGGCGCCCTCACGGAGCTCTCCGACCTCGTCCCCTCGCGCGCCAACCCCGGCGTGCTCTGGGGCCACCAGGACTCGGGCGGCGAGCCGATCCTCTACGCCATCGACGGCGCCACCGGTGACACGCTCGGCACCCTCACGCTCCTCGGCGTCGACAACAGCGACTGGGAGGATCTCGCGGTGGCGCCCTGCCCCGGCGCCGCAGGCGACTGCGTGTGGGTGGGCGACGTCGGCGACAACGGCCTCTCCCGCGACGACGTGGCCCTCCACACCGTCCCCGAGCCCACCTTCGCCGGCACCCTGGACGCCGCCGTGACCCCGACCACGTACCGCTTCGAGTACCCCGACGGGCGCGGCAACGTGGAGGGGCTCGCGGTGGGCCCCGACGGCCTCCCGATCCTCGTGACGAAGCGGGTCGACGCGACCGCCGACGTGTATCGCTTCCCGACGCTCGATGCGTCCGCGACGGTGACGCTGGCCCACGTGGCGCGGATCCCGACGGGCGATCCCGCCAACGAGCACGCCGCCGAGGCCACGAGCGCCGACATCTCCCCGGATGGCACCCGCCTGCTCGTGCGCACCTACGACTCCCTGCTGGAGTACCCGCTGACCGACGGCGTCCCGGGCGATCCGGTCTCGCTCCCGGCGCCCGACGAGCCCCAGGGCGAGGCCGCCGCCTACGACCCCGTCTCCGGCGGCGTCTGGCTCACCTCCGAGGGGACGAACCCGACGGTCTGGTTCGTCGCGTGCCTCGCGCCGGCGCGCCTCGGCCACGAGCTCGGGCGGTAGCGCCGAAGGGCCCCCCGTCGACGCCGCGCCCTCCGACACATCTCCGGATACGTTCGACGCATGTGCCTCGTGCTCGTGGCCTGGCGCCACCACCCCCGCTACCCGCTCGTCGTCGTCGCCAACCGCGACGAGTGGAAGGAGCGCCCGACCGACCCGCTCCACACCTGGGCGGACGGGCTCTGGGCGGGGCGTGACCGGCTCGCCGGCGGCACGTGGATGGCGGTGCGACCGGACGGCGCGTTCGCGGCCACGACGAACTACCGCGAGCCCCTGGCCGACCGGGGCGCACGGTCCCGCGGAGAGCTCCCGCTGCGCGTGCTGCGCGCGCCGAGCGTCCGCGCGGGCGTGCACGCCGTCGGGGAGAGCGCCGCGGAGTACGGCGGCTTCCACGTGCTCGCGGCGGACACCGAGGGGCTCTGGCACGTGAGCAGCCGCGGCGAGGGCCCCACCCGGCTCCCGCCGGGCCTCCACGGCGTCTCCAACGGCCCGCGCGCCGTGCCGTGGCCCAAGGTGCGGGGCGGGCTGGCCGCGCTCGACGCGGCGCTCACCGCCGACGAGCCCGACGTCGACGCCCTCTTCGCCCTCCTCGCGGACCGCGCCGTGCCCCCCGACGCCGAGCTCCCCGACACGGGCGTGGGGCTCGATTGGGAGCGCGGGCTCGGGTCGCGCTTCATCGACCTGGGCGCCTATGGCACGCGGGCGAGCACGGTGGTGCTCGTGGGGCAGGACGTCCGGGTCCTGGAGCGGTCGTGGGACCCCGGGGGCGGGACCGTCGAGGTTCGGGGGTGAGGAGCGGGGGCACGTCGCCGACCGCCCCCCTGCCCTCCCGGATCACGCCGGTTCGAGCTTCTTCGCCCCGACCCGCGCCTTGTGGCTGTGGATCAAGTTGCCGTACTCGGGGAGATGATTGGCCAACAACATGGAGAGCCCCTCCCCCTTGTCGCGCCAGTCGCGCTGGAGCTCGCACGCCACGGCGAACCAATTCACGAGCTCCACGCCCGCGGCGGCCATGCGCGCCCACGCGGCCTGGCGTGTCATCTCGTTGAAGGTACCGGACGCGTCGGTGACCACGAAGACCTGGAAGCCGGCCTCGATCGCGGAGAGAGCCGGGAACGCCACGCACACGTCGGTCACGATGCCGGCGAGGAGGAGCTGCTTGCGGCCGGTGGCCCGCACCGCCTTCACGAAGTCGTCGTTGTCCCAGGCGTTGATCTGGCCGGGACGCGGGATGTAGGGGGCGTTGGGGAACACGGCCCGGAGCTCGGGCATCATCGGGCCGTTGGGCCCCTCCTCGAAGCTGGTGGTGAGGACCGTGGGCAGGTCGTAGAGCTTGCCGAGGTCCGCCAGGGCGAGGACGTTGTTCCGGAACTCGTCCGGGCTGTAGTCGCGGACGAGGTTGAAGAGCCCCGACTGGTGGTCCATGAAGACCAACGCCGCGTCGGTCCTCGACAAGCGCCGATAGGGTTGCCCCACGGTCATGTGCTCCCTCCACGACCCTGTCTTTGGGTCGGCGCAGGCCGGGGGAGGTCCCGGGATGTCGTTTGCGGGGTGGACGGCCCGCCGGGGTCGGAGCGGCGTCGCCGGCGCCGCGCGTTGCGGAACCGACGCGCTTCGGGGCATGCTGCGGCAGCCCGGAGCGCCCCTGTTCGTCCTCGTCTTCTCGCTCGCCTGCGTCGAGACCGACCGGGACACTGCGCGGCGGACGGCCGGGCCCGCCGAGGAGGACACCGCGGGGGGTGACACCGCGGCCGATGACACGGCACCGGACACGGCACCCGATGACACCGCCACGAGCTGCGACACCGGGCTCCTCTGGTACGTGGACGCCGACGGCGACGGCCACGGCGACCCGACGCGCGTCACCACCTGCGACGACGTGCTGGGCGCCAGCCCCCTCGACGACGACTGCGACGACACCCGCGCCGAGGTCTACGCGGGCGCCCCCGAACGCGCGACGAGCGGCCGGGACGACGACTGCGACGGGCTCGGCGGCGGCGGCGCGTTCGGGGAGGTCGCGTTCTGGGGGGCCGTGGCCAACGGGGAGCACAGCGGGACTCCGTTGGGGTTCGGGACGGACGTGGGCCTGCCCGGCGATCTCGACGGCGACGGCTTCGCCGACCTCGTGGTGGTCTCCCCCGGCTACGACGACGGCAGCGGCACGCTCGGCGCAGCGGCCGGGGTGTTCCGCGGACCGCTCACCGCGTCGGCCGACAAGGTCTACGGCTACGACGCGGACAGCATCCTCTACGCCGGGCAGCACGACGGGCTCGACACCGTGTCGGGCGCCGGGGACCTCGACGGGGACGGTGCGACGGACCTGCTCCTCATCGGATCGGGCACCGGGAGCGAGACCTACGTGTACCTCCTGCGCGGGCCGGTGCCGCTCGGCGCCGTGGACCTCGTCTCCACGGCGCAGGTGTACGTGGTACCCGGCGCGGACTCGCTGATCCGAGGCATCGGCGCGGGCGACCTCGACGGGGACGGCCTCGACGACGTGGTGCTCGGCGCCTTTGCCGCAGCGGACGGGGCCGGCGAGGTCTACGTCCTGCGCGGGCCCGTGATCGAGACCACGCCGGAGGGCGCCGGGACCATCCTGCGCGGCGACGACGGGGACGGCCTCGGCGTGGTGCTCGAGCCCCTCGGCGATCTTGACGGGGACGGCGTCGTGGACTTCGGCGTCGCGTCGGCGCCCGCGCGCGAGTCCTTCCTGGTGCTCGACCTCCCCGCGGGCACCGTCCACCCGGCGGACGCGGGGGTCACCGTGACCCAGGACGCCGGCGCCACGCGCCGCCACCACGCCATGCTCGTGAACCCGGTGGGCGACCTCAACGGCGACGGCCACCCCGACGCGGGGTTCTCCGAGCAGAGCGGCAGCGCCCTGCTGGTGCTGTTCGGGCCCTTCGGAGAGGAGCCCTCCATCGACCTCGAGACCGCGTGGGACGCCGCGCTCGTCTCGGACAGCGACTGGGTCACGGAGCCCGACGTGAGCTACTCCGCGCCGCTCGGGGACTGGGACGGCGACGGCCACGAGGACCTCGCCGTCGCCAACGCGGACTTCGTGCCGGAGGCGCTGCGCGAGGACGCATGGTGCTCGGACGGGAGCTGGAACTTCTGCGGCTACGGCGCGGTGTTCCTCGTGGCCGGGCCGGTCGCCGGCGGCGTCTACGAGCTGGAGGTCACCGCGGACCGCATCGAGCCCGAGTGGCCGGGCGGCGGCTTCGGCGACGTGCTCGCGGCGGGCAGCGATCTCGACGCCGACGGCGCCCCCGATCTCGTGGTCGGCCAGCCCGACGCGGACAGCGCGTACGTGCTCTTCGGCGGCGGGAGGTACTGACCCCGATCGCGATGGCCTACCGGCGCGACTTCACGCTCGGGTCGCCCGCTATGGGCGACGACCTGCCGGCGCCCGGCGAAGGCTCCGCGCGAAGGCCTCCACGCCCTGCCGGATGGGGGCGTCGGGGGGCAAGGTGGCTTGCGCCATCACGACGGCGCGGCGGGAGGTGACGCGCGCCGCGTCCATCCGGTTGGTCTCCGCGTAGAGCGCCGCGAGGTTCGAGAGCGTGGCGGCGATCTCCGGGTGATCGGCGCCGAACGCGGCCTGCTTCCGCTCGATGGACGCGCGGTAGGCCCGCTCGGCATCCACGGTCTGCCCCAGCGCGGCGAGGCAGTCCCCGAGGTTGTGCAGGGCGTAGGCGACCTCCGGGTGGTCGGCGCGGCCCGAAGCGGCGAAGAGCGAGAGCCCGCGGCGGTAGGCGGCCTCGGCGTCTGCGAACCGCGCTTGGCCGGCGAGGGCGTCGCCCAGGCCGCAGAGGTCGGTGCCGAGCGAGAGGCCGTCGAGCGGGCGGATCTCGCTGATCGCGACGGCGGCGCGTGCGAAGCCCTCCGCGCGCACGAAGTCGCCGCGGGCGGACGCGAGGCCGGAGAGGTTGTGGAAGTGGGTGGAGGGCTGCGGCTCGCCGTTGGCGTCACGGAGCGCGGCGGCGCGGAGGTAGGCGGCCTCGGCCTCGTCGTAGCGCCCGCCGAAGCGGAGGAAGACGCCGAGCTGGTTGTGGAACCGCGAGACCTCGAGGGCGTCGGGGCCGTAGGCGCGCGCGGCCTCCGTCAGCGCGGCGCGCACGAGGGGCTCGGCCTCGTCGGCGTGGCCGGCGCGCATGAGCTGCTCCCCGAGGTTGGCGAGCGTCTCGGCGCGGAGCGGGCGCACGACGGCGGCGTCCTCCTCGTCGGTGGCGCACGCGTCGTAGATGGCGAGGGCGGCGCGGAACTGCACGACCGCGGCCTCGGGGTTCCCCTGGGCCGCCGCGATCGCGCCCAGGGTGTCGAGCGCGTTGGCGTGGTCGGGATGGTCGACGCCGAGCACCGCGGCGAGCGCGTCGCGCGCGGACTCGGCGAGCCCTTGGGCCTCGTCCAGTCGGCACTCGGCGAGGGCCTCCCCCGCGCGATCGAGGAGGTCGGCGGCTTCAGTCCAGCGGGCCTCGTCGATCTCGTCCATGGGGGACTCCGGAGGGGCGAGTCTAACGGCCGCGGACGATGCGGACGCCGTGGTTGAGGCTGATGCCGCCGGCCTTCACGGCGGTGCGGATGCGGAGGCCGTGGTTCAACTGGAGGCCGCCGGCCTTCACCGCGGTGCGGACGCGGAGGCCGTGGTTCACCCGGAGGCCACCGGCCTTCACGGCGGTGCGGATGCGGAGGCCGTGGTTCAACTGGAGGCCGCCGGCCTTCACGGCGGTGCGGATGCGGAGGCCGTGGTTGAGGTTGATGCCGCCGGCCTTCACCGCGGTGCGGATGCGGAGGCCGTGGTTGAGACTGATGCCGCCGGCCTTCACGGCGGTGCGGACGCGGAGGCCGTGGTTCATTTCCCAGCCACCGGCCTTCACGGCGGAGCGGACGCGCAGCCCATGGTTGAACTGGAGGCCGCCGGCCTTCACGGCGGTGCGGACGCGGAGGCCGTGGTTCATCCGGAAGCCACCGGCCTTCACGGCGCTGCGGACGCGGAGGGACGAAGAGGTCGTGGACATGAGGTTTCTCCTGGCGAGGGGCCGGGTGCATTCCGGACGCGGAGGGGCGGTGCACGCCGCGTGCCAGCGCCCGGGTCCAGGAACATCAGCCCTTTGGCCCGGGGAAGGCCCCGTCGGCGGCGCGCGGGGGATGCGCGCGCATTGCGCGCGCATCCCCCGCGCATCCCCCCGCGCATCGAAGGGCCAACCGGCGTCCCACCACGCGAACCGGCGCCGCTACCCCCTCGCCCGCTCCAGCATCCGGTAGATCGTGCTCCGCGCCACGCCGAGCTTCCGCGCGGCCGCCGCCACGTTGCCTCGCGCCGCCGCCAGTGCCGCCTTCACGGCGTCGATCTCCACGGCCGCGAGGCTCGCACCGCCCGCGGGCGGGGTCACCGGCGCGCGCAGATCGTCGGGGAGGTGCTCGGGGCCGATCACATCGCCGTCGGCGGCCACCAGCGCGTAGCGCAGCGCGTTCTTGATCTCGCGGACGTTCCCCGGCCAGCGGTGGGCGAGCAGGCAGGCGAGCGCCTCGGGCGTGAGCGTCGGGGAGGCGAGCGGACCGGCGAGCTCGGCGAGCAGAGCGCGGGCGAGATCGGCGAGGTCGGTGCGCTCGCGGAGCGGTGGCAGCCCCAACCGCACGACACGAATGCGGTAGTAGAGGTCGGCCCGGAAGCGCCCCTCCTCCACGAGGCGCGGCAGGTCCCGGCAGGTCGCGGCGATGAGCCGCACGTCCGCGTGGCGCTCGGCGGACTCGCCCACGCGGGTGTAGCTCCCGTCCTCCAGGAAGCGCAGGAGCATCGCCTGGAGCGGCGGGGGCATCTCGCCGATCTCGTCGAGGAGCAGCGTGCCGCCGTGCGCCGCGGCCACCCGCCCGTCCCGGCCGCCGCGGAGCGCCCCGGTGAACGCGCCCGGGGCGTACCCGAAGAGCTCGGACTCCAGCAGCGTGGGGGCGAGCGCGCCGCAGTTGACGGCGACGAAGGCTGCGTTCGCGCGGGTGCTCCCGGCGTGGAGGGCGCGGGCGAGCACCTCCTTGCCGGTGCCGGTCTCGGAGAGGAGGAGGACCGGGAGGTCCGTCCGCGCGAACCGCCGCGCCTCATCCCGGAGCCGGGCCACGCGCGGGTCGCTCCCGGCGACGGCATCGAACGGATCCGGGAGACGACGACGAGGCGCCCGGCTGGTCGGGGGGACGTCGCGGACGAGGCGCTCGGCAACGCGCTCGTCGCGGCGCACTCCGGGCGCTCGGGGCGGGTCCGGCAAGCGCGGGGCCCGGCGGGTCTCCGCGAGGACGACGAGGTGGAGGAGCCCGTCCGGCCCCAGTGGCTCGGCGCGAAGCTGCCAACCGAGGGCGCCGGGGAGCGGCACTGCCCGGCCCGCGACCAGCGCCGCCTGCACGGCGCCGACGGGGAGCGAGGTGCGTCCGAGGGCCGCCAACGCCCGTACCCCTGCCGCGCTCGCGACGACCGCCCGCCCGGCGGCATCCACGAGCACGGCCACCTCCTGCATGCGCTCGACCAGCGCCGCGAGCGCACGCGTGGCCGGATCCCCGGCGAACAGGCGCGCCTCCAGGCCCCGCGCGGCCGCGAGGAGCGCCGCCGCCACCGCCGGATCGTGGCCCCCCGCGAACGTGGTCGCGTCGAGCACGCCCACGATCCGCCCGTCCGCGCCCCGGAGCGGGCTCGCGTAGCAGACGAGGCCATGGTTCGCCTGCGCCCAGTGCGCCGTCCCCCGCACCGTCACCGCCTGCGCCTCGGCCAGCGCGGTGCCGATCGCGTTCGTCCCCCGCAGCGCCTCGCCCCAGTCCGACCCCGGCACGAGCCCCACCCTCCGCGCCTCGGTCACGAAGGCGCCGCCCGCCCAGGCATCGAGCACGACGCCGTCGGCATCGCAGAGGAGGACGGACACGTCGCGGGCAGCCAGGGCGTCGGTGGCGGCCTCGAGCGTGGCGCCGGCGGCGATGCGGAGGGCGCCGTGGCGCTCCCGCCGCGCGGTGAGCTCGAGGGCGCAGTGCACGGCGTCGCGCACACCGTGGGGATCCGCGCCGAGCGCGCGCACCCGGCTCCACGACCGGGCCGGCCCCGCGGCCACCTCCGCGCCCTCGACGAAACCCTGCCAGACATGGCGCGGCACGGGGTCGAGGACGAGCATGGGCGCCTCCAGTGCGCAGGGTAGCGTCCGCGTGTCGCGCGCTCCACCCCGCGACACCCGAGTGTCGCAATCCGCGACACTCGGCCCTACCCCCGAAACGCCACGATCCACGCCGCACGCGCATCCTCGGTCGTGGCACGTCGTTTGCCCCTTCCCTCCTTCGCAACCCCCGCGGAGGCCCCCATGAAGTACGCACGCCCCGACACCGAAGGCTCGCTCGTCCAGTTCAAGTCGCGCTACGGCAACTACATCGGCGGCGAGTGGCGGGCCCCGGCCCGCGGGATCTACTTCGAGAACGTCACCCCGGTGACCGGCCTCCCCTTCTGCGAGGTCGCGCGCTCCAGCCACGAGGACGTCGACGCCGCGCTCGACGCCGCGCACGCCGCGTTCCCCGCCTGGTCGAAGACCTCCGTGACCACCCGCGCCACCATCCTCAACAAGATCGCCGACCGCATCGAGGCCAACCTCGAGCGCATGGCCGTCGCCGAGACCTGGGACAACGGCAAGGCCGTCCGGGAGACGCTCGCCGCCGACCTCCCCCTCGTGGTCGACCACTTCCGCTACTTCGCCGCCGCCATCCGCGCGCAGGAGGGCACCCAGGGCGAGCTCGACCGGGACACGGTCGCCTACCACTTCCACGAGCCGCTCGGCGTGGTGGCCCAGATCATCCCCTGGAACTTCCCGCTCCTCATGGCCACGTGGAAGCTCGCGCCCGCCCTCGCGGCGGGCAACTGTGTCGTGCTCAAGCCCGCCGAGCAGACCCCCACGAGCATCCTCGTCCTCATGGAGCTCGTCGGCGACCTGCTCCCGCCCGGCGTCCTCAACGTCGTGAACGGCTACGGCTTCGAGGCCGGCAAGCCCCTCGCGCAGAGCAACCGCGTCGCCAAGGTGGCGTTCACCGGGGAGACCACCACCGGCCGCCTCATCATGCAGTACGCCTCCGAGAACATCATCCCTGTCACGTTGGAGCTCGGTGGCAAGTCGCCCAACGTCTTCTTCGCGGACGTGTGGGACAAGGACGACAGCTTCCGCCAGAAGGCGCTCGAGGGCTTCGTGATGTTCGCGCTCAACCAGGGCGAGGTGTGTACCTGCCCCTCCCGCGCGGTCGTCCAGAAGTCCATCTTCGGCGAGTTCATGGAGGCCGCGGTCGAGCGCACCCGCCGCATCAAGCTCGGCGATCCCCTCGACACCGAGACGATGATGGGCGCCCAGGCGAGCGTCGACCAGCTCGAGAAGGTCCTGTCCTACATCGACATCGGCAAGCGGGAGGGCGCCGAGGTGCTCACCGGTGGCACGCGCGCCGAGTTGGGAGGCGACCTCGAAGGCGGCTACTACGTCACGCCCACCGTGTTCGCGGGGCACAACAAGATGCGCATCTTCCAGGAGGAGATCTTCGGGCCGGTCGTCGCCGCGACCTCGTTCACCGACTACGACGACGGCATCGCCATCGCCAACGACACGCTCTACGGCCTCGGCGCCGGCGTGTGGACGCGGAACGGCAACACCGCCTATCGCGCCGGGCGGGCCATCCAGGCCGGCCGGGTCTGGACCAACTGTTACCACGCGTACCCCGCGCACGCGGCGTTCGGCGGCTACAAGCAGTCCGGAATTGGCCGCGAGACGCACCACATGATGCTCCGCCACTATCAGAACGTGAAGAACCTGCTCGTGAGCTACGACGAGTCGCCGGTGGGGTTCTTCTGATGGACGTCGGCCGCCTCCCCGATGGCGTCGTGGCGGACTCTCCGCCGCGCCGGGTGCTGGCCACGGACGCCGCGCGTGCGCTGCTCGCCGAGGTGCGGGCGGTGCACGGGCCGGTGCTCTTCCACCAGTCGGGAGGCTGCTGCGACGGCAGTGCGCCGATGTGCTATCCGATCGGAGACTTCCGCATCGGCGAGCGCGACGTTCTCCTCGGAGAGATCGACGGTGCCAAGGTCTGGATCGGCGGTCGGCAGTTCGTCCTCTGGGCGCATACCCAGCTCATCCTCGACGCCGTGCCGGGCCGAGGGGCGAGCTTTTCGCTCGAGGCGCCTACCGGCCGCCGATTCCTTACCCGTAGCCGCGTCTTCACGCCCGAAGAGCAGGCCCGGCTGCCCAGGGCGCGCCGGGGTCCGGAGGGGCGGCCGGCCGAGGAACCCGAAGGTCCTCCGCCGATTGTTTGCGTGTCGGACGACTGAGGATCTTGGGGCGGTGGGCAAGCCCCCCGCAACGCCCCCCTCCGTCGTCACGCTCGCGCCCGGCCTGGGCCTTGCGTGTTCGCGGGCACGCCGTAGCCCTCGAGGCGGCAGCCCGCCAAGTTAGGGCGGCGCCCATGCTCCCGCTCGCGCCCCGCATCCCGCCCCTCCTCCGGCTCGCCAACCATGTCGGGGGCGCCCTCCGGCGCCTCGTCCCCTCGGTGGGCGGCTTGGATCCCGACTCCCTCGTCCGTGCGGCCACGAGGCGGACCGGCCTGACCGACTTCGGCCCCGATGACGCCTGGCGCGAGGCCCTCCAGGTCTACACCGCGTCGCTG
Organism: Pseudomonadota bacterium; assembly: GCA_030684355.1. Lineage (GTDB taxonomy): Bacteria > Myxococcota_A > UBA796 > UBA796 > SXON01 > CAJBVW01. The sequence continues at coordinate 20,663 of JAUXTN010000152.1, forward strand.
CAGACGGATGCCCACCTCCACTTCTTCGGCCGCATCCACCTCCGCGACGTGGTCATCCGCACCCTGGTCGACCGCCTCCTGCTCCAGAAGGCCCGGCCGACGCTCCCCCCGTTGGAGCGCGCCCCACTCGTGGTGTGTGGCCTGCCCCGCTCCGGCACCACGTTCCTCCACCGCATGCTCTCCGAGCCCGAAGACACCCGCGCCCTGCCGCTCTGGGAGCTCATGGAGCCCATCCCGGGCCCCGGCGCGGATCACCGCCTCGCCCGCGCCCGGCGCCGGCTGGCGCGGCTCCGCACGCTCACCCCGATGGACCTCGACGCCATCCACCTCATCCGCGCGGAGCTTCCGGACGAGTGCAGCTACCTGCTCAAGAGCTCGTTCCGTTCCGCGATGTTGTGGCAGGCGCCCGCGATCGGGTGGCTCGATTGGCACCTCTCCCAACCGGCGACCGACGCTTACCAACAATGGCGGGATTGGATCCGGCTCCTCTCCGCCCCCGGGAAGCGGCTCGTCCTGAAGGACCCCTTCCACGTCGCCCACCTCCCGGAGCTGTTCGCGGCGGTCCCAAACGCCATGGTGGTCCGCACGCACCGCGACCCGCTGGAGACCCTCCCGAGCTACCACAAGCTCTGCCTCAACATGCACGCGGTCCTGTGCGATCCGCTCGACGCCCCCGCGATCGTGGAGGCGAACACGCGCTGGCAGGTCGCGCTCGCGAACGCGGCGGTCAACCCCGGCGCGGGGGTTCCAGCGGCGCGCGTGCTCGACATCGACTATCGGCAGCTCGTGGCCGACCCCGTCGGGACGATGCGCCACATCCACGGGCACTTCGGGCTCGAGTGGGACGCCTCGCTGGCCGCGTGCATGGCCGCGTACGTCCACGACAACGGGCAGCGCAAGTTTGGCGAGAACGCCTATACGATCGGCGACTTCGGCCAGTCCGAGGCGGATCTCCGGCGGCGGTTCGCACCCTACCGGGAGGCGTTCCGATTGGGGCGGGACGCCGCGGCTAGCTGAGGAGCTCGCGCTCGCCGAGGCGGTTGGCCGCCGGGCCCTCGAAGAAGCGCATGAGGCCGGCCTTCTCGTAGGCCGGCTGGATGCGCGGGGTGAGGAGCCCGATCTCCCGGAGGTTCGGGATGAGGCGGCTGAACATCAGCGCGCGGAACTCGGCGGCGCCCGGGGCGTTGAGAATGAACTGGCGCCACTTGTCCCGGCTGATCGTGCCGACGAACCACTCCTCGTAGATCTCGTAGGCGAGCCAGCGGTTGCGCATCAACATCGCGACCTGGAACGCCCAGTCCTCCCGCTCGTTGCGCTCGCGCTCCGTGAGCCCCTTGATGTGCTCGCGCAGGGCCACCACGCCGTAGTGGACGTGCCGCGCCTCGTCCCGGATGACGTTCTTGAGGATCTCCCGGATGAGGGGCTCGTTGGTGCGCCGGTACATGATGCCGAAGGCGCCGAGCGCCAGGCCCTCGATCATGATTTGCATGCCGAGGAACTTGATGTCCCACCGGCCATCCGTCATGAGCGCATCGATGATGGTGTAGAGGTTGTCCTGCACCGGGTAGAGCTTGCCGACCTTGGTCTGGAGGTAGCGGCTGAACGTCTCGACGTGCCGCGCCTCGTCCATCACCTGGGTCGCGCCGTAGAGCTTGCCGTCGTAGAACTCGACGGCCTCGGTCACCTGCGCCGCCGCGTAGAGCGCGCCCTGCTCCCCGTGGAGGAACTGGGACAGCGCCCACGCGCCGAAGTCCCGCAGGAGCCGGCCGCGCTCGCGCTCGTCGAGGTGGATGCCACAGGAGCGGGCGAGATCCCAGTCAAGGAAGTCGACGGGCACCACCGCCGTGGTCGGATCCTCGAGATCGACGTCGAGCTGCCAGGGCATGTCGTCGCTGTCCCACTGGTTGGCCTTCGCCCTGCGATAGAGCTCGGCCATCTCCGGCTGGTCGCGATGGTAGCCCCACTGGAAGAGCGCGGCGTGCTGCGCCGGCATCGACGCCGTCGGCCCCTGCTTGCCGCGCTTCAACACGAGGCCCCGGATGGCCGAGGGCGAGAGCGAGCGGAGCACCTTGGGATCCCGGATGAGCGAGAAGACCTTCGCGCCTTCGCCCCAGGCGTCCAGCGCGTCCTGCACACGCTTGGGCATGTTCCGTAGTGCAAGCTCCAACATAGACCACCGCCGGCTCGGCGCCGAAGTTAAGCCCGAGCGCGGCTGCTTGCAAGCCATGCGCTTGGATTGGCTCGTGTTACGCGGGCGCGAACCTCGAGCCCAGGTCCCCGCATGTCCCGCTTCGACACCCTCGTCGCCTACCTCGATCATTGGAGCGCGGCCCAGCCGGACACGGTCTCCCAGCGCTTCCTGGACATCGATGGGCAGGAGGTCGAGCGTTACACCTTCGGCTCCTTCGCCGAGCGGACCGCCGAGCTGGCCGCCTTCCTCACGCGAGAAGCGGGGCTTGCCCGCGGGGATCGCGCCCTCCTCGTCTACCCCCCCGGGTTGGAGCTGAACGTGGCGTTCTTCGCCTGCGCGCGCATCGGGGCGATCCCGGTGCCGGTGGCGGCCCCCACGCCCATGAACCTCGAGGCCGGCGTTACGAAGCTCGCGTACGTGGCACGCGACTCGGGCGCCCGCGTCGTCCTCTCCACGCGCACGATCTGCCAGGGGTACCAGCTCATCGCCGCGAGCCAGCCCAGATTGGCCGCCTTCATGCCAACCCTCCCCTGGATCGCCACGGAGGAGTCCCGGGGCTTCGGTGGGCAGCGGGTCGACGACACGCCGATCTCCACGCTGTTCCTCCAATACACCTCGGGCTCGACGAGCGATCCGAAGGGCGTCATCGTCAGCCACGAGAATGTCATCCGCAACGGCCACGCCACGCTCGATCGCCACCACGTGGCGGTCTCGTGGCTCCCCCAGCACCACGACATGGGCTTCATCGGGTACTACCTGTACCTCTTCCTCGTCGGCGGCACGACGCACGGCTTCTCGCCGGCGGACTTCCTCCGCAAGCCGTCGCTCTGGTTGCGGATGCTCTCCCGCGAAGGCGGGACCCACACCTCGGGGCCGAACTTCGCGTACGACTATTGCCTGCGCCAGGACAGGCTCCCGGACTCCGAGCTCGAAGGGGTCGACCTCTCCCGGGTGTCATGGATGGCCACGGCGGCGGAGCCCGTCCGGGCCGCGACCGTCGAGCGCTTCCTGGAGCGGTTCGGCCCCTACGGCCTGCGCCGCACCTCGCTCGTCGGCGGCTACGGCCTCGCCGAGTTCACGCTCTCCGTGTCCTTCGGCGGCCGCCAGATCCTCACGGTCAACAAGCAGGCCCTGCAGAACTGCGACGTGCGGATCGAGAAGACCCTCCCCGAGAACAACAACCAGGTGCGGCTCGTGAGCTGCGGTCGGCCCGTCCCGGAGACGACGGTGCGCATCGTCGACCCCACGACCCATGAGGGCCTGGGCGAAGCGCAATTGGGAGAGATCTGGCTCGCCGGGAGCGGCAAAGGGGGCGGCTACTGGCAGCGCCCCGAGCTGTCCGAAGCGGCGTTCGCGGCCCGGATCAAGGGAGAGAGCGCCGGAACCTACCTCCGCACCGGGGACCTCGGCTTCGTCCACGAGGGAGAGGTGTTCGTCTGCGGCCGCCTGAAGGACATGATCATCGTGCGCGGGGTCAACTATTACCCGCACGACATCGAGGCCCTCGTGGAGTCCGTGTGCCCCGAGGTGCGCACGGGCTGTATCGCCGCGTTCCCGGTCGACGACCATGGCGACGGGCCCGAGGGCCTCGTGGTCGTGGCCGAGCTGCGCGACCCCAACGTCCTCCCCGACCCCGCGCCCATCGCGCGCGCCCTCCGGGCCCGCTACTACGTGGACACCGCCACCGTCGTGCTCGTCCCCCCGAAGACGATCCCCAAGACCACGTCGGGCAAGGTCTCCCGCCACCGGGCGCGCGAGGCGTGGGAGAGCGGCGCGATGACCGTGTTGGCGCGCCACACGCCGGGCGAACGGGCCCCGGCCCCCGTCGGCACGCGGTTCCGCTACCTCACCGAGCTCTACGGGCTCACCGGCGCCGAGACCTGCCCCCTCACCGACGTCGGGGTCGACTCGATCGTGCTGGTACAGCTCATCGGGGACGTGAAGGCGATGTTGGCCGAGCACGGCGCCGGCCACCTCGCGGATGCGGTGGACACCCGCCTCGTCCAGCGGCTCACCGTGGCCGAGCTCTTCGGCCTGGTGGCGCGGTTCGAGGCGGATCCCGAGGAGACGATCGCGGCGCTGTCCGGCACGTTGACGGCCATCCGCGGCGAGTACGACGCCTACGAGGCCGCCCGGATGCGCGCGGACACCGCGATCACCCTCCCTTCGGACACCGTTGAGGCGTTGGCCCGGAGCACCCCCTCCGATCCGCTCGCCACGCCGCTCCTGACCGGTGCGACCGGCTTTCTCGGCCCCTTCCTGGTCCGGGCGCTCCTCCGCCACACCGCGGGCCCCGTCCGCCTCCTCGTGCGCGCGGACTCTCCGCACCACGGCATGGCGCGCGTCGTCGCCTCGCTGGCACGCGCCCGCATCCTGATACCGGCGCTGGAGGCCGATCTCCGCGCGCGGGCCGAGGTCATCTGCGGTGACCTCGCGCGGCCTCGCCTGGGCCTCGACGAGGCCACCTGGGCGCGCCTCGCGGACGAGGGCGGCGCCATCGTGCACAACGGGGCGCTCGTGAACTACATCATGAGCTACGACGCGCTCCGCGGCGCCAACGTCGAGGGGACACGCGAGCTCATCCACCTCGCCGCCCAGCGCCGGGGCACGTTCCACCTCGTGTCGAGCACGTTCATGTACGGCTGGATGGTCACCCCCGTCGTGGACGAGGCCGAGCGCAACCCGACCATGGCCAACCTCGACTTCGGCTACTCCCAATCCAAGTGGGTCGGCGAGCAGCAGACCTACGCGGCCGCCGCCCAGGGGCTCGACGTCCGGGTGTACCGGCCCTCCCTCGTCGCGCCCACGGCGGCGGGCTTCGGCAGCCGCGAGGACGTGCTCCTGCGACTCTTCGCCTTCATGATCGCGCACGGCGTGGCGGTCCACGCCCGCAACCAGGTGAGCCTCCTCCCGGCGGACCTCGTGGCCGACCACATCGTCGCGCTCGCGGCGGCGCCCGGCCGCTCCGAGGACACCTACAACATCACGACGGACCACTACTACACGTCCGAGGACATCACGCGGCGGATGACCGAGCTCTACGGCTTCGAGTTCGAGTACCTCGAGATCCCCGCCTTCGTCGTCGAGATGAACCGCCGCTGCACCCCCAAGGACACGCTGTACCCGCTGGTCGACTTCTTCAACCGCTCGCACAAGAAGATCCTGGCGATGGCGGACAAGCGGTATGCCAACGACAACTACCGGCGCGCCCGCGCGGCCGTGGGGATCCCCGGAGAGGAGCCGCCGCTCGACACCACCGTCCGCAACCTCGTGGCGTTCATGCGCGCATCTGGCATGATCCAGCGATGACCCTCGCCTCGCCGTTCATCCTCCCCTGTGGCGCTCGCCTCCCAAACCGGCTGGCGAAGGCCGCCATGAGCGAGGACCTCGGCGATCGGGATCACGGCGCCTCCGACGCGCTGCTGGCGTTGTACACGCGCTGGTCCGCGTCCGGCGCGGGGCTCCTCCTCACGGGCAACCTCATGGTGGACAGTCGTCACCTCGGGGAGCCCGGGAACGTGGTGAGCGACACGGAGGCGCACCTCGAGCGCCTCCAGGGCTGGGCCGCGGCATCCAAGCGAGGCGGCGGCGCGGTGTGGGCCCAGCTCAACCACCCCGGCCGGCAGGCGCCCCGCACGCTCACGCCGCGACCCGTGGCGCCGTCGAGCGTGGGCCTCTCGATGCTGGGCCTGTTCGCGCGGCCCGAGGCGCTGACCGAGGCCGGCATCCACGAGGTGATCGAGCGCTTCGCGGACGGCGCGGATCGCGTCCGCCGCGCGGGCTTCGATGGTGTGCAGATCCACGCCGCCCACGGCTACCTCCTCTCCCAATTCCTGTCACCGCGTACGAACCAACGCACCGACGCCTGGGGCGGCTCCCTCGAGGCCCGTGCCCGCTTGCTCCTCGACGTGGTGCGGGCCGTGCGCGCGCGCGTCGGGCCCGCGTGGCCCGTCAGCGTCAAGCTCAACTCCGCCGACTTCCAACGCGGCGGGTTCACCGCCGACGAAGCCGTGCGGGTCGCCACGTGGCTCGGCGAGCTGGGGGTCGACCTGCTGGAGCTCTCCGGCGGCAACTACGAGCAGCCGGCGATGATGGGCGACCGCGAGACCACCCGGCAGAGAACCGCCTACTTCATGCAGTACGCCGAGCAGGTGCGCGCCGCGACGGCCGTGCCGTTGATGGTGACCGGCGGCTTCCGCACGCGCTCGGGGATGGACGCCGCGCTCGCCTCCGGCGCCCTCGACATCGTCGGCCTCGCCCGCCCGTTCGCCGTCGATCCGAGCTTCGGCCGCCACCTCCTCGACGGCGCGATCGCCGAGATCGACGCCTCGAACCCGAGCAGCGGCTTCCGCAAGGGGGACGACCTCCTGGCGGTCGCCTGGTACCAGGCGCAATTCATCCGCATGGCCGCCGGCGCCGACCCGGACGTGGGGCTCGGCGCGTGGCGGACGTTGTTCGGCAAGGCCATCGGCACCTTCTGGCGCTGAGCACCTGACCGGAAGCGCCCCGCATCGAGCTTCGCCGACCAAATAACGATAGCCAGGCCGAGCGCGAGCCGGCCTGCCTACCCCGCCAGCTCGAACCGCTCCCGATACTCGGCGAACCGCTCCCGAACCTCTTCGGCGGCGAGCGCGAAGTCCTCCAACGCGTACACGTGGCGCCCGAACCGGTCCCGCTCGCGGTCGAGGCTCGCGCCGGTCACCGCAGCTTCCGCCGCGGGGGTCCACTCCAGGCCGGTCGCCTCGAGCACGCGCCGCGCCTCGGCCACGGGCGAAGCAATGAGATCGTCGTAGTACACGTCAACGAAGCGCTCCCCGCCCCGCTGTGCGCGGGTCTCCGCCATCCGTGTCATCATCCGATCCAGCTTGTCGAGGGTGCTCCGGCCGACCTCCGCGGGGTCCACCGAGTCGCTGACGAAGCCGCGCGCGTGCGCGACCATGCTGCATGTGCTCGCGACGGACACCATCGGGTCACGGTGCACGTGGACGACACAGGCGTCGGGGAACACGGCGAACAGATCGTCCAGGCACTCGAGGTGCTGGGGCGTCTTGAGCAACCAACGTTGGCCGGCCCGCTGCCAATCGAGGAGGAGGAGGAGCCGCCGCAGCATCTGGTAGGCCGGGGCCTGGGACTGCGCCTCCTGCCACCGCGCGTAGGTCGGCACGTGCATCATCACCTCGGGGAGCGAGGAGAGGAGGCTGTGATCGAGGAGGATGATCTCCTCGTCCACCCCGTCGCGCTCGATCGGGTGACAGGCAAGGAAGTCGGGTGCCAGCCCGGCGATCACCTTGTGGATGGCGCCGGCCCGCACCCGGCGGGTGTCCCACAACGCCGCGCCGCGGCCGCGCAGCGGGGCGGGGTTGGCACCCTCCCAGGAGAGCATAGAGCGGGTGCGCGGATCGGCGGACAACAGGCGTTGCAGGAAGGTGGTGCCGGTGCGAGGGAGGCCGGTGATGACGATCGGCGCGACGATCGGGCGCTGCAGGATCTCCGGGTGGTCCTTGAACCAGGCTTCGGCCCGCAGCCGGTTGCGGAGCATCGTGACGAGGCGCGTGCGGGTGATCACGCGCCCCACGGGATGGAGGCGCGCCTCCGCCTCGGTCGCGTCGATGAGCCGGGCGAGCGGATCGTGGAAGGCGGGATCCCCGAAGTCGTCGAGGCCCTCGGCGCGCCGGGCGGCGTCGAGCAGGCTCTCCGCGTCGAGGACGGGCCACTTGGATGCCCCCACGCCATGCCACGACGCGTGCAACGCCCGCACGGTCGGGCCGCGCGCCGGGCGGCTGTAGTCTCGGGACGTGACACGCAAGCGAGTCGCCATGGTCGCGCGTGACTAACCGACCGAAGGCGCGCCCGCCGCACGCTCGCCGTGCACGGGATAGGGGGACCCCCACCGCGGACTTCGCATGGGCCAGAAGCTCGAGCTCGCCGTCGCGATCCTCAACGGGGCGGTCGGGGATTACCTCCACCGCACCGAGAACGGGCTCGCCACGGAGATGGCCTGCTTCATGGGCGGTGCCCCGTTGGTCCTCGAGCGCGAGGCCCTCGCGCTGGCCCTTCCGTCGGCCACCGGCCGGATCGCCGTGCTCGTGCACGGGGTGATGTGCACCGAGGACATCTGGGCGTTCCCGGACGGGCGCGACTATGGCTCGCTGCTCGCGCGGGACCTTGGTTTCACCCCGCTGTACGTGCGCTACAACTCGGGGCTGGCCATCCCGGACAATGGCGAGGCGCTCGACCGGCTGCTCGCCGCGGTCGTGGCCGCGTGGCCCGTGCCCATCGAGGAGATCGTGCCCATCGGGTACAGCATGGGCGGGCTCGTCTTGCGTAGCGCGTGTCACGCGGCACGCACCCGCGATGTCACCCTAGGAGTGGGAGGAACTGGAGCCGCCCCTCCTCCGGTCGATTGGCTCGCGCACGTGCGGCGCGCCATCTACGTCGGCACCCCCCACCTGGGCGCGCCGATGGAGCGGTTGGGGCGCGTGGTCGCGCGGATCCTGCACGCGGTCCCGGACCCGACCACCCGGCTCGTGGCCCAGATCGCGGACCTCCGCAGCCACGGCGTGAAGGACCTGGGCGACGCCGACTTGCGGCACGCGGACCGGAAGCGGCGCGGCCTGAACGTCGGGTTGCGGGACGCGCGGCATCCCGTGCCGCTCCTGGCAGAGATCGAGCACTTCCTCGTGGCGGGCGCCCTCTACGCCGAGCCCTGGCTGGCCACGCTGCTCGGGGATTCGATCGTGCCGGTGTCGAGCGCCACGGCGGGCCCCGGGCTCGCGGCGGACAACGTGCGCCTCCTGCCGGGGCTAAGCCACATGGCGCTCGCCCATCACCCGGACGTGTACAGGAACATCCGCATGTGGTGTGGCGGCGCGCCGGAAGACACGATCCCAGAAGAGAAGGAGGCCGGATGGACGTAAAGCGTGTGCGTGGGCTGCGCGCCCTGGTCGAGGACGTCGTGGAGCACGGCACCACCGCCGTGGAACGGGTGCACCTGACCCTGGCGGCACGCCCCTTCGCGGTATTGCAGGCGATCCCGCCGCTCGCGGCCCCGTCGCGCGACGTGCACGTCGCCTACGAGGCCTGGGTCTCCGGCGTGTACGGCATGGTGCGGGTCGGCAACCGCGTCGTGGGGCGGGTCGCGGAGGCCGTGATCGACCTGGCGGAGCGCCGCGAGGCGCCTCCCGCCGCCGATCCGGGCGCGCGGACGTTGCCGACACAAATGGATGTGGCGCCCTCCCAACTTTGATCTTGACGGGTCGACACCACCCGGCGCCCTGGACGTAGGTGCCACGCCCAAACCCCCGAGAAGTCCAGGGGAAAGGCGCCCGCAAGGCGCGGGGTATCCCCCGACCCTGTCCGCGTGGTACAGTAGCGGGATGACACTCCTGCTCCTCACTGTCACCCTTGCCCTCGCGCAGGCTCCTGCCTCCCCGGGCCACATGGCCGCACCCGCCCCCGGCGGGCCCGGATCCGCCACCACCGCCGCCCCCGCCGCCCCCAACGGGGCCTCCGCGAGCGAAGGTGGGCCCGCTGCCGACAGGCCTGCCGCGGTGCGAGCCCTCGATCTGCCCCTCGCGGCGCGCGCGCTGCGCCACGAAGGCGTCCCCGAAGCCGACCTCCGCGCCGCGCTCGAGTCGGCGAAGCAAGCCGGCGTCAGCGCCGCGGACACCACCGTCGTCGTCGAGGATGCCACCCAGGCAGCCAAGGATCACGGCCCGATCGACAACTTTGGCGCGTTCTTGCAGGAGAAGCTCGCATCTGGCCTGCGTGGGCAGGAGCTGGCGGCCGCCATCAAGGCCGAGCACGCCGCCCGAGGCAAGGGCAAGTCGGGCGAAGCGCACGGCAAGTCCGGCGAAGCGCACGCCCCTCACGGTGACAACGGTGAGCACGGCGCCTCCGAAGGTCACAAGCCCGACCACGGCGGTGGCGCGCCCGCCCGCGAGGACGCCGGACATCGAGGGGACCACGGGAAGGCCCCCGCCCGTGACAAGCCGGAATCCGGAGGCATGGGCGCCAGCAAGTCCGAATCCGGCGGCATGGGCGCCAGCAAGTCCAAGGCCGATGACAAGGAGAAGAAGTAACCATGTCCCTCCTCCTCGTTCTCTTCCTCGCCTGCAGTGGCTCCGAGCCCGTCGCCGTCGCCCCCGTCGCCCCGGCGGCACCCGTCGCGCCCGCCCTCCCCGCCTCCGTCGCGCGGGCGGTCGAGCTTGGCCGAGCCGTCAAGGCCGATCCCGCCAACGCCGAGGCCGCCCTGGCCGGCAAGGGTTCGTCCCTGGCCGAGCTCGACGCGCTCATGTTCGAGATCGCCGCGGACCCCGCGCTGAGCGAAGCCTACGCGTCCGAGCTCGCGCGCTGATCCATCGGTAGGATGCGGGCCCGGGGGCGTTCCTCCCGCGGGCCCGTCCGCATCGATGTCCGGGCGGCGGGCACGGGTGGCCGTTCCCGCGCCGGCCCGGATAGGGCGCAAGCGGAGGCAGGAATGCTCGAGCTCGTCGTCAACGGGACCCCCCACGCGATCGACGTGGCCCCCGACACCCCGCTGCTGTGGGTCGTGCGGGACCACCTGGGGCTGACCGGGACCAAGTTCGCCTGCGGCATGGGCCTCTGCGGCGCCTGCACGATGATTGTCGGCGGGAGCGCGTTGCGCACCTGCGTCCTGCCGGCCTCCGCGGCGGTAGGCCAGGCGGTGACGACGATCGAGGGCCTCCCGGCGCACCCGGTGAAGGACGCGTGGATCGCCGAGCAGGTGCCCCAGTGCGGCTACTGTCAGCCCGGCCAGATCATGGCCACGGTGGCGTTCCTGGAGACCAACCCGAACCCCACCGAGCAGGACATCCGGGAGGGAGTCACCAACCTCTGCCGGTGCGGCACCTATGACCGCATCCGCAAGGCCATCCTCCGGGCCGCACAGGCCCGCGCGGCGGCCTCCGCCTCGAAGGTGGAGCCGTGAGCCGCCCCCTCGTCCCCACCGGCCCCCTCCTCAACATCAGCCGCCGTGACACCCTCCGCGCGCTCGGCGGCGGGCTCGTCGTCGCGTTCTCGCTCCCCGGGCTCGCCTCCGCGTTGGAGCCCGTCGACCCCACGGTCGACCTCGGCGTGGCCACCCCCGACGGTGCCCCCGCCCACCTCAACGCCTGGATCCGCATCGCGCCCAACGGCGTGGTCACCCTGCGCATGCCCGCCGCCGAGATGGGCCAGGGCGTGTACACGTCGCTCCCGATGCTCCTCGCGGAGGCCCTCGACTGCGACTGGGCCATGGTGCGCGCCGAGTCCGCGCCCGCCCACCCCGACTACGCGCGCCCGCTCGGCTTCCTCGGCTTGGAGAGCCAGCTCACGGGCGGCTCGTGGTCCGTCCGCGGCTATTGGACGCCGCTCCTCGAGGCCGGCGCCGCCGCGCGCGCGATGTTGGTCGCCGAGGCCGCCGAGCAGTGGGGGGTCGACCCCGCGGCGTGCACCACCGTCGCCGGCGAGGTGTGTCATGGCGACAAGCGTGCCACCTACGGTTCGCTCGCGGCGGGCGCCGCCGGTCGCAAGCCGCCCAGGAAGGTCTCCCTCCCGGACCCCGCCGCCTACACCCTCCTCGGCACCTCTCCGCCGCGGCTCGACCTCCCCCCGAAGGTCGACGGCACCGCTGTCTTCGGCGTGGACGTGAAGGTCGAGGGCATGGTCCACGGCACCGTGGTCCCCTGCCCCCACTACGGCGGCAAGGTCGGGAAGGTGGATGACACGGGTGCCCGTGGCATGCCCGGCGTGCTCGACGTGCTCGTGTTCCCCGGCGAGGTCGTGGTGCTCGCCGAGCATTTCTGGCAGGCGAAGAAGGCCGCGGACGCCGTGAAGATCGAGTGGGATCCCGGCGAGGGCAAGGGGTTGGATGACACCGCCGTCGAGGCCGCGCTGGTCGCCGCGATCGCCAAGGGAGGCAGCCGGATCCAGCGCGAGGGCAAGGCCGTCGCCACCGCCGACAGCACGATGCTGGAGGCCACCTACGACGCCCCGTACCTCGAACACGCCACGATGGAGCCCCTGTCCGCCACGGCGCGGGTCACCGCCGACCGCGTCGACGTGTGGACCGGCACCCAGGCGCAGCAGATGCTCCGGACCCTCGCGGCCAGGCTCGCGGGCGTCCCGGCGGACCAGGTGTTCGTGCACACCACCCTCCTCGGCGGCGGCTTCGGGCGCCGCAGCGAGCTCGACGCGCCGCGCGTGGCCCTCCAGGCGGCGATGGCGATCGACCGGCCGGTGAAGCTCATCTGGACCCGCGAGGCCACCTTCGCGCGGGGCGCCCTCCGGCCCGCCGCCCGCTGCCAATTCCGGGCCACGCTCGGGGGCGGCACGATCCAACGCCTGGAGGTCACCCTCGCCGCGCAGAACATCCTCGCGCGGTTCGCGCCCGGCTTCATCGCGAACGGAAAGATGGGCGCGATGGTCGCGGTGGAGGGCCTCGCGGAGGGGCCGTACCACTTCCCCTCCATCGAGGTGAAGTACGCGGCGGTGGACCTCCCCATCACCGTCGGCTGGTGGCGCTCGGTGCACGGCAGCTTCAACGGCTTCTTCCGGGAGTGCTTCCTCGACGAGTGCGCCCATGCGTTGGGGCGTGACCCCATCGAGCTCCGCCGCGAGCTCCTACGGGACAACCCCCGTCATCGCGCGGTCCTCGACCTCGCGGTCGACAAGGCCGGGGTGGTCCCCGCGGGGATGTCCCGCGGCGTCGCCCTCTTCGAGAGCTTCGGCAGCATCGTGGCCGAGGTGGCGGATGTCACCGTCTCCGACGGCGCCGTGCGGGTCCACCGTGTCGTCGCCGCCGTGGATTGCGGCCGGGTCGTGCACCCCGACACCGTGCGGGCGCAGGTCATGGGCGGCGCCACGATGGGGCTCTCGACGGCGCTGTACGAGCGCATCACGATGAAGGACGGCGCGGCCCAGGAGCGCAACTTCCACACCTACCCGCTGCTCGGCCCCGCGGACGCCCCCTCGGTCGACGTGCACATCGTCCCCTCCACCGAGCCGCCGGGCGGCATCGGCGAGCCTGGGTTGCCCCCGCTGCCCGGCGCGGTGTGCAACGCGGTGTTCGCGGCGACAGGCAAGCGGGTGCGACGGCTGCCGATCGGCGAGCAGTTGGTGTAGTCGACGCGAGGGTTGATTGGGGCGGGGCTGCGCGCCCCGCAACGCCCCCGGGAAGCGTGACATGACACGCGGTACCGGCGCTCACGACAAGCGGGAAAGCCGCGCGCTCCCGCGAGGAAGCGCCTACCCACTCGTGCATGGACCTCACCAGCCGTCTCGCCCCCCCGGTGTCCGCGCGGGACCACCTCCGTGGTGCCCCCAACGCGCCCATCGAGCTCGTCGAGTACGGCGACTACGAGTGCCCCCACTCCGCGCGGGCGCGTCTCGTGGTGCAGCGGCTGGAGCGGATCCTGGGCTCCCAGCTCTGCTACGTGTTCCGCAACTTCCCGCTGACCCAGGCGCACCCGAACGCGCTATCCGCGGCGTTGTTCGCCGAGGGCGCGGGGTTGCAGGGGAAGTTCTGGCAGATGCATGACCGCTTGTACGAGAACCAATCGGCCCTCGAGGAGGACGATCTCGTCGGATACGCCGCCGCGTTGGGCCTCGACCCGATGCGCCTCCAGCGCGATTTCCCCGCCGCACACGAGCGCGTACGCGAGGACCACCGCCACGGCGAGCGCAGCGGGGTGAGCGTCACCCCCACCTTCTTCGTGAACGGCCTCCGGTACGACGGGCCCTGGTGGGACGTGTCCGACTTCGCCGTGGTGCTCGAGGGCATGGCCAACGAGATGGTCGCGCCTGTGTAGCGCGCCGAGCCATTGGTCTCGTTTCGTCGCGCCCCCGCGCCGGGGCGGCAGGCGGACGCACCTTCCCCGCATGCAGAACGACCTTCGCACCCGTCTTCGCACGATCGAGTCCCGCCTGATGGCCGCGTGGCCCGACTATGCCGCCGACCTCGTGAAGCTGCCGTACGCGGCCGACCTCACCGTCCGCGACTTCGCCGCCCTCATGATCCTCGTGCCCGGGGAGCACGCGGGGCGCCCCGCCATCGAGTCCGCGGTGGGCGATCAGGCCGCCGACATCGCGATCAGCGCCCTCGCCGGCCACGGGCTCGTCAAGGAAGAGCCCAAGGGGATCATCCTGACCAGCCGCGGCAAGGAGCTCGTCGAGCGCTTCGTCGACATCCGCGCCTCCGCCGCCGAGCGGATCCTCGACACCCTCCCGGACCAGATGCAAACCCAGGTCATCCAGGCCTGGGAGGCGCTGGCCGACGCGGTGCAGCGCTCCGAGGCGCTCGAGAAGGTGTAGCGGCGTCGACCCGGCGGACCCCGGCGCCCCGACGCCCTCGCCAACGATCGTCCCCGCGGCGTCGCCCTACGGCTCGGCCCGCAACGTGGCGACCGCGGCGAGGAGCGCGTCGGCGTCGAGCTCGCCGCGGCCGAAGCGCTCGTAGAGGGTGTCGACCGCGGCGAGGCGCTGCCGCAGGCGCAGGCGCTCCGCGTAGGTCTCGGTGAGCAGCGCATCGAGGGCGGCGCGGGCCGCCGGGCCCGGATCGGGCAGCGCGAGGCCGGCGATGTCCTCGACGCGCGCACGCGGGCGGGTCTGTCCGCCGGTCACCACGAGCTGGTCGCGGGCGAACCGGGACCGGAGCGCGAGCAGCGTGAACGCGGCCTGACCGCGGGGCCGCAGCCGCACCCACTCGCCGGAGCCCGCCATCTGCTCGGGGAGCCCCGCGCGCGGCCGCGTCGCGAGCACGACGTTGTTGAGCTCGGGGCGCATGCGGCCGAAGAGGAGGTCTCCCTCCTGGAAAGGCACGCCGTCGCACGCCCCGGCGGGCTCGACCCGGGCGTCCACGACCTCGCCGGTGCCCTTGTCCACGTCGGCGAAGTCCACCACCGTGACGGGTGCGCCCGGGTCGAACGGCGTCCGCCCCTTCACGAGGTCCGCGCGGTCGCCCAGGCTGAAGACCGGCACGCCCGGCGCGATCGCCGTGGTCGCGAGGGCCTCCTCGGGGATCCAGCCCGCGTCGGGGACGCGGCTCGCACGCGCGTAGGCGGCGCCGCGGAGGTGCATCCGGAGCCCCACCAGCTCGTCGGGCTCCGTGCGCCGGAAGGTCTGGCGCCGGGTGTCGTACCCGGGGTTCTCGATCACCGCCGCCAGCATCGGCCGCACCTCCGCCGGGCGCTTCCGCAACGCGACGACGCACGCGCGCGTCGGGGTGCCGCCGAAGGGCCGGAACATGCCCTCGGGCAGGGACACCACGGCCTCGCGGACCGCGACGGCGTCGATCCAGGCGCGCGCCCCGGCGAAGGGAGCGCCGCTGAGCACGGTGTAGGGCAGCACGGTCACGAGGCGCCCGCCGGGCTTCAGCCGGGCGAGGGCGGCCTCGACGAACAGGATGTCGCTCCCGACGCGTGCGCGCCCGTCGGCCAGCGCGTAGCGGCGCAGCACCTGGGGATCCGACACCTCCACGGAGAAGGGCGGGTTCGCGAGGATGGCGTCCCACCGGTCGCCGTCGTCGGGGGCGGCGAAGAAGTCCGCGGCGACCACCGCGCGCGGGTTGCCGCCGTGGAGGGCGACGTTGAGGCGGGCGAGCGCGACGAGGTCGGGATCGACCTCGATGCCGTCGGGGTCGGCGCCGCGCGCCAGGGCGGCGACGAGGAACCCGCCGCTGCCGCAGGTGGGGTCGAGCACGCGATCGCCGGGGCGGAGCTGGGCAAGGTCTGCGACGAGCTCGACGAGCGGCCGGGGCGTGAAGAACTGCCCCCGCTCGCCCTTCCAGAGGTCCGAGAAGAAGCGCTCGTAGGCGAGGCCGAAGAGGTCGAGCTCGGGCGAGAGCGGGAGCCGCTCCAGCTGCGCGCTGGGCGGGGCGTCCGGCCCGTCGGGCCAGAGCTCGGGGGCGAGGCCGAGGCGCGCGGCCAGGTGCCGAGCCAACGCGACGAACGCGCGCCGCCCCCCGAGGCCCGCGGCCCGGAGGCGGTCCTCCGCGGCGCGGAGCTCGCCGGCGAAGCGCTCGGACGGATCGGGCTGGACGCGCATCGGTTCAGGTCGAGAAGGGCAGGTCGGACACGGTGGCGGGCACGATGCGCCCCGCGGCATGGACCTCGACCGCCTTGCCCGGCTCCCACGCCGCCTTGCGGAGCAGCGCCAGGACCCGCACGCGCGTGCCCTCCCGCGCGCCGGAGAGGACGGTCCCCACGATGTCCTCGCCGATCTTCACCTCGGCGCCGGCCGGCGGCAGGGCGTCGAGGCCCATCTCCAGCCCCCAGATCTTCTTCGTCACCTGCCCCATCACGTCGATGCGGTTGATGACCTCCTGCCCGATGTAGCAGCCCTTCTCGAAGCTCGCGTGGGTCGGCACGAGGCGCAGCTCGTGGATGAGGGACTTCTCCGACATGTCCACCGGCCACCGCGGGATGCCGGCCTCGATGCGGAGGACCTCGCGCGCATCGAGCCCGACCGGCTCCGCACCCGCGCCGAGGAGCCCGGCCCAGAGCGCGGGGAGCGCGTCACGCGGCGCCACGATGTCGTAGCCGCCGGGCACCGAGCGCGCGTTCGTCGCGACGTGAAGGGCCTCCACGGAGACCAGCGCGCCCTCGCCCTCGGGCACCGGCAGGCCGGCCCGCCGGAGGGTGGCCGCGGCGTCGGGGCCCTGTACCGACAGGACGCCGTACTGCTCGGAGACGTCGGTGAGCTCGACATCGTCGAAGATGATGTACTTGCCGTAGCGCGCCTCGAAGGCCTCGGGGGTCACGCCCTCGAGCACGGCGAGGAAGGCCTCGGTGCCGGTGTGGTAGAGGCGGAGGAGCCCCTGGACCCGCGCCCGTTCGTCCACCATGGCGCTCGCGTTGCCGCGGCCCACCGCGAGGTCCCGCACGTTGTTGGTGAACATGCCGTTGCAGAAGCGGCGGGCGTCGGGGCCCACGAGCGAGACGACGCCGCGATCCGCGAGGTCGTAGAGGCCCGCGGCGGTCCGCACGGCGGCGCACTCGCCCTCTACCGAGCCGAAGGAGGCGGGCACGAGCCAGCCAGCGGCCTCGACGAAGGTGGCGCCGGCGAGGCCGTGCGCGGCGAGGAGCGGAGACTTCGAGAGACCCATGGTTCAGACCTTTCGAGGAGGGGGCGGGGCGGGCTCGTCGTCACCGCTCCCCGGCGCGATCGTCGGGGAGGGCAGCAGCAGCCGGGTGCCGGGCGGGATGGGCGGCGGGCCGCTCCGTGTCGCGCCGGCGCCGGGCGCGGAGGGGGGCACCGGGGCGGCGGCAGGCCCTACGGGCGACAGGCCGGCGGTCGGGACGCTCATCGACGACCGCAGGATCGGCGGAGGCGAGGCGGCACCGGGGATGGGGGGCGGGCCGCCCGCGCCGGGGACCGGGGGCGGGACCGACGCGCCGGGGACCGGAGGCGGGACCTGCCTCGTAGCCGGGGGCGGGAACCCACCGGGCGCCCGCACCGTCATGTCGTCCTCCGCGAGGGGGCGCGCGGCCGGGACCGGCGGCACGAACGGCGGCGGCTTGGGGGGAGCGGGGCTCACGGGCGCCGGGCTGGCGGCGGCGGGGCCGATGGAGACGGGGCGGGTGGGCGCCGCGGGCCGTGCGTCGCGAGGCTCTCCTGACGCCCGGCGCGGCGCCGGAACGTCCTCCTCCATGCGCGTGAGGCTCGCTTGCGTCGCCATGCCGCGCACCGGGGCCGGCGCCATCCCCTTCACGTCGGAGGCGCGCGTGCGCTTGGGACGGAACGCCAGGCTGAAGCCGACGATCGCGATGAGGAAGACCGAGATGCAACAGCAGCTCATCCCCACGAGGGTTAGCAGCGTCCCGAAGTCCTCCATCGCGTGCTCCAGCGGCACGCCCCTATCCGATCCGCCCCGGACCCGCGCCCTTGCACCCCGGCCTCCCCGATCTCCCGTCGATCTACGCGGCGGGGCCGCTCGCACCGAGGATCGTGGCGGGCGCCGCGGGGCTCGTGCTCCTCCTGGCCGGTAGCCGGCTGTACTGGATCGCGGTGGTGCTCCCCGGGCTCCTCCTCGGCCTCGGCGGCGGCGTCCTGATCGCCCACCTGCTCGGACTCGCGCCGATGGTGACCGTCGGCGTCGCGGTGGTGGGCGGCCTCGTGGGCGCGCTCGTCGCCCGCGCCGTCGAGCGCCTCGCCATCGCGATCGCCGGCGTGATCGCGGGCCTCGGCGCCGCGCAGCTCGGCTGGCCCCTCGCCGCCGCGACGGCCCCGCCCTGGTGGATCTGGCCGCTCGCCGCCGTGGCGGGCGCGGTGCTCTTCCCGTTCGTGTGGCGCGCGGCGCTGGTGCCGCTCACCGCGTTCATCGGCGCGGTCGTGCTGGTGGACGTGGCGGGCGTCGTAGCGGACCCCCTCGTCGTCGGCGGGCTCACGGCGGTAGGGATCGTCGTCCAGCTCGCGCTCGGTCGCGGCCCCCAAAAGAAGGAGCGAGACGAGAAGGAGTGAACCGGCGGCGTCCGGGAGATCGGCCCCGGCGCGGAAACAGCTCGTCGCCCGCCCACGCGCAGCCCCCCCACCGCCCCGTCGAGCCTGGGGCTGGCTAAACTCGCGCGGCCGGCGACCGGCGGGCGGGCGGCTGGGCCGCCCGGCTCCGCGCCCCGACGCCGAAGGCGGCGGCGCGCGAGCCAAGCGCGAAGCGCGCGCCCAGAGGG